>CAZIEW010000011.1:41749-87094 GCA_964538515.1 uncultured Syntrophobacteraceae bacterium
CCGCTTCTCATCTTCGACCAGTTCGATGACTATCAGAGTGTCCATCGCAACCGTTTTCGGGAAGGTCGGCAGGCGAGCATTTGGATCACGAAGGGAACGCTCCTCCATGAGAGCGCCTTCTGGCGTGACCTGGCTGGAATGCTTGAGAGCGAAAGGCTCCACTGCCTTTTCGTCACCCGGACGGACAGTGCTGCGGGGCTCGACACGGTCCGCTTCGCGCAGCCGAAAACCTTCCGCCTGGACCGGATCAACCGCAACCTGATCGCGCCGCTTCTCGATAACATCACTTTCGCCCAATCAGGGGATCGTCCCGTCGTGTCTCACCCGGAGCGGGGTTGGGAACAGCTCAAGAAACGGCTGCTCCGCGACCTCGAACGGGATGGGTTCATCCTCCCCGCCCAGCTGAGCGTCGCCCTGCAGGCTCTGCGTCGCCTTCCGGCCCTCACCGTCGGGGAATACGAGCGGCGTGGAGGCAGCGAGGGTCTCGAGCGGATTCACATCGAGCGCCATACCACCGAGAGCTCCAGGGATTCGGGGCTTCCGGCGGATGGGGTCCGGAGACTCCTGCTCAGCCTCGTCGATCCGGTCAGGGGGAAGACCGTCCAGCTTTCGACCTCACAGCTCGTGACCCTGCTGGGGTCAGGGGATGAGGCTTCCTGGACGGCACTTGCCCAGCCTCTACGAAGGGCGCTCGATCATCTGGAGGAGCGCTCCATCATTCGGCGCCGGCCAGCGGAAGGCGTGGACGAAGACGGGTGGCTGCTGCACCACGATTACCTGTGCCGTGGCGTTCTCGCCGCTGATCGGCGTGCGAATCGCTGGCAGTCACTCATCCGGGAGCGGGCCCGCCAGTACGGCCAAACCTCCGGAGCCCTGCGCCGTTGGAAGGCTCTCCTTTCTCCATGGGAGCAGGTCCGGTTTGCCGCCAAGCGGCTGACGGGCGCGCTCCGCTACGGGGAGCACCGCTCCTTCGCCATCGTGAGCACGCTCCGGTTTGCTCCGCCGGCCCTGCTTTTCCTGGGGGCCTGGCTGGCCTCCACCCTGGTGGACGTCCGGCGGGACGGCTACAGGGCGGACCAGATTTTCGCGGGGATCAGCCAGGATGCTCAGGTCCACGAGATGGCGGTCTCATCCGAAAGAGTGCGCTGGAAAGTGCTTAAGCTCGCCTTCAAAAACGAGGAGAATGCGGGAAAGTCCCTGGATCGAATCCCGATTCTCATCCACGGCTGTCTGCGGCTGGATCCCACCGGTGATTTGCGAAAACGTTACTGGCGCCAGATCGTCCGGCCGGCTCTGGCCAGGAGCCCGAGCTCCAAAACGCTGCTCCTTGCGGCCACGGGATGGCGCGAAGGGCCGGGAGAGAAATCCGACCTCCCGATATTGGTCGAGGGACTCATGAAGGACCTTGAACAAGAGCCGCGACGCGACGACTATTATGATTCGGGCCGAATCCTGACTGCCCTTGAGGCCATGGCTTCGAATCTGGGCCCAGAGCAGGGCCGAAAGCTCGGTGACTTCTTCCTGAAGGAGTGGGAGAGTAAGAAGACCGTGAGCGGTATTGCCCACCTCTCAGAAGGGTTCAAACTCACTGCGGCTTATCTCTCCCCAGACCAGGCCCGACGTGCCGCCGACTTCGTCGTGAGAGCGGCGGTGGAGGAAGAGTCCCGACTGGGTCACGATTGGATCGACACGATCGCAAGGCTTTCGGTTCATCTGGATCGTCAGACTGTGCTCGACCTGGTTGAAAAGTTTGTGAACGGCCTGGAAGCCAGAAAGCGGCTCGGGGATCGCAACTGCTACCACGGTTTGAAGCGCCTTCTTGAGCGGGTTGACCCGGAAGACAGACGGTCCGTTGCACGGCAGCTCGAGGCTGCCATCGGCCATACGTCGAAAGCAATTCCGCTTGCGGGTCTCATGGAAGCTCTGACGCTCGCCAGCGAGCAGGCCGACCCGCATCAGCAGAAACGGGCAGTCGAGAAGGCGATCGAGACGATGGAGCACGAGGAGGATGCTGCTGCGCTGGGGGCACTTTCGCTGTCTCTCAGGGATCATGCGGCGATCATCGACGCGGCGCAGGGACGTCGTGCCGTGGGTGTGATCCTCCAAGCCATGGAAAAGGAGAGAAATACGGAGCGCCTCCTGGAGCTTGGAGAGGGCTTGAGGGGTTTTTCGGCCTGGCTGGATCAGGGAGAGGCTCTGCGGGCATGCCGGACGCACGTGAAGGAGCTGGAAGCCGGGCTTGGTCGAAAGGGATCAGCCGGAGATACCGCCGTCAGTGATTGCCTGCAAAGTCTTGCAGCGTTCGCAGCCGGGCTTGAGCAGGCGCAACGGCGCACCGTCTCCGAAAAGGTGTTTTCCGTACTCGAGCGCTATGAGGATGTGTGGGACTTGTCCTTGCCTGTCAAGACGCTGATGGATCTTGCGCAATACCTCGACAAGGAGGAGGCACAGGCTCACGTTGCACGTGCTGTTCAGGAAATCGAGGAGGAAACGGATCGGGAGCGGATCTCGTTTTTGTGCGCGATCGCCCGATCCTGCGGAATGGCGGAGGATCCTGACCAGATTCGGCGAGCGCGCGAGCGGGTGCTCCAGTTGATGGCAGAAGCCGATGGCGCTTTCAGTGTCTTTGTGCTGGCCCCGCTTTTCGATGATCTGGAGCTGCGAAAAAGCGAGGAGCTTGCCCGTCAGGGGGCGGACCTTATCATGAAGCGGCTTTCTGTCGAGCGTCACCCCCCCTCCACAATTCATAGTGCAACGATTGCGAGGCTTGCGAGACTTGCTGATGCCTTGGCGCCGGAGCAGATTCAAAGCATCCTGTCATTGCTGGCAGCGTTTTCCATGAAGGCAGACGATGCGTGGAGTCTTCTAGGCATTTGGGATGCTGCCGAGCCGCTCTGGCGAAAAGCGCCCGACGAAGACGTCAGGCGATGGGCGGAAGAAGCCGCCCGCCGGCTCGCAGAAGTAGGCTCGCGCGGCAAGATGAACCCTCCGGACGGCCCCGCAACCGTCGAATTCCTTCGCCACGCACCCGATCAGGCTCTGCTGAACGTGCTCAAGGAGCCCTTCGTCATCGATTCCATGCGCGAGATCGGACTCAAGGCCTTTGAGCGGAAATACGGGGGGAGCTTTGAGAACAACCTGTGGCTGTTTGTGGAGTGGGCCACCTGGAATCCGAGGACCCGCAACCTCGATTTTCGATGAGCCCCGCTCGAATACAGACGGCCCAGTGCCTCCCGCAGGATTTTGATAGGGGCTTGGAACACCCTCTCGTTTTGCTTCGCGGCAAGGGATGGCAGCCATGGAAAAAGGTCTTGCTCCGGCTGATAGGATAAAGGCGCTCATCGGGTTTGTCATCTCAGTCCTCAACCTGATCGCAGCGGTCTTTACCTTCCTGGATAAGCTCCCCGCTTTCATCCCAAAGCCGGTTTGGCTGGGAGCCTTCCTTTTTCTTCTGTTCGTCGGGCTGTGGATGCTCTGCAAAGCCCTGATGGCTCCTGGATCGCGCCTGCTGCAGCCCGATCGGTTTGTGATTCGACCGGATGAAAGGCGGCACCTCAAGGGCCGAGAGGAGGAGATTCACGAACTGTCGGATCTCTGTGAACGGCAACCCCTGGTCTTCCTGGAAGGGGAGTCGGGAGCGGGCAAGACCGCTCTGGTCCGGGCTGGGCTCATTGACGAATGCCGCCTTCGTGCACGTTTGCACCCCGTCTATATCGATCTCTCGGGAGCCGACTGGGAGGCACGGCTTCCCGCTCTGCTTTGCGGCGAGCTCTGGCGGTCGTTGTCTGAAAACGACCGTAGCATGCTTGGTCTGGCGTGCCCTCTGCCGTCAACGGCTCTCTTTGCGCTTCTCGGTCAGATCGGTTCGCGGCTTGGCCGCATCCCACTCCTCATTTTTGACCAGCTGGATGACTACCAAAGCTCCTTCCGCAGCCGCTTCCGGGAAGGGGATCAGGGCTCCACCTGGATCAACGCGGATAAGCTCAGGGCGATCAACCCGTTCTGGGGCGAAATTTCCCGGCTTCTTCACGGAGGCTCTCTGCACTGCCTCTTCATCAGTCGAACCGACAACGCGGCCGGGTTCGACGCGGTTCGCTTCGTGCAAGCCCGGACCTACCGGCTGCCCCGTGTGAGCGAGAGCCTCATCGCGCCTCTCCTGGATGAGGTCACCGTCCCGGAATCGGAAGACCGACCGGTTGTGGCCCACCCCGCCAGGGGCTGGCAGACGCTCAAAGGTCGTCTCCTCGCCGATCTCACCGAAGACGATGCCGTTCTCCCTGTGCGGCTGAGTGTAGCCCTTCAGGCGCTGCGCCGCCTGGCTTCACTCACAGTGCGCGAGTACGAGCGTCAGAGTGGGGCTGTCGGGCTTGAGCGGTTCTACATCGAGCAGAATCTGATCGAGACGGCTCGCCTCACAGGCATTACAGCAGCGCAGGGCAGAACGATCCTCCTGAGCCTGGTTGATCCTCTCCGGGGCAAGACGCTTCCGCGTCAGACCTCCGAGATAGAGGCATGGCTCGACGGTGGCGGCACCCACGAAAACAGGCTGGGACGGCGTCAACTGCTGATGGCATTGGAGCAGCTCGAGGGCAAAGGCATCGTTCGGCGTCGGCCGTCCGGGGACGGAGGTGACGATATTTGGCTGCTTCACCATGATTTCCTGTGTCGCGGTGTGATCGAGGCCGATCGTCTTGCCAACCGCTCGCGATGGTTCCTCAGGGAGGCCGCCAACCGGTGGACGGATGCGCGAGGCCCCTTGCAGCGGTGGAAGGCGCTGCTTTCGCCGTGGCAGCAGGTTTGGCTGGCGTTTGGGCGGCTTTCAGGCAGGACGCGCTACGGTTCGGACAAGCGAATTGCACTGCTGAGCACCTTGCGATTCATTCCGTATGCGCTGCTGCTCCTGGCGGTCTGGGGAGCGTCACTGGAAGTCCGCAGGCACGAAGTCGAGCAGGAAGCGAGACGGATCTTCTCGGTCTTCGAGGGTGGGGCCACCGAGAGTGGTGAGACCGAACAGGCCAAGGCCATGATGGCGGCACCGGAGCAGGTGCGTTGGAAGGTGGTGGAGCTTTCCTTTTCCGACGAGAGGCACTCGGAACGGGGGCTTCGGCTTCTTTCGATGATGCTGCGCCTGTGCTTGGGACTCGACCCCACGGGAAAGCTTCGCAAGCGGCTCTGGGGCCAAATCATCCGCCCGGCTCTGAGAAGGGACCCGGGCCTCCACGTGGTGTATCTGGCGCTTCATGCGTGGGAGGAGGCTCCGGGGGATACGGGAGATGCCGAGGCCTTGGCGCGGACTCTGGGGGAGGCTGTTGCGCGGAAGGCCGAAACCTTTTCCAGCCTGGAGCTGCTCTCCAGGGGCTTTCCGCCGCTGGCGCCTCACCTGGATGAAGCCGCTGCCCAGTCCCTGGGGGATCATCTCCTGAAGGTCACGCCACGGAAACAGGAGAAAACCAACCTGGAAGCGCTTGCCAAGGCCATGACGCTGCTCAAGCCCAAGCTCAGGGACGACCAGGCGCACGCCTTCGCCTCTCGTCTGCTGGCCACGGAAATGTTTGGCTCGGCTGTCGATTTCCGCTCCTGCATGGATTCCGGGGAGGTTGACCTGTTGGTCGAGGGCTTGGCGGGAGCCATCACCTCGTCGGGTCAAACGTATATGCCCGGAATGTTTTTTAGAAGACGCAATCGCGATACCCAGAGGGAATCGATCAACGAGTGGGGTGCTGAACTGACCGCCAGAGTTGCGCAGAGGATCGCCGAAGCAATCGCCAACGAGACTCAACCCGACCGATTGGCAGGATTGACACGGGGCTTCGCCCTCGTCGCGCATGCGGCCCAGCCGAATGTTCGGCAGGCCATCGTCGGAAGGGTGCTGGATGCTCTGCTCCGGGAGAATAACCTCACTCGGAGCGCAGCCCTCGCTTCCTCTCTTGCCGGCCTGGCTTCGGAACTGAGCCCGGAGCAGGCTCGAAAGGTCTTGGGAATACTGATCCAGGCCATGGCCAAGGAACACGACTGGATGAAAATGGGGGCTCTGGCCTGGGGACTTGGAGCTTTCAAGGACGGTATCGATCCCGAGGACGCTCGTCGCGCCTCATTCACGATCATGGAGGCGATCAAGTCGGGCAGAGTGGCACTCTCAATTGTCACGAGCGATCTCCTGTTTATTCTCATCACCTTGTCTCCTCGAGTCGGCCAGGAAGCCCTTGCAACGCTTTCCGACGACATGATCGGATTCATCCTCCAGAGCGAGGATCATAAAATACCCGGATGGCAGGACTGCGTGAAGGAGTGGGCCGCTCTGGTCGGGCCGCAAGTTGTGGGGGCGAGCGCCAGGAAGCTCCTTGAGGCCATTGACCGGGAAAAGGACGAATCCCGCAAGGCGCTTGCGTGCCGCGTTTTGGCGGTGCTGGGGAGATCAATGGACGGTGATCTTCTGGCGGCCGTAAATGAGAGATTTGCCCGCGCCATCAGCGAGGAAACGAAGGGTCCCCGGTTGAGCTGGCTCGCCGGGTGCCTTGTGGATCTGAAGGAGCGCATGGATAAAGAGCTCCTTCACAGGAGCGCCCTGAAGCTCATCGAGGCCCTTTCCAAGGAGAAGGTTAGGGGCACGAGAATCGGAATGGCCAATCAACTGCTGAGCCTGGTCGATCGTCTCGATCCCGAGGACGCACGAAACGCCACCGAAATGGTTAGCGGGCTCATTACGGGAAGCACCGGCAGACGCGAATACGGTTTCGAGGAGCTGCTCAGTCGATTGAGGATCCCGGAAGGCCTGTTTTCCAAAGAAAAAACTAAGACGATGGCCGGCAACATCGCCAGGTGGCTCGGCGCTGCCGTTTCGGAAGAGACCCTTTCATTCTTTGCTCTGGATCAATACGGGATCACTCAAGACGAGGCCCGACGCAATGTAGCCGGTCTGCTGGTCCAGGCTCCGGATCAGACGCTGCTCGACCTTCTGAAGCGTCCCTTTGCGATCTACGATGTGCGCGAAATCGTGCTCAAGGCATGGGAGCTCAAATATGACGGGAAGTCGCTCGGGAATGACCTCTGGCGATTCGTGGAGTGGGCCACTGAGGATTCACGGACTCGCAACCTGGACTTTTCCTCGCCTCCCGCGACCCCGGCCGTTGTGGCGGCTTCTCGGGGTGCTGCAGGAAAATAGCGCGGACCACTGATTGTCCTGGAGGACAGGTCCCCTGTTGACTTAGGGCGGGCTCCACCGAGGTGCCGCCTGGAAAGCATCAGGGCCTTCCCTTCCGCAGCGCGTCTTCCATCTTCTCTTTCTGCCCCAGAAAATACTCCCGTTTCTCCGGATTCTTCTCGAGGGCCTGCTCGATGGCGTGGAGGGCTTCTTCGTAGCGTCCATTGACGTAATAGGCTTCTGCCAACGTGTCGAGAATATAGGGCTCGGGGGACTTCTGCGCTGCTTCTTTCGCGAGCTTCAAGGCAGCTTCCGGTTGGAAGTAGGGAGGTGGGGCGGTTGCGTAAAACCAGGCGAGATTGTTCAGAATCACCGGATCGTCCGGCAGACCTTCAGATGCCTTGACCAGCCAGCGCTCCGCTTCGCGGTGGCGACCCAGCTCGAGCAAGGCCCCCCCAAGCGCTGAGGCGAGGTGAGGGTCGTCCGGAGCGAATTGCATCAGAATTTCCGCGCGCTTGATGTCGATCTGCTTGTACCAGCTCTGGACGAGATCCGACCGCTTCAGTTGCCAGCCCCCCCAGATCAGAAGGGCAAGACAGCACGCGACCACCGTGGCGGCTCCATAGAGCTTTTGGTTGTGCCGACGGGCCAGGAATGGTCGTTCGTGGCACTGGAGGAGGAACGTCACGCGCTCGCGAATGCTGAAGTGATGCCAGTTGGGCAGGTCGTGGGTTTGACCGCTCATCACGGCGATCTTTTCGAGGGAGCTGATGAGCGTGAAGGGATGTCCGATGAGCTTCAAGGCATAGAGGTCGGCCTGGCGCTCGCAGTTTCGAAGAAAGAAGCCGAAGACAAACCGGAAGTAGAGCAGGAAGACCAGAAGCACCGGGAGGCTGTAGGCCAGGGAAAACAAGCTGAGGTGACTGGAATCGCCGGCAAAGGCCCAGCGAAGGAAGAACTCCTGGTGTAGAAGAAAGGCGAGCAGCAAGTCGCCGTAAGCGAAGGTGAGCGCGGCGTAGCCCAGGAAGAAGAGAAGAAAGAAGGGGAGATGCAGTCTGCGCGCATGCCCCATCTCATGGGCCATCACGGCTTTGAGCTCGTCGCCGTTCAGCAGTGCCAAAAGGCCCTGTGTGATCAGGATGTAACGCAGCGGAGGAGCCACGCCGACGATCCCGGCTGTGAGCGTCTCGCCTCCGAAAAGGGGCCAAATCTTGAAATCGCCGAGTGAAAAGCGCTGCTCGGCACAGAACTGTTCCAGCTCGGCTCGAATCGCGCCGGGCGGGAGCGATTCGCATCGCCACAGGCGTACCATAATCCACGGAGCCACCAGGATGAAAAGGGCCAAGCTCAGCGCAAAGGACAAATACTGGCCCAGCACCGATTTCAGGAAGGCGACGTGGTCCAGGTGATCGATCAGGTCCGAAATGAGAGAAATGAGCACCCAGGGCACCAGAAAGGCCCCGTTGAAGGACAGGTGGCCTCGAATAAATGCCGAGCGACTCATTCTGGACTGATGAATAACCCGATACAAGGGGTGCCCAAAGGTCCAGCAGAGGATCTGATGGAGGACGTAGAGGAGAAGGCCCGTTGCTCCCGGGAGGGTTAGGGATTGGGTGAAGCCGGGGATTGCGCCCAGGTAGAACTTGATGTTCAGAACGAAGACGTCGAGGCCCAGAATCCCGAGGGCAAGGAGCGACAACTGCATCTGCAGGCGGTGATAGCGCCTCGTGACGAGGGACAAGGACACCCCATCGGCAACCGCCTGACCGAGTCGCCGATGGGTGAGGAAAGCGATCAGGCCGTAGGCGAGAAGAAGGGCAGCCCACAGGGCGAGTGTCGTTAACGGCTCGAACGTTGCCTTGGGGCCGGGTTGCTGCAGGGTGAAGATGAGCAGGGCGGCCAAATAGCTGAGAAGCTGACTATACATGGGCGGATGCGTCGTCGGTGGAAAGGTGGAATAGGACCAACGGGGCTACCGGGTGAACCGGATCTTGCCCTTTCCCAGCAGGTCGTGGAGGTGAAGGATCCCGACCAGGCCCCCCGATGCGTTGCTGACGGGCAAGACCGTGATTTGGTGGCGCTCCATGACCTCCAACGCCTCCGCCACCGAAAGATCGGAGCTGATGGAGCGAGGGCGCGGCGTCATGACTTCCCTGACCTGCTTGCTGCCGAGATCGAGGTGCTTATTCAGAGCGCGTCTCAGATCCCCATCCGTGAAAATGCCTTGAACGGAGCCGTCCTCCCCGAGCACGAGCGTGGCCCCCATCCCTTTGCGGCTCATTTCCTCCAGCGCCTCGGGTACAAGGGTCTCCAGGCGGACACGCGGGATGTCAGTGCCCTGCTTCATGACCTCGAAGAGGGGAACCTGGAGGCGCTCTCCGAGCTGGCCGCCAGGATGATACCGCTTAAAATCCCCGGCCTGAAAGTCGCGCAGCTTGAGGAGGGCCACGGCGAGAGCATCGCCCATGGCCAGCATGGCCGTGGTGCTGGCTGTGGGAGCGAGGCCCAGGGGACACGCCTCCTTCGGAACGCCCGTGTAAATCGCAAGGTCGCTGTTTTGGGCGAGCGAGGATGAAAGATTTCCGGTCAGCGCAATGATCTTCGTTCCCAGGGATCTCAGACTGGGAAGGATGATGTTGAGCTCGTCCGTTTCGCCGCTGTTGGAAAGGGCCAGTATGATATCTTCCGCCCGCGCCATCCCGAGGTCCCCGTGCATGGCCTCGACCGGGTGCAGGAAGAACGAGGGCGTCCCGGTGCTGCTCAGGGTCGCGACAATCTTGCGCCCAACGATCCCGGACTTGCCGATGCCCGTTACGATGACCCGCCCCGCCGATTCGTAGATCCATCTCACGGTCGTGGCAAACGGATCCCCCACGTGATTGACCAAGTGCAGAAGGCCCTCGGCTTCGGTGTGAAGGACGTCCTGAGCGATGGCAATGATTTCAGACCGGCTGTATCGTGGCTTCAGGGATGCTTCCACAGTCATTTACCCGCCTCGAAACAGTGCTTTCGGACAGGCTCGCCGAACGGAACGGCATAATCCCCCGTGAAGCACGCAAGGCAGAAGGGATGGCCCTCCATCTGGCTGTCGGCGCCTTCCAGGAGACCGTCAAGACTCAGATACCCGAGGGAGTCCAGCCCGATGAAGTCGCGGATCTCGCTCACCGAGTGCGAGGAGGCGATGAGCTCCCCCTTTGTCGAGAAGTCGATCCCGTAGGGGCAGGGAAAGCGGTGGGGCGGGCAGCTCACCAGCATGTGAATCTCTTTGGCGCCGGCGTCACGCAGGGTCTTGATGCGGGTACGCGTCGTGGTGCCCCGAATGATGGAGTCCTCCACCAGGACGACTCGTTTCCCGCGCAGGAGCTCCCGGACGGGATTGAGCTTGATGCGCACGGCGAAATCCCGCATGGCCTGGCTTGGCTGAATGAACGTGCGGCCGACGTAGTGGTTCCGGATGACGCCCATTTCGAGAGGGATCCCGGATGCCTCCGCGAACCCCAGGGCCGCGTAGTTGCCGGAATCGGGGAACGGCATGACCAGATCCGCGTCGAACTTGTTCTCACGTCCCAGGATATGCCCGAGGCGTTTACGGCAAAGGTAAACGTTCTGTCCGAAGATGCTGCTGTCAGGACGAGCGAAATAGATGAACTCGAAGATGCATTGGGCCGGACGGACTTCCGCAAAGGGATGCATGGAGCGAAGGCCGTTTTTGTCGATGATGAGAATCTCGCCGGGGGCGATGTCCCGGATGTAGGTCGCCTCGATCAGATCGAGGGCGCAGGTCTCGGAGGCCAGAACGTAGCTGCCGTTGAGCTCTCCCAGGCATAGGGGCCGGTAGCCGCGGGGGTCGCGAATCCCGATGAGCTTGTCTTTCGTGCACATGACGAACGAGTACGCCCCCTCCACCTGCCTGAGCGCCCGCACCAGGGCTTCCTCCAGACCGAGCTTCAGCTCCCGCGCCATGAGGTGCAGGACGATCTCGGTATCCATGGTGGTTTGAAAGATGGCTCCCTGGGCTTCCAAGTCCCGGCGAAGCTTGAGCGCATTCACCAGGTTGCCGTTGTGGCCGATCCCGTAGTGCTCGTTGTTGAGAAAGACCACGAAGGGCTGGGCATTGACCAGGAGCGATGAGCCCGTGGTCGAGTAGCGCACATGGCCAATGGCCAGGTCTCCGTGAAGCGCTTTCAAGGTTTCTTCCTTGAAAACCTCGGACACCAGACCCATGTGTTTGTATTCACGAACCTGACAGCCATCCGATACGGCAATCCCGGCGCTTTCCTGCCCTCGGTGCTGCAGGGCGTAAAGGCCGAAATAGGTCAGTTTGGCTGCGTCCGGATTGCCGTAAACCCCGAAAATCCCGCACATGCGCTAGCTCTCGATGCTCTCTCGGTGGTATTCTTGAATGGTCTTCACGCTCCAGTCGCCCCGCTGCAATGCCGCCACGGCTTCGGCCAGCGCCCTGGCCCCCGCCACGGTGGTCGTGTAAACGACATTGTACAGCAAGGTCGTCCGGCGAATCTCATACGCGTCGGAAGACGTCTTCTTCCCCAGGCTCGTGTTGATCACGAGCTGGATCTTTCCGTTCTTGATATGGTCCACCACGTTGGGGCGGCCTTCGGACAGCTTGTGAACCGTTTCAACCGGGAGGCCGTTTTCCCGCAGAAACGAAGCGGTCCCCGCCGTGGCGATCAGCTTAAAACCCAGCTCCTGAAACCGCTTGGCCGTCGGCAGTACTCCTGGCTTGTCGTGGTCCCGGACGCTGATGAAAACCGTTCCCGAGCTGGGAAGCACGAACCCGGAAGCCATCTGGCCTTTGGCGAACGCGGTGCCGAAATCCGGACCAATCCCCATGACCTCGCCGGTCGATTTCATTTCCGGGCCCAGCAGGATGTCCACCCCAGAAAATCGGGAGAAGGGGAAAACCGATTCCTTGACTGAAATGTGGCGCGGCTCGACTTCCTTCACAAAACCCAGCTCTCGCAAGGACTTTCCGAGCATAACCTTGGTCGCCAGCTTTGCCAAGGGGACTCCGACGGCTTTGCTCACGAAGGGAATGGTCCGGGATGCCCGCGGGTTGACCTCGAGCAGGTAGATGTCCCCCTTCTGGATGGCGAACTGGATATTCATGAGGCCGACAACCCCGAGCTCGGCGGCCAGGAGCTTGGCCTGGCGCTTGATCTCTTCCTGGGTTTCCTTGGAGACGCTGATGGGGGGAAGCACGCAGGCGCTGTCTCCCGAATGGATGCCCGCTTCCTCGATGTGCTCCATGATCCCGCCCACCACGGTCAGCTCGCCGTCGCTGATGGCATCCACGTCGAGCTCAATGGCGTCTTCGAGGAACTGGTCGATCAGGATCGGGTGGCCGGGAGACACATGCACGGCCGTTTCCATGAAGCGATGCAGCATGTCATCGTCGTAGACGATTTCCATCGCGCGGCCGCCCAGAACGTAGGAGGGGCGGACCACCACGGGGTAGCCGATCTGCTTGGCCGCATCGATCGCTTCCTCGACGGTGAAGGCGATCGCGTTGCGGGGCTGTTTGAGATCGACCTTCTGCAGCAGCTGCTGGAATCGCTTGCGGTCTTCGGCGAGATCGATGGCATCGGGGGAGGTTCCCAGCACCTTTCCTCCGACCTTCTCCAGAGGAACGGCCAGGTTGAGAGGCGTCTGCCCTCCGAACTGGACGATCATGCCGAGCGGCTTTTCCGTTTCGAGGATGTGAAGCACGTCTTCACGCGTGAGGGGCTCGAAGTAGAGCTTGTCGGAGGTGTCGTAGTCCGTGGAAACCGTTTCGGGGTTGCAGTTCACCATGATCGACTCGATCCCCTCCTCACGGAGCGAAAAGGAGGCGTGTACGCAGCAGTAGTCGAACTCGATGCCTTGGCCGATGCGATTGGGGCCGCCGCCGAGGATCACCACCTTGGGCCGGTCGGATGGCCTTGCCTCGTCTTCGGTCTCGTAAGTCGAATAGTAGTAAGGGGTGTAGGCTTCGAATTCGGCGGCGCAGGTGTCGACCAGCTTGTACACAGGGCGGATGCCGTGTGCGATTCGCTTCTGGCGGACCGTCTCTTCGTCGGTTTCCGTGAGCTGGGCCAGCCGCACGTCCGAAAACCCCCAGGACTTGGCCAGCCGCAGCTTCTCGCCGTCATCGAGGATCGAGCCGCGAGACTGCAAGTCGACGATGGACCGCTCCATCAGAACGATCTCCTGCATGTGGTGCAGGAACCATGGGTCGATGTAGGTCAGCTGATGGACTTCCTCGATGGAGAACCCCAGCTTGAAGGCTTCGCCGATCTGAAACAGCCGCTTCGAGTTGGGCGTTCGCAACCCCTGGCGGAGCTGCTCGATGTAGTCGGCGGAAGGGTCGGCCGGCGGCTCGATGAAGCCGAATCGACCGATTTCAAGGGATCGCATGGCTTTCTGGAGCGCCTCCTTGAAGGTGCGTCCGATCGCCATGGTTTCTCCGACGGACTTCATGGACGTTGTCAGAACGTCCTCGGTTTTCGGAAATTTCTCGAAGGTGAACCGCGGCGCCTTGACCACGCAATAGTCGATCGTGGGCTCGAAGGAGGCCTTGGTCTCGCGGGTGATGTCGTTGGCGATCTCATCGAGTGAATACCCGACGGCGAGCTTGGCGGCAATCTTGGCGATGGGGAACCCGGTGGCCTTGGACGCCAGGGCCGAAGACCGCGAAACGCGAGGGTTCATCTCGATGACGACCATCTCGCCGTCCGCGGGGTTGATGGCGAACTGGACGTTGGAGCCTCCAGTTTCGACCCCGATCTCCCGCAGGATGGCGATGGATGCGTCGCGCAGCACCTGGTACTCGCGGTCGGTGAGAGTCTGGGCGGGAGCCACCGTGATCGAATCCCCCGTGTGGACTCCCATGGCGTCGATGTTTTCGATGGAGCAGATGATGACGACATTGTCCATCTTGTCGCGCATCACCACGAGCTCGAACTCCTACCACCAGAGCACGGACTGCTCGAGCATGACTGCGTGGATCATGCTGGCATCGAGACCGCTCTGGGAGAGATCGAGGAGCTCCTCCCGGTTGTACGCCACGCCGCCTCCCGTCCCGCCCAGCGTGAAAGAGGGGCGGACGATGATGGGGTATCCGATCTCGGATGCGATGGCTTCCACTTCGAACATGGACCGGGCGATCCCGCTCGCGGGGACCTTGAGCCCGATGTTGTGCATGGCTTCCCGAAAGAGCTCTCGATCCTCGGCCTTCTTGATCACATCCACGTTGGCGCCGATCATTTCCACGCCGCATTCGGAAAGGACGCCCATTTCCGCCACCTTCACCGCCACGTTCAGGGCCGTCTGGCCTCCGAGGGTGGGGAGCAGTGCGTCGGGGCGCTCGCGGCGGATCACTTTGGCAACAGCCTCCGGGGTGATGGGCTCGATGTAGGTGCGCGGCGCCGTCTCGGGATCGGTCATGATGGTGGCGGGGTTGCTGTTGACGAGGACGATCTCGTACCCTTCCTCGCGGAGGGCCTTGCAGGCCTGCGTGCCCGAATAGTCGAACTCGCACGCCTGACTGATGATGATGGGGCCCGACCCGATGATGAGGATCTTCCGGATGTCGGTTCGCTTCGGCATGAGCTCCTTTCTTATACGGGATATACGGCAGCTCTGGAAACACAATGCTCCCGCGTGATCCACCTCTCTCCCCCCAAGAGGTCATTCCAAAGCTCCCTCTCCCTCAGGAAGAGGGCTGGGGGGAGGGGACTCCAAATCACTTGTTTTCCTGCATCAACTTGATGAACCGCTCGAACAGATACGAGGCGTCATGGGGCCCCGGGGAAGCTTCCGGATGGTACTGGACGCTGAACGCGGGCACTTCGAGGTGCTCCATCCCCTCCAAGGTGTTGTCGTTGAGATTGACGTGGGTGAGCCGCACGGGAATTCCCTTCATGGAATTCAAATCCACGCAGAATCCGTGGTTCTGGGAGGTGATCTCCACCTTGCCCGTCAACAGGTCCTTTACGGGCTGGTTGGCTCCCCGGTGGCCGAATTTCAGCTTGAACGTCTGGCCTCCCAGGGCCAGTCCCATCATCTGGTGGCCAAGGCAGATTCCGAAAAGCGGCCGCTGCCCGACCAGCTCGCGTACGCTGTCGATCACATAATCCACAGCGGCGGGATCCCCCGGGCCGTTCGAAAGGAAGATCCCGTCGGGCTCGGTCGATAGGAGCGTCCGGGCAGGTGTGTGAGCCGGAAAGACCAACGTCTCGCAACCATTGGCTTCGAGCAGGCGCAGGATGTTGTACTTGATCCCGCAGTCAAGGGCCGCCACGCGATATCGATTTGCGCCGGGTGTCCAGGGGGCGGTGAGGTCCACGTCCGCGGGGCCGTTCCGCCAAAGATAAGGCTTGGCGCATGTGACGTGCCGGACCATGTCCACACCGGAAAGGCCGGGAAAGTCCCGCACCTCACGGAGCAGACGGGCGGTGTCGTCCGTGTCCGTGGCGATGATCCCCCGCATGGCGCCCGCAACGCGCAGGTGCCGGGTCAGAGCCCGCGTGTCGATCCCCTCGATGCCGATCTTATGGTGCTCATTGAGGAAATCCGCAAGGCTCCGGTTGCTTCGCCAGTTGCTGGCAAAGTCCTGATACTCACGAACGACAAAACCCTCGACCTGGATGGCCGCCGATTCCATGTCCTCCGGATTGATGCCGTACGTTCCCGTGAGCGGATAGGTCATCGTGACGATCTGCCCCTTGTAAGACGGGTCCGTCAGCACCTCCTGATAGCCGCTCATGCTGGTGTTGAACACGACTTCGCCCAGCGCGCGCCCCTGGCCCGCGAAGGCATAGCCGCGGAAAACGGTACCGTCCTCGAGAACGAGCAAAGCTCGAGTCCGCTCCCAAGGTGCTCCCATGAGATCTCCTTACGCACTGAAGTCAGCAACACGTTATTTTAAGCGCCACTGAACGAGGCTAAAGCTCGATTAGCATTGCCTCAAGAACGTTGAGGCATGCCAAGGTCAAAATCGATGCATTGTAACGACAACCTGGAAGATGGCAACTGATTTCGAACCTGGCTTCGAAACGGGGTGCCTGTTTACGCCATCGTCTTTCGGATCCGCTCGAGGTCCTCGGGCGTGTCGATGCCCATGCTCTCCACGGGAGACAGGGCGACCTGGATTGGGTGTCCATGCTCGAGCGCGCGCAGTTGCTCGAGCTTTTCCGACTGCTCGAGGGGGCTCGGAGGGAGCAGGGTGAACTCCTTGAGGAAGGAAAGCCGATAGGCGTAGAAGCCGAGATGCTTCAGGAAGCGCAGCGGAGAGCCCGTGGCGTCACGGCGGTGGGGAATGGGGGAGCGCGAGAAATAGAGGGCCTTCCAGCTCCCGTCGACGACCACCTTGACCACGTTGGGGTCCAGATATTCCCGCTCGTCCTGGCTGAAGTAGGCGAGCGTCGCCATGGGCTTGTCGACATTCTCGAGAAGGGCCGCAACCAGGACCTCGATCATGAGCGGATAGACCAGGGGCTCATCGCCCTGAATGTTCACGACAACGTCCGAAGGGGCAACCCCGCACAGGGCTCCGGCCTCGGCCAAGCGGTCGGTGCCGCTTGCGTGATCGCTGCGCGTGAGCACGCACTCTCCCCCGAAGCCCGTTACCGCCTCCAGGATACGCACGTCGTCCGTTGCGACAATCAGTCGATCGAGGCAGGAAGCCATCTTCGATCGTTCGTAGACATGCTGGATCATGGGCTTGCCGTGGATGTCCACCAACGGCTTTCCGGGCAGCCGGGTGGACGCAAAACGGGCGGGAATCATTCCGACGATTCGTGGCAACGTGTCCTCCTTGATCCTAAGGTAAGTCCTCGACCCAGCAAAGATAGTCCGAAAAAGGAGCCGTTGAGAGCGTGTTGTAGAAGTGCCGGTCTGCCGTGACCATCCTCGCTCCCATCAACATGGCCAGGACGAGATACATGCAGTCATAAACGCTGCACTGATTGAGGGAAGCTATTTCGAAGGCCGCGTCCATCAGAAGACGGAAAGGGTGCGTTTCGATGGGGAAGCTTCTCATGGCCGAGCGGATCTCCTGGGCCTCCTCCGTGGATAGCTCTCCCCTCCGGACCCTCCTGCACAGAACGGTGTCGATCTCCAGCAAAAGAAGATCAGGGGCCAGCAGTTGAAATCGCGGGGTTAGTAAGCGCGAAGCTTCGTCGGTGCAAACCTCTTCAAGAAACCATTTTACCGCGACGCCGGCATCCACCACATACTTACTCATCCATAACGCTCCTCGTGAAGCATCTCGGCGCTGTCGCTGAACTGACGCTCCTTGAGCTTGCTCCGGATGCGAGCCGCCACTTCCTTGGCATCCGCCATGTCGAGCAGCGAAGCTTGTTCCAGTATGAGCTTGAGCTCCGCTTGCAGCGAGCGACCGTTGAGAAAAGCTCGCCGCTTGAGGCGGTCCACAACCTTGCCGTCCACGTTTCGAATGAGAATCTGCGTCATCCTCAAAGCACCTCCCTTCAAATGTTATCATTGTGATAGCATTTTGGCGCTGCGGCCGCAACCTGCAGATCTCCTGATAGCTGCCGACAGACGCTGCGGACATCCGCTCAATCATCCGCCGTGGCTTGTCAGATGGGACTGTCGAGCTCGTTGGTCGCCTCATCACCGATTGGTTTGACAATCGTCGGGACCTCTGCAAGAAAGATCTTCGGGACGCTCCACGGGTAGCGGAGCAGTGGTCAACACGGTTCGGTTGCTCTGTCGAATCCATTCTCAGACGATCACTCAGTTGTAAGGATATCATGAACGAGCTCGAGCGCATCCAAGCTTCCTCCCAGTATTTGGGGACCCTCCTACGCCGCCGTGAGGATTACGTCGATTGGCTTTGGAACGGACGGAACCTCTTTCGCCGGTACCCGGTGACCGAGCTGTTCCAGGAGATCGAGAAGCTCGCGAGCGGAGCTTCTTCTTTTCACGGTGCGATGGCGCTGTTCCGGGAATTCAAGCAGCGGCATTTTTTGAGAATCGGGGGAAGGGACCTCCTGGGCTTGGCGGACCTTGCCGAGACGACCAGCCAGCTCAGTGACCTCGCAGGGGCAACCCTGCAGTCGGGCCTGAACGCGCTGAGCTGGCATCCCGAGTGGTGGCTATCGGAATCAGAGACCCGGCTGTGGGAGGAGGGGAGGGAGAGGTTGAGCCTCACGGTCATGGGCCTCGGGAAGCTCGGAGGCCAGGAGCTGAATTACGTTTCGGACATCGACATCCTGTATCTTTATGGGCAGACGGAGGATGGAGGAAAAGACGCTTCCGAAACACTCGTGTTCTACAACCGTCTGGTCAACACCCTGAGCAAGCTGCTCGCGGAGAGGTTCGAGGGAGACCGTGTCTTCGAAGTCGACTTACGACTGCGGCCTCAGGGGAAGGACGGGCCGCTCATTCCCTCCGTGGGATCCGCCTCCGACTATTACCTCCAGTACGGACGGCCTTGGGAGCGGCAGATGCTGCTCAAGGCCCGCCCCGTGGCGGGAGATCGCCCCCTCGGCACGGGTTTTATCAAGGGAGTTCGTCCTTTCGTCTTCAGGCGGTTTCTGGATTTTCAGGCTCTCGATGAGCTGCGGTCCATGCGAGACCGCATCATCGCGGAGGCGGTCCGCCCGCGTCCCGGCTGGGAGCAGTTCGATGTCAAGCTCGGGATCGGGGGGATCCGGGAAGTGGAGTTCCTCGTCCAATCCCTGCAGCTCATCTACGGGGGCCGCCATCCCGAGCTGGACGAGCCCAACACGCTCCGGTGCCTGTCCAAGCTGGGGGAGCTCCAGTTCCTGCCTCTCGACGTGGTGGAGGAGCTCACGGAGGGCTACAGCTTCCTGCGGCGTGTGGAGCACTGGGTCCAGCTTGATCAGAACCGGCACACCCAGAAGCTGCCGCAGTCGGACGAGGCGCTTTCGCGGTTGGCGTTTGCATTGGGCCTCGAAGGCGATAAGCAGCGGTTTCTCGGGGAGCTCGATCGTGTCTGTGGTGCCGTGCACAGGCGGTTTCTCGAGCTTTTCGGGGCTGATGGGGAGCGGGGAGCGGCGAGCGATTCCGAGGAAGAGGCCCATTCGGAAGGGGCATGCGGCAGGGGGCTCGCGAGCTTCCCCGAAGAATCGATTGCACGCCTGCAGCAGCACCTGTTGCCCTTTCCGGGTAAGGTCCGCGAGACCATCATGGGAACCCTGGAGCCGTTCGCCTGCGTTCAGGATCCGCAGCTGCTTGAATCGCTCCCGGTGCGGCTCGAGCGCTATTTCGCTCAGGTGGCCAAAAGGCCCGGCCTGGCAAAGCTCTTCAAGACAAAGGGTGAGTGGCTCGCGCCCCTCTGTCGGGGGGTCGTGCAAAGCGGCATGCTTGCGGATCTGCTTGCTCACCATCCCGGGCTTGTGGAAGGAATCGCGACGGGGACCTCGCTGGTTCAGGCGGACGCCGACTGGCAACGGCGCAGCGAACAGCTCCTGGAGCGGGCGGATACCTACGAAGATAGCATGGAATGGCTCCGCCGCCTGAAGAACGAGCGCATCCTTCAGTTGGCCCTGGCCGATCTGGGCGGCGTGCTGGGTCACGGGCAGCTGGAGCAGGGGCTGAGCTGCCTCGCCGAGTTTGTCCTGCACCACACCTTTCGCCGCATCGCCGACCATCTGAAGCTCGACCCCGACTTGCCGCTCACCGTTTTGGGAATGGGACGGCTTGGCAGTGGCGAGATGAGCTATCTCTCCGACCTGGACCTGGTCTTTGTCTACGAGCCCCGGCCGGGTGAGCCGGAAGACAAGATCCCGGAAAATGTCATCCGCCTGATTCAGCGCTTTATGCGCATGCTGAGCACACCGCTCCAGGACGGCCCCGGCTATGCCGTGGATGCGCGGCTTCGGCCGACGGGGAACTACGGACCTCTCGTTGTGACGGCGCGAAACTGGCTGGAGTATTACACGAACGAGGCGGACATCTGGGAGCTCCAGGCGCTGCTCCGCGTGAAGCCCGTTGCGGGAGACGCGCGGCTCGGGGCCTGGATTCGTGAGCAGGCCGATGTGCTTTGCTTTCGGGAGCGGGATCGCGATCCCGTGTGGGAGCGCATGGGCCACCTGCGGCAGCGGATGCAGCGGGAGCGGGCCGAAGAGCGCGCGGACCTTGCGGACATCAAGCTCGGCCTGGGCGGACTCGTTGACGTGGAGTTTCTGGTGCAGGGCGTTCAGCTGACCGAGGGCCACCGCCATCCATCCTTGCGGGCTCCTTCCGTGCGCGCCGCCCTTGGAGCCGTGCTGGATGTGCTGGGAACGCCCGCTCAGAAGCGCCGCGAGCTGGTGAGCGCTTTCCAGGCGCTTCGGTCCCTCGATCATCGACTGCGCCTGCACACCAACATGACGGGCTCGCGCGTGAGCCCGGGCCAGCTCGAGTCCCTGAAAGGTATCGGCTTGTGGCCGATGACCAGAGCAGGGAATGCGATTGAAAGCTGGCCCGACCTGCTTCGAGTGCGTCGCAAGGTGCGAGCCGCTCTCCTGCCCTTCTGTCCGGGGCTGCGGTAGCCGGATTACGGAACGGGATGTTATCCCCACAAGGAGTCGCGTGTGAGACGAAAGGAAAGGGAAATTCAAGACCGGGAAGCCATCGACGCGATCATCCGGGAATGCCGCGTCTGCCGCCTCGGACTGACCGACGGAAACGAGCCTTACGTGGTTCCCCTCTCATTCGGCTACGACGGCGAAGCCTTCTATTTTCATGGGGCTTCGGTCGGGAGGAAGTTGGATCTGCTGCGGCAAAACTGCCGGGTCTGCGTCGAGCTCGACATCCTCGATGAGCTGCGTCCGTCGGAGGAAGCCTGCCGCTGGAGCGCCGGGTACCGAAGCGTGATCGGCTTCGGCACGGCGGAGATCATCACGGATCTGGAATTGAAGCGGAAAGCGCTCGCGATCATCATGGCTCACTATTCGGATGGACGGTATACTTTCACGGACAAGGCTCTGGAGGGGACGGTCGTGATCAAGGTCTCCATTGCGAGCATCACGGGAAAGCAGTCCTGAGCGAAGGGGCATACAGCTCTCAAACGAGCGACCCTTTGACCGGAAGGCTCGGGGAGATGCAGCTTCCTGCAGATAAGGAGTCGTTATGTCGGAGCCGGCAAGAAGTAGAGCGACCTATGAGGATCTTTACCGTGTTCCTGAAAACATGGTCGGGGAGATCATCAACGGTGAGTTGATCGTCACGCCCAGGCCGTCCCCGAAGCACGTCCTCTCGACGTCCGTTCTGGGAGGGAAGATACTGCCTCCGTACCAATTTGGCCAAGGTGGGCCGGGTGGCTGGATTATCCTCGATGAGGTTGAAGTCAGGCTTGGAGAGCAGTTGGTTGTCCCCGACCTTTCCGGATGGCGCAAAGAGCGGTTTCCGCAGAAGTTCGAGGCCAATTGGATTGAGGTCGCACCCGATTGGGTCTGCGAGATTCTCTCCCCCGGTACGGCTCTGCGAGATCGCACGGCAAAGAAGGCCATTTATGGCGAGAACGGTGTGGGACATCTGTGGCTGGTCGACCCCCTCCACATGACGGTTGAAGTCTTCCGACTCGAATCCGGCCTCTGGGTCCCGGCCGGCGTCTTCGGTGGTGAAGAGAAGGCGCGGATTGAGCCGTTTCAGGAAATCGAAATCGCACTTGGTGAGTTGTGGCTGAAGGATTGATCGCATCACCTTTGTTGACGCTCAGGTCACGGCAATAGAATAACATTCCCCAATTCACGGACGTCATCCCGGCAGTCTATTAGCCGGGATCCAATCATTTCCAAGTTTGGAGTGGATTCCGGCTTGAAAATCGCCGGCATGACGTTCCTTGGTGTTTGGCTTGTCAAGGGTCACGCCTTTGTGTAGCCGTACCCTTAGCCGCTATTCGAAGGGAGAGGAATAAGCATCATGACGACCCTGAAAGACGTGCTGTCCCATCTCAAGTATCGTGCCGCCGTGAAGCTGCTCGGCCCCGACGGAGTCGCGCTCCTGCGAAAGGGCGGGAAGATGCATGTCGATCTCGAGGAGCAGGTGATCTTGACCGACGACCTTTTTACGCTCTTCATTGAGGGGGCGGTCGTCACGATCGCGCAGGCGGGTCCGGACGGCCAGTCGCTCGCCGTGCGCTGCAGCACGTGCGGGTCGTCTTGTGAGCATGCGGGGGCCGCCCTGTCCCTGATCCTGGAGGAGAAGATGCCTCTCGGTCTCGCCGCGCCCCCGCCCGAAAGGGTACCGATCGAGAGCCTGTCACCCGAGGAGTTGGTGAGGCAGGCGCTCTCCGAGCGCGAGGAGCGGGCGAAGACGGAGCGGATGCAGGTAAAATCCATGGCCCCCGAAAGCCTCTGGACCGAATACGCGGTCACGAGCACGGCGTCGGGCAAGACGTACCGCGTGGTGCTCCGGGGGTGGGAGCGGGGCGATTCTTACTGCTCCTGTCCGGACTTCAGGAAGAACACCCTGGGTACCTGCAAGCACATCCTTCACACGCTCTCCTGGGCGGAGAAGCGCTTCAACAGGGCGATGCGGGCGCTGCCCTATGAGCCGCGCACCCTTTACGTGCACATGAAGTACGGCGAACAGGCCGAGCTTCGGGTAGAGGCTCCCGCAGATCTCGACCGGGTCGCGGCCGCGGTCGTAAAACCCCTCATCGGGAAGCCGGTAACGGATCTTCGGGATTTGCTGCACCGGGTGACCCGGCTGGAGCAGATGGGGCAGGACGTGACCATCTACCCGGATGCCGAGGAATACATCCAGCGGTGTCTCTTCCAGGAGAAGATCCAGCGGTGCGTTGCGGAAATCCGCAAGGACCCGGCAAGCCACCCCCTGCGGACGTCGCTTCTGAAGGTGGAGCTGCTGCCCTATCAGCTGGACGGCATTGCCTTTGCCGTGGGGACCGGGCGGGCGATTCTGGCCGATGACATGGGGCTCGGGAAGACCATCCAGGGCATCGGCACGGCCGAGCTCCTCGCGAAGGAAGTGGGGATCTCGCGGGTGCTCGTCGTCTGCCCGGCTTCCCTGAAATCCCAGTGGCAGGTGGAAATCAACCGGTTCACGGATCGGTCGTCGCGGCTCATCATGGGCGCATTGGAGACACGGGCCGGCCAGTACCGGGACAATGGAGCCTTTTTCACCATCTGCAACTACGAGCAGGTCCTGCGCGACGTGGATGCCATCGAGGCCACGCGCTGGGACCTCATCATTCTGGACGAAGGCCAGCGCATCAAGAACTGGGAATCGAAGACCAGCCGCACGATCAAGGCGCTGCGCTCCCCTTTCGCCCTGGTCCTCTCCGGCACGCCGCTCGAAAACCGGCTCGACGAGCTCTACTCGGTGGTCGAATTCATCGACGACCGCCGCCTGGGACCGGCTTTCCGATTCTTCAACACCTACCGGGTGGTCGACGAGAACGGCAGAGTCCTCGGGTACAAGAACCTGGACGAGCTGCGCGAGCGCCTGAAGCCCATCCTGCTTCGGCGCACGCGCAAGCTGGTGATGGAGGACCTCCCGCCCCGGACGACGGAGATCATCCGGATCCAGCCGACCGGGGAGCAGATGGCCCTGCACGATGGCCACCAGAAGATCGTCCAGATCATCCTCCAGAAGCCCTTCATCACGGAAATGGACCTGATGCGGCTTCAAAAGGCCCTGCTCATGTGCCGCTTGGCTGCCAATTCGACCTACCTGGTGGACAGGCAGGAGCCCGGATTCTCCAGCAAGCTCGAGGAGCTCGACAACCTGCTCGGCCAGCTCGCCGCCGAAGAGGACCGCAAGATCGTCCTCTTCACGGAATGGACCACGATGCTCGACCTGATCGAGCCGATCCTGATCAGGCACGGGCTGGATTATGTTCGACTGGACGGCTCCGTGCCGCAGAAAGTGCGCCAGGTCCTGGTTCACCGGTTCCAGAAGGTCCCCGAATGCCGGGTCTTCATCACGACAAACGCCGGATCCACGGGCCTCAACCTGCAGGCGGCCAACACGGTCGTGAACGTCGAGCTCCCCTGGAACCCGGCGGTGCTGGAGCAGCGCATCGCGCGAGCCCACCGCATGGGGCAGAAGCGGTCCGTCCAGGTTTACCTGCTCGTCTCCGAGGGGACGCTTGAGGAAAGCCTCCTCGGAACGCTCTCGGCCAAGCAGGAGCTGGCGCTCGCGGCGCTCGACCCCGATTCCGACGTGACCGAGCTGGATCTGGTGAGTGGCATGGAGGAACTGAAACGACGGTTGGAAGTGCTCCTGGGCGTCAAGCCGGCAGCCCCTGTTGATGAGAGCGAAAAGGCCCGCATCGAGCGCCAGGCCGCTGAAATGGCCCGAAAGGAACGGGTCGCCGCAGCCGGAGGTCATCTCCTGGGTGCCGCCTTCAGCTTCATGGGCGAAATGCTCGCCCAGCAGCAGGAGACCGAAAAGGGCTCCGCCCTCGCCGAGGCCCTCAAGACCAAGCTGGCCCAATGCCTGGACCGCGGCGAAGACGGCAAGCTCAAAATGACCATCACCCTCCCCGACGAAAGCGCCCTCGATACCCTGGCCCGCTCTCTCGCGGCCATGCTCGGGGCACAGTGAGGCATGAGGAGGGGGGGCCGCATCCTGGGGTTTTGAAGGAGCCACAAAGCCATTGGGCAGTTTTCATGCACTCTGACATTCTGTTTCGTGCTTGCTCTGACAGTCAGCATGACATATGACCATACTGGAAGTGCATAATGGCTTCGGCAAAGATCGCCATCACATTGGACGTGGGTACCCTGCAGCGGCTCGATCGGCTGGCAAGAGACCGGGTGTTCCCCAACCGAAGCAAGGCAATCCAGGATGCAGTTGAAGAAAAACTGCAGAGACTGGAGCGAAACCGCCTTTCCCGAGAGTGCGCAAAGCTTGATGCGGCTGTGGAGAAGACTCTGGCCGAAGAGGGCATGGAAGGGGAGCTGGATCAGTGGCCGGAGTACCGAGGGGCGAGATTCGCTGGGCTGATCTAGTGCACCGTCAAAGAAGGTTTGCCGGGCAAGAGAACACCCACCAACCCCTCTTGTAGGTTGGTGATGGATCAGGTAGGGGGCCAACTTCAGCGGTACAGAGCGTGGCAGACCGATCCCCCGGTGGGGCATCGGGGTGTTGAAACTGTCGCAGAACAAAGATCTTTCGGATGTCATGACACCCCCTGGCCCCCCTGAAGGGAGGAATTGACTGGTCAACGAGTTTAGGGCTTTCGCCGCGCAGGACTAGTCGGGAACTGCTCGTCCAACTGAAACCACCTCACGTCTTTGACCCCGTCCGCGTTATTCTTGCTTATTCCTTTTTAGACCGTGCTCATAGGCCACTTGGCGATTCCGCGACCCATGGAAAGGCGCGAGCGCAATCCTCGTGGGGCTTGGCATCCAATTCAATGGGGGGCTCGCGCTGGGAGAGCGGCATTGCCATCCTTTGGCCAGGCTTCAGTGCCGCTAAAAATAAGTGTTGACTCCGTGGATCAGTACTGCTAATTAGCACGATCGTTCATGTAGTGAAAATGAAAGCGATCCATCGGCACACAATGGCGTGCGCTGGGTGATCGAAGGGCATAAGGACAACGACGTCCCACTCCTAAACTGGAGCAGGGGCGTTTTTTGTTTTTGGCCTGTTTCACTGCCGAATGAATCGATAGGGTAGGTGCCAGCCGCGATCGAGAAGCGATGGAGGCTGGTTGGGATCTTGCCGGGCGTAGAGCGAGCCGGCCGGGTCTGGTTACGGATATCCGAGAGGTTCGGGTGGGCCTACAAGGGTGTACGGCCTGACGGGACGGTGGTGTCCGACGAGTGTCTCGAGCGTGCAGGATGGATTGCTACCCTTTCAACGACGAACGATTAGGAGCTTAAAACGATGAACTTGTCGACACCCAATGCCAATGACGCCACCTTGACCTTCAATCGCTCCAAGAGCGTGGTTCCCATGAGCGGCCTTTGCTCGCGCTGCATCGACGGCTGCCGTGGCAACTGCGAAGTATTCCGTTCGACCTTCCGGGGGCGGGAAGTGATTTACCCGGGTCCCTTCGGGTCGGTGACGGCCGGCGCGGACAAGAACTACCCGGTGGATTATTCGCATCTGAATATCCAGGGCTACGCGCTGGGAGCGAGCGGTCTTCCGGCCGGGGTCGCCGGTGGCCCGGACACGGCCATTTTCCCCGCCGTGAGCACCGAGACGGAATACGGCTGGGACCTCAAGGTGAAGATGAAAGTTCCCATCTTCACGGGTGCTCTGGGATCGACCTTCATCGCTCAGAACAACTGGGAGCACTTTGCCGTCGGCGCCGCCATCAGCGGTGTCACTCTGGTTTGCGGTGAGAACGTGTGCGGCATCGACCCCGGCCTCGAGCTGGACAGCAACGGCAAGATCACCAAATCCCCCGAGATGGATCGCCGCATCGACGTCTATCGCCGCTACCACAAGGGCTACGGCGAGATCCTGGTCCAGATGAACGTGGAAGACACTCGGCTTGGTGTTGCCGAATACGTCATCAAGAAGCATGGTCTTGAGACGATCGAGCTCAAGTGGGGCCAGGGCGCCAAGTGCATCGGCGGCGAAATCAAGGTGAACAGCTTGGAGCGCGCCCTTGAGCTGCAGCGCCGCGGCTACATCGTGACCCCGGATCCCTCCAACCCCGTGAACCAGGCCGCGTTCAAGGCCGGCGCCATCAAGGAGTTCGAGCGCCACAGCCGTCTGGGCTTTGTGAGCGAGGAAGGCTTCTACGCGGAAGTCGAGCGCCTGCGCAAGCTGGGCTTCAAGCGCATCACGCTCAAGACCGGTGCCTACAGCCTGCGCGAGCTCGCCATGGCCATGAAGTGGGGCTCCAAGGCGAAGATCGACCTCCTCACCATCGACGGCGCCCCCGGCGGAACGGGCATGAGCCCTTGGCGCATGATGGAAGAGTGGGGCATCCCGAGCCTTTACATCCACGCGGCTGCCTATGAATTCGCCCAAAAGCTCGCCGCCAAGGGCGAGCGTGTGCCCGATCTGGCGTTTGCGGGCGGCTTCTCCAGCGAAGACGGCGTCTTCAAGGCGATCGCTCTCGGGGCTCCGTTTGTTAAGGCCGTTTGCATGGGCCGCGCCCTGATGATCCCCGGCATGGTCGGCAAGAACATCGCCCAGTGGATGGAAAAGAACGATCTTCCCAAGACGGTCAGCCAGTACGGGGAAAAGGTCGAGGAGATCTTCGTGGCCTACGAGGCCGTAAAAGATCTGGTGGGATCGCAGGAAATCAACAACATCCCGCTTGGCGCCATCGGCATCTACAGCTACTCTGACAAGATCAAGGTCGGCCTGCAGCAGCTGCTGGCCGGTGCCCGCTGCTTCACCGTCGGCGCCGTGACCCGTCGCGAGCTCATGTCGCTGACCGACGAATGCACCAAGGTGACCGGCATCCCGTACGTGATGGACGCCTATCGGGCCGAAGCGGAAGCCATTCTGAACGGCTGATCGGTGGCGTTGAAACCGGCGCACGGTGACGGCCCCAAGAGAGCATTCGCGGTCGTGGAATTGCTCGAATAGCGATAAGCAAACCGCTCAAAAGATCGCCGCAGTCTGAGTGGAATCAACCGATTCCCTTAGGACTGCGGCGATTTTCGTTTTGCAGGGGCTGTTTGGTTGCAGGAAGCACGTTGACAAACCCGTCCAGCCGAAAGGCGGTCATTTTTCGGCGGAGTGACGAGCCGCACGCTTTTTCTGGCGGATGGTCTTGCGGCAGTTTTCCCAGATGACGCATTGCGTCCGGTATTGGCAGTACAGGTCCGGATCGGTGCAGGAATCGCAGGATTCCAGGCATTGCTCACAATAGTCGTATCCATATTTCATGCAGCGGACTCGAGCCGGTCGATCCGGGTGGAACCTGCATCCAGCGCAGTCTTCATTCATGGTGGTGGCGTCTCCAAGTCGAAAGATGTCCATGCGCATCGTCAGGAGGAAAGATCCCACGTGGAAAGAGTCGCCAGCATGTCATAGCGTGTGAGATCGTGGTGGATGGGCGTCACGGAGACGTAGCCGTTCTCCAGGGCCATCGAGTCGGCATCCGGGTTGCGGTCCGGCACCACGGCGGAATTACGCAGCCAGTAGTAGACGTTGCTCCGCGGGTCCTCTCGACGGTCGTAGGCTTCGACGCACCGCATCTTCCCCTGGTGCGTGATTCGGACTCCGGAAACCCGATCGGCAGGGAGGTTCGGGACGTTCACGTTGAGGGAGACCCCGGGGGGAAGCCCCTGGCGCTCGATGATCCGAAGCAGCCTGGGTACGCATTCAGTTGCGGCGGAAAAATCGGATGTGTCGAACGAGTCGATCGAGACGGCAATCGACGGCACGCCGAGAACCGCTGCTTCCGTGGCGGCCGAAACGGTGCCCGAGTAGATGACGTTCACGCCGACATTCGCCCCCATGTTGATGCCTGAGACCACCGCCTGCGGGGGCGGGTTCATGAGCTCGGTGATTGCAATCTTGACGCAGTCGGCCGGTGTTCCGTTCAGCGCGTATCCGAAGAAGCATCCGTTCCGCCGCACCGTTTTCACGCGAAGGGGATCCAGGAAGGTGATGGCATGCCCCACGGCGCTTTGCTCGGTTTCCGGGGCAACCACGGTCACATCATGCTCTTGCACAAGCGCCAAGTACATCGCTTCGATGCCCTTGGCGAAAATTCCGTCGTCGTTGGTTAACAGCAAACGCATGGGAGCTCGTTCCTCGTTAGCGCGGCAGCAGGTGCTCATCCAGGTTGCGGTGTTGAGGTCTCGGCATAGAGAGGCCAATCCAGTTGACACGCTCCTTTATTACCACTTTTAATGACGAGGAAAAGAGGGAGGAGGGCCAAGTCATGCCGATTGTAAAGCAACGTACCGTCATTATTGAGGAAAACGCTCCAAGGGATGGGATCCAGAATGAAACGGTTCCCTTCACTGTCGAGGAGCGCGTCGAGCTGATCAACGCTCTGGCGGATGCCGGGCTGAAACGGATCCAAATCGGCTCCTTTGTGCACGAGCGGCGCGTTCCGCAGATGGCCGGCACGGAGCGGGTGTTCGAAGCGATCCGGAAGCGGGAGGAAGTTGTTTACACGGCGCTCGTCCTTAATGAACAGGGATTGGCGCGGGCAATGGCCTGCTCCATGGGCCACGTGGCGCATTTCGTTTCCGCCAGCCAAACGCACAGCCTCAAGAATTCCAATGTCTCCGTCGAGGAGGCGCTGGCTCGCGCGGGGGACTTGATCGCAAGAGCCATCGGTTGCGGGATGGTTGTGCAGGCGGGTGTCATGAATGCGTTCGGCTGCCGGTATGAAGGTCGTGTTCCCGAGGATCGCGTTTTGGAAATCATCGAAACCCTGATAGAAGCCGGAGCCAACGAGATCAGTCTCGCCGATACGGCGGGGGTGGCCGACCCTCTTCAGGTCGAGCGCATGGTTCGCCGGGTAAGAGAGGTTTCCAAACGGCCCCTTTCGCTGCACCTGCATGACACTTACGGCTTTGGTCTGGCCAATGTCTATGCCGCGTGGAAGGAGGGAGTGACCCGATTCGATGCGTGCTGCGGCGGGCTCGGAGGGTGTCCCTTCATTCCGGATGCCGCGGGGAATGTCGCGACGGAGGACCTGGCACTCATGATGCGATGCATGGGAATTGAGACCGGGATAGACCTGCCGAAGCTTATTGCTGTCACGCGCAGCCTGGAGCACAAGCTTGGGCGCTCGCTCCCGGCGAAAGCCCGAGTGGCCGAGGGTGACGTCACGTGTCAGCGATGAGGAAGACCTTTCGGTCTTGTCCCCTGAAGATGGTTTGCATCGCTTGTTCACTGTGGTATCGTGTGATTCAAGGGTTCAATTCGAGTTTCCAGAGGAGGGGCAGAGAAATGAAGAGATCGATCGGACGGTTTGGGGTTCTCACAGCGGTTGCAGCAGCACTGGTCGCATCATGCACAATTATGGAACGCGTCCGACAGCTCTCACCCGGGGAGATTCGCTTGACTCGGTTGCAGGCTCCTGAAGCGGTTGAGGAAGGGGCGACTTATCAGGCCACACTGAAGTTTCGGGGCGATGGGCTTCCGACCGTCCGGAGTGTCTGCTGCCGCTGGGTGGCTGAAACCCCGAGTGTGAAGAACTCGTCGATGTACTGGTACAACCGGGAAGTGTCGGGTGACAAGTCGCCGGGGTCGGAGGGCACGAAGTGGGTTGATCAGAGCGCGGTTCAGGATTTCTCCAGCACCTTCTGCATCGACGGGAGAGATGCTCGCGTGGTCGGAGCGGATTCGATCGTGTTCAACTTCACAGCCAAGAAAATCAAACCATCGTACAACCGATTGGAATGCTACGCGGAGACCCAATCGGCTGGTGCCGTCGTGGAATCAAACCGTGTCGCGGCGCCCGTCAATCGCGCCTACTGATCACGATGGCTCGCACTCACGGGAACGGTTGCGGCAGCAGCTTCTCGCTTGGAGATCTCATTCAGGGAACAAAGCGGCGTTATCAAGCAGCGCGGCGCTTTCGCCAATAAGAAGGAGGGAAGTCATGGGCAGCGTGTACAAGATCATCGAGCTGGTTGGAACGAGCGAAACTTCCTTTGAGGATGCGGCAAGGCAGGCGGTGGATACCGCAGCGAAGACGTTGCGCGATATGCGAGTGGCTGAAATCAGCGAGCTCGACATGAAGCTCGAGGACGGCAAGATTGTGGCCTATCGCGCCAAGGTAAAAATCTCGTTTAAGTATCAATCCAGCAAGTATGAAGCAGGCGAATAACCTGTCGGCGGCATCATCCGCTGGAGGCCGAGCTCAACGTGGCGCTTTGGCCCCACTTGGGTAGCTGATCTCTTCGCGGCTGTCGACGACAGTGGCTCAGGGCTTTACCAGAACGGTCACCATGAGAGTGACAATGCCGCCGCGGTTGTTCGCTGCTTTGTTCCCTTCATCCCTTCGACGGCATTGAGCTGGACCCGGACCGCGGACATGAGTGACAGGCTCCTCTGAAATGAGGCGTTCCCGTGTCCGCTTTTCTTTAGGGATTGCGGGTCATGGAACGTCGCTCTCCTCCCAGGCGAAGTCCAACAAGTCGGGGAACTCCGCCAGCAACCGACCGACGATTTTCCCCCACACGATGTTGTCTTTCGTGCAGAGTCGGAGCTCGTAGGTCACTGTTCCCTTCACAAGGTCCTGCCTGTAATTCACAAAACGAATCTCAACGTTCTCGAACGCGTCAAGGGTGGCTCGGATTTGCTTCATGGCCCGGATGGTGCTGGGAAAGGTGAGGGTCAGGGAGCTGTAGACATCGTGGGAGAAAACGAGCTTCACAAAGCGCATGTTGTAGAGGACGAGCAGGCTGATGACGGTGGTGAGTATGGCTGGCATGTAAAAGCCGGCTCCGACGGCGAGACCGCTGCCCGTCACCATCCAGAGCCCTGCTGCGGTCGTGAGACCTCGCACGGACCCTTTTCCCTTGATGATCGCTCCCGCACCCATGAAACCCATGCTGGCCACGGCATAGGAGGCGATCCGTGCCGGATCGAGTCGAACGACCGATCGAACGCCATGGCTCTGGAAGAGGTCCTCCATGAACAGGGAGAGCATCATCAAGAGGCAGGCCCCCACGGAAACCATGATATTCGTTCTGAGTCCGGCTGCCTGCCCGTGGGATTCCCGCTCGAATCCGATGGCACCTCCCAGCAGGGTTGCAAGGGCAAGCTTGCCCAGTATTTCCAGAGACATGTGCCATTCCATCGATCTAATGACCCTCGTCTTTAACCCTTGGACCAGATGACGGCCAGGGCTTTTGCGGGCTCTTCGCTGATGCACCGGAACGCATGGCTCAGGTCTGATTCAAAATAGATGCTGTCGCCGGGGCCCAGCTCTTCAATCCGATCCACCGTTCTAAATTCCACGCGCCCTTCCGTCACATAGAGAAACTCTTCCCCTTCGTGGCTCGTGAAGACCATGTCTTCCGACGATCGGACGGGGAATTCGACCAGGAACGGCTCCATGCTTTTGTTCGTCTTTTTCGTTTCAAGGGCGATATAAACATAATCGACTTCCCCCTTCTCCTGGTGGGGTCGTCGCTCGACCGACACACGCTCTTCTTGTCGGGTGATCGATATCTTCTCACTTCCGATCTCATCCTGGAAGAAAGAGGCCATCCCCACGTTCAACGCCCTGGCCAGCTTCAGGAGGGTGGCTATGGGGGGAATCACATGATCGTTTTCGATCTGTGACAAGAAGGGTTTGGACAACCCTGTTTTCCAGGCAAGGTCCTGAAGTGTGAAGCGGTTCTTCTGGCGGAGCTCTCTTACCTTGTTGCCGATCTTGAATGCCTTGACTGCCAGGCTGATGTCTTTGTCCCTCTGCTGCGTCATCTTTCCTCCTCAGTCGCTCTCGTTCCTGCTCCCCGCTATACGTGGAAGACGAATGAATCACCCCTCAATTTGTTTAACCTATTGTAAACGATGTTTGTTCTAACAAAAGCAGAAATTTTGCGACCGGCACGATCCCAGCCTCGAAGGGGGTTGGGAAACGAGCGGTTTGGCGGGAGCCCCTTCGTGGAGGGGCGGTGAGAGAAGATGGCCGAAAAGACCATCCCTGCATTTGAGGGCTCGTGAGTGAGGTGAGGCGGGGCGGATGGAGAGCTTCACTGTTCTTCCACCCCGCCCCCAAAAACACGCGACGAGGATGTTGCGTCTCAGAAGACTTCGTGGTGGGTGAATTCGGAGATTTCTCTGCGCTTGGGAGCGGAGGGAGTCTTCGATGGGTACCCCAGAGGGATGAGGGCGACCAGTTCATAGGACTCGGGCACGTTGACAACCGCCTTGGCCTTGTCGTGGTCGAACAATCCAATGACCACCGTGCCCAACCCTTCGTTTTCGGCGGCAAGGCACAGGCTTTGAGTCGCGATGCCGAGGTCGAACATGAACCAGTCACCGAATTTGGTCGTCACCGCTCCTTTGTAATAGCCCGAGCTTTGAAGCTTGCCACAGATGGCCAGGAGGACAGGAGCTTCCACGGTCGCCCGGGTTGCCGGGTTCCCTTTGCTGAGGGTCTCCTGCAGTTTCTGTTTGGTCTCGGGCCGTCTCACGACGATGATCTCCCAACATTGCGTGTTTGCCCACGAAGGGGACCATTTGACCGCATCAAGGACCTTTGCAAGGGTGTCATCGGAGACCTCCTTGTCGAGGAAGTTCCTGATACTTCGCCTTCGTTGAATGACCTCCACGAAATCAGCCATGGGATATCCCTCCATTTCGCGTTCTGTAGGGTTGGTTGATGAGAATCGAGAGCCGAGATCAATTCGCAAGGCAATGAGTATAGGCCACGACCGGTACCCGGTCGAGCGCAAAACGACTTGCCTTCATTTCAGATCATCCTTTCATGCGAGGGATGTTGATGTTTTGAGGTTGTGCCCAATGGCTTGAATGCGTTAGGGTGCGAGGTCGGGAAGCTGCTGAGTGCAGTCGATTTCAGTGTGGAGCTGAATGGTCTCAACCGCCCCCCTTTGGCAGTCAAGTAGGATGATTTGGGAGGACCGCGGATCGTCCATGAATAGCCGGGAGGAGGAGAGTGAGGCCGTGGAAGACGATGAAAGGGAGCTGATGAAGGAACGATGTGAGAAGGCCAATGAAGCGTACTGCGAAGAATGTGACAAACAAGGAGTGAAGGTTTGCTCCATCGATGAATTCCAGGCTAGGCAAGAATTCCTGGACGGTCGTATCGACGAGGGACAGCTCCAATCCAAGGCTGCTGTTGAGCTGAGCGAGCTCACAAAGACCTTCGGGAAGTACCTCGTGGTCAAGGACCAACAAGCCGTTGCCAAGGACGAAGACGCCGAGAAGAAGGACCGTGCCAGGCTTGCCAACAAGGTCTACAAGCAGGTCTGCAGCGAATTAGGGCTGTCGGCTTGCTTCTTCAGCGACTTTTCAAGCTGGAGCGAATATGTAAAGGGGGAAATAGAGGATTCCGAGCTTTACGGTCGGGCGAAGGCGGAGATCGAGAAATTGACTTCGGCCTAGAGGTCTGGCAGGCGGGCTCGCATCAGGTTGTGGCGAGAAGGACCTTCCGCCAGTGGGCCGCTTCCTGGATCGCGGGGCTCGGCAGCTCGCGGCCACTCACGTGCGATGCGGGCATAATGAGGGTGAGCGAGCTTACCACCCAGACCGTCTCCGCGTTTTCGAGCTCGACAAGGGTCGCCTGCCGTCTCTCAATCGATCGTCCATCATCCACAAAAAGTTCCGTGAGTCGCGAAAGGGTGACGCTCGGCAGCTGGAAAGAGCTGGCGGGCGTCCACCACGCCCCTTCTGACTTGGCCAGCAGGCTCCCCGCAGCCGCCTCGGAAACCTTGCCGGAGGCATCGAGAATAATGGCTTCGTCGGCGCCCCGATCCATGGCTTCCTGCCTCGCTTTGAGGAAATATAAATAATTCAGGGTCTTGTGGGCTGCGAGCGGAGGGGCTTGGCCGTTGCTGCATGCCGCCAATTTTACCCCCGTGCGATAAGCCGTCTCGGTCGGTGGCTCGTAGGGCTGAGAAAAAGCCAGCAGTGTCGGGGTGTTGGATCGGGGCAGCCCCATCGCGGGGGCTATGCCGCGCGTGACGATGATCTTAACCGAGGCGGTTCCTTGATCGAGGCCGTTCCGTTTCAATAGCCCCGTCAGGACTCGTTCCCACCCCATTGGCTCTTGCACGTCGATCCGCAGTTCCTCCAGGGAGCGTTTCAAGCGCTCCAAGTGCCGGGTCAGATCCAAAGTGCGTCCGTTTTCCGCGCGCATCGTCTCGAACACGCCGTCACCGTAAAGGAGCCCTCGGTCGAAAGGAGAAATGGCCGCACGACTGAGGGGAACGTAGGATCCGTTCAGCCACACGAAGGGATCAGCGGGGAATTCCGGGGCGATCACGCATGACTCCTGTTAAGGCGCTCCATCAGCTGGAAAAGGGTTCTCCCTTTGTGGAGGGTCTCCTCGTATTCGGCTTCTTCAGACGAGTCGTAGACGATTCCGCCTCCCACCGAAAAATAACAATGCCCGTTGAAGGCCAGCACCGTTCGAATGGCGATATTGAGGTCCATGTTGGCGTGCCAGCCGAGATAGCCGATGCTGCCCGTGTAGACGTGCCTTACGCAGGGCTCGAGCTCGTCGATGATTTCCATGGCCCGGATCTTCGGACACCCGGTGATCGATCCTCCTGGAAACGTGGACCGAAGAATTTCCCCATAAGTCGTCCCCGAGCGCAGCTCACCTCGAACGATCGATACCAGGTGATGGACGTTCTGGTACGATTCGAGGCGCTTGTGCTCGGCGACTCGAATCGATCGCGGCCGGCAGATCCGCCCCAGGTCGTTTCTCAGAAGATCCACGATCATGGAAAGCTCGGCATCCTCTTTGGGATCGGTGCATAGCTCCGCCATGAGAGCGTTGTCTTCGTCCCTCGTGGCGCCGCGCTTGCGTGTCCCCTTGATGGGGCGTGTCTCGATGCTTTCTCCGCGTCTGTAAAGAAACCGCTCCATCGAAGTCGAAAGAACCTGATGGTCTCCCCCGTTGACAAAGGCATAGAACGGGGCGGGGTTCATGCGAAAGAGCGCCCACCAGAGCTGAAAGGGATCCCCCTTGAAGGGGAAGGTGAACCGCTGGGACAGGTTCACCTGGTAAATGTCGCCTTCGCGAATGTAGTGACGGGCGCGCCCAACGGCTTGCAGATACGCTTCCCGCGTGAAGTTGCTGCGAAGGGGGCCTGTCTCGAGGGGGGAAGCGGGGATTTCGGCAAGACCGCCGAGCCGGTCTTGTGAGGCGGCAGGCTTCGGGTCTCCTTCATAGTGCAGCGTGACCTTGTGAAGGCTGCGTGCTTGACGGTCATGAACCAGAAGATTTCTTGGCCAGATGAGCAGCAGGTCCGGCAAGCCGAGGTCGTCAATGGCGGATTGGGGCAGCGCTTCGATTGAATTTTTCAAGTCGTAGGCAACGTAGCCCAGGGCTCCTCCTGCGAAAGGAAACGAATCGGGCAGCTCACTCTCCCCCGGAACGAAACGACCCCATATTTCATCCAAAAGGGTCAATGCGTTAGAGCTCCGGACCAAGTTTTCCCCCGGACTGCGCCAGAGGCAACGGGATCCTTTCGTTCTCAGGGTGGCGAAAGGATCCCATGCGGCGAGCGAGAACCGGTTTTCCTGCCCAGCGCACGGATGTCCTCCGCTCAGCAGCACGACGCTCAATGGGGATGCGGCGATCGGTCTGCACACATGGAGGAACGCCTCGTCGTCCACATCGTCACGCAGTGGGAACGGCGGATCGAAGCGCACCCTGAAAGGCTCGTTGGGCGCCATCATGCGGCCTCTCCTGGAGCGTCGCGGAACCGATCCGAACGGCGTTCGACGTAGCGGGGAAAGCGGTCCGGTATCTTCTCGAACGAACGGCAGGAGGGGCGCCATCGCTCATGGACGGCCAAAAAGCTCTGGGCAATCTCCAAGCCGTAAGCGCTCAGGAAGGATTCAGGGTGGAATTGGGCTCCGTAAACGGGCAAACGACAATGCTGTATGGCCATCACAACGCCATCTTCGGCCATACCGGTCGTAAGGATGTCCTGCGAGCGTATATCGACGCACAGGGAGTGATATCGTGCGACCGGAAAAGGCGAAGGAAGGTGCTCAAAAAGGCCGGTTGCCCCATGATGGAGCAGGGATTGCTTGCCGTGCATCGGGCGAGGGGCCTTGCGGGTGAATCCCCCAAAAACCTCGTTGATCACTTGCATCCCAAGGCAGACTCCCAGAATAGGAATCTTTCCGGAAAAGTGGGCAACCACCGCCTTGCTCAGGCCTGCTTGCGCAGGCGCCTTGGGACCCGGGGAAATGCAGATCCAAGCCGGATTTAGCTTCTCAATCTCACCAAGGGTGATCTTGTCGTTGCGAAAAACGGCGACCTCGATGCCGAGCTCGGAAAACAACTGGACTAGGTTAAACGTGAAGGAGTCGTAATTGTCGATCATGAGCATGCGCATGGGGCTCTCCTCTGCGTGCGGCCCACCACAAATGATGCTTGTTTTGCGGGAAGCTCGAATAACACGGTCACGTGGCTGAGGGGGCTGAAACGAGAAAAGCCACCCTGCTCGGTGAGCCTGGGTGGCTTGCGCCTGGCATAACTCACGGTGTGACACCCACATCATGTGGAACGGAGCTTTCCAAAGAAAAGCCGCTTTGTCAAGAATGAATCACAGATTGAATCACTGCGATGGCAATCATTGGAAACGGGACAATCTGCCGGGTATCAGACAAGACAGGGCCCTTTTCCAGAAGGGGGAATAAGTCCCAAGCTCGAATCGGACCGGCTCCGCCAAACCAACGGAATCGCCACGGATGATCTTCGACGGCGTGTCCAAAACCATCGCGCGCGCGGCTTCCTTGCCGACGATGCGCTCGGCTTCTCTGTGGGCTGCGGCGAGCTGCGGGGAGCGGGTCTGACTGCCGTGGGCATCGGTCGCCAGGACGTGGGCCATGCGGTGCTCCAGGAGAAACACCGTGAACTTCTGAACCTCGCCTCCGAAGCGGCCGAGCAGGCTTGAGGCGGTGATCTGGGCCAGAGCCCCCATTTCGATGAGCTTGAGCAGCCGGCGGGGATTTCGGAGAAAGCCGGCGTTCCGCTCGGGATGACTGATGACGGGAATGACCTTCTGGTAGAGCAGGCTCCCCAAAAGGCGCTCGGTGTTTTCCGGGAGCGATTCGTGGGGCAGCTCGATCAGTGCATAGCGTCCGGTGTCGTTGAGAGTCAACGCCGTTTCATCCCAGATGCGCCGCGGAATATCTTGATGGAAATGGAGCTCGGCCCCCGGGTAAATCTTCAATGGGATCTTGCGGTCTTCCAGCTTCTCTCGAAAGAGCTGGTACGTCCTCAAAATGTCCGAGCGGGCGCTCTTATAAAAGGAATAACCCCAGTGGGGGGTACACACCACACCTTCAATCCCATCATCCACGGCAAGCCACGCCATCTCCAGGCTCTGCTCCCAGTCGCGCGAGCCGTCGTCGATTCCAGGAAGCATGTGATTGTGAAGGTCAATCATCTGCACTCCTTGCCCGTGAGCGTGTTAAGACACTCTCCTGCATGCGGTCCGTTCTATTACGCCTGTAAAGAACATGTTGCGCCGCACTTGGCAAGACTGCTTGCCACACGAACCAGATCCATAAACCATTCTTGCTTCGGTCGTCCAATCTTGATGTCCATCACACTCATGGCCTCACTCAGGGGAAAGGCTTCGATGCCCCTGCCACTCAGCCCGAGCACTTCGACGTCCATGCGGTGGCTGGTTATGGCATCGAGCATTCTCGCTGCCGCGAGCGCACCCATCCGCGTGGCCAGAATTCGGTCGAAGGCAGTCGGGATGCCCCCGCGCTGGACGTGTCCCAAAATGGCCGTCCTGACTTCGAATTCACCTTTGGCCTCTTCCTCCATGAGACGCCGGATGAAATCCGTCGTGTAATGATAGGAGGATTGTTCGTTGCGCAGAAAAATAACCATGCGCTTGCCCATGCGGAAGCTATTTTTCAGGGTTTCCACGTCTTCGTTGAGCTCCGCCAGGCTGATTCCCGTTTCGGGCAGATAGGCTTTCTCTGCTCCAGTCGCCAGGGCGGCCATCAGCCCCAGGAATCCGCTTTGTCGCCCCATGACTTCCACAATGAACGCGCGGCGGGTTGCGCCGGCCGTATGCCGGATCTTGTCGACGGCCTCCATGATGTTGTTCAAGGCCGTATCCGCTCCGATGCAAAACTCGGTGCAGGGGAGATTGCTGTCGATCGATGCCGGTATCAGCACGACGGGGATTCGAAGCGCTGGAAAACGATCGGTTTGATTAATAAGTTGTTGAATCTTCAGGTAGGTCCCCCATCCACCGATGGTGATCAGGCCGCGTATGTTATGGCGCAAGACGGTGTTGGCGATCTGCTCCACGTCCGCTTCGCCAAGGTCGATACGCGAGGTCCCAATATCGGATGCCGGACGGTTGATCCAGGTGACGAGCTCGTGCCAGTCCAGGTCCACGAGCTCATCGCGAACGAGTCCCAGGAAGCCGTCCTTGACCCCCCGAACGCGGATCCCTTCGTTCATGAGACAGCGCGCTGCGACACTGACAGCAGCGTTCATCCCCGGAGCGTCCGCACCTGCCGTGAGGATGGCAACCGTGCCGTCTTTTCTAGACTCCTGGCTGGGGGCGATTCGTGTCAGGGTCTTCACGAGAGAAAGCGCATTGCCGAAGGTTTCTCCGCGCAATTCAAGGGCCTTGGCATAGTTGCCGTTTTCGATCTCCTGGCGGACGGCATTGCTCTTTTCGACGACCTCCAAAAGAGGCGTCGCAACGACCACATTTCGCCTCAATCCGAGCATGTGCCGGTGGAGTGCGTCCGGCTCGTCCAGCAAGACGTCCACGGCCGCGACTCCCAGTCGAGTCGCGAGCACTCGATCGAAGGCTGTCGGGGCACCGCCCCTCTGGACATGGCCAAGCACGGTGACCCGGACTTCGATGCCGAGACGTTCGCTCAAGAGCTTTCGCAGGTCTTCGGACCCGATGTGAAGTCCATCGGCATGACGTGCGCCCTCGGCGACCACGACCATTTGGTGTGCACGCCCGATTTCACGCGCCTTGTCGATGGCGGCTACCATCTTCTGGTGCCAGCGCAGCTCCAGCTCCTCTTCGGGAACCAGCACCCAAGAAGCACCACCGGCCAGGGAGGCGTTCAGGGCCAAATAGCCGCAGTGGCGCCCCATGGTCTCGACCACGAAGGTGCGCTGGTGCGACGCCGCCGTGGAGGTGAGGTCATCGATGGCCCGGGTGATGTGATTGAGGGCCGTGTCCGCGCCGATACACATGTCCGTCCCGTGGAGGTCGTTGTCGATGGAGCCCGGAAGCCCGATCACTTGAAGGGGGCGGTGCTCCTCCGACACGGGAATATCAGGGGCGTTTGCCCGGACCCATTCAACGTGCTCCCCCCACTCCTCGGAGAGAATGTGCGCTCCCATGAGCGAACCGTCTCCACCGATCACAATCAGGGCTTCGATGGACTTTTGGAGCAGGTGAGCAACGGCCTGCCGTCTTCCTTCCTTGGTACGAAAACGCTCCGAGCGTGCTGTGCCCAGGAAGGTTCCGCCTTTTTGGAGGATGCCCCCCACATCTTCCCAACGAAGCAAGGGAATGGCATCGCCCCCCTTCACAAGGCCCTCATATCCCCCATAAATCCCGTAAACCGGCACGCCCCGATCCAGCGCTCGACGAACGACCGCGCGCACGGCTGCATTCATTCCCGGAGAATCACCCCCACTGGTCATGACCGCGAGATTCTTCAGCATGGCTCGCTCCCTGATCGTCAGTCCGGTTATTGAGCTGGCAATACACAGGCTTGAGTCATAATGGCAGCAATCGTTTCATGCCTCAACTGATTTATTTTTTTGTTTTCTTATCCAAAACCAAGCGATACTATAACCGTGCTTGGGTTTGTGATCGAAATCACAAAAATGTGTTTTGAGCTCCCTGACGCAGGGTCAGTCTGTCTTGCTGGGTACGCCCTCTAGAGCTCCGTCAAAGAAGTCTTGCCGGGCAAGAGAACACTCCCCAACCCCCCCGAGGGGGGAATCAAAGGGGAGTGTACCTTGTGAAACAAAATTGACAGAGCACGAAAGCCTCATCGCAATGGGGGCGCTGGCCGGTCTTGAGGACGTGACACTGCGCGAGCGCTGGCGCGAGCTGATGTTCTGGTTGCAAGTTGGTTAAATCGAATGCGGAGACGGGCAGTGACGTAACTGTTTGGCGAGGGAGTGCATGGTCATGAACGAGAGAGATCCTATCGAAGCAAGTCCCTGGGACGGTCAGGGCGGCCGGCGGCGGCATTGCAGGAATGCGGGCTACGACCGATATGGCGGATTCGTGTTGTTGTATAGATGGCTAAAATAGAATTGGGTTTCGGCTCGATGTCGAAAAGATTGCTTTGACGTCCGGCATGTCCGGGAACTGGAGTTTGCAATGTCTGATTGGGAACCGAAAATAGTCGCCTTTCTCTGCAACTGGTGCTCTTACGGAGGAGCGGATCTGGCGGGCGTGAGCCGTATGCAGTATCCAGCCAACATTCGAGTGATCCGGGTGCCCTGCACGGGGCGCGTGAACCCCAAGTTTATTCTGGCGGCCATGCGCCACGGTGCGGACGGGGTGTGGGTTTCAGGGTGCCATCCTGGAGACTGCCACTACATCGAAGGCAACCTGTACGCTCGGCGCAAGTTCGCCCTGTTGAAGAATCTGCTGGAGCACATGGGCATCGAGCCCGGCCGGCTCCATTTTTCTTGGATCTCCTCAGCCGAGGCCACGAAGTTCGCCGAAACGGCACGCGCGGTTGTGGGGGCTGTAAGAGCTCTCGGACCGGCCAAACATTTCATCAAGAAGCTTGCAGAGGTGGCTTAAATGCTTGCGTATACGGAAAAGATACGGGAAGCCGCCCGGCGGCTTCTTGCCGAGAATCGTGTGGATGTCGTGATCGGGTATCGCAAGGGGACCATTCCCTTTGCGAACGAGCCCTTCTTGGCCAAGAGCTCCGAGCAGGTGGAGCGGTTGTATTGGGATGGGTTCTGTGGTGCAAACCTGGCCAACTATCTCCCCAAGCGAACGGACCGCGTTGCGATCGTGGCGAAGGGGTGTGATTCACGCAACATCGTCGTCCAGATCCTGGAAAATCAGATCAGTCGCGATAATCTCTACATCTTGGGAGCCCCTTGCAAAGGGATGCTGGATCGCCGCGCCATCCGGAAGGCCTTGAACGGGAAGGAAGCGACGAGCTGCGAGGAGAAAGACGGCAAGATTGTGGTGTCCGGCCGAGGGTTTTCGACCTCCTTTGAGCGTGTCGACGTCCTCCAAGAAAACTGCGCGATTTGCATCCACCGCAATCCGGTGATCTATGACGAGCTTCTGGGTGATCTCGTGCCCGAGCAGGAAGGCGTCGACCGCTACGAGGACGTCCGCCGGGTGGAGGCCATGAGCCCGGAGGAGCGCTGGTGCTACTTTGAGGAGCTTACCGCATCCTGCATACGCTGCTATGCCTGTCGGAATGCCTGTCCCATGTGCTTCTGCCCGACCTGTTTCGTCGATGAGTCCACGCCGCAATGGGTTGGGAAGACGATCAATCCCACCGACACGCGAACGTTCCACTTCTTGCGAGCCTACCACCTCGGGGGGCGCTGCACGGATTGCGGGGCCTGCGAGCGCGCCTGTCCCGTGGGCATCAAGGTTCGTCAATTCACGAAAAAGCTGGAAAAGGACATCATCGAGCTTTACGGCTACGAGGTGGGACTCAGCCTCGAGCAGCGACCGCCTCTCGATACCTACAAGCCGGGCGATCCCGAGTCCTTCATCAAATAGCGACCGCGGCAGCGAAGAAAAAGGACCGATCCATGCTGGAAGTCTATTTCCAAAAGGCAAAGTTGAACGAGATCATCGAGCAGCTGATTCGACTGCTCCGCGTCTACGCGCCCGTGCTTAAGGGGGCGTATCACGAATTTGCTCAAATCAAGACGGCGAGCGACGCGGACTTGGGGTTCCAAAACACGAGGTTGTCTCCCAAGGGACTGTTCCATCCGCATCTCGAGCGGATGTTCGAGTTTTCCCTCGCCAAAGGGGACCCTCAGGCTTCCATCCTGAAGGAAGTGCCAAAAGACTATAGCCCCAGTGTCATCTTGGGGATTCGACCATGCGACGCGCGCGCCTTTCAGCTCGACGACGTGAATTTCGACACAGAGACCATTAAAGACCCCTGGTGGGTCGAGCGGCGAAAATCAATGACCCTGGTGGGGCTGGCGTGTAACGAGCCGTGCAGCACCTGCTTCTGCACGACCGTTGGAGCGGGTCCCTTCGACACCAAGGGGCTGGACGCCGTGCTGGTCGATGTTGGGGCGGGCTACGTCGTGCGCGCGGTTACGGAACGGGGGGAAGCGCTTGTTTCGAAGCTGGGGCTTAAGGATCTCCTTCCGGACGAAGCGGCGACGAAGGCGGAAGAGCTGAAGTCCGCCGCTGAGCAGTCTTTGGGAAGGCTTTTCGACACCGAAGCCATTGCCGGGAGAGATTCAGCCGAGCTTTTCAACGCATCCTTCTGGGAGGAGGTCCAGTTCGCCTGCATCAACTGCGGTACGTGTACCTTCCTCTGCCCCACCTGTTGGTGCTTCGACATTCAGGATGAGGTCTCGGGAGAAAAGGGTGAACGGGTAAGGCTTTGGGATTCTTGCATGTTCCCGCTCTTCACGCTTCATGGCTCCGGGCACAACCCTCGCAGCCAGAAGTTGCAGCGGGTTCGACAGCGCTTCATGCACAAGCTCAAGTACTACCAGGATAAATACCACCAGGGGGTGGCGTGTGTGGGGTGTGGACGTTGCGTGACCCAGTGCCCGGTCAATATCGACATACGCAGCGTGGCTCAATTGATGTCGGCGTCCTGCATCTGCTGAAGCCGGGCTCGTGAGCCTGGGCGTGGCAGTGTGTGGCAACAGCCCGGGTGACTTGTTTATGGAGGAATTCGAGGTGAGCAATCCCTATCTACCTTATCCTGTTCGCATTGACTCGGTTGTGACGGAAACCGAAGACCGAAACCTGAAGACGTTCAAGCTCGTGTTCTTGAATCCTGAAGATGAGGCGAAATTCAGCTACATGCCGGGCCAGTTCGCGGAGCTATCCGTCGCGGGTCTCGGAGAAATCCCAATCGGCATCGCCACGTCTCCCACCGAAAAAGGCTTCATCCAGTTCACCGTGAACAAGGTCGGAAAGGTGACCACCCACCTGCACAACATGCAGGCCGGCGAGATCATGGGCGTGAGGGGCCCCATGGGAAACTGGTACCCGTGGGATCTTCTAGAGGGGAAAAACGTGGTGATCATCGGGGGTGGATTTGCGTTCACCACCCTCAGGTCGTCTATTATCTACATGCTGGATCCGGCCAATCGCCCCAAATTCGGCGACATCACGGTCGTTTACGGCGCTCGTTCTCCCGGACTGCTGCTTTACAAGGACGAGCTCGCTGCATGGGAGGCGCGGGACGACATTCACATGCACATCACCGTGGATGGAACGAACGATCCCAACTGGAAATACAACGTCGGCTTCGTTCCGGCGGTCACCAAGCAGAAGGCTCCCAGCTCCGAGAACGCGTACGCCATCATTTGCGGGCCGCCGATCATGATCAAGTTCACGCTGCCGGTGCTGACGGAGCTCGGCTTCCCGCCCGACAGGATCATCTCCAGCCTCGAGATGCGCATGAAGTGCGGGATCGGCATATGCGGGCGGTGCAACATCGGAACCGAATACGTCTGCAAGGACGGGCCGGTTTTCACGCTCGAGAAGCTCGCACAGCTGCCCAATGAGTACTAGCTACCAAGCATGAGTCGCAATGGTGAGGGTAAGAAAATTTGGACAAGCGGGGTCGCTGCGCGTGTGCAGGTCGACCCCCCTCTGACGGCCGAAGCTTGAGAAAAAATGCTTTAAAAGAGCGGGTCGCCATGATATACGATCGGGCAATGCCTGATCATGTCGAATCACATTAGGGGAGAGAATGTATGGAGCCGTTGTTGTTGTCAAAACGTGAAAGGCGCAAGCTGGCGACGCAGTTCGCCGACCTGTGCCTTACCTGCGGCACATGCGCAGGCGGGTGCCCGGTCACAGGGGTCGATGGACTGGACGTCCGGAAAGCTGTGCGTATGGTGGTGCTGGGGATGGATCAGGAGTTGATCGACTCCAGATTCCCATGGGTCTGCACACTTTGCGGACGCTGTGAGCATGCCTGCCCCATGAAGATCGACCTGCTCGCCCTGTTGCGGTCGGCCCGCGCACATCGGCAGAGGGACAAGGTTCCCGGTGTGCTTCACAAGGGCGTCGAGATGTGCCTGAAGACCGGCAACAACGTCGGCATTCCCAAGGAGGATTTTCTGTTCCTGCTCGAGGACATGGGCGCGGAGCTGGCCGAGGAGCTGCCAGGATTTGAAGTGCCGGTCGACAAGAAGGGGGCCAAGTACCTTTTCACGATCAACTCCAAAGAGCCCTTCGGTGAGCCGGAAGACATGATGTTCTGGTGGCGAATCCTGTATGCCGCCGATGAGTCCTGGACGACGACGTCGGAAAACTGGGAAGGCGTCAACTGGGGTCTCTTCACGGGTGATGATGATGCCATGAAGGAAATTGTCGGGCGCATCGTCAAGAACTACAAGGAGCTCGGCTGCGAGTACCTTGTCTTACCCGAGTGAGGGCACGCCTACTATGCGACCAGGCTTG
>CAZIEW010000012.1:0-69967 GCA_964538515.1 uncultured Syntrophobacteraceae bacterium
CTCGACTGCGTCGACCGGCTTCGCTTCGTGTTCCTCCGCTTATCTTGCGTCTTTTCACGTATTCTCGTATCCCATTCTCGCTCAGGCCCTCTGTGCCGATGTGACTGAGACACTTCCCCTGTGCTAAATTAGAGTCGAGCGGTTTCGAGGTGCGCGATGTGGAGAGCTTGCGCGAGCACTATGCACTTACCCTCCGGAACTGGGTACGGCGTTTGGAAGCCCGGAAGGAGGATGTGATTCGCGCCGCCGACCCGGTGACGTACCGCAAATGGCGGCTCTACATGTCCGGGTCCGCCTACGGTTTCGAAACGGGCCGGCTCAATGTCTACCAGGTGCTGCTGTACAAATCGAATGGAAGGAGCAGCGGACTTCCACTGACGCGCGCGGACTGGTACATATGAGCACCTCGGGGATAGGTTGCCTATAAGTATAGGTCATAGGCCGTCTCCATCGCAGACATCATCTGGTTGTATCGGTCGGATATCATATTCCTTTCAGCGGATTGGATCGATGCGGCAAGAGCGTTCACCGTCTCGGCAAGCGTCTGCAGCGCTTGCTGATTTTTAACGGGCCTCCCCTTACCGTCAATCGGGTTGGCCAGAGCACGGTCTTTCAAGCTCAGGAGCGTCTTGACGACAGCGTCAGCGGTTGCGGAATCATTTTCGCGGACTGCGGGCATCAATCGCTTGGCGTCTTTTCGAAACTGAAAAAGAATATCCGTCGTCAACTCGATACCGGCCTTTTCGTTCATCGCGATGAAGTTCCGGCATGTCTGTCCGCAGGAGATAAACGCATTCTTCGAATCGCCATCCTCACTTGCAGATATCATTCGCTGAATCATTCGTTCGATTTCGTCCGCTGTTCCCCTCCAATCCGAAATTTCTTGATAGATCGGTGGCCCTTTGTCTGGATAACCTCTGCGGAATTCCTGCCATAACACGAGCGCCTGGCGGCTTTCCGCAGCGGACTCCTGAAGGAGACCGCCTCTGGATTCCGGATTGCCCTCGATTGCCTTGAGTTTGTCACAAGCGCCTCTCAACGTCCGTCGAACCTTTGAGATTCCCGCCAGACCATTGTCTGTCGAAAGCAAGTTTTTCGCTGCCGCATGAGCAGAAAACTCCCTGATAGGAATCAAGAAAGTCAAACAGGTAATAGCAATCAACCAACAGACGGCCTTGAATTGATTTCTAGACATTTCGATGGATATCCTTTTCCGATGACCAGTATCAGACCCTTAGTTTTCTAGAATTGCCCCATTCATGCTGCTTTGGAATCGGTTCTTGTACCATTCATGAGTGCGCAAAGCCACTCCGGAAAACTCGAAGATTCCTTCATCCAGGGCACCAGGGCAACGCGCGAAGCATGATTCTCCCCAACCTCACGGATGTAGGTCGCTTCGCTCGCGCGTTTGGCCGCAAGCACCCGATCGCTTACATCGAGAGGCGTGAGGCTCTGGTTGATCACCCAGCCGAACGATGATCCCGGCCCTTTTCAGGTCCCTGTGGAGCAGTGCGGCCTCGTGCACCGGAGTCGCCTCCGGCAGCGTGACCGGCAGGACCTGTGTAAACTCCGGATCTCGCAGCCGGGGCAGCACATGGCGCACGGAGTCGGGAAGATCGCTCATCGTATGCGACACCTGGCGATGATACGCTTCCGTGGCGTCCAACAGGAGCAGCGTGTGCCCGGTCGGAGCGGTATCGAGGACCACGAAGCCATCCGCTCCCTCGGCAACGCTGCGCGCGAAAGCCGTGAAGACGGCAATTCCCTCGGTACAGGGCGAGCGCAGGTCTTCCTCGAGCAGCCTGAGCCCCTGGGTGTCCAGATTGCTCGCAGCCGCTGCCAGCACCTCCTGCCTGTAAACCTCTGTTTCCACAACGGGATCGATGCGACTGACCCTGAGTCCGACAACCTGGCTTGCAAGGGAGGCGTCGAGATGGGCCGCGGGATCGGTTGTGGTCAGGTGCACCGGGTGGCCGCGCATCGCAAGCTCGACGGCGATGGACGAAGCGATGGACGTCTTGCCCACTCCGCCTTTTCCCATCGTCATGATGACCCCGGAGCCTGAGCAGCTCAGGTCGGGAAGCAACGAAACCAGCGAAGGGAGATCACGGCCGCTGCCGGAGGCTCGGCTGCCCGTGCTCCGGACCGGAACGGTTTTGGGATCGAAGACTGCCCGCAGGCCATCGACGCCTACAAGTGCGAAGGGAAAAAGCGGAACCTCGGTTCGGGGCAGCCGTGCAAGGCCTTGCGGGAAACGGTCTAGGGCGCCACGACCACGAGGCTCCAGTGCCCGCGCGGTGGCATCTTTCGGGTCACGCGCCTTGAAAATGCCGTTCAAGACGAGCTGCTGATGGACGACCCCCAGTGCCGAAAGCTCGACGCGAGTACGGTCTGCCTCCGCCAGCGCCGATTCCTCCGGACGGGTGACGAGCACGAGCGTCGTCGCCGCAGGGTCTGGCAGCGCGTTGAGGGCCGCCTCATAAAGAGCGCGCTGTGCCTGAAGGCCAGCAAGGGGGCCGAGGCAGGACGTTCCACCGGTATTGGAGTCGAGGGAGCCAGACCGAGCAGTTCGATGATCTGGCAGACACACAGCTCGTGATGCTCCAGCGCAAGCAGGATGTTCACGCGGTTGGGGTCCGCCAGGGCTATGGCCATAAAATCTCGCATTCAATGCTCCTATATTTCGCCATACGACGAAATATAGACGACTGACGGTCAATACCCTCGGCGTGCTTGCCCTCGCTCAACGAGTGATGACCAGCGGAAGGCGAGAGCAAAACCTGTGAATCTATTTTCTTCCTTGACATGCGCGGCAGCTTGCTTTAAATAATTGCTTATCTGCGCATATAAGCATATAAGCAATGTGGAGGGGATCATGCAGAAAGAAGCCGCTTTGTTCAAGGCGCTCTCCGATCCGATTCGCCTGCGTTTGGCGGTCCTGCTCGCCATTCGCGGAGAGGCCTGCGTTTGCCATCTGGCGGAAGCCATCGGCGAACCGGATTACAGGGTTTCCCGGCATCTGAGCGTCCTGCGAGCGGCGGGGATGGTTGAAGCGCGTAGGGAGGGCACTTGGATATATTACCGACTTACCCCACCCCGAAGCGAGCTCGAAAGGTGGCTTCAGGACGGCTGCAGAGCTTGCTTTACCGATCATCCCGCCGTGGAGAAGGATATCGGGCGGTTGGACGGCGCCACATGCAGGCAGCAGTGCGAAAAAAAACAAGATGTGGTTGAAAATAGCCGCCCATGAGCCTCGGACTTCGAGCGGGATCAACCTGAACCGAATGCACAGTATGGCGATTCACCGGACGGTTGCTCTGAATGAAAGAGCATCAGACACAGGATAGGAGAATTAATATGACTCAACCCCTTTCCAAACGACTGTCTTTTCTCGACCGATACCTGACCCTCTGGATTTTCCTCGCGATGCTGATAGGTGTGGGAGGAGGCTGGTTCTATCCGGGGGTAAAGAATGTCATCAACTATTTCCAGGCCGGGACCACCAACATTCCCATTGCCGTCGGCTTGATCCTGATGATGTACCCGCCGCTGGCCAAAGTGAAGTACGAAGAGCTTGGGCGGGTGTTTCGAAACGTCAAGGTACTGGCGCTTTCCCTGGTCCAGAACTGGATCATCGGCCCTGTCCTGATGTTTCTGCTCGCCGTCACTTTCCTCTCCGGCTACCAGGAATACATGGTGGGCCTGATCCTCATCGGCCTGGCCCGTTGCATTGCCATGGTGATCGTATGGAACGATCTGGCCGGTGGAGACACGGAATATTGTGCGGGACTCGTGGCATTCAACTCTATTTTCCAGGTCCTCTTCTTCTCCGTCTACGCCTACATCTTCATAACCGTCCTGCCAAGGTGGATCGGCATGACCGGGACCGTGGTGAATATCTCGATGGGTCAGATCGCCGAGAGCGTTTTCATCTATCTGGGCATCCCCTTCATCGCGGGAATGATCTCGAGGTTTATCGGATTGAAGACCAAGGGCCGGGAGTGGTACGAAAAGAAGTTCATTCCGAGAATCAGCCCGATTACCCTCATCGCACTTCTTTTCACCATTCTGGTGATGTTCTCCCTCAAGGGCGAATACATCGTTCAGCTCCCCCTCGATGTCGTTCGCATCGCGATACCTCTTTGCATCTACTTTGTGTTGATGTTCCTCGTCTCCTTTTACATGTCCAAGAAGGTCGGGGCCACCTACGGGCAGTCGGCAACCCTGAGCTTCACTGCCGCATCCAACAACTTCGAACTGGCCATCGCGGTTGCCATTGCCGTCTTTGGCGTGAATTCAGGCCAGGCTTTTGCCGCCGTGATCGGTCCTCTGGTCGAGGTGCCCGTTCTCATCAGCCTGGTCAACGTCGCTCACAGATTAAGACAGAGGTACTTCACGCCTTCGTTTTGCTCCGTTTGCGGGAATGGGGCCGCGCATTTCATTCTGTTTCGGTGTCGAAGGGGGGAGGACGAGATTCTCCTTTGCCCGAGCTGCACGCATGATTCCCTGCACCTCCAGTCTGCACGAGCACAAACGCAACCTCTCAACCGGTGCGCTTAGCCTGCTCGGAGTTGCCGGCGTGAATCCCATGTATTCTGTGTCTTCGCAATAAGAGGGGAGGTGGTTGTCGTCCAATAGAAGAGACTCACGCGGGAACCGACGATGGGACAGAATCATTGAAAACCAGCAGCAGGGTGAAGCGTTCCAACAGCGACAAGCAGCATTGATATCTTACCAACATCCATGAGGAGAATGCCATGTTTCTCGACCTGAACAATCTGATCTCCGCGGGCAAGTACTTTCTCTTCATCTCCGCAGAACTGCTGGCTCTTTTCGTTGCCATTTCATTTCTCGTGGCCCTTCTCCAGGAATTTGTACCCAAAGAGACCGTGCAGCGCGTGCTGGGAAAGCCCCAGAAGTGGCTGGGAAATATTCTGGGGGCCCTGCTCGGTGCGGCGACTCCCTTCTGCTCGTGCTCCACCATCCCCATCTTGACCGGCCTTCTGGACAGCGGGGCACCCTTTGGAGCCTCGATGTCCTTCTTGGTCTCCTCTCCGCTTCTCAACCCGGTCATCCTCGGTCTGTTCCTCACGATGATGGGGTGGAAGGTAACGGCGATCTACGCTCTATTGACCCTCGGTGTGGCCGTTCTCGTTGGGGCGTTATGGGAAGGGCTCGGGCTCGCCAGCGATTACAAGACTGCAAGGCTTCAGATGGCCTGCTGCTGCTCCTGCGACGGTCAAGGCAATGCTGAAGGAAGCTTCATAATGGCCAAACCACTGACGAGAAGGGAAAAGATCTCGCGTGCCGGCGGCCAAACGTGGACGCTGTTCCGCCAAGTTCTCCCTTACCTCATCATCGGTGCCGGTATAGGAGCGTTCATTTACGGCTTCGTGCCCGAGGATTTCATCATCAAGGTGGCGGGCCCCGACAACCCCGTTGCCATTCCGGTTGCCGCCGCCGTAGGGGTTCCCATGTACATCCGGGTGGAGACCATGATACCCATTGCTTCCGTGCTCATGGCCAAGGGAATGAGCCTCGGCGCGGTCATGGCGCTCATCATCGGCGGTGCGGGAGCGAGCATTCCCGAGATCACCCTGCTCGCTTCCATATTCAAACCGCGCCTGGTGGCCGCCTTTACCATGACCATCCTGGTCGTAGCCGCCGTTTCCGGTTATGTTTTTCAGATGCTTCAGCCGCTCTTCTGAGAAGCGGCTGATCTCGGACAACCCAGGTCAACCCGGAATGAGAGCCTCCCATGGCACAACGTGAAATCGTTATCTGCTCGCCAGTTCGGACCGCGATCGGGACTTACAACGGCACGCTCAAGGACACACCGGCCACCGAATTGGGGGCGGTCACCATCAAGGCCTGCCTGGAGCGGGCCGGGGGTTCCGGCAGGGACGTCGGAGCTGTTGTGATGGGCAATGTCATTCAGGCCGGGAACAAGATGAACCCAGCGCGACAGGCCTCCATCGGTGGCGGTGTCCCCGTGAGCGTTCCAGCCATGACGGTCAACCGCGTGTGCGGCTCGGGGGCTCAGGCTATCGCCACCGCGGCTGCCGAGATTCTGCTCGGGCTCATGGATACAGCCATCGCGGGGGGCATGGAGAACATGGATGCTGCGCCCTACCTCATGTACGGCGGCCGGTGGGGTTATCGCATGGGCACCGCGCAAATCTACGACGCCATGCTCCAGGACGGCCTCAACGATGCTTTTTCCGGTGAGCACTCCGGCTGGCACACGGAAGACCTCGTCGCGAAATACCAGATCAGCCGCGAAGCCCAGGATGCCTGGGCATTGCGATCTCAGTTACGGTTCTCTGCGGCACAGGCTGCCGGCAAGTTTGAGCCGGAAATCGTTCCGGTGATGGTGAAGACGCGGAAAGGCCCCCTATCCTTCGCCAAAGACGAGCATAACCGGCCCGAGACGACAGCCGAAGGCCTGGCCAAGCTCAGACCCGCATTCCGAAAAGACGGCACCATCACCGCGGGCAATTCGCCGGGACTCAACAGTGCAGCCGCAGCGATGCTCCTTGCCGACCGTAGGTGGGCTGAAACAAAGGGTGTGAAGCCGATTGGGCGCCTCGTGAGCTGGGGAGTGGGTGCGGTCGAGCCCGGCATTTTCGGCATCGGACCTGTTCCGGCCGTGAAGCAGGCCTTGGAGCGTGCCGACTGGTCGATTGGGAACGTCGAGCGATTCGAGATCAACGAAGCCTTCGCCGCGATCACGCTCGCCGTCATGCACGAGCTCGGACTGCCCGAAGACATTGTGAACGTCGAAGGCAACGCCATCGCCCACGGACATCCCATCGGCGCAACGGGAGCGGTTCAAACGACGCGCCTGCTGCACTCGATGCAGCGTGACGGGATCAAGCGCGGCGTCGTCACCATGTGCATCGGCGGAGGCCAGGGCATCGCGCTCTGTTTAGAGGCGCTGAGTTGAAACAGGCCAACGGAGCCCTTCCGCTTGGGCTGCTGAGGAAGCCGACGCATTACCTCTTTTTCACGGGAAAGGGAGGGGTCGGCAAGACCTCCCTGGCTTGTGCGGTCGCGCTGACACTCTCTGACGCGGGGAAGTCGGTGCTGCTCGTCAGCACCGACCCTGCATCGAACCTCGACGAGATGCTCGGCCAAAAGCTGACGGACATTCCGAGCCCGGTTCACGACGCGCCCGGCCTGTTCGCCATGAATATCGATCCGGAGGCCGCCGCGGAAGCTTACCGCGAGCGGGTGCTGCAGCAGATGGACCCGCAGGCAACGGACGCCGAGCGTGCGAACGTTCGGGAGCAGCTCTCGGGAGCCTGTACGACCGAGGTTGCTGCATTCGATGAGTTCTCAGGGCTACTTGCCTTGGATGCGGGGGGCTACGATCACGTCCTGTTCGACACGGCTCCGACAGGCCATACCCTCCGGCTTCTCAGCCTGCCCAAAGCCTGGACGGGATTCCTCGAAGCCAACGATCACGGAGCATCGTGTCTCGGGCCGCACTCGGGCCTCAAGATGCGCGAAAGCCGCTTCCGTGCCGCACTGAAAGCGCTTGGCGATCCCTCACGGACCACCATCATCCTGGTCACGCGCCCGGACCCGGGCTCAGTCGCCGAGGCCGCACGCACCTCCGGCGAGCTTCGTGCGATCGACCTGAACAACCAGCGGCTCGTGGTCAACGGTTTGTTCACAGCGAGCGACCCCAATGATGCCGTCGCCCGTTCGCTTCAGGACCTCGGCGAGCGGACGTTCTCGCGCTTTCCGGCCGCCCTGAAGGGTTTGCCCCAAGACCGGGTGCCTTGGCGCCCCTTTGACATGGTCGGCCTGCCCGCCCTGCGGGCGTTGCTTGCCTCGGGTCCTGCGCCGACTAGTCTGTCCCCTCCACGCGATCCATCATCACCGCCCATTTTGCCCGACCTTCATCAACTGGTTCAGGAGCTTGCCTCCTCGGATCGGGGACTGATCATGGTCATGGGCAAGGGTGGCGTCGGCAAGACGACGATCGCGGCCGCCGTGGCGATCGGGCTTGTTCGTGCGGGAAAAACGGTGCTTCTCAGTACGACCGACCCGGCGGCACATCTATCGGTGACACTCGGGGGAAGCCTGCCCGGGCTGCAGGTCGACCGAATCGATCCCAGAGCTGAAGCCGAGCGCTACACCGAGACGGTCATGAGCACCAAGGGACGGGATTTGGATGAGGCCGGCAAAGCACTGCTGCGGGAGGACTTGCGCTCGCCCTGCACGGAGGAAGTCGCCGTCTTTCACGCATTCTCGCGGATCGTCGGCAAAGCCCGCTCGGAATTTGTCGTCCTCGACACCGCGCCGACGGGGCATACGCTGCTCCTGCTCGACACGACCGGCGCCTACCACAGGCAGATGGTGAGAGACCTCGCTGCGCTCGGGCAGGGTCGCGTCGTAACGCCCTTGATGCGATTACAGGACCCCAGTTACACGCGCATCCTGCTCGTCACCCTCCCCGAAATCACGCCGGTTTCGGAAGCGGCGGCGCTCCAGGACGATCTGGGGCGCGCTGGGATTGAGCCTTACGCGTGGGTGATCAACAGAAGCCTCCTCGCCGCCGGAACACGCGACCCGCTGCTTGGCGCGCGACTGGCTGGTGAGCGGGCGCAGATTCAGCGAGTGCAGGATCATCTTGCCAAGCGTGTCTTTCTCGTGCCTTGGCAGATCACGCCGCCGGTTGGAATTCCCGCGCTTTCGGCGCTTGGTGAGCGTTGACCTCCGCATTTTTCCCTGCACACAGAGCTCTGATCGCTGAGGACCCCCGCCCATGTTCATGACGTCACTCGATAATTTTGACCACCACCAAGGTAATGTCATCGAGTTGGGGCGCTTCACGACGGAAATCCCGAACGGAGTCAAGAACGGCTTGTAGGATTTCGGCGGCGGACGCTTCTCGATTTTCGCGAAGGATGGCATGCAATCGGTCCTTCCCGAACATTTCGCCCTCCGGGCTCTCCGTCTCCCAAATGCCGTCGGTCCCGATCAGAATGATCAGCCCCGCGTGCCATTGGCTGAATTCATTCTCCTGGAAGGAGTGCGTCTCTTCCACGCCCAAGGCCACGCCTTCGCCGATCCATTGGCTGAAGGTATCCGTCACCGGATCATAGACCAAAGCGGGGTCATGACCCGCCCGGGCCCAACAGACGTGTTTCCGGTCGGGGTCCAGCATCACGAGGAAGATCGTTATGAAATTGGCATTCTGAGCTGTGTCGAGGCATAGCAGGCGATTGACCTCTCCGAGGACCCGGGCGAGCTCCGCGCAGTGGAGCAGGCGAGCTCGCAGCAGGGCTCGCGCGGTGCTCATGAGAAGCGCCGCGCCGATGCCGTGCCCCACCACATCGCCTACGGCTATCACCACCCGACCGGATTCCCACTCGGAGAAATGCAGGAAGTCGTAATAGTCACCGCCGGTCTCCTGGCAGTAAAGGCTTCTTCCGGCAATGTCCAAACCGCGCACGTGGGGTGGCACTGCCGGCAGGAGGCTCTGTTGGACTTCCCTCGCCAAACTCAACGCCTGCCGCAATCGGATGCCCTCGTTCAGCTGCCGCACCATCCGGTTGAAACTGCCGACGAGCTGCCCGACCTCATCCGTCCTGCGTGTCGCCAAGGAGACATCCGTATCACCCTGGGCGACCTTTTGAGCGGCTTCCGCCACACTGCGGATCGCAATGGCCGTTCTTCCGGCAATCCACCGAATGTAAATGGATACCAGGACAATGAAGGCCCCGCCGATCGCGAAGTAGTAGTTGCGGAAGCGGATGACAGGAGCCAGGATCTCCGCGCCTGGAGCAATCATGACCAAGCTCCAGGGTGCCTTCTCGAGCCGACAAAAACCGCTGATTTCCGCAGGGGGATGGCCGGTCCCAAACACGGTTCCGTTGGGATGCTCTCTCAAGGACTTGAGCGTTTCGACCTCCAGTGGGTCGTTGGATTCACCCAGCCGGTGTCGTTCTTTGGACACGGTACAGGTCAGAATGGCGCCATTCTGATCCACCAGGAAAGCCTTGTAGGTTTGCCACCAAGCGGAAGCAATCACGCTGCTCACCAAAGAATTAAACCGAATGGCGACCTCGACATGCCCGATTTTCGCGTCACTCGCATCCACCAAATCAACAGTGAGAGAAACGGTTTCATGGGCGACCACGGTGTCGAACCGGGGCGGTGTCACCTTGATCTGTTTGGAAGAGCGGTCCCTCCATCCGCCTCGGAGCCCCATCCCTCGCCCAAGGTGGCTTCCAGGACCCCGAATCGAGTCTTCGCCTGGCGGCTCGGGCTGATCCTGTCCACTATGGGGCATGGTGAGTCGGACATCGCCGACCCCTTCGACGGTCTTGAGCTTTTCCAGAATCTGATGCTGAAGAAGAGCCGGATAACGCTCCTCGACCGCTTCCTTGTAAATCAGCAGCCAGGTTTCGACATCGCCCAAACGCATGTCGACCTGATGCGCGGAGGTTTGTAGCTTGAGGATGGTCGCTTCACGCCACTGAGCAAACAGCAGCGCACGCGCGTAAAAGAATCCGGCCAGACCGATGCTCAACAGCAGAACCGCAATGGGAGCAATCAAGAAAAGCATCTGTCGCTGGCGAAGGCTCTTGGGGCGAAACATGATCTTCCCCTTGCTGCTCCGACGCTCATGTGACAATCGTCAGGGCACTCCCTTCCGCAAAGGATTCCAAACCGACCGGACGGAAATCAGCCGACCGACAACCAATAACCATCCACCATCGCCTGGATCTCGGCGATCATCTCCTCGTTTCGTTTCGGATGAAACAGGTGGGAGAAGCGCCCCTGGGTCTTCAAGTATTCCTCGACGGGAAGTCTCGCCCGAGGGATTTGGGTGTGAACGATGCTTCCCGCCGCGTATTCCTTGAGAGGCCAAACGCCGGTTTTGACGGCCAGCTTCCCGATGTCGACCGTGTCCTTCGGTTCGTAATCCCAGCCGGTGGGGCAGGGGGCAAGGGCCAGAATGAGCCTGGGGCCGCGGAGGGTTTTCGCCTTTTCAATCTTTTGAGCGAGATCCAGCGGCTCGGATCCCACGACGGTTGCGACGTAGGTCGGTTTGTGCGCCGCCCAGATGTTGAACAGGTCCTTCTTGTAGCCCGGAAATCCTCTGGGGCCTTTGCTGGTGGCCGTCCTGGCTCCGTGCGGCGTGGCATCCGAGTACTGCTGACCCGTGTTCCCGTAGCCTTCGTTGTCGTAGCAGATGTAAATGAAATCAAGGCCGCGCTCGATGGCGCCGGACGTTGCGGAAAGGCCCATTCCGTAGCTCGACCCGTCGCCGGCGAGGACGACGACCTGCAGGTCGTCGTCGGCTCCGAGCTCTCCTTTTCCTAAGAGAACGTCCAGCCCATCCCGAACCCCCTGCGCGCCCGCCGCCGCGGAGGCCATGGACGTGTACAGCCACGAGCCGCGAAAAGGCGTGAAGGGGTAGGTCGCCAGCAGGGTCATGCAACCGGCCGCGTTGACGAACACGGTCCGCTCGCCCAGAATGTCGTAGATTTGATGGAGGGCCTCGAGTCCCCCGCACCCGGCGCACATCGGGGTTCCGGTTCCCAGGAGATGTGTCGAGGGAAGATCCTTCTTGCGGCGAAAGGAAGTCTCGTTCATCGGCTTGGCTCCAGTTTGCGTCTCTCGACATGGGCAACGGCCTGCAGTTTGCGCACTTCCCGAAGCTCGGCTTCCGTGTAGAGAAGCCTCGCTGGAGGAGCTTTTCCGGTCTCGACCGCTTTTCTCGTGACGGAGGCCATCTCGTAGAATTCCTCGAGCGGGATGTCCCGCCCGCCCAGACCTCCGACAAAGCTGACCAGGAGGGGGGCACGCTCCATTCCGTACAGGGCTGACGCGATCTCGGTCCAGAGGATGCCGCCCTTTCCGACGGACAGGTTCTGATCGATCACGGCAACCCCCAGCTTCCCGGCGAGCGCCTGCTGGAGCCGGTCCGCTGGAAAAGGCCGGAGCAGTCGCGGCCTTACAAGCCCGATGGCCCAGCCCGCCTCACGGAGCCGATCCACGGCATCCATGGCTTTGGTGGCAAACGAGCCGATCATGACGAAGGCCAGCTCCGCGTCCTCCATGCGGTATTCATCGACCGCATCCTGGCGTCTCCCGAATGTCCGTTCGAAGTCTTTCGCGATTGCGTCGTGGGCCGAAAGCGCATTCTGAGCGGCGAGCTGGGTTTCGTAGCGGAAGTAGGAATAGGGAGAGCCGCCCAGCACGGCCACGGCCTGGCTGACCGGGGCGGTCGCCCGGAAGCGCATCCCCTCCGGCGCAAACGAGCCGACAAACTCCGCGGCAAGCGCCGGTTCGGGGACTTCGACCGGCTCCCGCGTGAAGGAAAGGTAAAACCCATCCATGTTCACGATGACCGGAAGTCGGACTCCGGGATGCTCCGCAAGCCGGTACGCCAGCAGAACGCTGTCCAGGACTTCCTGACAGGTTGAGCAGTGGATCTGCAAAAAACCGCTGTCTCGGGCCGCGAGAATGTCGTTGTGGTCCGGCTCCAGGGTGATGGGCGCGGATAGCCCCCGGGAGACATTGACGAGGACGAAGGGCACGCGCCAGCCCGCGACGGTGTAGAGCATTTCCATGGCATACAGGAGCCCCTGGCTGGAGGTGGCCGTGAAGACGCGAACCCCTGTGGCGGCAGCCGCCCCGGCCGCGGTCATCATCGAATGCTCGGATTCGAGGGTGACCATCCGGCAGCGCATGGCGCCCGTATCGATCCACTTGGCAATGGTTTCGATGATCTCGGTTTGCGGGGTGATGGGAAACGCGGGGAGATAGTCGATTCCGGCGAGCCGCGCACCCCAGGCCGCGGAGCCGTTTCCTGTGAGGAGAATACGCTTCATGAGACGCCTCCCTGGTTGTCGGCACGCTCCACTTCATGCTCCGAAACGACCCGAATGGCGTGGGAGGTGCACTGGGTCACACAAATCATGCACCCCTTGCAGTGATCGTAGTCCACCCGGGGATGGCCGTCCTCGGTCACGGCAATGGCGCTGTCGGGACAAAAGGTGCTGCAGACCCACCAGCATCCCTTGCAATGATCAAGGTCGATGATGGGCCGCAGGGTTCTCCAAAGCCCGGTTTTGACCAGGGAGCTTGTGGCGGCGGCATGAATGACGGGAGCCGCGATCCCGGCGTCTTCAAACGGCAGGTCGATCCAGTCGGGTTTTTCGCCGGCTCCGGGCGGTGAGCTCACCGCTTCGGAGACCAGCCCTTCCTGCGGGGCCATCGCGTCATACGCTCTTGCGGCCTCCTTTTGGCTCCTCTCGATGAGAGCGTCCCCAAGACCGGCTAATTCCATCGATACCGCCTCCATGAGTGCCTCCCTGGTAAGGGGACCGACGAGACGGGCGGCGGCCCCGGCGCATGCAGCGCTGAGAGACCGATCCCCGTGCGGATCTTCCCCGGGGGAAGCGCCCGGCAGGGTGAGCAGGAGACCCGGAAAGTTGAGCCTCCTCGACCAAGTCTCGGGATTTTCGTCGGTGCGAAGCACCATGACCGTCTTTTCGCAGGCTCCCGCAAGCACCCCGGCAGCCGGGATTTGAAGCAAGGTCTCATCGGCGACCACGACCAGGTCGGGTCTTCCGATAATGCCACGCTCCCGGATGTCTCCCCTGGATGCACGAACATAAGAAAAAATGGGAGCCCCCCTGCGCTCGGCCCCGTACCGCGGCGCATCCTGAACCTCGTAGCCTTCCAGGAAGAGCGCGGTGCCCAGGATGCGGCCCGCCGTCTTCATCCCCTGCCCCCCTCGACCATGAAACCGGATACGGTACACGTCTTCGTTTCCTTTCCCCTGTTCGGAATTCCCTGTTGCGCGGAGGGAAACAGCCTGAAAGTCCGGTTCCCCATTGCGGATCCTCTCCGCCTGATAGTACCCCCTCTGCTTGAGGATCACAAGAATCCGTGCGATCATCTGAACCATCAAGATCCGGTTATGAGCGTGCAGCACTCCGAACTTGCCCACAAATAGGATGCACATTATAAGTAAGCGGATGCAATGATAATCTTCGCTGAAAATCTTCGGATATCCGGTGGGCTTCCAATCATGGTGCAGATACAATCAGCACGTTTTTCAAAAGCGCAATCAGACCTTCTATGCCGTTTCTTCGTGATGCTGGCGCTGGCTCTGCTCTCCGCCTGCAGCCCGGAAGGCGAGACACGAGTCATCGATTTCACACAAACGATTCCCGTTGCGCGTCCGGGTGAGAGGGCGACCGGACGACCTTCTCTCAAGGTGGCCGTGGGCGCCATGGTTTCTCCAAAGGAAACCTTCGTGCACTACCGCGAGCTCCTGGATTATCTGGCCGCGAAGCTGGCCGTGGACGTCGAGCTGGTACAGCGCAAGACTTACGGTGAAGTGAACGAGCTGATCGGCGAGGGAAAGATCGATCTGGCTTTCATTTGCTCCGGTCCCTACGCCAGCGGTAAAGGGAAATACGGCTTTGAGCTGTTGGCCACCCCGGAGGTGCACGGAAGCCATTTCTACAACTCATACCTCATCGTGAACCAAAATAGTCCCATTAGTGGACTCGGAGATCTCAAAGGCAAAACCTTTGCCTTCACCGACCCTGATTCCCATACTGGAAGGCTGGTTCCGACTCACTGGCTGGCGGAAATGCATCGGCGGCCGGAGACGTTTTTCGGGAAGGTCATTTACACATACAGTCATGATAACTCCATACTGGCGGTTGCCAAAGGGCTGGTCGACGGGGCGGCTGTTGACGGCCTGGTGTGGGAGTATTACCAACGCACAAATCCCGCTCTGACCTCGGCCACGCGCGTGGTCAGAAAGTCTGAGCCCTATGGGATTCCCCCTCTTGTGGCATCGAGCTCGCTTCCCTCGGATCTTAAAGAGCAAGTCCGCAGGCTAGTCCTTTCCATGCATGAGGATCCCGAAGGGCTTAAAATCCTTTCGAATCTCATGATAGATCGCTTCATCGCGCCACAAGAAGAATGGTACGACTCCATCCGGATGCTGGAGCAAGAGGTTTCGGCAATGAACCAATAGTTCACTCGGAGACGGAAACAGTGAAACTTCGAAGCCTCAAGAGTAAGCTTCTGGTTGGAGTTGCCGTCCTCGTGATAACGAGCGGCGTCATCATCTCGCTTTTGGTCACCCACCGCTACAGCGTAAGCCTTCATGACGCCCTTTCGTCACAGGTGGAACATCTTGCCAATGCCTTTTCGCTCCAGATCGCCGACATGGTCCTCACAAACGATCTGGTCGCCCTTCAAAGCACCCTGGACCACCAGGTGCAGGCCAATGCATCCCTTTCCTATCTCTTCATTGTTAAAGAAGGACAGGTTCTGGCACATACCTTTCCGAGCGGAGTACCGGTCGATCTGCTCAGCGCCAACGAACCCATCGCCGGAGGGCTACCCCATCTTCGCGAAATCGAGTCAACCACAGGAGAGCACTACATGGATGCCGCCGTACCCATTTTCGAGGGAAAAGCGGGAGCACTCAGACTCGGGTATTCGGAAAATCATTACCGGCAGCAGGTTGCCTTTCTGAGGATGGAAATGGCCATGTTCACCCTGGGGGTTCTTTTGCTGGCGTTGGCGGGAAGTCTGGTTTTCGTGAGGCGCATAACGGACCCTCTCATGAAGCTCGTCCGCGCCGCAGAAGGAGTGGATGAGGGAAAGTTGGAGGTGAGGGTGGAGGTGCAGGGACAAGACGAAGTCGCTGCCCTGGCAGGCGCGTTCAATCACATGCTGTCGAGCCTTCAGAGTTATACCGGACGCCTGGAAGAACAGACGATGGAGCTCAAGCGCTCTCATCACCAAACGCGAACCTTTTGTGGAATCGTTCAGGAAATCGGTGCACTCCAGACCTTGAAGGAAATCGGGAGCTACTTGGCCGGACAATTCAGGCCCATCCTGGAATGCGGTCAAATGGCCTTTCTGCTGATCAATGACACGCGCGACGCCCTCTTCATCGTCAACGAGAGGCAGACCATAAACTTGAAGGAGCAGGGACCGGTCCAGAGCTTCTCCGCCATCCTGGACCAGCTCAATGTCGGAGAATCCCCAGGGGTGACAGCTGACTCCAGCCTCATCATGTCGCTCGTGTCCGAAGTTCTTCAGATGGGATCCGTCCATGCGACGATACCTCTCGTCCACGAAAAGCGACCGTTCGGTGCGCTAGTCATTGCCTGTGGCAATGAGTGCCGGTGTGGCGAGGAGGAAATCCATCTGGTGGAATCGATGCTCAACCAGGCAGCAGGAGTCATCCGCAGGGCCGTGCTGCAGGAAGAGGAGATCCGTGAGCTGCAAAGCCGCGTCACGAGCCCCGCGGAGTTCTGCGGCCTTGTTGCCAAGAACCATAAGATGCAGGCCATATTCCAACTCATCGAGAACATAGCCCCCACGGATGCAACCGTCCTCATTCAGGGAGACAGCGGCACAGGGAAAGAGCTGGTGGCCAGGGCCATTCATCAGATGAGCTCGAGGAAAGAGAAGCCGTTCATCGTTATCGACTGCTCCGCCTATCCCGCAACGCTTCTTGAGAGTGAGCTTTTCGGACATGAGAAAGGGGCGTTCACCGGTGCTGTCCGTCAGAAATCAGGACGATTCGAGCAGGCGAACGGCGGCACCGTATTCCTGGATGAAATCGGTGAAGTCCCGCTCCCGGCCCAGATCAAACTGCTCAGGGTCCTCCAGACTCACAGGTTCGAGAGGCTGGGGGGCGAACAGACGCTGACAGTGGATGTTCGCGTCATCGCCGCCACGAACAGAAATCTTCTTGACGAGGTGAAAAACGGGCGATTTCGGGAAGATCTCTACTACCGGCTGAACGTCATCCCCGTCCACATGCCTCCCCTCAGGCAACGCCGCAACGACATTCCCCTGCTGGCGCACCATTTTCTCAGCCATTTTGCAGGGGATGAGAATCGTAAGGTCGAGGGGATCAGCCCGGAGGCCATGCGGTTGCTTCTCGACTATTCCTGGCCCGGCAACGTACGGGAACTGGAGAACAGCATCGAGCACGCGGCCGTTCTTGCCAAGGGAAGACGAATCGAGCCGACCCATCTTCCATCGGCGCTGCACAAAGAATTTGCTTCGCCTATTTCACCCAAGCCTCAAACCATATCCGAGCAGGAAGTTAAGTTGCTGCGCGAAGCCATGGAAGAATGTGGTTGGAACAAAAAGGAAGCTGCAAAGCGTTTGGGTATCAGCCGGAGCACCCTCTACGAGAAGCTCAAGAAGCACGGGATCGCCAAGCCCGTCACGCACTGACGCTCGCAATCCCCACGCCTGCCCGTAACCAACGCTCCCAGGTTGGCGGAGAACTTTCGACACCCTTCCGCACTTTTTGCACGAAAAGCACCACGGAAACCAGGCCGCTTGTGCGGTGTCGTGTTCGATGGAAGCTTTCATGTCCGATTTCCAGTCACAGCGTAACCAGCTATATTCACTGGGCTTACCCAAGCTCACTGCAAAGCCTGTCCTCTCCGTGTCCGACTAGTGGACACGCTCCGCGCTTATCGCATGCCGTGCGTAGTCTAGAAACCCTTATTCAGCAAAGCTGTTTCGCTTCCGGCACGAAATTTGTCTTTCATGGACTGGGCGGACACAGTTTCTGATCACACCACCAACGCCACCCATTTCCGGAAGCAGGCAGGAAGCCGATGCATGAGCCCATATTGGTCATAGACGCCAGTCCCGATGAGGGTGGGAAGCTCTGTGCCATGCTCAGCCGCCATCGTTATTCCGCCATAGGACTGCATTCGCTCGATGAGCTCACGGAGAAGATCCGGAGCGGTCCATGCCACGCCGTAATTCTCGATCTCGACACCCTGCCCGTGGACAACCGCTTCATTCGAAATCTGTGTAAGCGCAATCCCCGCCTTTGCGTCATCGGGACTTCGAGCCGAACGTTTCACCCGGAGCTCGAGGAATCCATGCGGACCCATATTTCGGCCTGCTTGAGCAAGCCGGTGGATGAGGATGAGCTGATCTATTGGCTGGAGTCCATTTGTGAAGGGAACCCGAAACCGAGGGCTTCGCCTTGTGATGTGTGAAGCATTCGGCTGAGCCATTCGTTGAACTCTCTAACCTTTCCGGAGGACCATTCGATGGAGAAGACCCGAAAGTCATTGGACCGGCGTGAATTCTTCCGCAAGTTCGGCGCGCAGGTGGCGGGGGCCGGTGCAGGGATACTGCTCGTTCAACAAAGTATTCCAGCGCTTGCTGCCTCCTCGCCCACCAAGAAGTACGGCATGGTCATCGACACCAATCGCTGCATTGCCTGCCATGGCTGCACCATTGCCTGCACCAGTGAGAACAATGTACCGGACGGTCATTACCGCAGTTGGGTGAAGATCATGAGCAAAGGCAAATACCCCAACGTCAGTTTTCACTTTCTGCCGCGCCTCTGCAACAACTGCGAAGATGCTCCATGTCTCAACCTGTGCCCGACAGGCGCTACGTACCGCACTTATGAAGACGGGGTGGTGCATGTCAACCGTAAGGTTTGCGTCGGTTGCCGCATCTGCGTGGTTGCATGCCCGTACGGCTCGCGCTTCATCAATCCCATCACCAACACGGCGGACAAGTGCGACTTTTGCTATCACCGCATCACCAAGGGACTGAAACCGGCCTGTGTGGACGCGTGCACCGGCAAGGCCCGCATCTTCGGGGACCTGAACGATCCCGAGAGCGAAATTTCTCATTATATCGAAAACCGCTCTACGCAGCGCCTTCGCGCAGACCTCGACACGCGCCCCAAGGTCCACTACGTGAACGCGGATGAAAACATCATGGGGCCGGACTACGGCAGGCTCCTTGGAAGGAGGTCATGATGAGCGAATCGACACAATACGTTTACTGGATCGAGCACGGCGTGGCTCTTGGCTATCTCATCGCCTGGTATCTCTGGTTGATCTCCCTCGCCGAGGGAACCCACATCGTGGCCCACCTGAGCTGGCTCTACTACCGGACCGAAGATTACCGTCCACTGGAAAAGGTGGGAACGTTTCAGCCATTTATCATTCTGGCTCTCGTCCCGCTCTTTCTCGTCGTGGATCTGGCTCACCCCGAACGATTCTACACCATGTTCTATCATTGGCATTGGACCTCTCCGGTGGCCTACGGTGTTTACATCATCACCCTGTGCATGATCTCCTATGCCATTCACGCCTATTACCTCTTTAGACCGGAATTGATGCACCGGGCCTCTCAGGAAGGACCCCTGCAGAGCCTTTATCGGCTTGCGGTGCTCAATCGGGTCGAATCGGGATTTGTCCGGGAAATCCGGAACCGGCAGGAATGGCCTGAGCGCTTCTGGGCGGGGGTGAGCCTCTTTTTCTCGTTCATGGGGCTCATCTACCTGGGTATCCTGCTTTCATCTTTTAAAGGTCGCGTGGTGTGGCACTCGTCGGTCATGGTCTTCATCTTCTTCAGCTTCGGGGCCTGTTCCGGATCGGCGTTCCTCATCCTTCTTACGCATCTCAAGAACGGACTGGCGCATACCTCGGCCAAGGCATTGGCGGAGCAACGCCGCTATCTAGCTGAATTCGGGATCTTGCTGAAATATTCACTGGTGGCCCAGGCCGGCGTATTTTTCATCTATTTCGTTTTACTTCAGTATACCGGCATCGGCGGCCGTCTGGCGAGCGAAGTCTTTTTCAGCGGGCCTCGGGCCTTTCAATTCTGGTTCTTTCAGGTGGCTATCGGCCTTATTCTGCCCTTCGCGCTCATGCTCTTCAAGAACATGCGCCAAAACGTGATCGTCTCCTGCATCGCTTCCATAGCCGCCATGCTGGGCACTCTGTATGGTTGTATGAATATCTTCATTGGCGGGCAACTCCTCCCCATGACGCATTTCCGCTGGGAGCACCTGGAGCCGGAGCCTGGGAGGATGGCTTTCGGCATCATCACCATGGCCCTCATGTTTGTTTTCTTTCTGGTCACCTACAAGGTCCTGCCTTACGAAAATATCGAAGCATAGGAGGGAGTATCCTCATGAGCACGAGCAGAAGAAATTTCATCAAGGGAGCGATGGCGCTATCCGGGCTGCTGGCAACCAGCGGCTGTATGACCGAGGGCGACAAGCCCAAAGACTGGATCACCGGAGCCCCGGACCCGGACGCGGTGGAGGCGACCAAGGTCGTCCGCACCGTGTGCCTTGGGTGTCACAGCGCCTGCGGGCTTCAGACGAAGATAAAGGACGGTGTCCTCGTCAAGATCGACGGCAACCCGTATCACCCCAACGTGAATGAAACTCATCTTCCCTACGCGACCGATCCCAAGGAGGCTGCGAAGGTGAACGGGACGGTCTGCGCAAAAGGCGGCGCAACCATGCAGACCATGTACAACCCATACCGCGTTCAGCATCCGCTCAAACGAGTGGGGCCGCGGGGATCGGGAAAGTGGAAGACGATCACCTGGGACCAGGCCTACACGGAGATCATCGAGGGGGGAGACCTTTTCGGAGAGGGCCATGTGGATGGACTCAAGGCTATCCGCAACTTCGATCCCATAGATCCGCAAGCGCCGGAGCTCGGTCCCAAAGCAAACCAGCTCTGCTTCATGGCGGGCCGCATCGAGCATGGTCGCAAGGAGTTTACGGACCGATGGTTCGAGGATTGTTACGGCACCGTGAATCGGCGAAACGACCATACCTCCATCTGCGAGACCTCCCATCACGTGGGATTGAGCCTCTGCTTCAAAGACTCGACTCATATCAAGCCCGACATCATGAGCACCGAATACATCATCTTCTTCGGCACCACGCCGTATGAAGCCAACTTCCCCATGCAGGCATTGGCCCGGAAGCTGAATTTCTTCCGGGAGCGGGGCGGCACCATGGTGATCGTGGACCCGCGGTTTTCCAATTCGGCTTCCAAGGCAGCCCGCTGGATCCCCATATTGCCTGGGACGGATGCTGCCTTTGCCTTGGGAATGATACGCTGGATGATGGACCACGACCGGGTGGACCTCGGGTACCTCTCCTATCCCAACGCGGCGGCCGCCGAAAAAGGGGCCGGCCACCTCACCTGGTCCAACGCAACCTACCTGGTCCGAGAAGACAATCGCAAGCTGCTGCGGGACGGCGACGCTTTCCTGGTGATGCAGGGGGGTGTCGCGACGCCGGCCGAAAAGGCGAGTACCGCAGACCTGTTGGTGGATACGACCATCGACGGAGTGAAAGTGCAAAGCGTTTACAAGCTCCTGAAAGATCGGGTGATGTCCCGTACCGTCAAGGAGTATGCCGAAATCTGTGGTGTGGACGCTGCCATGATCGAGCGGGAAGCAGACGATTTCAGTTCACATTCCCGCAAGGCGGTGGCCGATTTTTACCGCGGCTCGGTTCAACATACCAATGGCACCTACACGGCGCGCACCCTGGCCTGCCTGAACTTTCTCATCGGCAACGTCTCATGGCGGGGCGGCTGTGAGGCCCATGGAGGCAGCCACTGGCACGAAATGGGTGGGAAACCGGGAAACCCCTATGATCTTTCCAAGAAGGACGATTTCACCCCCGGTAGAGTTAAAGCCGCGGGAATGCCCATCGAGCGCCACAAGAAGAAATACGAAGACACCACGGAATTCAAAAAGAACGGTTATCCGGCAAAACGGCCCTGGTTCCCTTTCGCCAACGACCACGTCTACCAGGAGGTCTTTCCCAGCATTGCCGCTCAATACCCTTACCAGATCAAGTGCCTGATCACGCATTGGAACAACGTGGTCTATGCCGCTCCTGCGGGGATCCACCAGATCGAAGCGGTGAAGGACCCGAAAGTCCTGCCTCTCTTCATTGCTACGGACATCGTGATGGGCGAAACCTCCTCGCTGGCGGACTACATCCTGCCGTGCCGCCACTTTCTCGAGGACTACGCAACGCCCCATGTGGCCCCGACCATTCTCACCACAACGAGCGGCGTTCGGCAGCCCGTCGTGGAACCGGTATTCAAGGACACCAAACAGCTCGAGCAAATATTTATCGACATCGGGTTGAAGATGGGACTTCCGGGGGTGGGCAAAGACGGCTTGGGCAAAGGGAGAGACCTCTTCACCACCTGGGACTGGTATAAGCTGCTGGTGGCCAACATCGCCTACGGCGACAAGGAAAACGAGGCGGTCCCCGGGGCCACCGAGGAAGAAAAGGTCCGGTATGTGCTGGAACGGGGCGGCCGATTCGAAGATTACGGGAACGCCTACAAAGGCGCATACACGAAGCACGCCTACAAGGGGCCTTGTCTCATATACAACGAAAATTTGGCCGCCACAAAGGACTCCATGACAGGCCAATACTACGACGGCCTGCCCTTCTACGAGCCGATCAGGGACTGTCTCGGAAGGCCCTTGGACGACAAAGCTTCCCGGTACCCCTTCCACATCATCACCTATCATCCCGTCTATCACGCCCAGGCGCGAACGGCCGCCAGCTCATGGCTCATGGGGGTCACTCCCGAGGAAACCGTCCAGATCAACGCGGCCGATGCGGCACGTCTCGGCATCAAGCACGGCGACATGGTGCGGGTTTATTCCGAGAGCAACAAGGAAGGCGTGCGGGGCAAGGCATGGGTGATGGAGGGGATGCGTCCCGGCATCGTTTGCATCCCTCACTCGCTGGGACATTGGCAATACGGCAGTCGATCCTTCGACGTGGACGGTCAGAAGAGCGCTTCAGCCGCATGGATCGGCCGCGGCTGCTCGGCCAATCCCGTCATGCAGCTCGACCCCCATCTGAAGGACGTCTGTCTGCAGGACCCGATCGGGGGGAGCGCCTCCTTTTACGATTCACGGGTCGCCATAGAGAAAGCCTGAGATGCCGTGGTGAAGGAGGACCACCGTGACCAACAATCAGGACAGCACCATGGAAAGAGCGCGCGGACAGGTTTACGCGTATTTTTCCGCTCTCTTTTTGAACCAGCCCACAGCACACGGGCTGGCCCAATTGCTGAGTGAAGACGGAGTCGATGCCTGGGAGAGCATGTTCCCGCAGCACCCGGCGTGTGCAAGGCTGAGAGAGCTCTCGCAAGCCTATCACAGGGGCGAATGGCAAGCCGACGACTTTGTGCTGGACTATGAGGCCTTGTTCCGCGTGCCCGGCCAAAGCTATGTCCACCCGTTCGAGTCGGTCTATCGCCAGGAAGGTTTTGCCGCGGGCAAAGTGAAAGGTTGTGCGGTGCTGGCAGAACCGGCCCGGGAAGTGGCGGCGGTCTATCGCGAGCAAGGTTTGGCGCCCAGGGAAGGATTCACGGAGCTCCCCGACCACTTGGGCGTCGAGCTGGAGCTCATGGCCGTTCTTTGCCGGAGAGCGGCCAAGGCCTATGACGAAGAAAGTCCGCATGATGCCGTGCGTTTGACGACCCGGCAGCGCGATTTTCTTTCACAGCACCTGCTCAAATGGGGTCCGCAATGCTTGACGAAGGTTCGAGAAAACGGAAGGACCCCTTTGTACGGCTGCCTGGCCGACCTCCTGCGCGCTTTTCTGGAAAAGGAAGGCGAACTGAGTTGATAGGGAAGCCGAAACCGGATGGGGGATCAGTCGGATATATGGCGTTGTCCCAGGAGTATGCCCCATGAACGATTTTGAAACCTTGTTGGCTTCTTCAGCGGAGGCCCACGGGCACCTGTGTCCCGGTCAGGTCGTGGGAGTCCGGATGGCCATGCTGGGGTGCCGTCTGATCGGGCTGGATGACCCGACGAGCCGGGAGCAGATCAAGAAGCTCATCGTCTACGTCGAGATGGACCGGTGCGCCGCCGATGCCGTGGCCCACGTCACGGGGGTCAAGCTCGGCCGCCGGTCCCTCAAGTTCATGGATTTCGGGATCATGGCGGCGAGCTTTCTCAACCTGGAAACGGGGAAAGCGTATCGAGTCCTTTCAACCGAGGAGTCCCGGGAGCTGGCCCACCTGTACGCACCCGAAATCTGCGAAAAATATCCTCAGCAGCTCGAAGCTTACAAGCGCATGCCCGACTCCGTCCTTTTCAGGATTCAGGAGGTACGGATCGAGATCGATGAGGCCGACCTGCCGGGGAGGACCCGAAGCAAGGTCCCCTGTTCCCGGTGCGGACAGGTGGTCCGGGATCGTCGGGAGATCCGGGTTGATGGCGCTCCTCTCTGCGCTCACTGCGCCGGGAGAAGCTATTTTCGGGAGGCCAGGGACGTCGGCCGAGCGGACCTCGAGTCATTCTCCAGTACGAGGACGCCTCATGGCGCTCGGCCCCCTGGAATCCTGACCGTCGGTCGGCATGATGTGATCCACTGAAAGTCTCGGACCTATCACGATCGAGTAAAACGCAGGAGAGCTCGCCGTGCTGAAGATCATCCCACTAGAAGAGTCCGTAGGGTGCACCCTGGCCCATGACATCACGGAAATCCGGCCCGGAGAATTCAAGGGACCGGCGTTTCGAAAGGGCCACGTTGTCTGTCACGAGGATCTCTGCCATCTGGAGCGACTGGGGAAGAACCATCTCTACGTCGCGGAGCTTGCCGTAGACGAAATCCACGAAAATGAAGCGGCGGTCATGCTGGCCGACGCCCTTGCGGGGGCCGGCATTTCCTGGACCGGCGAGCCGAAAGAAGGGCGCATCAATCTCTACGCCGCCCACGACGGCCTGCTTCGGGTCGAGACGACGACTCTCGCCGCCTTCAACATGGTCGACGAGGTGATGTGCGCCACGCTTCACAACCACACGCTGGTCCGAAAGGGAAACCTGGTTGCCGCCACCCGGGCTATTCCCCTCGTCATGAAACGGGCCGCCATCGAGCGTGCCTCCGAGATCGCACGGCTCAATGGTCCGGTGCTGACGGTCACTCCTTTGCGTCAGGCGCGAGTGGGAATCATCGTCACGGGAAACGAGGTCTTCAACGGGCTGATCCAGGACCGGTTCGCCCCCATCCTCAGAGAAAAGGTTGAAAACCTGGGATCGCAGGTGAGCGCTCTGGATTTCGTCCCGGACGATGCGGAGCAGATCGCGGCAACCATCCGCTCCCAGCTCGACCGAGATTGCGATCTTCTCCTGCTGACCGGCGGGATGAGCGTGGATCCCGACGATGTGACGCGTCACGGAATCCGCAAAGCCGGCGCCAACGAGCTTCACTACGGCTCGTCGGTCCTTCCGGGAGCCATGTTCCTGGTGGCCTATCTCGGTGATATTCCGCTCCTTGGCGTACCCGGCTGCGCGCTGCACCACAAGGTCACCGTGCTGGACTTGATCCTGCCCCGAATTCTCGCCGGGCAGCGGGTGAACAAGGCTCAGCTCGCCTTTCTGGGCCACGGGGGCCTTTGTCGTGACTGCCCCGAATGCCACTATCCACAGTGTCCGTTCGGGAAAGGGGTTTGAGCCATCAGGACAATTTGAGTACTGCCTTCCAAACGAATGAATGCATTTGTAATCCATGGGAAGGCAAGGAAGCCCTTGATGAGGCCCATAGAGAGGTAGGGCTAGTCTTGGAATCCCCAGTGGCTGGGCCGAGCGTCCAGGCTGGAGCGCGGGTTGCCGTCAATATCAAGGGAACACTTGATCCGTGATTGGACCCGTGGCATGGTGGTGGTGATCCGGTCCGAGCTCGCACGGGATCTCGCTTTCAACCTGTAAGGATCGACCATGGCCCCAGCGGACCGAAGCCGCATTCCCGCGCCAAGCTGTGCCATCGCCTTGAATATCCCTCAAATGAACACCCTGCGGGTCATCGCCATGCTCGGGATCTTCTTCCACCATCTCGGGATGACGGTCCTGCGAAACCCGGATACGCCCGTCGAGCGGGTCGTGCACGACATCACGTACGTCGCCGCGGACGGAGTCATTGTCTTCAATCTCATCTCGGGATTCCTGCTGGCGCTCCCGTACCTCGGCCCGGCCCGTCGTGCGTTTCCGGGGTACGGGGCGTTTCTCAAGCGACGGTTTCTGAGAATCCTCCCGACCTATTACATCGCGTTGCTGGTCTTTTCGGTCGCAAACGTCTTCGCCTTCGATTTTCCGGCCACGGCGTCCCTGCGGTTCCTGCTTGAGCACGCGCTTTTCCTCAACACCCTGGATCACGAGACGATCGGCCTGAACATCTCACCGTTCTGGTACGTGGGCATGCTCGTCCATTTCTATCTTCTCTTCCCGCTCGCCCTGCGCCTCTTTTTGAGACTTGGACCGACCCGTGCCGCTCTCTCCCTCATCGCGGCCTCGTGGGGGGTCTGCGGCCTCATGTCTTTCTACCTCACCCTGTGTCCCGATTCAGTCTTCGGCATGGCGGGCGCGCTCATGTTCTTCAACCTACCGGGACGCCTGCCCGAGCTTACCATCGGCATGTGGCTGGCAGCCATCTGGAATCCTTCCGACTCGTGCGGTCAGGAAGGGAAGCTGAACCGACCGTTCACATTCTTCCTCGCGGGCATGGTGCTGCATGCCCTCGTCTCTGCCCCCTTTGTCGGGAAGACGGACGGCCTCCCCTTTCACCTCCTGAACGTTTCGGCCGTCGTCCCGGTCTTCACACTGCTCTTCCTGTGGCGCCCGACAGCGGTGGCGGCGCGTTTTGCCGCTGTCGCAAAGCTCGCCAAATACTCCTTCGGCATCTTCCTCGTCCACCATCCTGTCTTCAGCTATCTCGGCGTGATGCCCGGGAAGGTTCCGGAAACCACAGCCGAGCTCGTGAAGCTCGCCTTTCTCCTGTTCCCCTTGTCCTATGCGACCGCGGTGCTCCTGGATCGGCTCGCCGGTTTCGTGGTGAGCCTTCCGCGAGGGCGATAGGGGGAACAGCGCACCCCGGAGCCGGACGCAGGACAGGGCGATGGGTCCCGAGCAGAAGACTATTTTTTCCGGCAGATCGGCCCGAAACGCAACCGGGCCGCCTGGCCCCCTCGGATTCCCGAGCGGTTGTAGCGAAAAAGACGCGGAACCGAAACGCCTCTGAAACGTCGATGCTCTAGAAACCTTTTCGCATGGCCCGTCAAACCACGAAAGAAGCCAAACCGAGCCATTGGTCTCAGGAATGAGCACCCGCAGAGGAGAACAAGAATGGAGCCCAATCTCATGGTGCATTTTGGCGATGTCTTGACAAGGCGGTTAAGCGAGGTCGAGCCGGAACTGCGAGGCATTCTTGCAGATTTGAAGACCCTCGGCGGCAGTTCCGAGCCAATGGACGAAGCCGACCTCACTTCCAATCGTTGCGCGACCGAATTCATGATGCTCATGCAGCGTCGAAACAGCAACCTTGTCCGGGAAATCCGCTCGGCGTTGGATCGACTGAGCCGTGGGGCGTTTGGTATCTGCACCGAGTGCGGTGACCCAATCGGCATTGAGCGACTGAAAGTGCAGCCCATGACACCCCTCTGCCTGGACTGCAAGCGCAGTCTGGAGGCCGCCGCCAAAAAAAGGGCGGCGTAACGCCATAGGGCGCAGCCCCCCGAAGTCGACGTTAGATTTGCTCATGGCGCAGGTGGTCGGCGGCTTTGGTTTCCGTTCGGGGCTGTCAGGATATCTGGGCGAGGGGCGCCGAGCCCCTTCTTTCAACCGGGCAGCGGTCATACGCTCCCGCAGGCCACCCTCTTCGACAAAGGCCTTTTCGAGCTGACGCAGCTGTTTGTCAAGCAGGGTACTCGCGACTTTGATCAACCCGATGATCACATTGGCGGCAATGGCTGGGTCCTGGTGCTCAAGGCCTTTTCGGAAGGTGTCGTACGTCGCATTTGGTGTGCGGATGAGCTCCCCCAATCGACGGGCGTAAGGGTGGTCCTTGGCCCATTCCTCCAGGCCCCGAATTCTCAGGAAGTCCCGGTAATCCGCCAGTAGCTCCTCCAGGCTTGCCCGTGCGACATTGGTGAGCTTGATTTCGCTCTCCTTCGAAGTGGCCGATGCCATGCTGCCTTCGATGATGTTCTGTTTGCCGGACCGAGCGGCCTGGACCATCTGGTCCACGGTGCGGTCGCGCTTGTCGAAGTAGCGTGCACAGAAGTGGACCGTGGCATCGTAGACGATTTCCGCTCGCTGGTAGGAGAGGAGCTTTCGGTAGCCGCCATGCGGAGGGATGAAGCCTTCGGGCATGATCAGCACTCCAAGGGAAGGGACCTAAGAGACCGAGGGTGGTGCCAGCTGACTAAAGATTTCCCCCTTTTGTCTCTTCAGTCCCTTTTGTCCCTTAAGTCTCTTGCGTTTTGCCATGGAAGCCGTGGACACCCCGGCTTCCCCTCGCTCACTGCTGAACAATCGGCCGGCGGTCCAGCCCATCAAGCACCTCCATGAGCCGCCTCTTGCGCGCATGGGTGCGCCGGATTTCGGTTATGGTCGCGGTCCACTCGGCCATCCGCTCTTCGTCATGAAAGACCTGCCGCATCTGGCGCAAGTAAGCTCCCGCCTGCTGGTAGGCGTTGGGGTTGGTCTGCGCGATCTCTTGTTCCGCCAACCGTTTCCAAATGGCGATGGCCTCGTCGGGATGGGTTCCGGAGACGGCTCGGGCCACCCGATCTTCCTGACCGAACCCCCTTCCATATCGGTCGCGGCTGGCGACGGCGTACCACCTCAAGACCTCAGTGGGATTGGCCTCCTCGATGTGAATGTCGATGAGTACGCGAGACAAGGGAAACTCCCTCCTCCGATGAGGGGTGCCTGAGCGCGCCGAGCCACTTCCGGAGGACGGCCATGGCGGGCTGCTTCCTTCTATCCGGCCGGTTTCAAGGTACTGCAGCGCATCCCCCCGCACAGTCTCCCAGAGGCCGATCCGGCTGGAAGCATCGCGCAGGTTCTTATAGGATTCCAGGGAAGGACTCTCGAGGAATTCCTCCGCGCGGAACGTCGTGACGCCTACCCAGTCACCACGCTCGTGTAGGATCTTGAGCCTCGCTTTCCGAAGGGAGGAAGCGATCCCGGGCCAGTCTTCGCGCGTGGCCTCGATCCCCGATTGGATCCATTCTTCCGCCTCGTCCAAGGATCCGGCGTCGAGGAGCCGTTTGACGAGACGCTCGTAGCTCGCCGTGATGGGCGCTTCCTTCTTGCACAGAGGAATGATCTCATCCCAGCGTGCCGACTCTTCCAGAGCACGGATTACCCAGTTGCTCAAACGGTCGCGCCGGTACCGGTTATCGAAGGGACTCTCCCCTTTTGCCCTCCGAAGCTCCTCGAGCCGCGCGAGGAGGCCGTCCGCAAGGCCGCTCCACTCCTCCGTCGAGCGCGGGAGATCCCAGAACACCCGGGCTCCCCGACAGAGATCGAATTCATCCTTGAGATCCGCATCGACCGCCCAGAGCATCTGGTCAACGGGCGCCATCGAAGAGAGGGACAGCGCGCGAAAGACCACATCCAGGGCCGATGCGATCTCATCGGCGGTTTCTCCCTCGTCTTCGCTCATCCCCACCTGCTCGGAGCCCTTGTCCAGGAGCTCCCTGCCGAGAGCGAGGACGTCATCGGCGTGTCCTTTGTGAAGCAACGCTTCGAGACGCTCCCGGACGCGGGAATAGTCGGGAACGTACCTTTCATTGCTCCAGTGGCGGCTCCAGCCGGGCTCCGCGCTGAGTGCCCGGATCTCTTTACGGATGGCCCGCACGATCGTTTGCACTTCCCCGCTTGCCAGCACAGCCAGATCGTTCAGCTTCTCGCCGACGGATGAGTGACAAGTCATCAGATCCTGAATGAGGGCGACCAATTGCTCTTTGGAGAGGCTTGCCAGGTAGGAAGCGACCGGGCCGAGGATCAGCTTCTGAGGGGTTAACCGGAACGAAGGAATCACATCTTCGTCTTCGACCTCATCCTCTTCCATCGAGGAGTCGTTGCCAACGCGCCCGATCCCCGCCAGGATCGCCAGTCGCTCGTCGTCCCGGTCACAGGCCGAAGCTTCCGCTCCTGCCTTAAGGAGTTGCAGGTACTCGATGACGACGGCCACCGCGTGCTTGCAGGCTGACCGGAGGTAAGGGCAACTGCAGCGCGACGTGAGTCCACCCCCCTCCAGGCCGACCATGGTGGCATATTTGCCACCGCCTTCGACCCAGGCCACGAGGCGGTTGTCGGGAGTTTTCGCCAGCTGCAGCACTCTCCCGGTCTTCTGATAGCTTTTCCCCCGACTGACGGTCTTGCTTCCGGCCCATACAGTCAGGTCATCCCAAGTCAACTCACGAAATGGATCGTGATCCTCCATGAGGTCGCTCCCCAACATGCATCAGCTCCTCGAAGCCGCTAGCAATTGCCTTGCAGTCCCAGTTCTCCGGCGACAGCCTGCATGCCCTCGATGGTATCCCCAATCAGCTCGTTCAGCTCCAGTCCGAGCATAGCCGCCCCCTTCTCAATGATTGACCGATCCACCCCCGCGGCAAAGGCCTTGTCTTTCCACTTCTTGCGTACACTCTTGACGGGAAGGTCCAAAATTGATTTGGAGGGGCGGACCAAGGCGGCGGCACTCACCAGGCCGGTCAGCTCATCGACGGCAAACAGGGTTTTCTCGAGGTCCGTCCGGGGCTCCACATCCGTACAAATGCTCCACCCGTGCGAGAGAACCGCACGGATGAGATCGGGCGGCCAGCCATGCTCTTCCAGAATTTCGGGGGCATGCCGCAGGTGAGCCTCCGGGTAACGCTCGTAATCCACATCATGAATGAGGCCAACCACACCCCATAGCTCCTCGTCCTCGCCCCGCTTTCTCGCCATGTGACGCATCACGGCTTCAACGGCCAATGCGTGCCGCCTGAGATTTTCCGAGGTGACGTACTTGGTCAGCAGCGCCCATGCATCTTCTCGCGTCGGCTTCGCACCCATCTCATCCCTCCTGTATGAGCAGACCATGGCCCACTCGTGATACCGCCAAGGTCACGTTGGCAGTCTTGCGCTTGGTCACAATCAGCCGCCCGTTCGAACCGCTCCGGATGGCCGCCGCCTCGCACACGCTGGCCACACCGACGCACTCCTCCACTCGGGCGGAAGGATTGGGGACATCCACACCAAGCAGCTCGCTCCGGGTAAAGAACTCGATGGGACGTTTCAGCTCCCGGGCAGCATCAAGAAGGCCGGGCTCGTCCGCTTTGAGGTCCACGCTGGCCAGGTTCCGAATCGACAGCGGAGACAGCTGCTCTTCGCGGAAAACCCGTTGTATCAGCTCCAGAATCTCCTGCAAAGGCGTCCCGCGGTTGCATCCCAGCCCCACGACCAGATTGCGCGGACGCAGGATCAGCCATTCGAAGCCGGGCCCCGGCCCGGTCTCAGAAACCCAGACTCCGACCGTCGGATTGTCCGCCTCCTCGAAATGCTCCCCACCGTCTGCCCACGACCGGATGCCTCGAATTCCCTCTAGGTCGGGCAAGAGTCGATTGTCCGGATCATGAATCCAAACCGCCTCTTCTTCAAGGATGGCTCGCGCGACACGTCCCAACACGGCGATGTTTTCGATCTCCAGGCCTTTTTCCCGCGCCATCAGATCCAGGGCGGGCTTTCCCCGCACATCCGTCGCCGTGGTGATGACGGGCTGCCCCCCCGTGATCGCCGCAACTCTCCTGGCAAGGTCGTTTGCTCCACCCAAGTGCCCAGAGAGTAGGCTGATGACAAAATGCCCACGCTCATCCAGAACCACCACGGCCGGATCCTCCGTCTTGTGGCGAGCCAAGGGTGCAATCAAACGGACGACAATCCCCGTTGCCATGATGCAGACCAAGGCCGAATGGCTGCTCCAGACCTGCGGAAACACCGCCCCCAGACGATCGAATGGCACAGCTCCCATCGCGATTGCAAACCGGTGGCGTCGGGGTACGTAGCACACGCTTGGCTGCAGCGCCGCTTGGATCCGCAGGGCAAGCTCCACTCCGTGGGCGGTCACCGCAAGAATCGCCAGGGACGTGTCATCGGAAGGATTGGGCTTGTTGGAAGCCATGATGGCGCATCTCGTGCTGAAGGTCCGAAGATGCCGGGCTCCGGTCCAGCCCAGGCAGAGTGCGTTGCCGGAATCAGGCAAGAGAGGTCTCCCGCAGAAAAAGAAAAGCCCTTGAGCCCAGGCAAATCAGACATCAAGGACTGCACCCTGCTCCGCTCGGTCCCGCCGGAATCTCTCAGCCCCAGCCAAGCCGACTATCCCGATCACCGTTCCATGCGAGCAGGGAGACCTCTGATTCCGAGGTCTGGCCTCTTCTATATAATTCAGATCCTGTCGTCAATCACTATGCATGTCGCTCGGAGGAAGGGCCCGGCCCACTCATGGAAAGACGCATGAGCATGGCATTTCAGGTCAGCGTCTCACAACAGGGCGCTTGCTAGACGGCACAGCGGATCTGCACCTTGGGGAGATTCGTGAGGAGGGGAGCGATGGAAGACTCACTGAGAACGACACCCGCATCCTCAGCACTCCGTTGACCATGGCAGAGGGCTCATGGCAGGCCGACGGGTTTGAGGCCGGCCGGCGCCTCTCGCTCGAGAGCCTCAGGAAGGGAATGGAGCAATTCCTCAATGCTCGAAGCCGGGGAAGGTTTCGCGAGCAGCCCCATCACCCTGTTGAGACGTGCTCCCAGGCGGCATGCGCGAGGGATGGGGTGCTGCGCCGCGATCAAGGCCGCCACGATGCCCGTCAAGCTGTCACCCGTGCCGCCAATAGGCTCCATGGATTCCACGCACGGGTCACACACCCTTTCGAGAACACCCTCCCGCGAGGCCACAACATCGCAACGGCCCTTGACCAGCAGGAAGCGGGAGGCGTCGTCATGCGCGTACGCCCACTGGATGAGCTCCGGCACCCTATCCTCTTCCTGCAGGATGAAGCCTCGGGTGTAGAAGGGATGGGGTGCGGTCTCGTCGGCAAGAAAGGCAAGCTCGCCGGCATCGGGTGTGAAGAGATCATAGCACGATGCCAGCCCGCTCATCTTCGCCACATACATGTACCCCGCATCGGCGATCAGGACGGGTTTACGTCCCAAGTCCTCCGTTCGTAAGTGGATTCTGTTGTGCCAGTCCACATCCGGCTGCAGGTAGTGGTAGACGATCAGGTCAGGCGAGAGCGTGTGGAGCCTTTCGGAAAGATGTCGATAGATCAGGCTGGATCCATCTCCACGCCCAATGTCGCCGCAGACCAACGCTTGTGGAGCTTCGATTCCCAAGGCGCGGGAGGTAATGCACGCCGCGGCCAAGAGCGCGGGCGTGCCGCGAGCAATGGAGACCGCGTGGTCCCCGAAGTGCAACCGACGGTTGTCGAGCAGGCAAGGGCCTTCGTAAAGCGGGAAGTCCTCGCGCGGCACCGTTCCTACAATCAACCAGGACATCTTCTGAGTAGCTCCTCATAAGCCAACTGCAGAGCGTATCCGCACAGGGTATGCCCCAGGCTTCGAGGCGGAGGCAGATCATGCAATGTCCTGCCAACAAGAGTTTCGGCCAGGTAAGGCACGTCCGGACAGCCACCACCGGAGACGTTGACCACTCTCAGGTCGTTCTTGTCAATGGTCATTTTCATATTGGCGGCGCGCACCATCAAGTATTCCCCAAAGTCCTTCACGTGAAACAGGCTCACCGGCTCGAGAAGGAGATCCTGCATCGGAAGTGTCTTGAGCGGGGCAATGCGGGCATCCTGGAGAATGGCGGACACTTTGAGCTGCGCAGCCAGAGGAAATTCGATCACCAGGTCGCACCCGGTGCGCAAGTCCGGAGGCGGGCCCTTCACCGAAACCTCGATCCCCGCCTGCTTGAGAAGGGACTCCGCCTTGATCACCTCGCTGGTGTGATGGAAGACGAGAATCCCCTTGTCGGAGCGGCTGCGAGTGGCTTTCGCATCCCGCTCCCGCTCGAGCCCGATCATTCTCCTGGCAAAATCCGTGATCTTTCTTGAAAGCACGATGAACAGCCCTCAACGCTTGAGGATGAGGTGGTAGTCGTCCCCTTTGCGCTGGGTATCGAGGATCTCCCAGCCCTGTGACCGGGCAGCACGACTGACGTTCTCCCGGCTGACTTCGTTGTCGATAATCACTTCGATCTCTCCGCTTGTCTTCTCCTTCATTTTCGACATGGCCAGGAGAACCGGCTGCGGGCATGACAGACCCCTTGCATCCACAATGTCGCTCATCTCCACCTCCTTGACTCGATCAGGCGCGAGCCCGCTCGATGTTGCTCAAACCGATCACCAGACAAAAGAAAAGGCTCACGACCACCGCGGCTACCCCGTGTGGCCCGATACCGGCGGGAGAGCTGGCCAATCCGAAATTGTGGGCAAAGGCGGCTCCGGTGATCATCCCCAAGACAAACACCCCGGCATCAGCATCCCCTTCGCCGGACATGAACAGCTGGCGCCCAGGGCACCCCCCTGCCAAGGCGAAAGAAAGGCCGGCTACGAGCATGCCGGCAAAGTTCCATAGCGCTTGGGTATGGGCAACGGGCTGTTTCTCGAATCCGGGATGAAACTGGCCGACCACCAGGTTGGTCAGCCACGCGGCTGCCAGGAGTGCCAGGAACCCGGAAAAGAGGTGCCACTGCCTGAACAAAATGAGGTCCCGGAGCGCTCCCATGGTGCAGAACCGGCTCCGCTGCGCCAGAAACCCGACAAAGAGACCGATTCCCAGGGAAAGCGCAACGGGCGCGTAGGCGGCTCCCGGTCCTTTGAGGCTGTAGAAAAGCACTCCGCTTTGGGCCTGTCCCTCGACAGGCGCAAACATGAATCGGAGCAACAGCAGCCCCGCAATGAGCAGCGGCATTAGGAGTCCCGTGCCGTAACTCTGCTTGCTGCTGCGACCAAGGCTGTAACCTTGCTTGAAAAACAGTGTCCCGCCCCATACGCCGACCGCAAGACCCGCCAAGCCGAAGAGCGCATTCCCATCGCCTCCCGCCAACCGAAGGAGCGTCCGCCAGGGGCATCCCAGAAACACGAGCGCCCCGATCATGGCGGTCATTCCCAGAACGAATCGTGCCAGAGGTGCTGATCCCCCTCTCGGCTTGAACTCACGGAAAAGGAGCGCAGCGGCGAACGATCCAAGAACGAATCCGAGGATTTCCGGCCTAAGGTACTGAACCACCTCTGCCCGGTGCATGCCGACGGCGCCTGTAATATCCCGATCAAAACAGGCCACACAGATGCCCATGTTGCCCGGGTTGCCCAGCTTCTGGAGCAGTGAGGCGAGTACCCCGATGACAATGCCAACGGCAATTATGCCCATACTTGTCGCAAAGACATTCTTTGTCCTTTCCAATTCCACCTCCACCTCCTTCGTTACACACTCACCGTCCGGCCCGCGTCCACGGGCAGGCCAAATCCTCCACGCAATAGGTGTGCACGCTCCTGCAATAGGGACACTCCACCGAAACACTCCCCACTAGCGTCCTATCCCCCCGCAACCCCTCTCTCACGTGCAGCTCCCCCACGATTTGCCAGTTCTCCGATGCGTATTCCCTGCCTGTCACAGGACAAACGAAATAGAGCTCCATTCAGTCCACGACCTTTCGCCGTGCAGCACAGCACACCGGCAGCCTTCTTCTTTCTGGCTCAAGCCCCAAATCATAGAAGTCAGGCAAAAGTCCTCGGGCGAATCCCAAAAACCCAGGAAAAGCGAGATTGACCTCCTGAAATCTCTCGATTTCAGCCGAATATGTTATAGACTCCAGCTCTAGGCGCTGTGAAATAGGAACTGCTAATGGTCCTGGAGTGTTTACATAGGTAAGTGCGATGGTAAGACGTCATGATCTCCGGGAGGGTCATGCGGTCCGGAAAAGGGAGAACGGAGAATGGAGGGCGAGGAGCCCATGAGCGTCTCATCCCCGCATCATGGCGTCGAGACCGACGTCATCGGCGAGAAGGGCGAGGTGTCCAAAACCAGGACGGTTGGCAACTGGCTCCGGCTTCAATCTTCCATGGAAAGGCGGCCTGCGACCGCCCTTCTGCCGCCCTTCGTCAACACGGAGGCCCCATGCCACAAGACGCTCAACAGGAAAAGCGCCGCCCCGGTTACAATCGCGGCGTCCGCGACATTGAAGACGCATGTCCGGTAGGAGCCCCAGCCGAGGTTGAGAAAGTCAACGACATAGCCACCGAGAGCGACCCTGTCCATGAGATTGCTCAGGGCGCCTCCCGCGAACAGCGCCAGGAAGGCGGTGGGACCGGCCCCGAAGGCGGCCCCCAGCATGAGATAGGACACGAGCACCGCCAGAAATACGGAGACGGTGATCGTCACAGTCAGCCCTCTCCAATGCTCGGGCAGATAGTGCTCGAAGCTGAGAACCCCACCCTTGTTCTCAAGATAGTCCAACCGAAAGGTATCCTTGGCAAAAGAGATCACCTTGTTCTTGGGAAGGTGGGTCTTTGCAAGCACTTTCGTATATTGATCGAATGCCACGCAGATCAGGATCATGGAGAGAACCAGTAATATTCGCTGCCACCTCTTCATTCGCAGCCTCCGCAGAACACCACCACAGCCATTTGCTCCCAGTCGGGGTTAGCGCACGGGGAAGTCCCCGTCATAGCTGTCCAGTCTCCGTTCCAGGTTTCGAAGCGAGCTCAAGAACAGACCAAGCCCGCCAAAACAAAGCACTAAAATCGTGATCAGCTCGAATGCCGTCATGGACCTCAAGGAGAAATGAGTCGATGCGATCACCCCATAGATCATGGCGGCCAGAGACCCGAGGGAGAGGAGCCACCCGAGGGGGTTCCTGGCATTGTAGAAGATGATGGCAATCCCAAAGATGAACGGAATCATGACCATGCCGCTCGTTATGGCAAACGTATGCCCCCACATGGAGCCGCCGTAGAGAGACATGCCTAAGCCGAAATGAGCAGACACGGTGATGGACTGCAACAACAGGTAGAACCCGCCGCACATCATAAAAAAGCCGATGAGAAAACGCCCCACGCCCCCACTTGTTCCTCCAGCTCCTCGCCCCATCGCGTCGTTCCCCTCCATGCGGTTTGAATGATCCCACCGGCAGTGCCAAGAAACGCCGGTGTCCTGACCCATGGTCTCTGTTATCACCACCACGCCCCCGGAGAACCCAGTCGAGCATCTCTGCCACGACCTACCTCCTCTTCTCGCGGACACCCCGGCCTTTCGCGAAAGGAGCCCGCATCACCCCAACGCAATCCGGGCATTCCCCCGTTGCCTCCAAGATCTGCTCGAGGCACCGCGGAGAATATGCCTGCGCATCCCGAACGTGGGGTCCGGCGGGTCAAGAAGACCGATCGCACACACGCCTATCCCCTCCAGGAACTGCTCCGCCTTCCGTAGAAGGATATCATTCTGCCACGCGATTGGCTCAGCATAACTGCCTTCGACGCTCGGCACAATCGGGAACCTGAGGAAACGGAGCGTCTCGGCGGCCAGCGCCTTGAAACGCACCGGTCCCATGAGCAGATGCGCAACGACGAGAGGATGGTACTCGCCGAGGAGATTTTCGGTGACACGATCGCAGGCACGAATTGAAGCTGGAGGGCACAGAACCATCTTGATCGGATGCGTGACCCGCTCATCGGCATCTTCCGGGAAGCATGCCTTGAAGAGGGCGTTGAATTGAGGAGCGATCCACAAAACGATGGGAAGCGCAGCAAGTCCCAGAAGAAGGAGCATGTCCACGGGGCCACCGTAGATCACAACCGCTGGCGCCACGGTGAAAAGGAGCACAAACGACTCGATGCAAGCCAGCCTAAGCCCCTTCATGCGCGAGGTCGCGGCGGCGAGGCGAGCGCGCATCAGGAGGCGCAGCCCGCAGCTGGTTCAAGAACGTGCCGACCTCGCTGGCCTGCCGGACATCATCACAACGCAGCAGGCGCTTCATGGGTCCCTCCTGCCGGGCTGCGATCCCCGTACAGCGATTGGGAATGGCTCGTGACAGTTTGTCTATGCGTCTGTTTCTTTGTCCAGGTTCCGAACCGCATCCAGGATCGATTTGGAGGAGCGGGCCGAAGCCTCGATCAGTGCTTTTTCATAGGCCGTTTGGCTCACGGCGTAGAACTTCTTGCCGGGCCCGGAGCCCATCTCTTTGATATACCGCTTCAACTCCGCAGTGGAGAGGGAACGGTAGGTGTAGAGAATCTGGGCCCGCACCATGGGCCGCACGCTGGTCTCGAGGGCGGGTCTCTGCTTCTCTGCCACCTTCACAAGGTCAGAAAAGGTAATTTGCTTTTCCGCAGGAAGCATGGCGGCAATCGCCGAAATGGATGCGATCTGCATCCCGAGGATCACAGTGGCTGTCGACCTCGTCGCATGCTGCACCGAATCGAACTGTTTCGCCAGTTGCGAGCGACTCTTGGGTGCGGGAGTGCGCTGGAGCTCCACCATGTAGGCATCGATTGCTTCGGATGCTTCGGGGGTCGCCGCCGCGATCTCCAGTTCAGTGCATTTCTTGATCAGCGGCGAATCCAGCCATTTGACGATTGCCTGCATCTCTGCCGGAGTAAGCTTTGCTTCGAGCTCGGCACCAACGGATTCTCTGAGCTTCTCGGGAGCGAACGCCTCGCCGATCAGCTTTCGGATTCGCTCGCGAACCGCGGGCGACTGCCCCCCTTCCGTCCCGTCTCGCTCCTCGGCCGCCTTTTCGTAAGACAGCTGAGCAATGCGGGCGATCTGCGCAAGCTGCTCGCTCGCTCCCGATTTCGCGAGAATCTCCTCCACCAGGGCGCTCGCAGCCATAGCTGGGGCGGCAACGAAGGCCAGACAGCAGAACAACAGCAAGGCTGACGTTTTCTTAGAAACCAACATGGTTACCTCCAACGATCGGGACCCGGAGCAATGTTTCAGATCAATGGGAAAAATGGGACTGCGCTGGACCGTCTCAACCTGAATCCTAATCTAATGCCGGTGAGAAGGCGCAGCACGGAGCTTGGAGCAAAATCTCGCCTTGGCAGTGGTATCGAATCACACCACCTCGGACTTGATACGTTATTTCCACAATGAAATCCAGAGCCACCCAAACGAGCTCTCGTGGCAAAAAGGGCTTCTCATCCAGCCCATTTGAACCTATCCTTGCGCGGCATTGCAAGCAATTCGAAACAAACTTGCGTCGGAGGAAAACGCATGCCGGCTAACCACCTTCTTCACCTCTCTCGCACCGTGCTTGTCCTGCTCATTCTGTCAGGCTCGAGTCTTGTCGCGGCGGCAGCACCGACGCCAACTTCCGATGAGCGCGGCAAGGCGGCTTTCGTTGTGTCCGCAGCCACCGTGACCGAGGCGCTTCAGGATGCCTCCTCAACGATCAAGCAAAGCATTGCCACGATCCGTGCAAGAACCGTCGAGGCACAGCAGTCCCTGGTGCTCGCCCAGAAAGCTGCCGAAGAGCTGATGGCCGAAGCAGCGGGCATTAAGGCCCTGCTCGCCATTCAGCAGTTTCCCCTCAGTCGGGTGGAGGAGGTCCATGGCACCTATTCGGCCCGAGCCTCAAAGATTGCGGCTTCCCGGAAGCAGCTTACGGAAGAAATCGCCCGGCTCAAGGAGGATACGGCGGACAAGACCGAGGCCGTCGCCCAGATGGAGAAGGACTTGCTCCTGATTGCCGCAGGGCAACAGGCCGACGAATCCCGGCAGGACCTGGAAGCCGCCTTTGAGAGCTATCGCCGCCTGGTCACCGGCGAAGAGCGAGAGCTTGCCCGACTGATCGAGATTTCAGAAAAGACGGGGGAGTACTTTCAAGCCGAGGAAGCACAGCTGGGAGAGATTCTACCCCTGCTCGAAAAGCAGCGGGAATCCTGGAAGCTGGAGCTCCTCAAGCGCCAGCAGCACATGTCCCTGAAGCAGCAGATCGTTGTCATCTGGAACAGCATCACTGAAATTCCAAAGCGTGTGACCCACTGGGTCGTCAAGCTCGTCCAGTCAGGCACCGTGGAGGGCTTCGCCAGGTCCCACCCCATGGCACTCTCGGTTCTCGTCGCTTTGGTGGCCATTCTGAGCTGGGGCGCCCGACGCCTCAAGACTCTGGCTCACGACAAGCTCGAGCTCTGGAAGGCGAAACGGGATCGTCCCAGCCTCCAGTGGCTGATTGGGGTCGGTCAGGAGACTGTCTCCCAGGTCTATCCCGTCGGACTGGCCCTCTGGCTGAGCGTGACCCTCAAGACCCTCGGTCTTGCAGAGACCGTGCCGGCAAGACTCAGCATCTACGGGCTGCTGACGCTGATTGGGATGAGCTTCCTGCTCGGGCTCATCCGGGTTTCATACGAGATCGCGGTGCACAAGGAGGTTAAGATTCTGACCGAGAGGGCCGGTCGTTTCTACCGGCGCATGCTCAAGCTCTTCGTCGTCTGGAGCCTCCTGGGTGGCTTCGGATTGACGTGTCTTCGTCTCCTCGAATTTCCCGCCACCATCACGCAGCTGACACGCCTGCTTTTTGAGGCGGGACTGCTCTACTTCGTGATCCGCATGACTCGTCCAGCCCGGGTGGAAAGCCTCCTGGCAGTCATCCCCGATGCCAGACAGACATTTCGGCATTGGATGGTGCTGCTTGGCAGGGCCCGGTACGGCCTGATCGGAATCGTCGGCATCGCCTTGATGGCTTACCCGCTCGGTTTTCAGCCGCTTTCCCTGCATCTGGTGGGGTCCGCGGCGCAGACCGTGGGACTGGTCACCATCGGCATACTCGTGCGCTGGGGGGGGAGGACCGCCATCCATTTTTCCCTCCACGCGGACAATGGATGGCTCGGCAGGCGCTTCCCGGACCGGTACGACCTGCTCGGCCGCCTGTGTGCCCTCGCACAAGGCTCGTTCGACGTGCTGCTCGTCGGGGCTGGCGGCACCGTGCTCTATACCCTGTGGGGCGGAGCGCCCGCAGACCTGCTCACCGTCCTGCAGTGGCTGCGCTATGGCATTCCCATCGGCTCCGTGCAGCTGTCGCCCCTTAACCTCATCCTCGGAGCCGTCGTCCTCAATCTGGGATTCTGGCTCTCCCGCTTTTCGACCCGCATTCTTCAAACCCGCGTGTTCCCGCGAACGGGCTGGGACATCGGGATCCAGTATACCATTTCGACCATCCTCCAATATGTGATCCTCATCCTGGGGATCCTCATGACGCTTAATGTTTTGGGATTTCCTCTTGCCAATTTGGCACTCGTCATGGGCGCCTTGGGCGTTGGGATCGGCCTGGGGCTCCAGAACATCGTAAGCAACTTCTTCAGCGGTCTGGTGCTCCTGATCGAGCGCCCCATCAAGGTGGGGGACATGCTGGCGATTGACGGGCAGCTTGGCGAGGTCAAAGAAATTCGTATTCGGAGCACGGTGTTCCAGACTTTCGACAAGTCGGTGCTGATCATTCCCAACTCAGAGCTGACCGCATCGAAAATCCTCAATTGGACCCACTATGGCCGGGGATCGAGTCGGATCACTCTTAAGATCGGCGTTGGGTATGGATCGGACATCGGGCTGGTCACGCGACTGCTCGGGGAAATCTGTGCAGCCAACGGACGGGTGCTGAAGGAGCCCCAGCCCCAGGTGCTTTTCATCGCCTACGGCGAAAGCTCACTGGATTTCAGCGTCCTGGCTCATGTCGCGAAGCCCGAAGACCGGACGCCGGCCATCCATGAGCTCAACACCGCCATTTTTGACGCCTTCCGCGAGCACGGCATCGAGATCCCGTTCCCACAGCGCGATCTTTTCATCAAGAACTGGCCTCAAGGCCTGCTGAAGGGGGAGGTTTAGGTCCCCGTCTTCTAGCACCCCAATCAATACTTATTTTAGCATTTGATGCCCTCGTTCAAGTTTATTGCCCTTTTCGGACGCAGATCGAGGGCTCATTTGTTTTGAAGAAGCCTTCCCTGTCCTCGTCCTGCAACTTCCCATTGATTCTTCCGGTCCTCTTTCCGATTAGTCTGCTGAACGGTATGATTCGTGCAAAAAGCGGATCAACAAGGTCGATACTCGCAGGGCGAGCATCCCGAAACCTTCACCCATCGAACAAGACCCTCGACAAAAAAACGGGAAGGAGAACCATGGAAAGTATACTCTTTGTAATCACGATGTTTGTCAGCCTTGCTCCGGCGCACGCCGCCATCGTCTTCCCCAAGGTCTGCCCGGCCTTTGCATTCGAGAGAAGGAGACCCCGATGTTCTTTGAACTGTTGACCCATGCCTATTACGATGTGACTCCGCCGATCGGCGGCAACGACCTGATGAAAGCCATCAATCACCTGCACCGGTCTCTGGATCTCATCGGTGGGGCGAAAGAACGAGTCGAGAGTGGAGTGCTCGACAGCTTGTTTACCTCCAACGACCTGGCCGAGGGCTGGCTCGAAGTCAACTGCTGTCGATTGTACACAGAACGATCCGTTATCATTGAGGAATATTTGCAGCCGGCCATGGGGTTGATTCATGACGCCAAGTGCATGATCGACTCCCTCGTCGCCTATGGAGACGGCATGACCTTCCACGGTAAGATGAACATCATCCGTTGCCTTCGGGACGCAGAAGACAGCATCCGAGGTGTTCTGGAAGAATTGGAAAGTTGGATCACCGCCAAAGGCAACGAGAGCCAGTGCGCAAATTGTGGGAAGCATTTCGCGTTCGGGGACAATTTCTGCTCAGGGTGCGGCCACAAGCTGACCGGGAATGCCGAGCCTCTCTGACACGGCGAGACGGAAAAGTACGATTGACGTTGGCGTTTGAGGGATTTCACCGACTCAAGAACTGAAGCGGGGCACCCACCCGCAGATTTCAGGAGGCAGGTATCCATGCAAGCCGCATTGGCAGGCCCGCACGATTCGCTCCGGCCAACAGCCGATTCCAGATGGATCCTCCACCACCACTTGGACCCGTCGCAGCGCTCGTGTGGGCCATCCCTACTGCTCAGCCCCAAAAAAGCCTAAGCTCCCGATCCCCCAAAATTCGAGCCGCATCGAGTGGCCCTCATTCCTCTTCTTGGACCAGGCACCGGGCTCCATCCGCCTCAGTCCGCACGCGGAACCCGAAAAGCGGCACCAAGTCCGCAAAGCTTCGCCCAAACACCAGGTTCATGTTCTCCGGTGGAATCTTCAATTGCTCGGCGAAGAAAGCACGAAAATGATCTTCATAGGCCACGAGTTGAAGGACTTCCTCCAGGGATGCGTCGGGTTTTCCGGCGAGGCGCATGAAAGCCGCGTTCAATTTGTCGAAGGCGCAGCGCTTGTCGTGCTCCTCGATGACGTCCAGGAGAAGCTCCACGCTCTTAAAGATATCCCTGCGGGTCAGGTAGGGCTCGGCCTCGAGAGAACGGGCTTCCTCGGGATCCCAGCAGGCCTGTGCGCGGCATTGCATCGGCCGGTTCGCATAGACCGTGCATTGATTCGTCGTGTTGTCGAACAGAGCGCATTCGCGGGCTCCGGGCCTCTCCTGCAATTTGATCCGCTCATCCACCAGGATCGCCGGCTTGTCCTCGAATGCCGACCGAACGGGCTCGCCCCTCCTGAGAGTCACCAGCTTTTCCCATGGGATACCGCCAGACTGCAGGATCTCGAGATCCTCCAGCACCAGAGTGGGACTCCCTTTGCGGCAACATTCCCCACACTGCACGCAGGTGGGCAGAACGTCCCGAATCGCCCGCTCGGCCATCTCCGGGATCTTCTTCCACGCATCGAGTCGCTGTGGTCCAGTCCAACTGGACCATCGCTGAAGCACCTCCTGGTAAGCCGGGTCCTGCTCGATCTGATACCGCACCCGCGCTGCAGGCAAGGGCGTCTGAATTTCCCGCACCACATCATCGATGAAATCGGTCACATTGCTGAGAAGGGCTTCACGGTCCCACTCGGCGGGGTTTCTGACGGATCTGGATTGACGCTCGCTTCGTTGTGATTCTGGCATCGCTCGTACTGACTCCCTTCCTGAGGTCTTCCCATGTGCGGTTGATCACGCGTGGGCCACTCTGTATACAGAAAAAAGCGTGATGGGGCAATCGGGTCCTGCCGCTTTTGGGGACCAGCGGCTGCCAAGGGTTCGAGCTGGTTCAGCTCTTTTCAATCGACCATCCGTTGTCCACGGGAAGATCCACGTGAAATCGCGTGAGCTTGCCCGGCTCGCTCTCCATGCTCAAGTCCCCGCCATGGTCCTTCACGATTCCATAACGGATGGAGTGTCCCAAGCCCGTACCCGATTCCTTGGGCTTGGTCGTGAAGAACGGATCGAAGACCCTGCTCCGGTTATCGGGTGAGATCCCGACTCCCGCATCTTCGACCGTGGTCCGAATGAACGGCTGTCCCTGTTTGCCAATCACCTCCGCCGAAACTCGAAGATTTTCATGCGGGCTGTATCCAGGATACCGTTCGTTCAACGAATCCCGCGCGTTGGTCAGCAGGTTCATCAGCACCTGCTGGATCTGCGGACTCCGCACTTGATGCGTGGCAGATCACCCCAAACCTCAACCTGCAGGTCAATCTGGTCGTGCCGCAGCACGGTCTGGGTCAAGGACAGGGCTGCGGAGACAACATCGGAGAGGTGAGCCGGGCTGTGGGACTGTTTCTCGTGGCGGGCAAATGCCAGAAGGCTCCTCACGATCGTTGCGATGCGCCGGAAGTCGTCCGGCACGAACAAGTCCTCGAAGGAGATCGGCTGATCGTTCTCTGCGAGTGCTCGACGCGCCTTCGGGTTGCTCCGGAGCGGGGCTCCGACACCTGCTGAGCCCTTTGTATCGGGAGAGGATCCAGTCATGATGCGTGCCCAACGCCATCTGTCAAATGCACCAGGGGACTTTTCATCGTCACGACGGTCAAAGACCTCTGAAAGGGAATGGCCGTGCTCGCGGCCTCCGGCTGCAATCGCTGAGCGCAGTTGCTCACTCGTGTCCACCGTCCTCAAGCGCAGCCCGGACGGCCGTGGCCAAGCTCGCCATGAGAATCGGCTTCAAGACGATCGTCTTGATGCCTATCGTCCGAACACGATGCTCCATCATCGTCTCACTGTAGCCCGTACAAAGGACAATGGGAATGTCCTTTCGAATGCGCATGAGCTCAATCGCCAGCTTGTCCCCAGTCAGGTTCGGCATGGTCAGGTCGGTGACCACGAGGTCGAATGCGTGAGGATTGGACCTGAAGAGCGACAGCGCATCCATGCTGCTTGATCGAGTCTCCACAAGGTATCCAAGGGATTCGAGCATGAGTCGTCCGATTTCCACCAGGACCTGGTCATCGTCGACAAACAGGATGCGCTCCTTTCCGGTGGGCAAGTCGGCCGGCGCCCGGCATTCCGAAATGGCCTCCTTTTGAATCACGGGGAAGTAGAGATTGAACGTCGAGCCTTCGCCAAGCGCGCTCCGCACCGTAATGGCTCCGCCGTGCTTTTGGACGATGCCGTGCACCACAGCCAACCCCAGCCCCGTCCCGACCCCTTTCTGCTTCGTGGTGAAGTAAGGGTCGAAGATCCTCGCAAGCGTCTCCCCATCCATGCCATGACCGGTGTCCTTCACCGAGAGCCTGACGTAGGGCCCCGGCTTCAGATCGGGGTGAATGGCGGCGCAATCCTCACCCAGGCTTTCGGGAGCCAGGGAGATCTCCAGCACCCCTCCTCCCTCCACCATGGCATGATGCGCGTTCGTGCAGAGGTTCATCAACACCTGGTGAATCTGTACGGGATCGGCCAGGATGTTTCCGATGTCGCAGCCTATGCTCCTTCGGATTTCAATGGTAGCCGGAAGAGAGGCCCGCAGGAATTTGAGGACCTCTTTCAAGATCTGCTCGATTTGAATCGGTTTTCTTTCCTCTTCGCCTTGCTGTCCAAACGAGAGGATTTGCTGCACGAGGTCCTTTGCCCGTTCTCCCGCGGTCAGCACCAGATCGAGGTACTGCCTCACCTTGGCCTCATTCGACGCATGCAGCAGAGCGAGCTCCGTGTAGCCGACCACCGCCCCGAGGATGTTGTTGAAGTCATGGGCGATCCCGCTGGCGAGGGTCCCGATCGCCTCCATCTTTTGAGACAGTCGGAGATGCCGTTCCAGCGCGAGCCGTTCGGTCTCGCTTTCCTCGATGCGGGACAGGCTCGCTTTGAGCTCGTTGGCGTGCTGTCGCCCCTGCTCGTAAAGCAGGCTCTTCTTCAGGCCAATGGACAGCTCAGTAGCCAGAGCTTCCAGAAAGGCTCCATGCTTCTCGAAATCGCGGGGGGCGAGGGACGCGATCCCAAGCACCCCGATGACTTCCGACCCGCTTCGCAGCGGCAGGGCAGCAAACGAACGGAGCCCCGAATCACGGCACTCTTCCATGGTGCATCGAAAATCCGACCGGATGTCCAAGGAATAGACGGCCTTGCCGTCCTCGACCGCCAGTCCGCAAAGGCACCTACCCACCCTGTGAGGCTCCGAAGAGCCCCAGACGACTTCCTGCCGTCCGGGAGCAGACCCTTTGAGCACCAGCTCCTCACCTTGACGCAGAAAGAGGATGGCCAAGTCGGGGGAGCAGGCTTGCACGATCCCGCGCAATCCGCACTCAACAACCTCGTCCACAAGCAGGCTTACGTTCACCTCACGGGCAAGATGATTGAGGATGGCCAGTTCTTCGGCACGGTTTCGAAGAGCCTCTTCGCTTGCCGCCAAGGCGCGCGTTCGAGCCTCGACCTGCTGCTCGAGATGGCTCATGTAGAGCCGGTTCTCTGCCTCGAGCCGCTGCTTGTCGTCGATGAGCTGCTTGACGTGCAGTGCATTGCGAATCACCTTGAGAATCTCGGTCTTTCCCGTCGGCTTTTGAAGGTAATCGACGGCGCCGAGGCGGAGGGACTCCGATGCGGTTTCCAGGGTGGGCTCCCCGGTCATCATGACGACCTGGGTGTGAGGCCAGCGCTCACGGACCTTTCGGAACAAATCCACGCCGGACATTCTGGGCAGAATGATATCGGTTAAAACCACGTCGATGGCCTTGCTCTCGATGACCTCCAGGGCGGCTTCCGGTCCTTCCGCCGTCTCCACGATGTGGCCGTCGCTTTCCAGAAAGGCCTTGACCGTGAAGCGAATACTGCGCTCGTCATCCACCACCAGAATGTTTCCCAATTGCTCCTCCTGATCAATACCCAAACAGGCGCTCAGCCATCCTCCCGGCCGCTTCCCTTCTTGTCGGCGCGATCGCCTTCGACAATTACAAGACAAGAGCCAGCAGGTCTCGGTGCACGCGAGCGGCTGTTTCGGGTGCGCATCGTTTCCAGCCCAAGCCGAGCCGCAGGAGATCCTGAAAATCAGGGTCGATTCCAAGCGTGTGGACTAAAGGAAGCTCCTCATCGTCCGGCGCGCAGCGCCGCTTCCGCACCCCGGGTGATCCCAGAAAGATTTCCAGCAGCCTCCTGCCCCGTTCCGGCAGAGTCCCCGTGGCCTCACCCGTGTGGGAGCCGCTTTCGAGGAGCAGACGGAACAGATAGCGATGTGCGCTTGGGGTCCAGGCGGTGTCCGTCAGGAAGACTTCCCGCCACAGGAGCTCGGTCACACTCCAGCCGTTGGCTTCTGAGAGCCTGCGCATGCGCTCCAGCACCGCAGGTCCCCAGAGCATGAGGTGGAACAGGGGGTTCGCTCTCGGGCTCGAGAAGTAGAACGCATTCATTCCCGTGACCAGGGGCAGCCAGAAACGCTGTCCATCGGGTGGGAGCAGACTGAATTCACGGGCCGGACGGCAGTGCTCGCGACGACACTTGTTGCCGTAGTCGATGAGGTGGCGCAAGTCCTCGCCCCGGTTCTGACAGGGATGGAGAAGACAGCCGACGGCTCGACCACGACCGTCGAGATAGCCCAGCGCCCAGCACGAAAACCCGACGATCGGGCGGTATCGGGGGCCTTCATCCAGGTATCGGGCGCGGTTCTCCCGAAACTCCCGGCGGAGGCTCCGGACGTGATCAAGGTGGTCATAGTGCGCCGGCCGAATGGGGGGACAGCAGCCGAAACAGGAGAGGCCCTCAATCGGGGCGCAAAGACTCACCGAATTGACAGTTTCGCCGCCGTTTGTTAAGTAATCTGCCATCCTGAAGAACGCCACCTTCGATCAAAAACGAGGAGAGACAATGCCCATTTACGAATTTCGCTGCGTGGGTTGCGGCAACATCGAGGAATATATCGTGACGAGCTCATCCCAGGAACTGGAAATGAAGTGCAAGCAGTGCCAGGGGGAGGAGCTCGAGCGCGTTCTGAGCACGGTGAGCTACACCATGGGGGCCGGCTCGTCCAGTTCGTCCGGACCCGCGGCTGGCGGTCCATCCTGCCAGACCCGCACCTGTGGCCCGGACAAGAGCTGTTCGACCATTACCCTGCCCGGCCACGAACGCTGAACATTGGCCGTGCCTGAAGGCAGCCTGTTCGGAATGGTCGGATGTCACAGACTGCTCTCACCGTAAGGTCGTTGGATTTCCATCCCCGGCATATCCATTGCCGGTCTATCGGCTCCCGTGCAGTCGTTCGACTCCTTCCTCGCCCCATTTGGCGGGATGGAGTCAGTGGACGTCTATTCCCGTTCCCAAGTGATCTGAAACTCGATCTCTTCTTCACCCTCGGACCGTTCATGCTCGATGGAGAATCGGGCGCGGACAGGCACATAGATGCGCTCGCCCGCAATCTGGATCTCGAAACGCTCGTCCTTCTCGATGGCATCCGCCAGGCGCCGCAGCTTCGCCACGAATTCGGCCTTCGGGTATTCCTTTTCAATGTCCCGTTCCCGTTTTTCGGTCATCGTCTTCTCCCTTCGTTGAATGGTTGTTGCCCCGAGCCCGACACGAGGGCTGAGCCGTGCACAGCGCTTCCGCTTTATTTCATTTCTTCCATCACCGGGAGCTTCAAACCACCCCCTTGTTCTTGAGCGCTTCGATCTGTGCCTCGCCGATGCCCAGCCCTTCCAGGATCTCCCGGGTGTGCTCGCCGAGCTCCGGAGCGTGAGTCCGGATCGAGCCCGGGGTGAGGGAGAACTTCGGGGCGATTCCGAGCTGGCGATAGGCGCCCCAGCTCTCGTGCACCAGATCGACCACCATTCCCCGGGCGCGGGCCTCGGGGTCATCCATGACCTCGGAAAGGTTCAGCACCGGCTCACAGCAGCAATCCACGTTTTGAAGGAGCGCCACCCATTCCGCACGCGTTTTCTCGGCGAAAAGCGCGGCGACCTCATGGGTCAGCGTTTCCTGGTGGGGGCCCGGCTCGAAATAGCTGGGCCGGTTCCAGTCGCTGCGGCCCACCGCTTCGCAGAACGCTTTCCAGAACTGGGGCTCGAGGGCTCCTAGAGCCATGTATTGGCCGTCACGCGTCTTATAGACGTTGTAGCAGGCGTAGCCGTGGTTCAGAAAGTCGTCGCCCGGGGCGGGGGTTCGTCCGTCTGCGATGAGCTGTCCCCAGCGGAGGCAGTTCCACGTCATGGCCCCGTCGGTCATCGACATGTCGATGAACTGCCCGACCCCAAGCCGCTCACGGGCCAGCAGAGCGGTCACGATGCTGAAAGCGGCATAGAGGGCCCCGCCGCCGAGGTCGGCGATTTGGGCTCCCGAAAGGGTCGGAACCCCGTCTCGACCGCTGTAGGAAAGGACGCCGTTTAGGGCGAGGTAGTTGATGTCGTGTCCGGCCTTGAGCGCCCGGCCGCCTGTGCTCCCGTAGCCCGAAATGGCGCAGGTGACGAGCCGTGGGTTCACCGCCTTCAGCGCGTCGTGGTCCAGTCCCAGTTTTTTCATGACTCCGGGCCGGAACCCTTCCAGCAGCACATCGGCCTTCCCCGCCAGCTGCCTCAGGATATCCTTTCCTTCGTCGGTCTTGAGGTTCAGCGTCAAGGAGCGTTTGTTCCGGTTCAGGACCACGTGGAAGCCGCTGTTGCCTCCGAGCTTGGGTGGCCACCAACGGATGTAATCGCCGAGCTTGGGGTCTTCGATCTTGATCACGTCGGCCCCAAGGTCGGCGAGCAGCATGGAGCAGAAAGGGCCCGGCAGGAGTCGGGACAAGTCGAGTACAGTGATGCCTGAGAGTGCGCCGGTCATGGGGAGCTCCTTTCCTGTTTCCTTCTTCAGAACATGGCCCTGACGAATTCGTCGGCGTCGAAGGGACGCAGATCGTCCATGCCCTCGCCGATTCCGATGTAACGGACGGGCACCTTGAGCTCGTCGCAAATCGCCACGACGATCCCCCCCTTGGCGGTCCCATCGAGCTTGGTGAGGACCAAGCCAGTCAACCCGATGCCTTCCTGGAATTGCCGCGCCTGGGAGAGAGCATTTTGCCCGGTGGTCGCATCCAGCACGAGCAGGACCTCGTGGGGAGCCGATTCCATCTTCTTGCTGATGACCCGTTGAACCTTCTTCAGCTCTTCCATGAGGTTCACTTTGGTGTGCATCCTCCCGGCGGTGTCCAGGATCAGCACGTCGACGTCGCGAGCGAGGGCGGCGTCCAGGGCGTCGAAAGCAACCGCGGAAGGGTCGGAGCCGCTCTTCTGTCGGACGACGGGCACGCCGATCCGCTCCCCCCAGAGACACAACTGCTCGACGGCGGCTGCCCGGAAGGTGTCCCCGGCAACCAGCATCACGTTTCGGCCCTCTTGCTTGAGCGCGTGGCCCAGTTTGCCGATGGTCGTCGTCTTGCCGACGCCGTTCACGCCGATCACCATGATGACGAAGGGATGGTGCGCGTCCAAGGTCCACTGCCCCGCGTCCACATCCATGATGGCCTTGATTTCCTCGCGCAGCACCTCGCGGAGCCTGGCCGGGTCACTAAGCTCCTTTCGCTCGATCTTCTCCGTGACCGTCCTCAACAGGGCCTGAGTCGTGCGAACACCCAGATCCGAAGTGATCAGTACCTCCTCGAGCTCATCCAGGAGGTCCACATCGATGGTCTTCCTGCCATGGAAGACGCGGTCCAATCGGCTGGCCAACCGCTCGCGGGTTTTGTGAAGCCGTTCGCGGAGTCTCGAAAAGAGGCGCCGCTTTTCGGCCTGAGGAACCGCCTCTTCGCCTTCCTCCCCGGGAAGCTCCTCACCAGACTCCAAATCCTGATCGGCGACCGCAAGCTCCGCCTCCATGTCCGCGCTGAGCGCTGTCCCCGCTTCCTCCGTACTGGGCGTCTGAAGCCCAGCCTCCTCATCGGGAGTCTCGTCCATTCCAACAGGGTGCGACCGCTCCTCGACTTCGGTTTCGAGAGCATCCGCGTGCTTCTTCTTTTTGAACCATTTGATCATCGCTACACAGCTCCTGCGTGCAGACCGGTACGGCGACTGCCGCCATGATCTCCCCCCGGACCGGTCCTATGCATCGAAATCACTCATGAAAGCGCAACGTTTGTGACGGTGTGGCAAGTGTGGTACAGATAGTCAAATTGCCCCCCAAAAACAAGGCAAAAAGCAAGGAAACGCAGGGCGTTCCCCTGGGCCGGCGGCTCATTCAGATCATCAGGAGGTCTTTCATGCGAGGAGAGTACGAGCTGAGGTACGATCTGATCGACGTCTGCCGGGCACTTGAGCGCAAAGGGCTCATCGCGGCAACGGATGGCAACGTGAGCTGCAGGGCGGGGGACAACCGACTGCTCGTCACTCCAAGTGGTCGGGCCAAGGGGGAGCTCACCCCGATCGACCTCCTGGTGACGGACCTCGAAGGAGCTGTTCTCAGCGGCCACGGTCGACCGTCCTCCGAAATCCGGATGCACCTCTTGATCTATTCCCGTCGTCCTGACATCCAGGCCGTCGTCCACGCACACCCGCCGATGCTGACTGCGCTGACCCTCGCGGGTGTCGCTTTCGTGGCCGAGGCCCTCCCGGAAGTCTGGCTCTCCGTTGGCCCCGTGCCAACCGCTCCCTATGCCACTCCCTCCACGCAGGAAGTGCCGAGATCCATCGCTCCTTTCGTCGATTCGCACGAGGCGATTTTGATGGAGCGTCATGGCTCGATCACGATGGGGCGCAGCCTTCGTGAAGCATACCGGCGACTCGAGAAGCTTGAGCACGCGGCTTACACCCTCTTTTTCGCTCACCAAATGCTCCAGCGGCCGCCCACACCCTTGGGATCCGCTGCATTGCATAAGCTAAATGCCCTTCGACCTGAAACATGCGGGGCCTGAGACTGCCCGGGCGTTATGATGCGAGCCGGTTGAATCGGATGGCGGAGAGGCGATGAATCGAAGGGGGTAACTTGGGTGGAAGGATGGGTCTCTCGATCACCAGGCTGGCCACGATGCGGTGACTGTCGTACCCTTGCCGGGCTCGGATTCGCACTGGAAAGTGCCCCCGGACTGCTCGGTTCGCTCTTTCATGCTCGGGAGACCCAGACCGGTGCGATTGCCGTTCGCTGATTGCAGCCAATCCTGCTTGAAGCCGATGCCGTTGTCTTCGATCCGCAGCTGGATCCGCTTTTCGGCTTCCTGGAGAGACAGGGTCACTTGAGAAGCGCGGCTGTGGGTGGCCACATTCTGGAAGCCATCCTGAACGATCCGATAAATGATGATCTTGATGGCTTCAGGGATCATCGACTCATCGACCCCGATCTCTTTCACAACCTCCAGGTGAGGATGCAGGCCCGCGAATTCGCGGCAATACCAGTTCAGGGTCGCGATGATGCCGAGGTCGTCCAGAAGGGTCGGGCGCAACGCGGTATAGATCCGTCTCACCTCCTGGATGGCGTGCTGGATCATTGGAACGAGAGGCTCGAGCGTTCCGGGCTTCACCGTCCCACGCTCCATGTGCGCCAACGTGCTCTCCACGCCGTATTTCACGGCACTGAGAGTCTGCCCCAGGCTGTCATGGAGCTCCAGGGCTACACGCTTGCGCTCGGTTTCGTGAACCGAGAGCAGTTGAGAAGACAAGCACTTGAGCTGGGCCTCCGAGCGACGCAAGGATTCCTCGGCGCGCTTGCGCTCGATCGCGTAGCGAATGGAGCGGTCCAGATGGTCCGGCGTGATCTGCTCCAGCACGAGGTAGTCCGCGGCCCCGGCCTGGATTGCGCTCAAGTCCACTTCCTGATCCCGCTGCCCCGTCAGGAAGATCACCGGCACCGGAAGCCCGGCGGAGAGAACCCGTTTCATGATGCGCTCGCCTTCGGATCCCTCGAAGCTGCCGGCCACCAGGAAAGCATCGTAATGCTTCTGCTCGATCTCCTCCATGGCGGAGTCGCAGTCCTGAACCCAGTCCATGCTGAACTTGGAGCGCGGGGCCATGGATAGCAGCCCTTTGATCAGCTGGAAGTCCGCTGGCTTATCTTCAATGAGAAGGATGTGCAACGCTGGATTTTCCATGGCCGCCCTTCCGGCATCGTCTCCTCAAAACCCACGACGCCCCACGTCGTGAGCTTCCGCTTCTGTGTAGCCCTATATCACTACTCCGCCGAAGGATTGTATGGGGTAAGTCATGTATTTGGGGGAGCAAAAAAACTGTATTTTGGTGGGGGAGAACAGCCCATACGCCGGAAAGCCATCCCCCCCCGATAGGTCCCGGACCGCTCAAGCTTGATTCAGGGGAAAGAAACCTTAATGTTAGGCAAATACCCGGTTCAACACGCAACAGGGGCTGCTGCTCGAGGAAAACGGTTATCGAATGAGGTCGAGCGTTCTATGGAACATGCCACGAATGCCGCTCTGTTGCAACAGCGCATTTTAAGGAGGATTCACCATGAAAGACGCTAACAGCCTTCATCAGAAGGTACAGCAGTTGTGTGACTGCTTCATGAATAGCGAGCCACTCAAGGAGATGTCCGTCCTCAAAGGGGATGCCGACAAGGATGAGGCCGCTCTCAAGTGGCTCTCTCTGGCCATATTGTACGGCATTGACAGCAACGCCAAGAAGATCACGGTATCGGCCACGAAGGACGGTGGCGTCAAAGTGGTGGCTAAGTACAGGGCCACGGAGCTTCCCTCCCCCGGCCCGGAGGTGGGAGCGAAGATCTTGGAGGCGGTCAAGGCCATCGCCCACTTTGACGACGGTTCAGGGAAAACTCCCCTGGCGGTTGGGCTTCGCGACAGCAGCATTGAAATTGGGGTTGAGGCCGTCAAGGAAGACGACGAAGAGGCGGTGATCCTCAAATTCCCCAAATGATCCCAACCAAGAGGCTTGATTCCGTAGGCTCGTCTCTCTAGGAGCGGTTTCCTGCCGCGGTGGACGCGCGATCACGGCAGGAAACCGCTCCTATGTACAGATTTCTTGCTCCTCACCGAGGGGACACGTCTATTTGCTCCATTCAGAATTGAAGGCAGAGGGAAACCGATCCATGAGAAAAATCATCGTTGCCGTGCTGGGGGATGACCGACCGGGTATCGTCGCGGCCGTGTCCAAAGCACTCTTCGATTTTCGGTGCAACATCGAAGATGTGAGCCAGACCATTCTTCAGACCGAATTCGCGGGGATCTTCATTGTCTCCATGCCCCCCGGCATGAGCCACGATGAGCTGCGGGAGGGGCTGGAAGGACGATTGAGCCCCGAAGGTCTGGCGGTCTACGTCAAGGAGATGCGACCGGTCGAAAGCCGGGCTGCCCCGGAAACGGAGCCTTTCGTCATCACCACCGTCGGCCCGGACCGGTTGGGGCTCGTGGCCGGCATCACCGGACTCCTGGCTGAATACAAGATCAACATCACGCAGCTCAAGGCGGCCTTCCGCGGCGGCGATGATCCCCGCCGGAACATCATGATCTACGAGGTTGACATCCCCGTTGCCATCGACCACCACGCTTTTCGCGCAGCGCTCTACGCCCGCGGTCGGGAGCTGGGCCTCGATGTTAGCTTGCAGCACTCGGACATCTTCAGGCAAATTCATCGAATATAGGGAGTCAACATGCTCACGGATCGAGAAGTCCTGTCTACTTTTGAAATGTTGAAAAACGAGCACCTGGATGTCCGGACCATCACCCTGGGGATCAGCATCTTTGACTGCGCAAGTGACGATCTCTCGCGGTTCAAGCAGAACATTCACGACAAGATATCCCGACTTGCCCAAAATCTGATCGGAACCTGCGAGGACGTCGCGCTCAAATACGGCATCCCCATCGTGAACAAGCGCATCGCGGTGAGTCCTGTGGCCGTTGCCGCCTGTCCGTTTTCCGCCCCGCAGATGGTTGAAGTCGCCCGGACCCTGGACGACATTGCGCGGGAGATCGGCATCGACTTCATCGGCGGGTTCAGCGCTCTGGTGGAAAAGGGAATGACGCGTGGGGACCGGGCGCTCATCGACGCCATTCCGCAGGCACTCACTGAAACCGGGCGGGTGTGCGCTTCCATCAACGTGGCTTCGACCCACGCGGGCATCAACATGGACGCCGTGATGCTCATGGGGCAAACCATCAAGCGAGCGGCCGCTCTCACGGCGAATGCCGACGGGATCGCCTGTGCCAAACTGTGCGTCTTTGCGAACATCCCCCAGGACATTCCGTTTATGGCGGGAGCGTACCTCGGAATCGGCGAGCCCGACGCGGTCATCAACGTCGGCGTCAGTGGACCCGGGGTGGTCAAGAAAGCCATCGATCGGGCGCGCGCCATGAATCCGCGACTGGACTTGGGAGCGATCTCCGAAATCATCAAGCGAACGGCGTTCAAAGTGACTCGGGTCGGAGAGATCATTGGGAGGCAGGTGGCGGACAAGCTGGGCGTCCCGTTCGGCGTCGTCGATCTCTCCCTCGCCCCGACGCCCAACGTGGGAGACAGCGTGGGCGAAATCTTTCAAAGCCTGGGGCTGCAGAGCATCGGTGTACCAGGATCCACCGCGCTCCTTGCCATGCTCAACGACGCCGTCAAGAAGGGCGGCGCCTTCGCCAGTTCCTACGTCGGGGGGCTCAGCGGCGCGTTCATTCCCGTGAGCGAGGATCTCAATATTGCGGAAGCCGCACGGTCCGGACACCTCTCCCTCGAAAAGCTGGAAGCCCTGACCAGCGTGTGCTCCGTGGGTCTCGATATGGTGGCCCTGCCCGGAGACATCTCGGAAACGACCTTGGCCGCCATCATCGCCGACGAAATGGCCATTGGGGTGGTCAACAAAAAGACCACGGCCACACGCCTCATCCCGGTTCCCGGCAAAAAAGCCGGGGAGAAAGCCTTCTTCGGAGGACTTCTCGGGGAGGCGACCATTATTCATGTGGCTAATAACGGCGGGTCGCAGGAGCTCATGTCCCTGGGCGGCAGGATCCCGGCTCCCATCCAGAGTCTGGTCAATTGAACCGTCGGCGGTCATTCAGATCTTGAGAAACAGGCGCTTCCGGTACAAGACCCAGACGATGGCGAAGATCACCAGGACAAAGGCGATGGAGTAAATCAGCGAGTCCCCTTTGGGGCCGGTTAACCTCAAGAAGTGATCAAACACATACATTTTGAGTCTGACATGGCGTCCCGTCGGCGATCTCAAGCGAACGTGCGTCATGAGCGCATTCAGCAGCACCGAAAGGGTGTAGGCCGCAATGGCATTCTTTCCATAGATGGCGAAGGGCTTCGACCAGCGCTCATACCCCTTCACGTCCACCACCCAGTAGAGAATTGCGAAGCAAGCGAAAGCCCAACCCGCCATGAAAACGCTGTAGGAGCTGGTCCAGAGACCTTTGTTGATCGGGAGCCAGTGACTGAGGGTCCAGCCGACCAGGAGGAGGACCAGGCCCGCGCCAAGCATCTGCAGCGTCTTGGATTCCATGGAGAATTCGGACCTCAGACACCGGCCGGCCAGAACGCCGAACAGCGTGGAGGCGATGGCCGGGATGGTGCTGCCGACCCCTTCGGGGTCATACGGGACGTAAATGGACCACAGGTGGCTCCCGAGGAGCAGGGAATCGATGTAAGTGGGAAGGCTCTTTCCCGGCTCGAGGACCCCCGCCCCAACCCCCGGAACCGGCACGCACACCAGCATCAGCCAATACCCGGCTAACAGGCCGATCGTCCAGCACACCTGACCCCGAACGCCCGTCTTCAGGAAGATCAGCGCGGCAAACAGATAGCACAGGGCGATCCGCTGCAGAACCCCTGGTATGCGAAGGGTGCTCAGATCGAATCGCGGGAAATTGGTCAGGAAGACCCCGAGAGCAAACAGCACAACGGTGCGCCGAGCGACCTGCAGCATGAGCTTCCCGTTGGAATCTCCGAGCTGCTTGCGGCGCTCGAAGGAAAACGTCATGGAGATTCCGATGATGAAGAGGAAGAATGGAAAGATCATGTCCGTGAACGTCCAGCCGTTCCAGGTCGCATGCCGCAGCTGAGCATAGGCGTAGTCCCAGTCGACGGGGTTGTTGACCAGGATCATCGCAGCGATCGTCGCCCCACGGAAGACATCCAGGGACTGGAGCCGACTGTGAACTGCCGGGGTGCTCATCGGAAAGCCCTCTCGGGCGGACGCAGGCTTGCCCATGGTCCATGCACGGAGCATGACGTTGAAATGCCGCCTTCAAACGTTATCATATACCTCTCGAATCGGGATTTCGCGGTTAATTTTGACCATTCGAGCGAGAAGCCCTGTTTCACCAACCGTCCGAGAAGGCTTCCCGATGAGCACTCCATTCGGTGGTTTCGAAGCAACGATTCAGGACGCATGGGCATCATGCCCATGTTATGATTCTTATTTTTCAGGAGGTACCCATCGATGCAGTGGACATGGCCGTTCGTTCTGATCCTCATGCTCTCCAAGCTGCTGGCGCCATCCGCGCAGGCAGAGAAGCCCTCTGCGATCGAAGGTCTCCTTTCCAAGGAGACGCGGCTCATGGTTTTTGCTCCGCACCCGGACGACGAGAGCCTGGGAGCCGGAGGCCTCATTCAGAGGGTTTTGAGTCTCGGGGGAAAAGCCAGGGTTGTCTTCATGACAAACGGTGACGGCTACCCGGAAGGGGTTGAGCTGCTGGATCACATTTCCCATCCCTCTGCGAAAGACTACCGTGAATACGGCGATGAACGCCGTTTAGAGGCGATCCACGCCACTGCTGTTCTTGGCCTGGGCGAGAGAGACGTGATCTTCCTCGGGTTCCCCGATGGTGGATTGACCTATCTGTGGAAGACATTCCGGTCGGACGGCAACAACTTTCGCTCTCCGTTCACCCTCGAGAAACGTCCGCCGCCATCCGAAGTCATTGTTCCGAAAACGGACTACAACGGCCACGACCTCAAGACGGAGATCAAGCGCGTCCTGAACGACTTCAAGCCGAATCTCCTGGTCCTGCCCGCGCCTCAAGACCAGCACCCGGATCACAACTCCACGTACCTTTTCGTTGTTAGAGCCTTGAGGAGTTTGGAAAAGAAAGATCCGGGCCTGAAGCCAACGGTGCTCGCGTACCTGGTTCATTACGGTCAGTGGCCCGTCGGACAGGGCTCCGGAACGGGCTCGAATTTGATGCCTCCCCGGCGGTTTCCCGGGAGGAAAGCCGACTGGGAGTCCTTTCTGCTCAATGCCAGCGAGAAAGAAGGCAAACGGAAGGCAATCCTCAAGCACCACAGCCAGATGCTGGTGATGGGGCGGTTTCTGCTGAGCTTCGCACGCGACAACGAGCTCTTCCTGGTGGATCACCAGGCCCAAAACGGTGGCTTGAAACGGGGCCAATGGGGACGGCTTTCCAGACCACCCCACGCCCCCAAGAGGCAGGGATGAGGTGCGCCGGCACGGAGGCGGACGTCATCGTCCTTGGAGCCGGGGCGTCGGGGCTGATGTGCGCCAGGGAGGCTTCCAGGAGAAAGCGCTCCGTGCTGATGCTGGAGCATACCCCCCGGATAGGCAGCAAGATCCGTGTTTCGGGGGGAGGGCGATGCAATTTCACCAACACAACCGTCGGGCGTAACCATTACTTATCCGAAAATCCCCACTTCACGACCTCCGCGCTGGCAAGGTTCACCCCCGAAGATTTCCTGTCCCTGGTTGAAGCACACGGGATCTCCTACGAGGTTCGTGAGGCCGGGAAAGTCTTCTGCACCGGCAGTGCACAGCATATTGTCGCTATGCTCACAAACGAGTGCACGAGCGCCGGCGCACGGCTGCTTCTCAACTGCAGGATCCTGGAGGTGCGGAAAGGGGAGCAATTCGAGATCAGCACGAATTGCGGGACCTTCAAAGCAGCTTCGCTCGTGGTCGCAACCGGTGGCTTGTCGGCTCCCAATCTGGGAGCAACCAACTTCGGCTACACCATCGCCAGGCAATTCGGAATCCGCGTGACGCCGCTTAGGCCGGCTCTCACGCCGCTCCGGTTCGGGCCCAAAGATGCGGCGCAGTTCTCTGCTCTGAGCGGTATTTCGGTTCCCGCAGGGGTAATGCATCGGGGAATCCGTTTCAAGGACGACGTCCTGTTCACGCATCGAGGGCTGAGTGGACCCGCCATCCTCCAGATCTCCTCCTACTGGGACGGAGTCGGCTCCATTGCGGTCGACCTCCTGCCGGAAATCGACATCCGAAGCACCCTTCACGAGAATCGAAGCAGCCGGATGCACCCGGCCACCCTGCTCGGCCGTTTTCTGCCGAACCGCCTTGTCAAGCTCTGGTGCGAGCCCCGTTTCCCATCGACTCCCCTCAACCAGTTTTCACCGCGTCAGCTTGATGCCCTGGCCGCCGCCCTTCACCATTGGGAGATCCGGCCCGCTGCGGCCGAAGGCTTCAACAAAGCCGAAGTGACGTCGGGAGGGATCAGCACCGACGAGCTGTCCTCCAAGACCATGGAAGCCAAGAAAGTCCCGGGGCTCTATTTCACGGGGGAGGTCATCGACGTGACCGGCCACCTGGGAGGCTACAACCTCCACTGGGCCTGGGCGTCGGGGTATGCGGCCGGGCAGGCCGTTTGATCTGGGTTTGCGAAACAGGCTCTCAAAGATCTTTCAGGACGCGGTTCTCCGGAGCCCCCTCGATCAGCTGCTGGAAAACCTCCAGCGCTGCCTCAATCCTTGAACGGTCTTCCGTTTGCGACAGCGGGATGTCCTCGCTTCCCCTCCGGTCCAGTGCTTCGAGCACGTACCGGATCGTCAGACGGTCCGGGGCGACGGCGATCTGGTAAGCAGCCTCGTCTTGCCCGTCCATTTTGACTTCCGAAATCAGGTGCGCTTCGAAGAGGTCCTGAAGAACCCGGCCGACGAGAGGGCTTGGGAGATCCAGCGCACGAATGATGGATTCGCGCGACACGGACGGGCTGCCGGAGCAGAATTGCTTGACGAGAAACCGGACGACGAGGAGGGTCGTGATCCGTTTCAACCGGGGGCTGATGGCGTTCGAGTCCGGCTCGAGCTCATATTCGTCCACCCTTTGGGTGGCGTGGGAGATTTGCGCCCCGACCAAGACAATGAGCCAGCTGAGCTGCAGCCAGACCAGGAAGAAAGGAAGGGCTGCAAATCCGCCGTAGATGGCGTTGTACTTGGCAAGCCCGATCTGCAGGCTGATATAGAGCTGCTGAAACACCTGGAAGCCCGTGCCCGCGAGAATCCCCGCGAGAATGCCGCACCGGAACCGGACCTTGGTGTTGGGCATGAACACGTACATGAAGGAAAACAGGATCCAGACGGCACAGATGGGCAGGAGCTTCAGCAGGATCGCGATGCCAGGGCTGAAGGTTTCCAGAAAGGCGATCTTGCCGGTAAGGGTCTTTGCCTCGCTGGAGATGATGACCGTGGCGGCGCTCGCCGTGATGAAGAGAAACGGCGCGACGAGGCAGACGGAAAGATAATCCGAGATCTTTCGGTACAGGGAGCGACCTTGCTTCACGCCCCAGATGGTGTTGAAGGCGCTCTCGATATCTCCGAGGACTTTGATGATGGACCAGAAAAGCAGCACCACGCCGATTCCGGCGATCACTCCGCCTTTGGTCTTCTCCAGGTAATTATGCGCAAACTCGATAATGAAGTTGAGCGCCTCTTCCTGGCCCTGGATGCGCTCGTGGAGGACTTGCTCCAGCGTCTTTTCCAACCCGAATCCCTTGGCAATCCCGAAAAACATGGCCAGGAGCGGCACCACGGAGAGCAGGGAAAAGAACGTGAGACTGGACGCCCGCAGCTGGACTTCATCCACGGTCAGAGAGCGCAGGGAGATGAGGAAAATGCGTAACGCTTTGAGCGGGATCGCTTTGTAGGCGGGGAGGTCCCTCGCCCGGATCCTCCACACGTCTTGCTTGAGGAACGAACGGATTCGCGAAATCATGGTGTCACACCCCGAAAAGGATTCGTGAAATGCGTCTGCTCCCATGGAATTCAGCGAAGATGACTCCCAGCATACACGTCAGGGTGCGGCGGAAGAAAGGGTTTTTTCGATCAGTGACGGGTGACGGGTGTCGGGTTTCAGCTTTCAGGGAGCAGGACCTACCATCGAGCCCCGGTGGATTGGACGCCAAAGCACACCGAAAAGAGAGGCGCTGATTTGTGCCTCTTGAGCTTGCCGCAGGACAGCGGTTGAAGCGGCTCTCCCGAACCTCACGAAAACGTGCATGCTCATTGTTGACCGTTGCCCCCGCACGCGCTACTCGTACTTCTTGCAAGCTGAAAGCTGCTTTCAAAATAATTTGTCTTGACAACTTGACCAATATGAGCGATTCTCCCGCCATATTGGATGGCGGTAACCCCAAGGTACGAGGCCTTGCATGAAGCTCAACCCTCAATCCCCCATTCCCCTGTATCGACAGCTGGCGGATCTCCTCCTGTCGAAGATCCGCGCCGGAGATTACCCCCCCGGGTCGCCCATCCCATCGGAGCACAGCCTTGCCCGCGAATTTCATATCGGCCGGCCCACGGCCAGGCAGGCCACCGACTGGCTCGTGCGCCGTCGGATCCTGGTCCGCAAGCGAGGCTCCGGCACCTATGTCCGCACGGATCAGCAGGAAGTCGATTTGTTCTCCCTGGCGGGAACGCTTTCCGCGTTTCAGCGCAGCGGAGTTGCCGTGACGTCCCGAATTCTCACCCCCACGCGGCTCGTCCAGGTTCCGGCCGACGGGGAAAATCCCTTCGCCGAGCGGGAAGCCTTTTACTTTGCACGCTTGAGCAGCGTCGGGAGTGTCCCGGTGCTGCTGGAGGATATCTACCTTCACCCGGACGTGTTCCGAGACATCGACGGGATCGACCTCAAGGACCAGTCGTTATCCCAGATCGTTGACGAGCATTACCACCTGCGCCCCACCGGCGGCCGTCAGACCTTCCGGATCGGCTACCTCGACGGGGAAAAGGCCGCTGAAATGGCGGTTACCCGGACCACTCCCATCTTGGAAGTGAGACGGTTTCTGAACTTCGAGCCGGCCGCCAATGCCGTCTTTTCGGAGCTTTTCTGCCGGACCGATCAATTTGTCTTCTCCCAGACCATCGGAGGCATCACCGATGAATGACCGAGGCTATTACGAAGGATTCGGTGGGGCCTACATCCCCGAAATTCTCAATGCCACGTTCGACGAGCTTGTCGACGCTTTCGGGGCTGCGCGAAGGGACCCCGCTTTCTGGCAAGAATACGAACGCCTCATGTCCACCTACTCGTGCCGGCCGACGCCGCTCACCTTCGCCGAGAACCTGACGCGCCATTTCGGAGGCGCCCGCATCTTTGTCAAGCGGGAGGACCTCAACCACACCGGCGCTCACAAGGCCAACAACGTCATGGGCCAGGGACTGCTCGTCAAGCGCATGGGCAAGACGCGGGTGATCGCCGAAACGGGAGCCGGGCAGCACGGGGTGGCCACGGCAACGATGGCCGCGAAGTTCGGCTTTGCGTGCACGATCTACATGGGCGAAGTGGACGTCGAGCGGCAGCGCCCCAATGTCTTCTGGATGGAGCGGCTGGGCGCGGAAGTGGTTCCCGTCCGCGAAGGGACGCGCATCCTCAAGGACGCGATCAACGAGGCCTTTCGGGATTGGGTCTCCAACATGGACAACACCCACTATGTGCTGGGGACGGCCTGCGGCCCGCACCCTTTCCCCGAAATGGTGAGCTACTTCCAGTCCATCGTGGGCAAGGAAGCCCGCCGCCAGATTCTAGAGCGGGAGGGGCGTCTTCCCAAACGGGTTTATGCCTGCGTCGGGGGCGGATCCAACGCCATGGGCGTCTTCAGCGGTTTTTTCGACGACCCCGTCGAGCTGGTCGGCGTCGAAGCGGGCGGCAAGGGGCTCGATTCCGGCCGGCATGCCTCGAGGCTCTGCTCAGAGGACGCGAGCATCGGGGTGGCCCAGGGCTACAAGACGTACTTCCTCCAAGACAGCGACGGCCAGATGCGAGAGACGCACAGCGTCGCGGCAGGTCTCGATTACGTCGGGGTGTCGCCGATCCTTTCGGCTCACAAGACGACGGGCCGGGTGCGCTTCGAAGCCGCAACGGACCGGGAAGTCATCGACGCGCTAGCCCTCACCATTCGCAAAGAGGGACTCATCCCGGCCCTCGAATCGGCCCATGCCTTCGTGCAGGCGTTCAAGGAAGCCCCCGCCCTGAGCCCGGAAGACAGCATCCTCATCAACCAGTCCGGGCGAGGCGACAAGGACATTTTCACCATCGCCGACGCCTTTGGGGATCCCAAGTGGCAGCAATTCATCCTGGGCAAAGCGGAGAAGTACCGTGCTTGAGACCTATCTGAAAGAACGGCTGAAGGATCGGGACATCCTGCTGATGACCCACATCGTCCTGGGGTACCCGAGCTTCGAGGAGTCGTACCGGATCGTCGAAGCCATGGTGCGCGCCGACGTGGATATCATGGAGCTGCAGATCCCTTTTTCGGAGCCCATCGCCGATGGCCCGGTCATCTTGAGAGCCAACCAGGAAGCGCTCGCGCGCGGCACGACCGTGAAGCAATGTTTGGACTTCGGCGCCCGCGTGAGCCGGGACTTTAACATCCCGTTTCTTTTCATGACCTACTACAACATTCTGTTCAAATACGGTGTGGACCGGTTTGCCGACGCCATGGCCGGCGCGGGGATCAAAGGCGCCATCATCCCGGATCTCCCTCCGGAGGAAGGCCAGGACTACCTTTCGGCCCTGGGCCGCCACGACCTCGCCCCCATCTTCATCTTCTCGCCCAATACGCGGCTCGAGCGCATGCGCTACCTGGCGTCCCACGGCAAGGGGCTCATCTATTGTGTCGCCCGAAAGGGCGTGACCGGAGCCCAAACGGACTTCTCGAAGGATCTGGCCGAATACACCAACCGGTGCCGAACCGCCACCGACCTGCCCCTGGCGCTGGGCTTCGGCGTCAAGGACAGGGACGACGTGGATTTTCTGAAGGGCAAAGTGGACATCGCGGTCATCGGGACTCAGACGATTCGGCTCATCGAGGACAGCGGCATCGGCGCCGTGGGGGACTTCATCGCCGGGCTGCGCTGACAGGGTTGAACAGGCTCAAATCATGGAGGGTTCGGAATGAAGAGAACGGGTTTGGGGATTCTCGCGCTTGCCGCATGGGTGCTATCAGGTGGCCTCCCATGCCATGCCGCCGATGCGATCAAGATTGGCTACATCGCGACCCTGTCGGGACCCGGGGCGAGCCTCGGGACGGACATCCTGGACGGCTTCAAGCTGGGGATCAAGCACTGCGGTGACAAGCTGGGCGGGCTTCCGGCCGAGGTCATCGTCGGGGACGACCAGCTGAAGCCGGAGATCGGTGTCCAGGTGGCCACGCGCATGCTGGAGAAGGACAAGGTGGATCTGGTCACGGGCATTGTCTTCTCCAACGTCATGATGGCGGTCGCCAAGCCCATCACCGACCAGGGGATCTTTCTCATCAGCGCCAACGCGGGCCCGTCGCCGCTCGCGGGAGCCCAGTGCTTGCCGAACCTCTTCACCGTTTCCTGGCAAAACGACCAGACCCACGAAGCCATGGGGAAATACCTCCAAGACAAGGGCGTCAAGCGACTCTATCTCATGGCGCCCGACTACCAGGCCGGCAAGGACGCCATGGCGGGATTCAAACACTCGTTCAAGGGTGAGATCGTCGCCGAAGTCTTCACCAAGATCAACCAGCCGGATTATGCGGCCGAGCTGGCCCAGCTTCGCGCCGCCAAGCCCGATGCCGTGTTCTGCTTCTACCCGGGCGGCATGGGCATCAACTTCATCAAGCAGTACGCGCAAGCCGGACTCAAGGAGGAAATCCCTCTCTACACCACCGCCTTCACGCTCGATCAGTCGGTCCTGCAGGCCATGGGCGATGCGGCGCTGGGGCTCATGAACGCGAGCTTTTGGAGCCCGGACCTGGACAACCCCGTCAACAAGAAGTTCGTCGCGGACTTCAAGGCCGCTTACGGGCGCCTCCCCTCACTTTTCGCCGCCCAGGGGTATGATGCGGCTCTGCTCATCGACAGCGGGGTCCGAGCCGTCGCGGGCAACCTGAACGAGAAGGACAAGCTTCGCGAGGCCTTCAAGAAGGCTGATTTCCAGTCGGTTCGCGGCAAGTTCAGGTTCAACAACAACCACTTCCCCATCCAGGATTTCTACATCCGCGAGGTGGTGAAAAACGAGGAAGGGGTGCTCACCAACAAGATCGTGGCCAAGGCGTTCACGGATCACGCGGACGCTTATTGTGATCAGTGTCCCATGAAGTGAGACACGGATGAGCACGGATAAGAGCCACACGGATGGACACGGATAAAAACGGTTGAAATGCACCATCTGAAGTTCGGACGATCGGGGTGGTGGCGGATCTGTCGATTGCCGTGCCCTTTGAGTGTTGAGGTCCTTATCCGTGTCCATCCGTGGGTTATCCGTGTTTATCCGTGTAAGGGAAGGCCCCGTCGAAGCAAAAAACCATGGATCTCACACTTTTTTTCATGCAGGGACTGAACGGCTTGCAGCTCGGCGTCATGCTCTTTCTCATGGCAGCCGGGCTGACGCTGGTTTTCGGGGTGATGAACCTCATCAACCTGTCCCACGGATCGCTCTACATGGTGGGAGCGTATCTGGCGGCAAGTCTGCAGCAGCAGACGGGGTCCTTCCTGTGGGCCATTGTGCTCGCGGTGCCGGCAACCCTGGCCGTCGGTATGGTGGTCGAGGTGGTGACCCTGCGCAAGCTCTATGACCGGGATCATCTGGACCAGGTTTTGGCCACCTATGGGCTGATCCTGTTTTTTAACGAGCTGGTCCGGATGGTCTGGGGACCCCAGGCGCGCTTCATGGCCTTGCCCGAAGCATTGTCGCATTCCGTGGTGCTTTTTCCCGGAATGCGCTACCCGGCCTATCGGCTCGTGATCATCGGGGTGGGGCTGGGGGTGGGGGGGCTCCTTTTCTGGCTCATCCACCACACGCGCCTGGGGATGCTGATCCGCGCCGGGGCTAGCAACCGCGAAATGGTGAACGCCCTGGGGGTCAACATCAAGGTGCTCTACACGGTCGTGTTCGGGCTCGGAGCCGCCCTGGCCGGATTGGCAGGCATGATGGCCGGACCGATCCTTTCCATCGAGGTGGGGATGGGCGAGCCGGTCCTGATCCTGGCCTTCATCGTGATCGTCATCGGCGGCATCGGGTCCATCAAGGGCGCTTTCGTGGCGGCCGTGCTGGTCGGCCTCGTGGACACCTTCGGACGTGTTCTGCTGCCTGCCGGCGTCTCGTCCATGTCGATTTGTATCCTCATGGCGGGGATGCTCTGCTGGCGGCCGAAAGGGCTCTTTCCCGCTCATGGATGAGCCGGCTGGATGATTTGTGATGAAACGCCCGCTTCTGATCCTGCTTTTCGGTCTGCTGCTGCTCGTGCCTCTGTTCGGCGAAGTGTTCTATACGCGGCTGTTCAGCCGGATCATGATCCATGCGATCTTTGCCATTAGCCTCGACCTGATGCTGGGATACGGCGGCATGGTGAGCTTCGGTCACGCGGCCTTCTTCGGTGCAGGGGCCTACACCGTGGGCATCCTCTCGCTCCATGGGGTCAGTAGCGCGCTGATCGTCTGGCCTGCCGCGGTCGGGGTGGCCGCACTTCTGGCGCTTCCCATCGGAGCACTCAGTCTGAGAACGAGCGGCGCCTACTTCATCATGATCACGCTGGCCTTCGCACAGATCCTTTACTATTTCGCTTTTGGACTCGAATCTTGCGGGGGAAGCGACGGGATGCGGCTGGCGACCCGCAACACCTTGGGAGAATGGGCGGGGCTTGCCGGCCACACGGTCTACTACCACATCGTCTGGGTGTGGTTGCTTGCGGTCTTCCTCGGCTGTCGGCGGTTGGTACGCTCCCGGTTCGGTCTCGTGATTGGCGGCATCCGGCAGAACGAAGCCCGCATGCGATCCCTGGGCTACGCCCCCTTCGGCTACAAGCTCACCTGTTTCGTGATCGCCGCTTCCATCGCAGGCCTTGCAGGCGCCCTCATCGCCAACGAATCCCTGTACGTCAGTCCCTCGTTCCTCCACTGGACCCAGTCGGGCCATGTCCTGGTGATGGTCATTCTCGGAGGGATGGGGACCCTGGTGGGGCCCATTCTCGGCGCAATGGCCCTGCTGCTCACCGAAGAGGTGCTTTCTGCTTTCACTGAGCATTGGATGATCGTTCTGGGGCCGAGCCTCATCGTCGTGGTGCTCTACGCAAGGCGCGGGCTGATCAGTCTGCTGCCGGGCAGACGGGAGGCTCGTGCGCATGCTTCTTGAAGCGCGGGGGCTGGTCAAGCATTTCGGGGCCATGACGGCCACTTCCTTGGTGAGCCTGGCCTTACAGTCAGGCGAAGTGCACGCGGTGATCGGTCCGAACGGGGCCGGCAAGACGACCCTGCTGGCTCAGCTTTCAGGTGAGCTGACACCGGATGAAGGGGCCGTCTTTTTCGAGGGGAGAGACATCACGTCTCTTTCCGTTCCCCGGCGGGCCGCGCTGGGGATGGGGCGGGTGTATCAGCTGACGAGCATCTTTCCGGATTACACGGTGATCGAGAACATGCTCCTGGCACACTATTCCACCTCCGGACACAGCTTCCGCTTCCTCCGTGGATTCGGAGCCGATGCGGGAGCCAGGAAGCGGTGCGTGGAAGTCTTGGACCAGGTGGGCCTTGCGGACCGTGCTCCAGTTGTTGCGGGGGCACTGTCGCATGGAGAGCAGCGCCAACTGGAGCTTGCCATGATGCTTGCCCTGCGCCCGAAGCTGCTTTTGCTCGATGAGCCCACAGCCGGAATGGGGATCGAGGAAACCGAGCGGGTCGTCGGGCTCCTGTCGCGCCTGAAGAGGGAGGTGGCCATGCTCCTGGTGGAGCACGACATGGATGCGGTGTTCGAGCTTGCCGACCGGGTGACGGTGCTCGTCTATGGGCGGGTCATCGCCGAGGGCGGGGTGGACGCCATTCGAACGGACCCCGAGGTGCGGCGGGCTTACCTGGGAGATGAGGAATCGGGGGAGTGACATGCTTGAGGTCAGGCAAATTGACGGCTTCTATGGATCCAGTCAGGCCCTCTTCGGAGTCCAATTGGACGTGCGTGAGGGGGAAGTGGTCGGGCTGCTCGGTCGCAACGGCATGGGAAAGACGACCACGGTCCGGGCCATCATGGGCCTTCTTTCGGTGCGCACGGGGAAGCTCACCTTCGAGGGGCGCAACATCCGCGAGCTGCCTCCCTACCGGATCGCTCAGCTGGGAGTGGGGCTCGTTCCCGAAGGGCGGCAGATCTTTCCGAACCTCACCGTGCTCGAAAACCTCACCGCCACGGCGAGCGGACGGGCTGGAAACCGGAGAAGCTGGACGCTCGACCGGGTCTATGGGCTTTTTCCCATTCTCGAGGAGCGCCAGAAACATCTTGGAAATCAGCTTTCTGGCGGCGAGCAGCAAATGCTCGCCATCGGGCGGGCGCTCATGACCAACCCGCGCCTGCTGATCCTCGATGAAGCCACGGAAGGCCTCGCGCCCCTGGTCCGTACTGAAATCTGGCGGTGTCTGCGCACGCTGAAGGAGGAGGGGCAGGCGATCCTGGTCATCGACAAGAACGTCCGCGCGATGAGTGCGGTGGCCGATCGTCACTACATCCTCGAAAAGGGGCGCATCGTATGGACAGGAAGCTCTCGCGAGCTGAACGAAAACACGGCTGTCCGCCTCCGCCACCTGGGAGTCTGAAGCCTGGGGATGCGCACCATGCACGTTTACAAACACTATCACCAGGCCGCTCTCGACGCCCAGTACAACAACCGGGCGAGGGCTCGCGACTTCGACGGGCTCGTCCGAGGCTGGAGTGTGCGCAGCGAAGCGTTCCGGAAGCAGCGAAAGGGGTTTTTGAACGTACCATACGGCGCAGGCGATCGGGAAACGCTCGACCTCTTCCCTGCCGAGACGCACGGAGCGCCCCTTCACGTCTTCTTTCACGGCGGCTACTGGCAGGCGATGGACAAGTCGTCTTTTCACTTCATCGGGGAGGAGCTGCATCGCCAAGGGGCTCACGTGGCGTTCGTCAACTACCCCTTCATGCCCACGGCCGGCATGGATGCCATCGTGGCCGCCTGCCGGAGCAGTGTTGCCTGGCTGTCACTCGAGCTGAGCGAGCGCCTCGGTGAAACGGCCGGGGTCTATTTGACCGGGCATTCCGCCGGGGGGCACCTGGTGGGGATGCTGATGGCGACGCGCTGGGGAGCGGTGGAGCCCAAATCGGCTCAGCCGCGTATCCTTGGCGGGTGCTCGTTGAGCGGTCTCTTCGACCTCGATCCCATCCGGCTGAGCTACCTGAACGGGGCTCTGGGGCTCGACCGGGAGACCGCCCGGCGCAACAGCCCCGTCCTCCTGAATCCAGTCTGTGCGGCGCCGCTTCTGCTCGTGACCGGCGACCTGGAGCCCGAGGAATACCAGTGTCAGAGCGACGACCTCAAAGCCGCCTGGGAGCAGCGGGGCATCGCGATTACCCGGCACATTGTGCCGGGAGCCGATCACTTCTCCATGTTGGAATCCTTGCTGGATCCGGACTCTTCCATCCTTCAGTCCGTCCTGGAGACCATGGGCCTCCCATAATCCAGAGCTCTCTTTCAAGAATACCGCCGGATCCCGGCTGAAACCATGCCGGGATGACCTCCAAGGAACGGAATTTATCACGAACCATGGTCACGCGTGCGCTTCGGTCGCGTCCTTCTGGCTCCGTGCGCCCGCGGCCATCAACCGCTAAAACCCACCGGGTGCAACGCCATCCTGGCGGTTGAGATACGAGACGTGCTTGGTCCCTTTCACGTCCTTGTCGTAGTAACTGAGGTACTCTTTGATCTTTGCCTTGCCTTCCGCTTCGGCCTCGGCTATGGCCGACGTCTGGAAGCCTCGATTGGGATTGGTCTTTAGGGCACTGACCACTTCCGGCCACAGGGGGTTGCTCTTGTTGACGGGAACCTGGTGGATTCGACCCCGCCACCATCCCATGCCAACGCGCAACGCAATGAAGTAGACCTTATCGGCTTCCAGCTCTGCCTCAACG
>CAZIEW010000012.1:70067-86056 GCA_964538515.1 uncultured Syntrophobacteraceae bacterium
ACGAGGGCTTTCCCCTCGCTGGGCGCCATCTTCACAGGCTGGTCCACCATGTAAGGTCGTCTAATGGAACAGGAATTGGCCGCGAGGACAGCCATGGCAACGAACAGGACGATCAAGGCCTTTTTCATGCTTTGCTCCTTTCAATCAAGAACAGGTAAACCTCTCATTCGCCAAATCTCAGTCCATCCCCCGTCCGGCACTCCAGTCCAAGCAGCGTCAGAACCACCACGGTTTTCCACGCCTTCAGGATCACGACTCCGTCGGCCTTGAACGGATGATTCTTCCAGGGATCCCGCCGCAATAGGAGCACAATACCTGCCGTGCGCTTTGGGTGTCAACCCGGTTTGGCTTGGAGCCCGGCCTCCATTCGCCTGTGCTTGTCCCCGTCATGCCCCTTCTCCGGAAAGCTCCTTACGCACGGCATCCAGTGCCCTCAGAATGTCCTTTCTTGAGACCATATAATGAGTCACGGCCCGCATGGTACGCGGCCCCGTCGGCAAGACCAGCACCCCATGGCTCCGCAGGCCGGCGGCGAAATCAGCGGCGCTCTTCCCGTCACGCTCCACGTTGAAGTAGACGATGTTCGACTGTACGTGCTCAAACGGAACCGTCAGCCCCTCCATGGAAGCCAATCCTTCCGCCAGGAGCTTCGCATTGGCGTGGTCTTCGGGAAGCCGGTCGACCATGGTGGTCAAGGCCACGATTCCCGCTGCGGCGATGACGCCCGCCTGGCGCATGCCACCGCCCAGCGCCTTGCGCCAGCGGCGCGCCTCGCCGATGAATCCAGCTGAGCCGCAGACCATCGATCCCACTGGAGCCGCAAGGGCCTTGCTCAAGCAGAATGTGACGGAATCCGCATCCCGGGCAAGCTCGTGGGCCTGAGCGCCCAGGGCCGCCGCCGCATTGAAAATGCGCGCCCCATCGACGTGGATCTTGATTTGATGTCGGTCTGCCAGAGCACGGACCGATTGCATGTAAGCGGGATCCAAGGCTCGACCGTAGCATCGGTTTTGGGTGTTTTCGAGGACGATCAAGCGTGTGCGGGGAAAGTGGACGTTGTCGGGACGCACCGCGCTTTCGATCTCGTCCAGATCCAGGGTGCCGTCGGGACGGTTTCGGAGGGGGCGTGGGTGGACGGATCCCAGTGACGCGATGCCGCCTTGCTCGTAGTTGAAGGTGTGGGAGTTGTCGCCCAGGATCACTTCGTCCCCGCGACCGCAGTGCGTGAGGATGGAAACCAGGTTGGCCATCGTGCCGCTCGTCACGAGCAGGGCCGCATCCTTTCCCAGCTTCCGGGCAGCGAGTGCTTCCAACCGGTTCACGGTGGGGTCTTCCCCGAAAACATCATCTCCCACCTCCGCCTCCGCCATGGCCCGTCGCATTTCCGGGGTGGGATGCGTCACTGTATCCGATCTCATGTCAACCGTCTGCATGCTCTCTCTCCGTCTCTTTCCACGATGGCCGGGCTTCGGCCGCCTGCTTGATCAAGCGAAGCCACACCTTACAGCAGGAGCCACTTGAATGGCCACGACAATCCTGAGGCGGCGATAGGTGCAATCGTCCGCGAGCGGCAAAGGATGAATGATGTGTCAATCCAATTGTGAGCTTGCAATCCTCCTTCTTCCGTCCCATAATCTGATCAGCCGTCCTATCCTGAGCCCCCGCATCCTGCACCCGCCAAGCCGGGAAGTCCGAAAACCTGCGCGAGAAAGCCACAACGGCGGCCGTATTCGGGTGATCCGTCATTCAAACCGGGGAGGTCCAGCCATGAAAGCCAAGACACATCTTTTCAGATCATCCGTGGCAGTTACCCTATTCGTCTGTCTGCAGGTCTTCCGCGCCTACGGTGGTGAGCAGCCCGTCGCCATCTTCCATGCCTTTGACCAGAGCTTTGGCGACACCGAAGGATTTGTTTGTGATCTGGCCGAGCAAGGGTATTCCCACATCCAGATCCCTCCCGCCCAGAAATCGAATCCGGACACGATGTGGTGGGCGCGCTATCAGCCCGTGGATTACCGCATCATTGAAGGAAAAGGGTCCGAAGCCGATCTGAAGCGGCTGATCGACAAGGCTCACAGCTGTAAGGTCAAGGTCATCGCGGACGTGGTCTTCAACCACATGGCCAACCTGACCGACGGGGATGAGCGCGAGGATTTGACAAGGTTTCCGGGCCTTTCCTGGCGAGATTTTCACACAAGCTCGAGGGATCCCGGCACAAGGCCCTGCACGATCACCTATGACGACGGCAATCGGAGCTCGGAGCTGGACTGCTGGCTGGGCGGACTTCCCGATTTGATTCACACCAACAGGGTCAAGAAGCTGCAGAAAGGCCATCTGAAGAAGCTGCTCAACCTCGGAATCGACGGCTTCCGGTTCGACGCGGCCAAGCACATGCCGCCCCAAGTGGTCAAGGAATACATCGATTTCATCGATCGTGAGAGTCAGGGAAGAAGTTGGAACTACCTCGAGGTCATCACGGACGCGGATACGAAGCCCGAGGACTACAACGGGATTGCGGCAATCACGGATTTCGTGCTCTATGCGTCGATGAAAAGCGCTTTCAGCTACGGCGGGGACCTGCGAGCGCTCCGAGTACCCCAAGCCGTGAACGACAGCCGAAGCGTGACGTTTGGCAGAAACCACGACACCATCCGGGAGCTCAACGTTTTTGCCATCAACCCGTACGACAACGCCACGGATGGTTACCTGGCCACGAGCTACGTGCTGGCCAGAGAAGGGGGAACGCCGCTGGTCCTCAATTGGGACAACGTGGATGCCCCGTTCATCAAGTTCGGAGCGATGTTTCGCGCGATCATGAAACAACGGCAGGCGGAGGGACGCAATGTGAAGGAGAACGTCCTCGGCGTCGTCGACTCGCCCACGCTTCTTGTGATGGAGCGAGGGGACGAAGGCTTTTTCGTCGTCAACAAAGCAAGGGAGCGGCTGGACCTGCCGACGCTGGACATGACCCTCACCAGTTTGGACGGATGCTACCGGGAGCTCCGCAGCAACTTCACCGTGGCCGTTCAACGCCGACCGGACGGCAAGAAGTATGTCACGCGATGGGGAGCCTGGAGACGAGGCGGGATGGAAGTGTATGGGCGTGACGCCCTGTACTTCGTTCGCGAGCCCTTCAGCGCTTGCGAAGGGAGCTGAATGCTGTCTTGCCAGGCCAGGGCCAGCAAGAACGTATCCACACGTGCCGTAAGCTCGTTTCGGTAGTGCCGCCGTCCGGTGGCGGCGCTCGAAGAGGCACCGTCGGGTCCACGGCGCCGTAGAAGGCCGCAGTGCCGTTATGACCGATAGGATGCTCTGGGCTGTCGGTCGCCCTATGCTTGCTCTCCTTGAAGAAATCGGATGCATCCCGAACACTTTTTGACTATGATGCCCCTCTGCTGCGGCGCAGGCAGCTGATATTCCGGGGAATCCGCGCGCTTTCCGCACCGTCACGGTTCGAGCTCACACAGTGGGCTCCCCTCCCCCCAGCCTTCCTGGAATTGCCGCATGGGTAACCCTGCTCTCCCCGACTTGCTGGATCGTTCCGGGTTGGAGGAGAGCTCCGCTGGATTGAGTTGGCCCGAGGATTCCCTCCCTTCGAGGGTTTTGGGGTGAGCTAGAGCACTTGAATGACATTTGGGACAGGAGGCATGCATGCGAAAGTTAGACAGGTGGGGATGCATTTGCGCGTTGACCGTTGTCCTGGTGGCGGTGTCGGCGCTTGGCGGAGCGCATCAGGCCGTTGCAGCCGCAAAGGAGGCCAAGATCGGCTTTGCGCTGAGTATGACCGGCGGGGCGGCTGCCTACGGAGCGACTCAGAAGAACGGCGCCCAGTTGGCGATTGATGAGATCAATGCGGCAGCGGGTGCGGATGGTCCGAAGCTCCTTGCGCTCTTCGACGACGATGCCAGTACACCGCAGCAGGGTGCCAATGTTTACAACAAGTTCATCAACGCGGACAATGTGTCCGTGATCATCGGCCCGACCCTCAGCAACACCGCCCAGGTGACGAACCGTATTGCTCAGGAAGCGGGTGTGCCGGTCCTCGGGATCAGCAACACGGCCAAAGGCATCACGGACATTGGGGACTTCATCTTCCGCGATTCGCTCACCGAATTCGTGGTCATTCCCAACACCATCCGAATCGCCAAGGAAAAACTGGGCATCAAAAAGGTCGCTGTACTCTACGGCAATGACGATGCGTTTACCAAGGGTGGCTACGATGCCTTCAAGAAGGCGCTGGCCGACGCCCGGATCGAGATTCTGAGCGAGCAGACCTTCGCCAAGGGAGACCGTGATTTTTCGCCGCAGCTCACTCAGATCAAGGCCAAGAGTCCCGACGCCATCATCTGCTCGGCTCTCGTCGAGGAGGCTTCGGGGATCGTGAGCCAGGCCCGGCAGCTGGGCATTCCCCAAAGTGTGCGAATCATCGGGGGGAACGGCTTCAACTCCCCCGCTCTGATTAAAAATGCCGGTGAAGCCGCGGAAGGCGTGATGGTGGGTGCGGCCTGGAACGTGACTTCCACGAGCCCTCTGAACAAGAAATTCGTCGAGACCTACACGGCCAAGTACGGCAATCCGCCCGATCAGTTCGCCGCTCAGGCCTACGCGGGTGTCCACATCGTCCACGAAGCGATCAAGAAGGCCGGCTCGACGGATCGCAAAGCCATTCGCGACGCCCTTAAAGGCATCAAGGATCTCGATACCGTGCTCGGGAAGTTTTCCTTCACCGAAGGCCGCGATGCCGATCATTTGCCTGTGGTCCAGGAAGTGAAAGGCGGCAAATTCGTCGTCTTCGGGGAATAGGGTTCATGGAGCTCCTGGCACAGCAGCTGATCAACGGGTTGTTCATCGGAAGCGTTTACGGTCTGTTTGCGGTGGGGTACACGCTGGTGTTCGGGGTACTGGACATCCTGAACCTGGCGCACCCCGCCATCTTCACCCTTGGAGGCCTTGCGGCGCTCTGGCTGGTGGAAGGCGCTCACTTTTCCATCTGGGCTGCCTTTCCCACGGCGGTCCTCTTTGCGGGTCTGTTGGGCCTGATTCTTGACCGGATCGCCTTTTTCCCCTTACGCCGTCGCGCTGACAGCAACTTCTCGGGACTCATCTCGAGCATTGCCATGGCGATTCTTTTTGAGAGTGCCGCGTTCGCCCTGTTTGGTGCCCGCACGGTCCGTTTTCCAGCCCATACGGTCACCAACACGATCTGGCAGGTGGCGGGCGTCACCATCACCTCTCTCCAGGTTGAAATCGTGCTGACGGCCATTCTGTTCATGGCGGGTCTGACCCAGCTGCTCAAACGGACGCGGGTGGGGAAAGCCATTCGCGCCGTGGCCGAGAACGACCGAGCGGCTCGGCTTCTCGGCATCCATGTGGATGGGATCATTGCCTTCACGTTCTTCCTGTCCTCCGCCATGGGAGGAGCCGCCGGCATTCTGTTCGGCCTGTATTTCGACGCTCTTTCGCCCGACATGGGACGGTCCATTGAAATCAAGGGGTTGGCCGTGATCATTTTGGGCGGCATGGGCAGCATTCCGGGCGCGATCCTTGGAGGACTGGCGTTCGGACTGACGGAAGTCCTGACGGTCGCCATTACCGGAACCTCGAACCTCCGGGATGCAGTGGCCTTCACCATGCTTTTTGCCATTTTGGTTTTCCGCCCGTCGGGCTTTTTGGGGCGGCGATCGATGCGGGAGGCGTGACCCGGATGGAGCTTGTCACGCACCTGCTTGCCGTTTACGGAAGTCTTCTCAATTTCATCGGGATCCAGTCCCTTCTAGCCTTGAGTCTTTACATTACTCTTTCAGCCGGACAGCTCTCCCTTGGCAATGCCGCGTTCGCTGGAATCGGCGGCTATGTTTCCGGCGTTCTCTCGCTCCACTACGGTGTTTCCTACATTCTGGCCTTGGTCGCGGGGTCCGCATCGGCAGGGATGGTGGCGCTCGTCATCGGACTGCCCGTGCTCAGGCTCCGGGGGGTCTTTCTCGCCATGGCGACCCTCGCCTTCGGTGAGGTCGTTCGCATTACCGCGGTCAACCTCACCATTACCGGAGGGGCCCAGGGATTGGTGGGTATCCCTAACAGAACCAAGGGATGGATGATCTACCTGGTGCTGGCAGTCGTCTGCTATGTCGTGGCACGGCTACGCGGATCCAGGGTGGGGTGGAGCTTTGCGACGATTCGGGAAGATGAAACGGCCGCGGCGACCCTCGGGATCCACACGACTTATTACAAAACCTCGGCTTTTGTGATGGGGGCCGTCATCGCCGGCTTGGCGGGCGGGATGTACGCCCACCTCACCTTCATCATTTCCCCCGGCGAGTTTGGATTTTCGGCGGCGGTCCAGCTGCTCATCTACAACATTGTGGGCGGAGCGCGCGCGTGGCCCGGGCCGATCCTCGGCACGGTGCTTTTGATCGTGCTTCCAGAGGTGCTCCGAGGCATCGGAGTTGCGGCCGGAGCACTCCGCATGGCGGTGAACGGACTGGTCTTGCTCCTCGTGATCCTGTTCCTCCCAAACGGATTGGCTTCCCTCCTTCAGGGCGGATCGCGGCTGGCACCAAAGGTGGCTCCCTTGCCAAGAGAGGAGGCCTGATCATGCTTCTGGAAGTCAAGCACGTCACGATGCGCTTCGGGGGCGTTCGGGCGCTGGACGGGGTCTCGCTGGGAGTGGACGTCGGAACGGTCCATGGGCTGATCGGGCCCAATGGGGCCGGAAAGACGACGCTCATCAACATCCTGAGCGGGGTGGCGGCGCCGACCTCGGGTGAAGTCCGTTTCCTGGACCAGATGATCCAGGGGCTGCCCGCCCACCGCATCGCCGCGCTCGGAATGGCTCGGACGTTCCAGAACATTCGCCTTTTTCCGACCATGACATGCCTTGAAAATGTCATCGCCGGGCAGCACCTAGTGGCCGAAAGGCCCTTGCTCCCGCGCCTTCTTTGCCTTTCGGCCGCAGCTCGGAAAGAAACGGAATATCGGGATCAGGCCATGGAATGCCTCAAGCGCGTCGGCATTGCCGACCAGGCTTCCTTCCCGGCGAGGAATCTTTCCTACGGAGACAGGCGGCGCCTTGAGATTGCACGCGCGTTGGCGTCCTCGCCGCGCATGCTCCTCCTGGACGAGCCCGTAGCCGGCATGCGCCAGAGAGGACTCAGGCAGATCGGGGATCTGGTTCGGTCCTTGGCGGAGGAGGGTATGACAGTCCTTCTGATCGAGCACAACATGGGTTTTGTCATGGACCTTTGCTCACGGATCACGGTTTTGAGCTTCGGCCGCACCATCACAACGGGCACGCCGTCCGAGGTGGGAGAGCATCCCGAAGTCATCGAGGCCTACCTGGGAGGGCAGGAGAATCATGCTTGAGGTGGTTGATCTCACGGTCGCATACGGCCCCGTGGAAGCGGTACGCGACCTTTCCTTCAAAGTCAGGAAGGGATCCGTGGTGACGCTCATCGGGCCCAACGGCGCCGGCAAGACGACGACCCTCAATGCTTTGAGCGGCCTCCTACCCGTGCGCGACGGGAAAATCCTGCTCCGCGGGCGGGACATCACCCGGATGGGGTCTCACCGACGGGTTTCCGAAGGGATCGTCCAAGTCCCGGAAGGCCGGCAAGTGCTGGCCGGAATGACCGTGCGCGAAAACCTCGAACTGGGGGGATACCGGCGGCCACAGGCGGAAGTCGGGGCTGACATTGCACGCATGGAAGAACGATTTCCGATCCTGGGGGAGCGGAAGCACGCGCTCGCAGGGACGCTCTCGGGAGGTGAGCAGCAGATGCTCGCCATCGCTCGCGGCCTCATGGCCCTGCCGCGACTCCTGCTGCTCGACGAACCGTCCCTCGGCTTGGCCCCCAAGCTCGTCCAGGAGATTTTCGATATCGTCCGGGAGCTGCGAGACAACGGTCAGACCATCCTCCTGGTCGAGCAGAACGCCCGTCAGGCCTTGGCTGTGTCCAATTACGCCTACGTCATGGAAAGTGGCAAGGTGGTTTTGGAAGGGCCTGCGGAAGAATTGCGCTCAAACCCCGCCGTGATCCGAACGTACCTCGGTCGGCCTACCGGCACGCCTTAAATGACCATGGGCATGATCAGCCCCAGGTAACCGGGGTCGTCAGGCCCTACAAACACGCCTCCATGATACTGGTCTACCCATTCGAAACGAGTTTCAGCGCTCTCCATCGCCTGGAGTGCTTCCAGCACGTAGCGAAGGTTGAAGGCAATCGAAAAAGGCTCTCCCGTATAGGCGATGTCCACACTGTCGGTTGCCTGACCAAGCTCCGGATTGCCCGATTCCAGCTCCAGGCTGTTTTCCGTAATGTGGAAGCGCACGTGGCGCCATCTCTGGTCCGTCAGAATTCCCACCCGCTTGAGAGCTGCATAAAGAGGATCCGTCTCGACGGCAAAAAAATACGGACGCTCCTCGGGAATGATGAGCTGATATTCAGGAAACTCGCCCTCCAGCAGCTGGACGCTCAACAGCGTATCCTGAGTCTGCACAATGAGGGCGTTTTCGTGGATTCCCCAAAAGACACTCTCGCCCTTCTCTTCCTTCTCGACGATTCTCAGGATCTCCTGGGCTCCCTTCCTTGGAATGATGATGCCGCCGTTAAAGCTCAATCCCTGAAATGACTCCGATGGGACTTCGTAAAGCGAGAGTCGATGACCGTCCGAGGACACGAAGCGAATTGCATCCGGCTCCTGGAAATGGCAGAAGACGCCCGGCATGCTGAATGGATCGTCGTCGAGTGGAATACCATACTGCGTTTTTGCCAGACATTTGCGGAGAAGAGCCGGCTCACAGGGGGACAGCGTGATTCCGGGAAAGAAGTTCACAAAAGGAAAGTCGTCCGCGGGGATCGTAGCGAGCTCGAATCGAGAGCGCCCTGCTATGATGACCAGACGGTTTCCCGGAGCTTCCTGCAACTGCACAAGGTCATGAGGAAGCTCGCGCACAACTTCCAGGAGCTTCTTTGCCGAAACGGTCAACCGACCGGGCACTTCGACTGTCGCTCCTATCTTGGTCCACAGGCTGAGCTCAAGATCCGTCGCGGTGAATTCAACTTCCTGGGAAGGCTCTGTCGCGTCGATCAGGACGTTTGAGAGGATCGGCATGTGCACTTTTCTATCCGCAGCTCCATGGACTTTCTGGAGAACCTGGGTGAGGAGAGCTCTGGGAACCTGGACTTTCATCGTTTGTTCCTTTGTGAGGTTATCCGGGCGGGAGAACGAGCCATCCCAAATTATTTGTCAAACAAATTCAAATTGGTAGTCATCTTAATAAGGGGTTGCGAAATTGTCAAAAAGAAGATCAACCACTCGGAAAGACAATGAAAATCATTTCACATGAAATGGGGGGTCTTTTGGGGGATGTTGCAGGAGGTGAATGGAAGCAGGGAAAATTGACAAGTTTTGAACAGACTCGTTACGGGTTTGTGACAGTCTCCCAACAGGCTCTGCATCGGCGGCCACAAATGGCTAATCCTGGAGTCCCGAGAAGACATTCTCCTTGACAAGATTGGGCGACTCAAGTAGGTTTGGCGCGTATGTGAAAAAAGTATCGTTCCCTGAATGCGGCGAAATGAATTGAACAACGCCTGCAGAGCCTCTACCACGTCTTCTTGTTTGGCTTCATCAAGCTCCCTGTCTGCCGGTCGATGTTCAGACCTTTTTTGACCGATTCGCCGGAGGAGGTGAAAGACACCAAGATGCCTAAGGCCTGCGTGCCTTGAAGTTAAGCAAAATCAATGCCAATATGTTTGTCGTTCTCCCGGAGCGGCGAATAGGGGAGAGCAGGGCCCGGGCGTCCTGTGCCGTCGGCGTCAGGGTGAGCATAGGCCGTTTTCATAGCTGAAAGCGGTGGGACCGAGTCGCATGGATCGAACTATCTAACCAAAGGGGGAGGATCAAGATGCCCTACAATGCAGTAGAAATGAAGGACTGGCAGATTTCCGAGGCAGCAGAGAAGAACATGCCCACTCCATGGGACTGGCAGGAAAAGCTGGGCTTGCAAAAAGACGAAATTTTGCCCATGGGGCGCCTTTGCAAGCTTGACTTCATGAAGATCATCAACCGCCTGAAAGATCGCCCGGACGGGAAGTATATCGAAGTCACCGCCATCACCCCGACGCCTCTGGGAGAAGGCAAGAGCACGACGTCATGCGGCCTTATGGAAGGCCTTGGCAAGCGTGGTGTCAACGTCGGCGGCGCCCTGCGTCAGCCTTCCGGCGGCCCCACCATGAACGTCAAGGGAACGGCGGCCGGCGGCGGCAATGCCCTTCTTATCCCGATGACCGAATTCTCCCTGGGTCTTACGGGCGATATCAACGACATCATGAACGCCCACAACCTGGCCATGGTTGCGATGACCGCTCGTATGCAGCATGAGCGCAACTATAACGACGAACAGCTGGCCCGCCTCACGAAGATGCGCCGCCTCGACATCGACCCGACCCGCGTGGAAATGGGCTGGATTATCGATTTTTGTGCGCAGTCCCTGCGCAACATCATCATCGGTCTCGGCGGCCGTACCGACGGTTTCATGATGCAGTCGAAGTTCGGCATCGCGGTGAGCTCCGAGATCATGGCGATCCTGTCCATCGTGAACGACCTGGCGGACATGAAGAAGCGCCTCAATGAAATCACCGTGGCCTTCGACAAGAGCGGCAAGCCGGTCACCACGGGCGACCTGGAAGTCGGCAACGCCATGACCGCTTTCATGCGCATGGCCATCAACCCGACCCTGATGTGCACGGCCGAATACAACCCCTGCCTGGTACATGCCGGTCCCTTCGCGAACATCGCCGTCGGTCAGTCCTCCATCATCGCCGACCGCATCGGTCTGAAGATGTTCGACTACCACGTGACGGAATCCGGATTCGCCGCGGACATCGGCTTTGAGAAGTTCTGGAACGTGAAATGCCGCTACAGCGGTTTGAAGCCGCATGTTTCCGTGCTCACGACGACGATTCGCGCCCTCAAGATGCACGGTGGTGGTCCCAAGGTCGTCGCCGGTCTGGCCCTGCCCGACGAATACACCAAGGAAAATCTGGCGTTGGTGGAAAAGGGTCTCCCCAACATGATCCACCTGATCGGCGTCATCCGCAAAGCCGGCATCAACCCGGTGGTCTGCATCAACGCGTTCCATACGGACACCAAGGAAGAAATCGCGCTGGTCAAGAAAGCCGCTGAAGCGGCAGGCGCCCGTTGCGCCCTGTCCGAGCACTGGGCCAAGGGTGGCGAAGGCGCGCTGGAGTTCGCCGATGCCGTTATCGACGCCTGTAGGGAAGAGAGCCAGTTCAAGTTCCTTTATCCGCTGGAAATGAAGCTCAGAGACCGTGTCGCCATGGTGGCCAAGGAAGTGTACGGCGCCGACGGCGTGGCCTGGACGCCGGAAGCGGAAGCCAAGGCGAAGATGCTCGAATCCGATCCGAAATACGCCGACTACGCCACGATGATGGTGAAGACGCACCTCAGCCTGAGCCACGATCCCGTCTTGAAGGGCGTGCCCAAGGGCTGGACGCTTCCGATCCGCGACGTTTTGATTTACTCGGGCGCCAAGTTCCTCTGCCCGTGCGCGGGTACCATCACCCTGATGCCCGGAACCTCGTCCAACCCGGCATTCCGCCGCATCGACGTGGATCCAAGCACAGGCGCCGTGTCCGGTCTGTTCTAATCGATTGGGCTGTTGACGAGGTTGATGGAGATCAACTGATTGAAATATGGGCAGGGCCCACCGAAGCCCTGCCCATTTCACTTGAGGAGGAAGACAAATATGTCGGCCAAACTGCTTAAGGGCGCCGAAGTTGCCAAGGAAATTCGTGCTGAGCTGAAGACCGAAGTGGATGCCTTGAAGGCGAAATATGGGAAGGTTCCGGGTCTTGTAACCATTTTGGTGGGTGAGAATCCGGCTTCACAGAGCTATGTCCGCGCTAAACAGAAGACGGCCCATGAGCTGGGCTTCTATTCGATCCAGGATGACCAGCCGGCCGATCTCGCCGAAGACAAGCTCTTGGCGCTGATCGACAAGTACAACAAAGACCCGCAGATCGACGGCATCCTGGTCCAGCTGCCGCTTCCCAAGCACGTGAACGAAAACAAGATCCTGCTCGCCATCGATCCCGGCAAGGACGTGGACGCATTTCATCCGGTTAACGTGGGCAAGCTGATGATCGGTGAGCCTGATTTTCTGCCTTGTACGCCGGCCGGTATCCAGGAGCTTCTCGTTCGGTCGGGAACGGAGCTTTCCGGGGCGGAAGTGGTGGTGGTGGGGCGGTCCAACATCGTGGGGAAACCCATCGCTGTCATGCTCATGCAAAAAGGCAAAGGCGCCAACGCCACAGTAACCGTCGTCCACACGCGTACCAAGGACGTGAAATTCCATACCAAGCGAGCCGATGTCTTGATTGCTGCGGCGGGTGTCACCGAATACGTGAAGGGCGACATGATCAAGCCGGGTGCCGTGATCATTGACGTCGGCGTGAACGAAGTCGGAAAGACGGCCGATGGCAAGCGGATTTTGAAAGGGGATGTGGCTTTTGATGAAGCCGTTGAAATCGCGAGCGCCATCACGCCGGTTCCCGGCGGCGTGGGTCCCATGACCATTACCATGCTCATGAAGAACACCGTTCGCGGCTTCAAAGTCCACAACAACATCAAAGACTGATCGTCCCCCCTTGTTGTGCGTTGTGCATTGAGAAACCCGTGGAGGCCACCTCCACGGGTTTTTTTCTTTGCCAACCGGAGGGACACGGTCGATACTAGCATTGTCCGCACTGGAATGCTCCGGGGGCACGTGCCCAGGAGCTTTGCCGTAAATCGATGAGCTGGAGTTGGACTGCTGTAAGGGGGCTGGGTCGTACCGGGTCGAGGGGACACCAGCGACGAGAAAAGAGTACAGCCGGGCAAAGGAGGCCGTGGCATTGGCTGGAAACGAGCGAATGACAAGCGTTCAACTGGGTGATTACCTGGATGGCCGATTGGACGAAGGGCTGGAAATCCTTACGAAGCGGAACCCTGGGTTTCAATTCGAGAGAGAGCAGCTGGTGCGATTGGCCGTGGGGTACGGGCTGAACAGCCTATTCAGACAGGAGGCTCGCAGAAGCACGGAGCTCTCCGGGTTTTATCAAAGGATTTTGGATCAGGACCCGGAAGAGCGCATGGTCCTGGAAGACCTGTCCCTTCGCGGTGCCAGGTTCCGTGTCTTTCGGCCCAATCGAATCGAGGTGAACGAGATTTTGCGGATACGGTTCACGCTCGACGATGCGGCCAGTACGGAGGTCGCCAAAAGCGTTGTTACGAAAAATGTCGTCGGGAGTGCAGTCGGCGTTGCGTTTTTTGATCCGCAAGCGGATCCAATTCTTGAGGCCTACCTTGCAGCGAGGCCTGTGTGATGTTCATGAAGGAGGTTTGGGATTGTGCGCAATGAGCTTAAGAGAACATCATCATGGCTGCTCATGGGGCTCTGTCTTTGCTTGACAAGCGTATCCCCATGGACCGATGCGGCAGCCGGTCGACAAGGTGAAGCAAGTCAGGCCAAGCAGGAAGCCGGCGAATCGGGGCCGGTGCTCGACATTCCCGTCACTTCTTACGATCTCGGAGTGATCAAAGCGAGGGGAGCCAAGCACCAGCATGATTTCATGGTTCTGAACGTGGGGGATGACGTCCTCGAAATCAAGGAAGTGCTGGTTGGTTGAGGGTGTGAAGCCCGGTTCGATCGGGCAATCCCTCCAGGTGGAGCGGGGACAATCACCATTGTGTTGGATCCGGCGAAATGTCAGGGCAGTACGAAAAAGACTGCCATCGTGCGAACGAACGATCCCAGCAACGACACGGCGTATCTCAGCCTGACGTGGCGGTTCGAGGGATCGTGAGCGAGAGGTCTCCGTCGAGTTTCCGGCAATGCTGCTGTAGGCTCGGGCATAGGGAAGTCAGTCCGAGGCTCGATGCCGGGAAGGATACTATGCCAGCCATTGGAGGAGCATGGTCTTCAGATCCACCATGCGGAAAGGCTTGGCAAGATAATCGTTCATCCCGCAGCTGATGCATTTTTCACGATCACCGATCATGGCACTGGCAGTCAAAGCGATGATCGGGGTTACCCGGTCGCAATGCTGTCGTTCGTAATCTCGAATCAGCCTGGTGGCCTGGAGGCCATCCATCACCGGCATCTGGCAGTCCATGAAGACCAGGTCAAAGGGTTGAGACTGGAACAGTCTCACGGCTTGCTCGCCGTCGGCGGCAATTTGGACGTCGGTGCCGATAACGCTCAGCATTTCGAAGGCGACCTGCTGATTGACGACATTGTCTTCCACAAGCAATATGCGCTTTCCCTCGAACGAATAGCCCGGCTCTGTGCCTTGGAGCGCCATTGCTCCCTTCTCCGATGAATCCCTCTGTTTCCCCTCGGCGATCTCACCACAACGCTCGACAAGAGCGTTGAACAGCGCCGCGTGTCGCACGGGTGAAGTGAGAAGCGCGAGCTCAGGAGGCAAGTCGTCGACCAAGTGGGCTTGGCTCAAAGGACTGAGGAGCAGCACGGGAGGACGGGTCGGTGCTGCCGCCTTGCCAAGAAGCGCCTTGGCGCACTCCAGAGGGCTCATGCCGTTGAGCTGTTTGCCAAGGAGGACAAGCTCGTAAGGAGAGCCCGCAGCGGAAGCTTTTTGAACCAATTGGAGCGCTTGCTCGGCATTGCCGGTCGAGCTGTAATGGATGTTCCATCCGTCCAGATAATGGACGAGACTTGTGCGGATCAGGGCGTTGTCCTCAACGAGCAGGAGGCGTAATCCGCGAAGAACCTGAGAATGGGCAAGCGACGGGCCGTGCACCAGCGGGAGGCTCAATCGGAACGAGAACGTTGATCCCAGGCCCGGCGTGCTTTCCACCTCGATTTGTCCCCCCATCAGATCGATCAACTGTCTGGTGATCGTCAAACCGAGGCCTGTGCCTCCATGACGGCGGGTGCTCGATCCATCCGCTTGGGTGAATGAGTCAAAAAGACGCGTCTGGGCCTCAGGGTGGATCCCTATCCCCGAGTCGCAAATCTGAAAGAGCAGCGCGGCATTTGTGGAGCTGAGCTGTTCAGCGGTCACGCGAATTTCCACCCAGCCCGAGTTGGTGAACTTCACGCCGTTGCTCAGAAGGTTCACGAGGATCTGTCGGAGTCGGGTTGCATCACCGAGAACCTTCTGAGGGACGTCATTGTGGACGAGGCAATTGAGGATCAATCCCTTGCTCTCGGCACGATCTGCAAGGAGAAAAGCCGCCTCCTCCACCACTTCTCGAAGATCGAGCTCCGCCACCGCGAGCTCCATCCTGCCTGCCTCGATGCTTGAGAAATCGAGCATGTCCTCGATGATGCCAAGGAGTATCTCGGCCGAGTGCTGGGCGGTCTGGGCGTAGTGGCGCTCCGTGTTTTTCAGGTCGCCTTGCTTCAGGAGCGCCAGCATTCCCAGGACGCCATGGATGGGAGTGCGAATCTCGTGGCTCATGTTGGCCAAAAATCTGGCCTTGGCCTTTGCGGCTGCTTCGGCGGCCCGTTGGGCTTTTTCCAGGTCCGACTGGGCCTTTTTCCGCTGGAGGGCGTTCAGAAACATCTCGGCGACCATTCGGAGCAGCATCAAGATCTCCGGATTCCAGGAGATCGGGCCGGTCCTGGAATGAAAGCCGAGAAAGCCCAACGGCACCGCACCCGTGGCCAAGGGCACTGCAGCAAAGGAGCGGATGCCCAAGGATTCCATGAGTCTCTTTTCGGGCGCGGCTCCGGGGGGCAACTCTCCGATCTCGCGGATGTAAACGGTCTCGAGATCTTTCAGCTGCTCCATCGACCAGTTGAAGGAGGACAGGGAAAGACCCTCAAGCTCGCCTCGGACCGATAAGGTGTCAGGCCCTTCCCATTCGAGTACCATGCTGATGGCTGCTCGGTCTTCGGAAAAGAGAACCAACATGGCGCATTCGGCCCCGGCGAATTCCGTCAGCTGACCGAGGGCCTTCAC
>CAZIEW010000013.1:0-84102 GCA_964538515.1 uncultured Syntrophobacteraceae bacterium
TGAACAATGGGAGGTGACTGCCATGGGCATGGGCAAACCTGAGTTCGGTTTTGGAGTGCACCTGATGTTGGATGGATACGGCTGCGATGAGAAGGTGCTCCAAGACATGAATTTCATTTATAATTTCTTGGATGAATATCCGGACCAGATGGACATGACGAAGATCATGCCCCCCTACGTGTTTCGGTACAATGGAACGGTGCCGGAGGATTGGGGAGTGTCGGGATTCGTTCTCATCGCAGAAAGCCATATCAGTATTCACACGTTCCCGGAGAAGCAGTATTTGAGCCTGGACATGTTCTCGTGTAAGCCGTTTGACACGGACAAGGCCGTGGAGACCATCCAAAAGCGATTCGGAATTCGCAAGTACGAAAAGCGCGTTCTTGACCGCGGCCAAGAATTCCCGAATACGATTCAGGCCTCTGCTCAGGTGGTCCGCATGGACCGCATGTTGATGCAACGATCACGATAAAGAGTTTTTATGAGCTCGGACAAAGAGATGGGGTCCAGGCCAGTGGTAAGCCTGGGACCCCATTATTCGTTTATGGGGCTGCCTCAGGATACAAGGACCTATGACGCCGCCCGCGCGGTCATCGTGCCGGTTCCGTATGACGGAACGACGACCTTCCGGGCTGGGACCCGGGAGGGGCCGAGAGCGATCCTCGCGGCCTCCCGCGAGCTTGAGCCCTATGACGAAGAGATCCTGGCGGAGCCTTACCAAGCGGGAATCGCCACGTTGGAGGAGCCGGCTGTGACCGTGGCCTCCCCCCGGGAGATGGTGTCCCGCGTGAGACGAGCCGGGGAAGCCGTTCTCGAGGCAGGGAAGATGCCGGTGCTTCTCGGAGGAGAGCACCTGTTGTCGTTGGGGATGATCCAGGCCGTCGTCGATCACTTCCCGAAGGTGACGGTTTTGCATCTCGATGCCCATGCCGACCTGAAGGAGGAATACCAGGAAAGCGCTTACAGCAATGCGTGCATCATGCGCCACGTACACGCCCTCGCGCCTTTGGTGCAGGTCGGGATCCGCTCGCTGACCCGCGAAGAGCATGCGTACATCAGGGAGGCTGACATTCCCTGCTTCTGGGCTCACACCCTCCACGACGACCCGTCATGGGTCGATCGCGTGGTCTCCTGTCTGGGGCAGGAAGTCTATATCAGCATCGACCTGGATGGGCTCGATCCGTCCATCATGCCTGCGGTCGGTACTCCCGAGCCGGGCGGCCTGGGGTGGTATGAGGTGCTGCGTCTGCTGCGTCGCGTCGCCATGACCCGGCGAGTGGTGGGCTTTGACGTGATGGAGCTGCTCCCCGTTCCGTATCAGGTCGCAGCGGATTTCCTTGCTGCCCGCCTGGTCTACAAGCTGATCGGCTACATTTTTATGGACAACCGAGCTGCCTGACGTTAATTTTTTTTAATGAGCCACTTGCCCTTAGCGAGTGGTCCTGCATCTGCCGTGCACCTGAAGAAAGATCCCGCTTTGCAAGGAGAATCGGGCACCGGGTTCCAGAACTGGCTCAGGATGTGCTTCCGTCGCCTGGCGCGCGTCAGGGATAGCGGAGACATCGAAAAAGAGATCGAGCAGCTCATCGACGAAGGGGAGCAGCGCGGCCTCATTTCCGAAGATGAAGGCGAAATGATCCAAGGGATCTTTTCGTTCCGGGATATGATCGCGCGGGAGATCATGGTTCCTCGGACCGATGTGGCCTATGCGCCGGTCGATGCCAGTGTTTCCGACATCACCCAGCTCGTCATCCAGAGCGGTCACTCCAGGATCCCGATCTACGAAGGAAACATCGATAACATCATCGGCATCCTGCATGCCAAGGACCTGCTGGGACTGTGTGGTCCGGGGGAGAGCAACCTCCGGGGGATCCTTCGGCCGCCGCAGTTTATCCCGGAAACCAAGAAGATCAGCGATGTGCTGAAAGACCTTCGAGAGAGCAAGTCCCATATCGCCATCGTGATCGACGAATACGGGGGAATGGCCGGCGTCCTCACTCTGGAAGACATCATCGAGGAAATCATCGGGGATATCGCCGATGAGTATGACGCAGACGAAGACTTGATCGTGGAGCACGAGGACGGGACCGTCTCGGTTCACGCACGTCTCGACGTGGAAGAGCTCGAGGATCACCTCGGGGTGGAGCTTCCCGATGGCAAGTTTGAGTCGGTCGGCGGATTCGTGATGAGCTTGCTCGGCAGGGTGCCGGAGGTGGGCGAACGGGTCGTGTATCAGGAGCTTGAAATGGTCATTGAAGCGGCCGACACCCGGAAGATCGAAAAGATCCGGGTCCGCAAACTTTCTCCCGAGCAGGCTCTTCAACCAGAGGCCGATGGATCCACGTCCTCCTGATTCTGGTCCGGCCCATGATCTCCAACCCGAGGCTCCCCTCGGGGGCAATCGCTGGGGGTCAACGGCGGCAATGCAAGGACGGACATGGATGAGAGAAACATCGGATGGAGGTGTGATCATCACGCGGATGGGGATTCGGGGACTTGGCCCTGTGCTGTTGAGCGGTCTCAGCGGGTTGATGCTGACGGTCAGCTTGCCCAAGATTCAGTGGCATTGGATGGCCTGGGTTGCGCTTCTCCCGCTCTTTTTAGCGCTCCGGGGCAAATCGGCCAGGGAATCCTTTCGGCTGGGCTACATTTGCGGTCTGAGTCATTTTCTCTCTGCGCTCTATTGGATTCACTACGTCATTCAGCATTACGGCGGACTGCCGACTCTCCTCGCCGTGGGCGCCCTCTTTCTCGTTGCTGCATACCTGGCGGTCTACCCGGCCTTGTTTGCCTGGGCGGCGAATCGTCTGGAAGAAACGCCCGCCCTGTGGACGCTGGCTTTGCCTTCCGTCTGGGTAGCCCTTGAGCTGGTCCGAGCCTATGCCTTGAGTGGGTTCCCGTGGGGCAACCTTGGTTACTCCCAGACGCCGGTCCTGCCCCTGGTTCAGACCGCCGACGTCGCGGGTGTGTACGGAGTGAGCTGGCTGGTGGTTTTTGGGAACACCGTCCTTTGGTCCGTCATGACGCGGAAGCGAGGAGCGTTTGCGGCGCTTCTTTTTGGCGGTTGCTTCGCGTTGTGCTTTGCCTACGGGCAGCAGCGTCTGAAGACCATCGCGGAGCTTCAGGAAACGGCTGCACCGTGGCGCGTGGCCGTGGTCCAGGGCAACATCGATCAAAGCCGGAAGTGGGATCCGGCATTCCAACAGGAGACATTGCGGCGTTATCGGGACCTCTCGCTGCAGGCGGTTGATCAGGATTCTCCACCCGATCTGCTGGTCTGGCCCGAGACGGCTGCTCCGTTTTTTTACGGGGTGGACCAGAAGCTCAGCCGTCAAGTCAACGAGATCCTGGCGGAGGTCGGGCGTCCCGTGATCTTCGGGAGCCCCGCCATCACGCGAATAGACGGCGTGCCCAAGCTGCAGAATCGGGCCTATCTGGTGACGCCCGATGGCACGATAGCGGGGTCTTATGCCAAGCAGCATTTGGTTCCCTTCGGGGAGTATGTGCCGTTCCAGAAGCTGCTCTTCTTTATTCATCGCCTCGTCGAAGCCGCAGGGGATTTCGTCCCGGGGACGAGCTCGGCCCCCATCGGATTGGGGAAGATGCCCCTGGGAGTCTTGATCTGCTACGAGGCTGTCTTTCCGGAGCTGGCCAGGGAGACGGCGTTGGCGGGTGCGGAGGTGCTTGTTAACATCACGAACGACGCATGGTATGGGCGAACGAGTGCTCCCTACCAGCATATGGAAATGGCCGGCTGGCGCGCCGTCGAGTGTCGGGTGCCCCTGGTGCGGGCGGCCAACACAGGGATCAGCACGGTCTTCGATGCAGCGGGGCGCATGTGCGGGGCCATTGCTCTCTTTGAGACGGGACAGCTGACCTGCACCGTCCGACCATTCCGGCTGGTCACGACGTATATGCGTTACGGGGACTGGTTTGCCGGGTCGTGCTCGGCCGTGGCCGTCGCGGCCCTGGCGTTTGCATTTTTGAGGGGCAGGAGGAAGCGGACCGAGGATTGACGAACCCCTTTCGAGCCCTGCCCATTGGGTCTACCGGGATGCACCCGGGGAGGAGGATTGAATCATGAATGTGGATGTCGCTCTCATCAAGGCTGATCTGAAAGACCTTACGCAACGGTTCGAAAACCTTGGAGGCTATCTTTGACATCCCGGGCAAGCAAAAGCGTGCCGAGGAGCTCGAAAAGGCGCTCCTGAAGCCGGACTTCTGGGAGAACCCGGAAGAAAGCAAGCACGTCCTGAAGGAACGCTCCGACATCAATGATATCCTCGGACTGTGGAACCGTTTTTCGGAAGAGCTCTCGGATGCGGAGCTCCTGCTGGAAATGGCTCAGGAAGAGGACGACGAAGCCACCTTCAAGGAAGTGGCGCAGAAGACGGGGGCGCTCAAGAGCGATTTGCGCGACCTTGAGCTTCGGCAGATGCTCAGTGACGAAAACGATGACAAGAACGCCATTGTGAGCATCAACGCGGGAGCCGGCGGGACGGAATCCCAGGATTGGGTGGAAATGCTGCTGCGCATGTACCTGCGCTGGTGCGAGCGAAGGAAGTTCACGACGCAGATCGTGGATCTTCTGGAGGGGGAAGAGGCGGGAATCAAGAACACGACTTTCACGGTGAGCGGGACCAATGCCTATGGGCTGATGAAGTCCGAGTCCGGCATCCACCGGTTGGTCAGGATTTCCCCGTTCGATGCGAGTGGACGTCGTCACACCTCGTTCGCGGCCGTCTTGGTTTACCCTGAAATCGACGACAGGATCGAGGTCGACATCAAGGCATCGGACCTGCGTGTCGACACCTACCGGGCAAGCGGTGCCGGGGGGCAGCACGTGAATAAGACGAGCTCGGCCGTCCGCATCACCCACATCCCGACGGGAATCGTCGTGCAATGCCAGAACGAGAAATCGCAGCATCGGAACCGTGACATCGCCATGAAGATCCTGCGTGCACGCCTTTATGAAAGGGAGCAGCGGGCGCAGCAGGAGAAGCTGCAGGAGCTTCACGACAACCTGGAGGACATCGCCTGGGGGAACCAGATCCGCTCTTACGTTCTTCAACCCTACCGGTTGGTGAAGGACCATCGGACCAATACCGAAAAAGGGGACGTGGACAGCGTGCTGGACGGGGAGCTGGACGAGTTCATCGAAGCCTATCTGCTGAATCGGATGAGCAATCGGGAGAAGATGGGCTCGGCTTGATCGGGAGAAGTCATGAGGACGGGAGGGCGCACCATGTCTGCAAAACGGCTGGCCTCCAGTGGTTATTGTACGCTGGTCTACCTGTTCCTCTACTTGCCCATGATCGTCCTGGTTGTCTATTCCTTCAACCGAGCCACGTACTCGCTCGAATGGAAGGGCTTCACCCTTGCGTGGTATGTGAGCCTCGTCGAAGACGAGGGACTGCTCACCGTCGCGGTCAACTCGTTGACGATCGCAGCGCTGTCCGCGACTCTGGCAACCGTGCTGGGGGCTCTTGGAACCATCGCCTTGTACCGCTACCAGTTCTTCGGCAAGCGGCTTCTCTACGGCTTGACGTATGTTCTGATCATGTCGCCTGAGATCGTCATGGGCATCTCCCTGCTCATCCTCTTCGTGAGCCTCAGCATCCCGCTTGGCTTTGGCTCCTTGCTCTTGTCTCACATTACGTTCTGTGCTCCGTTCGTGATCGTGACCGTGCATGCCAGGATCAGCGGCTTCGACAGGAATCTGGTCGAGGCCGCCAAGGACTTGGGAGCATCGGAGCTTCAAACCCTTCGGCTCGTCATCCTCCCGCTTCTGATGCCGGCCATCGTGGCAGGGTGGCTCTTGAGCTTCACCCTGTCGATGGACGACGTCATCATCAGCTTTTTCGTAACGGGACCCGGATTTGAGATCCTTCCGCTCAAGATTTATTCGATGGTGCGGATGGGAGTGAAGCCGGAAATCAATGCCTTGTGTACCCTGATGTTTTCGGTAACGCTTCTTCTGGTGATCGTTGCCCAATGGCTGCAAAAGGAGGACCGATGATCCGTATCCTGGCACTCGTTTTGAGCTTCGCGGTGGGGGGCCTCTGGATCGGTGCGGGCGAGTCCCGTGCCGAGGAAAAGGTGCTCAACTTCTACAACTGGTCGGACTACATGCCGGACAGCGTGCTCAAGCAGTTCACCAAGGAAACGGGAATCAAGGTGAACAGTTCGACCTTCGACAGCAACGAGACCTTGTACAGCAAGCTGAAGACGCTCAAGGGCAAGGCCTACGATGTTGTGATGCCGTCCACCTACTTCGTCAGCCGCATGCGGAAGGAAGGGCTTCTCCTCAAGCTGGACCGCTCGAAGATCTCCAACTTCAAGAACCTCGATCCCAAGCTACTTGGTCAAGCGCACGATCCTGACAATGACTACAGTCTTCCTTACCTCTGGGGGACGACCGGCATTGTCTTGAACACGAAGAGCGTAAAGCCCGAATCGCTCAAGCGTTGGAAAGACCTTTGGGACCCCCGTTTCAAGGGATCGCTGATGCTGTTGGACGACGTTCGGGATGTCTTTTCCATGGCGCTGAAGGTCCTTGGCTATTCCATAAACGACACGGACGAGGCGCACATTCGGCAGGCCTACGAGCTGCTCAAAGAGCTAACTCCCAACGTCAAGATCTACAATTCGGAGACTCCCAAGGTTTTTCTCATCGAGGAAGAGGTCATGGCGGGGATGACCTGGAACGGCGAGGCATTCAAGGCGAAGCGGGAGAATCCACATATCGCGTACGTCTACCCGGAAGAAGGTGCTCTGCTGTGGATGGACAACCTTGCTATTCCTTCGGGCGCAAAGCACGTCGAAAGCGCGTATCGGTTTATCGATTATCTGCTGCGGCCTGATGTGGCCAAGGTCATCTGCGAGCAGATCGGGTACGCGACCCCAAACCTCGAGGCGAGAAAACTGCTTTCGAAGGAAACGCTCGAAAACCGCATGGTTTACCCGGCCGATTCGGACCTGTCGAAAACGGAGATCCAAAACGACGTGGGGGATGCCGTTACGATCTATGAAAAATACTGGCAGCTGCTCAAGCTGGGCAGGTAGCGCGGCGGGGCGGAAGTCCGAACGCCCCGGGTCGAGATGCCGGACGTTTGATGCCCGATGAAGCCACCTCCGGTTTTGCAGAGGCCTCATCGGGCATCCGGAATCCGGCATCCAGGATCGTTCCGGTCCGGGTGCAGAGCTACCGCCGCGCCGTGCTAGTGCTCTGTGAACGTTGTTTCGCAATGGACACCCCCCTTTGATTTCCCCCTCAAGGGGCTTGGGGGGTGTTCTCTTGCCCGTTATACCGTCTTTGACGGAGCACTAGGCGTGGCCAAGGAGGCGCATTCTCTCGTGAGCCGCGATCAATCGCTCCTCTTCGAGGGAAGCGCGCTCGCGTCGCAGCTCGGCAAGCGCCATGAGGGCGCGCTCCATTTCAGTGCGCTTTTCTGGATGCGTCTTCAGCTCTTCAAGGTCGTGCTTCAGCGCCCTCGCGCGAGCAGAAGCCGAGCGGATGCGCGCCAGAACATCCTGCTCTCGATTGGTGAAGATCTTGCTGCGATCTGCGCAGGTATAACTGCCGCCCTGCTCGTCGGCGGTCAAACAGCAACCGCATGAATCGGCTGAAATGGTGTGCAGTTCCAAGGTTGCTTCCATAGGACCTTCCTCCTTACCCAAACGGTCTCCGGACTCCTTCGTCCAGCGCCCGTGCTCCATCCTTTCATCCCCTCGCAAAAGGATCCCCTTGCCAAAAACGACTGGTCGGCGACCGAGACCATCCCGGTCTGCGGGTATCCAACGACTTCGGCGATGTCCCATTCAACACTCATGAAATTAATGCTGCAAAGCGGCAAGGGGAAGAGGCGAGACCGTACTACAACGAGACACCCGGGCTCCATGAGGGTCTGCGAGCGTCTCCTCTTCCCGTCGGAGGGGACTAAAGTGAGGGGAAGTCCGCTTTGAAAGCTCTCTCGCCTCAGTCCTCTCCATCCAAGATGGATGCGAGGAAGCTCGAATCTCTCATTGCAGTACCGCGTGTCTGTGCGAGAGCAGATCTTCGGGGAAGGGGGGGAGCTGACGGGTCGCTTCGCAAGTGAGCTGGTGGAGGAGGGCGCGCGCTTCCGGATGCCTCCTCCCCCAGATTGAACCGAGTGAAGAGGCCCGCGATGACCTCGGTGGGCGAGGATTGATCAGGAAGCGATTGCCACCGTTCCCAGGCAGATCGGGCGATACAGGCAAAGCTCCTGATCGCAATAGTCCAGTGCACGGGCAAAACAGTCGAAATTGCCCTCTTGCGCCTGGCGCTTGCGATAAATGGGTATGAGGGCCTCTTTGAGACATGGCAGGCACAACCCGTGCGAATAGCCGTCGAGCTCCGGGGTGCCCTCCCCCCAAGTGATTCGACAACGAATGCACTGGAACATCATGGCCTTCCCCCAATTTTCCGTAAGTGTGGTCAAGATCGGTTCCGGACTCATAGTTGAGCAATATGCGTGCCAAAGAGTGACTGCATGATGGGTGTATTATAACCATTGGAATTAAATAGGATAATTCCCGTGGACTCGGCGTCGGGCTGTGCCTATGGCGGCTCCCAAGCGTTACCTTTTTTACACAGTCTGCACCGGGGGGTGTTACCTTTTGTCCACATATGGCCCGGCATCCGTCCTCAGCGGGGTCTTAGGCTGCCTCATGTCGATCTCGTTCTATTCCCGTTCGAAGGGAAATGTCAGTTGAGCGCCAAACCATCCAATCACGATTACCGTTGGGGCGAGCAGGAGAACGAGGGCGAGATATCCGGGGTTGACCCCGGCTGGCGACGTCAAGACCTCGGGCGATGCCGTGCGCCAGGTGAAAGCCGACAGGGCCAGGAGGAAGAGCACGATGGAGGCGCCGATTTTGATGTTCACCGGAAGCATGGGTTGGGCGAGATAGTTCACCCACCAGGTGAGCAAGCCGGTCAGGATGACGACGGGCAGGAAGAGGAGGCCCGCGCCCAGGCAGTGGAGCGCCGTGGTTTCGAAAGCGGCGTGGCCGGTGGCGAGGTAAAGGAGGCTGAACACCGGTGCAAAGAGCATGAAGACGATCGGGAAATGAACCGTCATGGGATGGGGATGACGCCGGAGCATGGGGACCCGCCTGAAGGCGGCCTCGAGGAAGGGAGGCAGTGAGAGGACCGAGTCCGAAGACTCCCTGAGGATTCCAACTTGAGGGAACGCTTCCAGCTTCTCGATCCCGTGCGGGGCAGCCTGCAGGTCAGTGGTCAGGTCGCCCCCCGCCTGATGACGACGCATGTGGGAGCCGCCTTTCCACAGCTTGCTGCTCGACAGGTCGTAGACCTTGCCCTGATGGACAACATAGACGGGCTTCCCGTCCTTCCCGTCGAAAGCGGCTAACTCCTCCAAGCTGAATTCCTTCATGTATCCCCCTTCTGTCTGGCACTTACCATTTGATGACGCGCACGTTGGAGAGTGTGCGCCCCAAAAACCGTTCGCCTATGGTCTGGAACCGCAGCGGCACGTCCGTGACGTAGAACGTGTAATCCGGCGGCGTGTCCTGCGTGTTGCTCAAGCGGCGCTCACTGAGCACCGACGCGGTCTGATCCGCCATGGCTTCTGCCGAGTCAACGAGAACAATGCCCTCTCCGGCCACTTCCTGGAGAAGGGGCTTGAGCAGCGGATAGTGCGTGCAGCCGAGAACGATCGCGTCCACGGGGTGACAGAGGATGTGCTTGAAATATTCTTGAGCCGTGAGCCGTGTCACGGGATGATCGAGCCATCCTTCTTCGACCAGCGGAACGAAAAGCGGGCAGGCTTGGGAAAAGATCCGGACCGATGGATCATAGCGGTGGATCGCACGGGCGTATGCGTTGCTGTTGATGGTTGCCGGTGTCCCGATCACCGCCACGTAGCGCGCCCGCGTCACGATCGCGGCAGTGCGGGCACCCGCGTCGATCACGTCCAGAACGGGAACGTTGGACAGGTCGTCCACGACTTGGTGAGCGACAGCGGCCATGGTGTTGCATGCGATGATCAGGATCTTAACGCGCTGCTGAAGCAGAAACTCCGTGATCTGCCTCGCGTAGGACGCGATCGTCTCCACGGACTTGACGCCATACGGCACTCGGGCGGTATCGCCGAAGTAAATGATGTTCTCGAATGGCAGCCGCTCCATGAGTGCTCGGACCACGGTGAGACCGCCCACCCCCGAATCGAAAACACCGATGGGGTCGTTCACATGACTAGCAACCACTGCTTCACTCTATAGCAAAGGGTGACAGTCGTCTTTGAGCGCGCCGTGACCCAGGGCTGACCTGAGGTCGGCGCCACGATAGGGAATGCTCGCAATCACCATGAACGTCATCCAGCCCCTCGCCCTGCTGACACCGTGGACTTGGAGGTCGGCAGAGGGGGCTGCGCGAAAGACAGCAGCCCAGGACGCATGAGCGTCCCATGCCGTGTTGGATCGCGTAGCCTTCAGGGTACTCGATCTTTCGGGAGGGCTCAAGTGCCGAACGGGTGAAACGGCAGTTCCGTGCGCTCGGGGCCGGCCACGGTTGTTGAGAAGTTACCCGGATCGAAAGCATGCTCGCTTTATCATTGCCCAAGTCATTCATTTTCTCTTATATTACGGAACGCCATGGCTGGAGCAGGGGGGTGAGAGCTCCTCCGTCCGCTTAAGATGCCGGACACAGCCGTTAAAGGCAATTCAGAACAAATGTATCGGGGTTCGGAAGGGGATCGCTTAAGATCACTTCCGGAGGGTAATCCGTCGATGGTGGGGCCGCTATCGCAAGAACAGGTGCGAGTAGCGGCCTTTTTGTTGGGCCGCCGCCTTCCGTTTGATTTGGGGGGAGCGGCCCTTTGTTTTGACGGACTATTGGTCAAGTCGAAGAAATCGCGCTCAGACGAAATGAATGATCTCCAATGAAAGGAGCACGGCATTGCCACGAACGGTCGCACAAGCGCTCAGCAAGAACCTGTTGGGGAGCTCGCCAGACTGGTACAAATTGACCATAATTGGATTCTTGCTGGTCAACCCGGTGCTGCTCAACACCGTGGGACCCTTCATGACGGGTTGGGTCCTGATCGGACAATTCATCTTCACCTTGGCGATGGCCCTGAAATGCTATCCTTTACCGGCAGGGGGGCTTCTCGCTGTTGAGGCGGTTGCCCTGGGGATGGCCAGTCCGGCCACAGTTTACCAGGAGACCCTTGCCAACTTTCCGGTGATCCTGCTGCTCATCTTCATGGTGGCGGGGATCTACTTCATGAAGGACATGCTTTCGTATGCCTTCACCAAAGTCCTGCTCAAGGTCCGCTCCAAACTTCTGCTTTCCCTGGTGTTTGTCTTGATGGGCGCTTTCCTCTCCGCGTTCTTGGATGCATTGACCGTTACGGCGGTGATCATTACCGTGGCCTATGGCTTCTACGACGTCTACCATCGCTACGCCTCAGGCGGACATGGGCCGCAGGAGATCTGCGAGATCTACGATGAGTGCCAGGATTACCTGAAGGAGTTTCGTGGGTTTCTGCGCAATCTGATGATGCACGGCGCCGTGGGCACCGCCCTGGGCGGGGTGTGTACGCTCGTCGGCGAGCCTCAGAACTTGCTCATCGGTAGCGTCATGGGGTGGCATTTCAGTGATTTCTTCATCAAGGTCGCTCCGGTGTCCTTGCCCGTGCTGGGAGTTGGCCTGCTGACCACCATCGTGGTGGAGAAGTTCAGACTCTTCGGATATGGCTGCCAACTTCCCCGATCGGTGCACAAACTGCTGGAAGAAAAAGACCAGGAGCGGGAAGCGAGCACAAGCAAAAAACAGTGGGCCGCCATCTTCATTCAGGGCTGCGCCGGGGTCTATCTCATCTTTGCTCTGGCCTTTCATATCGCCGAAGTGGGGATCATCGGTCTGTCCGTGATCATTGCGCTGACGGCATTGAACGGCATCACGGAGGAGCATCGCATCGGCAGGGCGTTTGAAGAGGCTCTGCCGTTTACTGCGCTGCTGGTGGTCTTCTTCGCCATAGTGGCTGTGATCCACGAGCAGCACTTGTTCGCTCCGGTCATCCAATACGTGCTCAGTCTCACCGGCAGAACCCAATTGGGGGCCTACTATCTGGCCAACGGTCTGCTCTCCATGATCAGTGACAACGTCTTTGTGGCCACGGTGTACATCAGCGAGACCAAGTTGCACTTCGTTCAGCTCCTGGGTCAGATCCCCGGGATCGACCAGAGCGGAGAGCAGCTCATGACCATGCTCACCAACCCGAGCACCAGCCGGGCCGAGGTCCTTGCCACCCTGCCTCCCGAAGCGGCCGCCAGGGCAGGATCGCTGATGCAGCAGTTCGACAGTCTGGCCGTGGCCATCAATACCGGGACGAACATCCCCAGCGTGGCCACCCCAAACGGCCAAGCCGCATTCCTCTTCCTGCTCACCTCGGCCCTCGCGCCGGTGATTCGCCTTTCGTATGGAAGAATGTTCGTGCAAGCCTTGCCTTACACCATCACCATGACGTTGAGCGGGCTCGGCGCGACCTTGATGAGCTTCGGGCGCTGAATGAGGCTGCGGAGCGCAATCGATTTTTTGGATGATGCTCTTGCCATGTCGCATCCAATGGTTTATATGGCTCGACCCCACGCCGGCCGCAGGGATGTCCCTGTGGCTTTTCATTTTCGGCAGGGAGCAGATCAAGCAGGACAAATTTGGAGAATTGAATGGCGAACGCAAGTGAATTCACACTCTACAGTGGCGGCCTCAAGGGCTCCGAAGTCGAATTCGGGATCCTGGCTGAAAAATGGGGGGTCAGGGAAGTGACCTTTTCCTATGAGGGGCATAAGCCCTCCCGCGACCGAGGGCTCGTCATGTTGAGCCCGGAAGAAATGAAGCGGGGCGATATCAGCATGGAGATCGTCTGCATGAGCATGAAGCGGACCTATTCCAACACGGAGACCATCCGGAAAGTCATGCAGATGATTTTCCACATGGTGAACAACGGATTCCAGGTGTTTGCGGTGGGCTGGATTGAGAAAAACAATACGGTGAGGGGGGGAACCGGATGGAGTGTTGAATTGGCGAAGCTGTTCGGCCGCCCTTTGAGTGTGTTCGATCAAAACCGGAATCGATGGTTTACCTGGCAGGACAATTCCTGGGTGGAGAGTCTGCCGGCCATCGAGCACAAGACATTCGTGGGTACGGGGACCCGACACCTCAGTGAGGAAGGGCGACGGGCACTCCATGACTTGTTTCAACGCTCATTCACTTCGGAGTAAGATGATTCCTACAGCAAGACACCCATCGGAGCATGAGCCCCCATGGGCACGCGTGATTGCTCCCGGGAGGGCTCCCGGGTATACAACGGGCAACCAATGAGCACCCGGTCGATCACAATGGTAGCGCCGCCTTTGATGGCGGCGAGGCAGTACGGGCCAACCGTGCTTGGCGTCGTATACGCCGCCGAGGAAGGCAGCGCTACCGAAACGGGCTCAGGGTGCGGGTGGATAAGCTCTTGTTGCCACGCACCTTATGCCGTGGGACTCTTAAGGCTCGACATTTCCGGGGGTGTGCTCAGTGCCCGGACAAGCTCAACCCCTGCCGATTTTTGTCGCGAATGCGGCCACGGCCCCCGGGCAGTTACCAAGCTTGTAAGATCGGAAGCGCTCAAGGCTCATCATCCAATCCGCAAGTCTTTTAGCAGAAGATCATCCCCTCATCGGAATATCCTTGCAGAGTCCCCGAAGCCTCAATTAGATTTGTGAATCGCTTGGCGAGCGGTCAAAGTGCTGCTTCTTTTCGAAACCTTATCCCGGATGACGATACGATGAACCCTATCTGCATTGTCGACGATGAGCCTTCCATTTGCTCTTCCATAGCGAGCATTTTAAAAGACGATGGGTATCAGACCATCGTCTTCCCTGATGCGGAGAGCTTCTGGGAGAGGCTCGATACAATCGAGCCGTCTCTGGCTCTGTTGGATATCTGGCTCCCGGGCGTGGACGGTGTGGAGCTCCTGAAACGTCTTCATGGCCGATTCCCTGCGCTCCCCATCATCATGATGAGCGGACATGCCGGCATCGAGGCGGCAGTGGCCGCAATAAAGGCCGGTGCTTACGATTTTTTGGAAAAGCCCCTGCATCTGGAGGTCTTGCTCGACAAGGTCAAGTCCGCCCTCGAACAGCGACCGTCCAGGAGCGGAGGGATCTTGCCGGCCAAGAGGAAGCTTGAGCCTGTCCGTGCAGACCATGGGATGACTCCCGACATGGTGGAAGTGGTGGATTCCCCCGAGCCACAACGCACACTCCAGGGCAATGTGGTCCTTAACGGGATAGGGCTCCTGAGCGGCCGAAACAAAGGGATCATTCTGAGCCCGCTTGGGATCAACGAAGGGATCGTCTTTCAGACACTGGACGGCCAAGCCATCCGTGGACATGTCACCTCCCTCAGGAATTTTTCCAAGCCGCTTTCATCGAAGACCTTCTCGGCCAACTCCACTACCCTGGACAACGGCAGGCATCAGGTTCGCACGGTTGAGCACCTGATGGCTGTCCTTCACATGGTCGGGATAACCAATGCGCTCATCAAAGTCGACGACGAGATCCCGAACGTTGACGGCTCAGCCAAGGACTTCTGCGAGCTGATCGCCCAGGCAGGGATCGAGGAGCAGCCGGCCTTTCGCAGGGTGGCTGTCATCCGTCGGAAGCTCGGAGTGGGGACGGAGGAGAAGCATGAGAAGCATCTTTATGCGGAGCCTTTTGAAGGGTTCGAAATCTCGATGAGGGTCGACTATCCACCCCCCATAGGCGAGCAGACCTTCACCTTCAATCCGGAGTACGTAAGCTTTGAAAAAGAGATCGCCCCTGCTCGTTCATTCAACACCTTCGAGAATATTGAAATGGCACAGAAGCTTGGAAAGGTTGGGGGCGGGTATCTCCATTCCCACATCATCATTTATGACGGCAAGGTCATCAATACAGATCTTCGCTATCCCGACGAGTTCGTGCGCCACAAGATCCTGGACCTGATCGGAGACCTCTACCTCCTCGGCTTCCCCATCCGAGGGCGCATCAGCGCCAACATGACTTCTCACGGCTACAATCAGGCCCTGGTCGAGCGCCTGTATCGGGCGATCCAGACCAGTCCGGGAAATCGGCCATGGGCGAATCGAGTGTGAGCCGTGCCGGGGGGGAGGAAGCGTCACGTTTCCGGGTCGGGAGTCCGGCGGGTGACACCGTTCAAGAAGGGCTGCTTGACGCGCACGGCCTTGACTCCCTCGAGCATCTCTTTGATGCCGCCGATGGCGCTGAGGACTCCGGTGGCTTCGTAGGGAAGGTAGATGATCTTGTTGTCTTTGCCCGAGACCATGTCCTTCAGTGTTTCAAGGTAGCGGACGGCAATCAGGTAGTTTGAGGGATCGCCACCGCTCGCTGCAATGGACTCGGTGATCATCCGGATGGCCTCGGCCTCCGCTTCGGCCACCTTGACCCGCGCTTCCGCCTCGCCCTGGGCGACCAGGATCCTCGCCTGTTTGATCCCCTCCGCCTTGTTGATTTCCGCGGCTCGCGCGCCCTCCGCTTCAAGAATGCTCGCTTGCTTCAACCCCTCGGCCTCCAGGATGGCCGCCCGCCGATCGCGCTCGGCCCGCATCTGCTTTTCCATGGCGTCACGGATCTCCGGAGGCGGGCTGATGTCCTGGAGCTCCACGCGGTTGACCTTGACGCCCCATTTGTCGCTGGCCTCGTCGAGAATCGCCCGGAGCTTGCTGTTGATCGTGTCGCGTGAGGTCAGCGTCTCATCCAGGTCGAGCTCGCCGATGACGTTCCGGAGGGTGGTCTGGGTCAGCTTTTCAATGGCGTCCGGAAGGTTGGCGATTTCATAGACGGCACGCACGGGGTCGACGATCTGAAAGTACAGGAGGGCGTTGATCTCCGTCACCACGTTGTCCCGCGTGATGACGCTCTGCTTGGGGAAATCATACACCGTTTCCCGCAGGTCGATCCGTTTGACCGTGTCCTTGCGAACGATCGGTCTCCCGTCCGGTCCCGTTTGCACGAACCGCCACTCGATTTGGCGCGGCTTGTCGAAGACAGGCCAGAGAATGTTGATGCCGGAAGCGAGGGTGCGGTGGTACTTGCCGAGACGCTCGATCACCATGGTCTCGGATTGCTGGATGATCAAAAAACCCTTGACGGCAAAGAAGATCACGAACACGACCAAAGCGAGCAGAATGAGCAGAATCCCGATTTGGGCCCCCATGGATTCCTCCGCGATTCATCATGCCTTGCGTACGTAAAGAGTTGTGCCTTCGATGCGCAGAACCTCGACGGACGCGCCTGGCTCGATCACGCCGTCTTCGGTATTCACGGCACGCCAATCGTCACCTCCCACGATCACGCGTCCTGATGGCAAGGTAGGCTCAACCGTAACGACCACTCGACCGACCTTGCCGATCAATGCGTCCACGTTCGTCCTGGCATGCTCGGAAGTGCGGTGCATGAATTTCTGAAAAAAGGGACGTACTCCTCCGTACGAGCCCAGCGTTCCAAGAATGAAGCCAACGAGCTGCCCTTTGAGCTCGAAGCTCAATCCGGCGCTCATTGCCGAAACGAGACAGCCAAGGCCGAGGCAGGCCAGCAAAAAGGTCGGGGCAAAAATCTCCCCGATGAAGAGAAAGATCGCAACGATCACCCAAAGGTGCCAAGCAGATAGGTCCATGAGCGGGTTCCATCACGACAGGACGGGAGTGGCGGGTGGACCCGAAGCCGTCCTGTCGTTAAGCCCCGTCGCCCGATTGTGTCGGCCACAGGGCAAGCGTAACGTAGCTCTATTTGTCTTCCGGCTTTTCCGGCTTCTCGAGCGCCCACTGCATGGGATTCAGGAGCTCGAAGCCCATCGCTTCCAGCTTTCGCTTCACATGGGCCACATTATTGGTGAGAAGGTAAGGGAAAACCGCGCGCTTCCCTTCATCCCAGTGGCGCGCCACCAGGATGCTGCCAAAGGGAATCCGCTCCTCGCTGATGGCGTCAACAATGCGCTTCATCTGTCCCAACTTGTTTTCCACAACGAGGCAGAGCAGCGTTCCGGGCTCCCGGAGTCCGAGGACCGTGATAAAGGCCCGCATGAGGTCTCGGGTCGAAATGATCCCCACGATTTTTCGATTGTCATCCACGACCGGGATTGCGCCGACGGGCATCCGCTCCATGAGCAGCAGCACATCTTCCAAGGTGTTGGACGGGGAGACCGAAACCGGGTTTCGCGTCATGATCTCTCCCACCTTCAGCGACAAAATCCGCTCACGCTCCCGGGCCGTCTCTTCGTTGTCCATAACGCCCGACGGGAGAGCGCTCCGTATATCGCGGTCCGTTACGACGCCGATGAGTCTCCTGGCATCATCCACCACAGGCAGATGATGGATGCGGTGCTTTTCGAGGGTTGCCTTCGCTTCGAGGACGGTGGCGTCTTCGAGGATGGTGATCACGTCTCTGGTCATCGATCGATCTACGAACATCGTTCCCCTCCTCCTGAGCGTCGAGCGCGTTGTTCGGTGGAATGGCGGGCGGCGCGTCTAACGGTCACACGCCCAGCTGAATCTCGATCTGTTGCTGGATGAGCTCGGGCAGCCGCTCGAGGCAGTATCCCCCCTCGAGCACGCAGATCATGCGACCCTCACAATAGCGATCCGCCAGGTCCAGAAGTTGCTTACCAATCCAGGCGAAGCCCTGGTTGGTCAGGCTCATGCCGGACATGTCGTCGTCTTCGTGGCCATCGAACCCTGCGGAAACCAATAGGAAATCGGGCGAGAAGAGCTCCATCTCGGGGAACAGATGGCGCTCCATCATTTCCCGGTATTTCCGATCTCCCTGACCCGGCAGGACGGGGTTGTTCATGGTCGTCCCGAGACCTTCCCCTTTTCCGACTTCGAACTCGCGGCCCGTTCCCGGGAAGGAGAACGAGGGATGCTCATGGATGGAATAGAAGAAGACGTCAGGATCCCTTTCGAAGATCTGCTGGGTCCCGTTGCCGTGGTGGACGTCGAAGTCGACGATGGCGATCCGTTTGACATTCCATTGACGCTGCAGATAACGGGCGGTAATCGCAACGTTGTTAAAGTAACAAAACCCCATGGCTCGATTTGTTTCAGCGTGGTGCCCCGGAGGTCGAACGGCGCAGAAGGCGTTGTCGATTTCGCCTTCCATGAGCATCCGGGCGGCTTCCAGGAGACCCCCCACCGCCAGCATGGCGACTTCGAACGTATGCTCGCAGATCTGATTGTCAGGATGCTCGAGCTCGGTCAGGCCGCAGGCACAGGCCTCCCTGATCTTGCGGATGTGCTCGGGGGTGTGCACGGTTTCGACCCATGCCTCGTCCACGCGACGGGCCGGAATGGGGACCAGTCGTTCGAGGAGGCCGGAGTCTCGGATGCGGGCATAGGCGACTTCCAGGCGCTCGGGTGCTTCTGGATGATCAGGCCCGGTCAGGTGGAGCAGGAATCGTTCATCGTAGAGAAACCCCGTTCTTCTCATGGCGCACCTCTCGCGGTCTCAGGCCGACTGGTCGTCAGAATCCATCGGGAATGGGGCGATTGATGTGGGCTTGTGAAAGTATCTTAGCAGAAGAGCCGTCGGAGTGGTATTGAGATTTGAAGAACCTGCTCAAGCAAAAAGGACCATTCTCAGAGGCATGGGAGCCCCAAGACCGCTTGACCATCCTTCACGACCGCTCAAAGACTCATTTGACCGCTCACCATTAGGGAAGCACTCGGTCTCATGGTGGCTTAAATCCGACACAAGGGCAACGGGCTTTTGGGGGCTGATACGATGGCTTTTTCGGGAAAGGAGTACACCACATGAATTCCTTGACACTGGTCTTTACCGCTCTGTGCGTGTTTGCGATCGCCTACCGGTTCTACGGGGTCTTTATTGCCGGTAAGGTGCTGGTCTTGGATCCCGCGAGAAAGACGCCTGCCGTGGCCATGGAAGATGGCCACGACTACCACGAGACAAACAAGTACGTGCTCTTCGGGCACCATTTCGCGGCCATCGCCGCCGCAGGGCCATTGCTAGGACCGGTTCTGGCGGCGCAGTTCGGGTTCCTTCCCGGAGCGCTCTGGATCATCATCGGGGCAGTCGTTGCGGGAGCGGTTCACGACATGGTGATTTTGTTCGCTTCGGTCCGTCATCAGGGGAAGAGCCTTTCCTTGATCGCGGAGTCGGAGATCGGCAAGAGGGCCGGCATCATCAGTTCCTATGCGATTCTTTTCATCTTGATCCTCACCCTGGCGGGCCTCTCGATCGCCGTCGTGAACGCCATGTTCCACAGCCCCTGGGGAACCTACACGGTCTTGTGTACGCTTCCCATCGCACTCCTGATGGGCGTCTACATGCACAAGATCCGTCCGGGGGATGTCAAGGGGGGCAGCATCATGGGCGTTGTACTGCTCGGCCTCACCATCTACACGGGGCCCTATGTAGCGGCCAACCCCACCTTGGCCGGACTGCTCACGCTCAGCAAGGGTCAGATCTCGCTCTTCATTCCCCTCTACGGCTTTGTGGCCTCGGTGCTTCCCGTGTGGCTGCTCCTGTGCCCCCGGGATTATCTGTCCACCTATCTGAAGCTGGGCACCATCGGCGCCCTGGCGATCGGCATTTTTGTCGTTCATCCGCCGCTCAACATGGCTGCCATCACCCCCTATGTCGGAGGCGGCGGCCCCATCATCCCTGGATCGCTCTTCCCCTTCCTGTTCATCACGATCGCATGCGGCGCGCTCTCTGGATTTCACGCCATCATCGGGACGGGAACCACTCCGAAGATGATCGCCAATGAGGGTGACATCCTGTTCGTCGGTTACGGAGCCATGCTGGTCGAAGGCTTCGTTGCCATGATGGCGCTGGTGGCGGCCTGCGTGCTGGTGCCCGCGGATTATTTCGCGATTAACGCCGCCCCCACGGCCTACGAGGCTCTCAAGATGACGCCGGTCAACCTGCCTGAGCTGGCGGCCGGCGTCGGGGAGCAGCTTCAGGGACGACCGGGAGGTGCCGTGTCGCTTGCGGTCGGCATGGCGTACATTTTTTCATCCATCCCGCTCATGAAGAACCTGATGGCCTACTGGTATCATTTCGCCATCATGTTCGAGGCGGTGTTCATCCTGACGGCCGTGGACACGGGTACGCGGGTCGGCCGGTACCTGCTTCAGGAGATGATTGGGAAATTCGTTCCCAAGTTCAGCGAGAAGAAGTGGATGCCGGGGATCGTGATCACGAGCTTCCTGTTCACGTTTGCCTGGGGATATCTCGTCTACACGGGGGATATCGCGACCATTTGGCCGCTTTTCGGCATGAGCAACCAACTGCTGGCCACGTGCGCGTTGATCGTGGGAACGACGATGATCATCCGCATGGGCAAAGCCAAGTTCGCGTGGGTGACGGCTGTTCCGGGCATTCTGATGGTCCCGGTAACCATGAGCGCGGGGTACCTGAACGTCGTGAACAACTTCTGGCCCAAGGGACTGTACCTCCTGGTGACCCTGTCGGTCGTTCTCATGATCATGATGGCGCTGGTGTTCATGGAGTCCTTTAGAAAGTGGTACCAGCTGATGCAAACGGTCCCCCAGCCGGATCTCGAAGAGCCCACGGTGGCTCTGGAAAGAGCCGGGAAGTAGGGGGCTCGCCAACAGGGCACCATCCACCACCGCTTGTCGTTTGACCTCGGATGGGATGGCCCTGTCCCTATCGTTGGCCTCTGCCGTCAGGATCCAGACTCCGGTTTTGCTACCCTGATGCGCAGTGTCAGGTTATTTTGGGTCCGGCGCCGCGCCGCCGTCAACCGCGACGAGATGGATTTCATTGCCTTATCCGATATGTCACAGGGAGACACCAAGCATGTTCCATTTCAAGTCCTTAAGCCTTTCAGTTCTCATGGCACTCGTGATGTGGCCGAGCATTGCATCGAGCCAGTATGCCGACGCCAAGCTCGACATCGCCCGAATCAACCAGTGCGTCTACGAGGTGATCGTTCCAAAGCCGCAGCACGATTCCCTCTCGTATGAAAAGCCGCTCCCCATGGACCTGCTGCCCTTTCAGATCCGGAACGACCCCTACTATTCGATCGGGACCGCATTCGCCCTCAGCAAGAACGAGCTCGTCACGGCTGCTCATGTCATGAACCTAAAGGCGCGCAGCCAGTTCCGTGAGCTGTTCATTCGAGACGTCAAAGGCAATGTGCTCAGCGTGGACAAAATCATCAAGTTTTCGAGTCGGCGCGACCTCGTTGTGTTCACGGTCAAGGATCGAGAATCGTCGGCGCATCTGGAGGCCAACCTGGCGCCGAAGGTCGGAGGCCAGGTGTATGCCGTGGGAAACGCGCTCGGCCAGGGGGTCGTGATCCGGGACGGGCTCCACACCTCCAACACCCCGGAGGAAATTGACGGGAAATGGAACTGGATTCGTTTTTCGGCGGCGGCGTCCCCCGGCAACAGCGGCGGTCCGCTTCTGGACAAGGAAGGACGCGTGGTGGGGCTGGTCGTGAGCAAATCGGAAAACGAGAACTTGAACTATGCCCTTCCCATCGCGGAAGTTCTGAATAGTGCTTCAAACAACGCTGAGATATTTGAAAAAGGGACTCATTTGCTTGAGATCTTCGATTTTACCAAGACAGAACGGTTGAATGCTCAAATCGAGCTTCCCATGGATTATAATGATTTCAGGGAATCCTATATAAAGATCTTCAATGCGTTTAACTCTAAGATGAGAAATGCCTTACTTGATGAAAACAAGCAGAATACGTTTCCGAATGGCAGTGGATCAAACAAGATCATGTACATCGGATCCAGCTCACCTTTCCCGCAGCTCATGATGCGAAATGGATCGGGGAATTGGGAGCTCACTCAACCCAAAAACATGAGCAAGGCTGACTTGGATGATAATGGCCGTATCATCCACGGCATCCTAAAGATCACCCAATATGCCAAGATAGAAAAGCCTGACAATATCGCTCTCAAAGATCTGCTCTCCGACTCAAAGCTCTTCATGGATCTATTGCTAAAGGCGTCGACGATCACTCGAACCGTGGGACCCGAAAAGATACGCGTGACGTCTCTCGGGAAGGCCGGCCAGGAGTCCACGCACCTCGATCGCTACGGGAGGAAGTGGCTTCTGAAGACGTGGCCCATCGAATATTGTGACGAGATGGTCGCCGCGCTTATCCTCCCGGTCCCCGGCGGCTGTCTGGTGATGTCCAAAATCGGTCAAACGGGAGAAACCCTCGACGACCATGTGGAAGACCTGAAGGTGCTTGCGGATTTCGTCAATTTCTCTTATGCCGGGACGCTCGAAGAATGGCGGGAATTCCTCCAGATGACGGATATGGCCCCAGCGGCCCTTGCCTCGTTGCAGATGGAGATCGGAGACAGCTCGCTCAGTTACAGGTCCAAGCGATTCCAATTCACCTGTGATCCGAACGTCATGAAAGTCAGTGCCAAGAGCTTTCTCATGTTGGGCATGGGTTACAGCCGTGATGGCGAAGGCCTGTTTTGGGACGTCAACAAGCTGCTCCTGACGGAAGGCAAATTTGAGAAGTCGGGCGTGGTTATCTCGAGAAACATCAAACCCCTCGACAACAATGAGGAGTATGGCGACGCGTGGCGCAGGATTAGGGAGGGAAGCAAGCCCTTTGACAAACAAATATCGATCAAGGACGACTTCACGGGTATCTCTGCCACGTATCGAACCGAGCCAGCTGCGACGGACGCCGAGCCCAATGTGCTCTACACGGTCCTCCATACGAAACGGGGCGTGATTGACCAGGCTGAAATGGAGTCCCGGCTCAATGGCTTCATGAAGAGCTTGGTGGTCTTTGAGCGCTAGTATTGCGCGGCGATAGTCTTGATTTTCCCCTTCGGCAAGGGGGGCAGTGGTGTGTCGAAATTGCCGCGGAACCAGGATTTTTCGGGCGTCATGACACCTCCTCGAGGCGGGGAATCAAAGGCGGGTCTACCTTGCGAAGCAAAGTAGACGGAGCACTAGGAATGCTTCTCTTCATTCCAGTGCTCTGGCTGGTCGTCCTCGGGATTTCCGCATTTTGGCTCTACTACGAACGGATCGTCGCCGCAGAGGAAGCCTTTCTCGAAACAAAATTCGGAGAGGAGTACGTCGTCTGGGTCGAGAAGACGCCTGCATACTTTCCGCGGTTTCGGAGCCGGAGAGCACCTGCTTTGCCATTCTCCCTCAAGAACGTTCTGAAACGGGAGTACACGGGCTTTTTCGTGATCGTCGCATCCTTCACGCTTTTGGATATCGCGGAGGATTTCCTCGGTGAGGGGACCTTGGAGATGGACGCGGGTCGGGTGACGTTTTTCGTCGGTGGAATGGTTGCTTACCTGGCCCTCTGAGCGATGAAGCGGAATACGCGAATTCTTCACGTTGAGGGTCGATAAGAGCGCATCCTGCAAGCTGTTGGTGAGTCTGGACTATCGGATCTTGTGCGGCTTGCGCGGATACCGGGTGTGCCGTAGCATCGTCCGGGTCGCAGAGACCTCTGGCAAGCGATCTTTCAACGTATAGCGAGGGTAGTGAATGAAGCTCTCAAGAAGAGTGGTCGTTGTCACAGTTATTTGCAGCGTGGCACTTGCCCACGGGTCATCGGCCGACGTCACGGTCATGAAAGATTACGTGATGCAGCCTCCGGCAAGGGTCATCATCCCCAAGGACATTCCACTCAAAACGCCCCCCGAATCCATAGCCGGTCGTGGGCTGCGCATCCTTGTCTTTGGCGACAACGGAAGCGGTGATGGCAATCAGGCGAAAGTGGCGGCGGCCATGCAATCTTTTTGCGCTCAAAATGGGTGTGACTTTGGCTTGATGCTGGGGGACAATTTCTATCCGGCTGGCGTTCGTTCGACCGATGACCCTCAGTTCGTCTCCAAATTCGAAAAGCCATACCGGGAGCTCGGAATCCCCCTGTTTCCGATCCTCGGTGAGCATGACTGGGGGCGGAAGGGAAAGATGTACAATTGGCAGGCCCAGATCGACTACACGAAGCATTCCTCCTTGTGGCACATGCCCTCGGACGTATACTCGGTCACAGTTGGGGATCTCCAGATCCTGGCCCTTAACACCAACGTTTTGCCGGGATCGAAAGAGCAGATCGCCTGGCTCGGCAATGAGCTGAGCAATTCCAAGTCCCGGTGGAAGCTGGTTATGGGGCACAAGCCCATTTATTCCTATGGCTATCACGGAGACACCGACTTCATGATCGCCGATGTGCTTCCCCTGCTCTGCGGCAAAGCGGATCTCTATTTGTCCGGGCATGAGCACAACGAGCAGTTTCTGAAGGCCGAATGCGGCCTGCCTCTCCTCATTTCCGGATCGGGGGGAAAGCTTCGACCCGACAATATCAAAGGCCCCCACAGTCTTTTCGCCAGTGACCAGCTCGGCTTCTCCTACCTCCAGGTGAGGTCTGAGGCGTTGACCGTCCAAATCGTTTCGGCCGAAGGAGCCATTTTGTTCCAATACGTGGTCCGAAAGCCCGGCTCCGAAAATCCAAATGGGTGACGCAACGAGGTGCGATCTCTATCCCTACGACTTCAGGCACACGCCCGAAGCCGTGTGCCGGCGTGACCCAACCACGCAAAAGGAAGTGGACATCATCGTCCGAAGCCCCCAGAACACATTCCCCGTCGAAGCGAAGTAGCAGGAAAAGTCGAGACTGCACGAAGAAAAGAGGGGCCTCGCCGCATTCTGCAGGCTGGAATCTGTGATGAAGGCCTCCCGGGTGACCAAGCGGGACAAGGACTTGGACTTCCTGCGCTTCGGAGGCGTCGAGGCTGACATCCACAAGGTCACTGCCCATACCCTCTGCTGCCTTCTCGGCCAGGCCGGGCGCTCGTTTTGGATCTCAACCAAGAACAAATTCTCGCGATCCAAGAGAGCAAAGTCTGCTTCACCCGGGGCACCAATGCTTGACGTGCTCAGGTGTATTGACTATTCAAATCAATTGATCGATGGAGCAATGGACAGGAGTCAGCTTTCTACCATGGACGGGAGGCATCGTGTCGTGAAAACGGATGAACGGAGTACCGGGGAGACCGGGCCGCCTGATGTGCCTGATTGGCGTGCGGTCTCCCTGGTCTTCCTTAAGATAGGCACGATCGGATTTGGAGGCGGCTTTGCCGTCGTGGAGCTGATCCATTCCGAGCTGGTGGTCAAGAAACGATGGCTCACCGAGCAGCGTTTCGAGAACATGATGGCTCTAGCTGAGCTGGCCCCCGGGGCTCTCACCGTCAACCTGCTCGCCGGGATCGCCTACCGACTGGGGGGATTTGGTACCATGGTCGTGGCGACGGCAGCCCTTCTCCTGCCATCGTTCGTGCTGATCATTCTTTTGGCCGGTGCCTTCCTTGCCTGGCAGCACCATCCGATGGTGCAGTCCGCCATGGTGGGCCTGACGGCCGGGGTGGTTGGGCTTCTCATTGCCGTTGCATGGGATCTGATCAAGCGCGCTCCCCGGCACTGGTGCTGTTTGGCGGTCGGTGCGGCAGCCCTTGTGTTGGGATTCGTCCTTCCGGTGAACCCGATCTGGCTCGTGCTGATGGGAGGAGCGGCGGGAGGATTGAAAACGTGGATTGCCGCGCACTCAAGGCTCAAAGGGGCTGCGGCACCACCGAAGTCTTAGGAGATCTCAACCATGAGCATCTGCCTCGAGCTGGCGCACGCCTTTCTAAAGATAGGCCTATTCGGGTTTGGCGGCGGGTTCGCCATGATTCCCCTCATGCAAAGCGCCGCCGTTTTCAAAAATGGCTGGATGACCGCTTCGCAATTCGCGGCGGCCATTGCGATGGGGCAGGTGACTCCAGGGCCGGTGGCCATCAGCGCAACCTTTATCGGCTACAAGGTGGCCGGATTGCCTGGGGCTCTCGTTGCCACCGTGGCGATATTCGCTCCGTCTTTGGTCGTCATGGCTCTTCTCGAAAGGTTCTACCTTAAAGTCCGGGGGGCAGAGCTCACCCAGGCTGTCATGCACGGCGTTTTGCCCGTGGTGGTGGCTCTCATCCTGCATGCGGCATGGTCTCTCGGACGGCCGATGTTGCATGCGTGGTGGCCGCCTGCGGTCGCCTTGCTGGTTGCAGTTCTCGCAATCACACGCAAGGTCGGATACGGTTTCCTCGTTGCCATGTCCATGGCTATGGGAATGCTGATGGCCCTTTGATACCCTTGTGTCGGACAGTGGTTGTTGGGGAAGGGGGCTCGCCTCTGCGGTAGAGTCGGCTTGGCAGGGTCTCCCCTAGGAATTGTGGCGCGGGATTCGGTTTCGTTTGCCGGAAAGGAGAGACGCCTTATGCACTATTTGCCCCTGACCCTTCCGTTTTTCGTTGTCCTCTTTTTCCTGATGATGGTGCTGGCTGCCTTCATCGAGGTGGGCGTGCTGAGCTACGCGTACCAGAGGATGGGGGTCGACAGAAGGTATGTGTTTTCTTTGCTGCTGCTGTCCCTCCTGGGAAGCTATGTCAACATCCCTGTCTTCCAGCTTCCTCCCGAGGAGGTGGTTTCCAACTCCTACGCCGACCTGTTCGGCATGCGGTACGCCATTCCTCACGTTCAGGAATGGCCGGGGACGGTGATCGCCGTCAATGTGGGCGGTGCGGTCGTTCCCGTGCTGCTTTCCATCTACCTGGTGGTGAAAAACAGCCTTTACGGACAGGCGATTCTCGGTACGGCAATCGTCACGTTTCTGGTCCACCTGATGGCTTACCCTGTACGAGGAGTGGGGATTGCGGTGCCTTTCTTCACGCCTCCGCTCGCCGCTTCGATCGTCGCCCTGCTCATTTCCAGGAGATACGCACCAGCTCTGGCGTATATCTCGGGAAGCATGGGAGCGCTCATCGGTGCGGACATCACGAATTTCGACAAAATCCGAGGGCTCGGAGCCCCGGTTGCCTCGATCGGTGGCGCGGGCACCTTCGACGGGGTTTTCCTGACCGGGATCATTGCCGTGATTCTTGCGGGATTATTCTCGAAGCGAGACAAGGGACTCCGAATCGCGCTGCGGTAGGCGTCTTCTCTTCGGAGCCGACACCCTCGGCTGCCCCTGTCCGCCATGCCCATGAGCATGCTCCGAAACGGCTCCGTTTCCTTTCAGCGCGATGCAGCATCCAGATCATGTCGACGGGGACCTTGATGGCTGTCAGCAGAAAGATCTTCCTTCTGTGGAAGCGTTTCGTTGAACCTCCAACACCTGGAGTGTGTTGGTGAAGACCGCTGTCTTGATCGTGCTCAATGGGTCTCTGCTGGTGCTTTTTGGCGCGCTGCTCCGAAAGCAGGGGCTCCTGACCTCCCACCAAGCCGGGCGTGTCTGGCTGACGTGGCTTGCTGTGGCCATCATCACCCTGATGGATGAATTCACTTCCATCTTCTATGCTCCGGCGGAGGCGTATCGCTTCATCGGCCCCAGCGCCATCGTGTTTATCCTGATCACCAGTATCCTGATTCGTTTCATGAGCACCCGCTTCACGGAGATCGCGGAGATCCTGGAGCGCCATGACCTCATCGGGGGCGGGGTCTATTCTTTTTCCTATCTGGTCTTGGGACCAGGCATCTCCTTCATCGCCGTGTCCTCCATCATGGTGGACTACATCCTCACAGCGTGTATCTCAGCGGTGAGCGCTGTCCTGAACGGGGCCTCTTTTTTTCCCGCCATTGCTGAATCCGGCCCCTTCCACATCCCTCTGGTCATCGGCGTCATTTGGGGCATTGCGGGACTCAACATTACAGGAATTCGAGAAAATGCCCGGTTCACGTTCCTCATCTTCGTCTTCGCGAGCTTCGCCATCTTGAACCTGATCGCCACCGGTCTGATCAGCCTGGACAGTGCGGCTCTCGGGCGGCTTAAAGAGTCGGGAGTGCAGACGCTGGGTTATCTCGAGACCGGATCGTGGACGCTCGACTACAATCATTTCATTTCGCACGTGGCCTTTTGTATCCTTGCCTATTCGGGAATCGAGTCGGTGATCCAGACGGCGGGATTTGTGAAGGGCTGGCGTGAGATCCATCGGGCTTATCTCTTTCTGGCTCTGACCGTCGGGATTGTCACCCCTCTCGTTGCAGCGCTCGCCCTGTCGGCTCCCATCGATTTCACTGAGCATGAAGGGGATCTGATTACCCATTATGCGACCCTGCTCAATGGCGTGCCCTTCGGGGTGATCATGGCGACACTGGCAAGCCTTACCCTGATCATGGCGGTTAACACCGCCTTCGTGGCCTCGAGCGAGCTTATCGAGCGCGTGGCTCACCGATACGGCTTTCATTGGCTTGTTGCCACAAACCGGCGAAGCTCCCTCTACCGCATCCACATCCTCAGTGCCGCGACGTTCTCCGTGATCATTCTGATTACGAGCGGCAGCCAGAAGATCCTGGCCGACATGTATGCCCTGGGGCTCCTGGCAAGCTTCTGCATCAACATGGGCGCACTCCTCATCTATCGCTACTTTCAGGGCACGAAGGAGGTGACCCCTTACTTCACGAGCAGGCTCGGAACCCTGGTTTTGTGGATCATTCTGGTGAGCTGCTTCGTCTTCCTAGCCATCGAGAAGCCCTACGGAACCATGCTCTGGGTGACGGTGACCGCAGTGGTGCTCACGTCCGGTATCGTGCTGTCCCGGAAAAGGGGACCGGAGATTGTTCAGATCGAGCAGGCGGAGGACGGGATGCAGATCGTTCGTTATCTGGCGCAATCCTCCCATACCGACTTGCATGTCTACTTTCAGAGACCTCGGGAGGAGCCAATCGAAACCCCTGAGGCCAACGAAGCTTATGTGACGTTCTTTTCTCCACGCCAGCGCATTCCATTCCGGATGGGCCCCAACCACTTCCGGCTGCCCCTGTTTCGTGCAGGCATCTATCAGCCCATTTTGGCTCTGCTCAAGGTGCTTGAGCACGAGATGCAGGGACGGAGCGTCACCGTGTATTTTGGCTGGCCCATGTCTTCCTGGCTGGACCGGCTCTCCATGGGAGTGATGGTCTTTAACCTCATGAAGCTGCCCAAGATGTTTCCGCGATTCGGATTCGTCATTCGCTATCCCAAGGGGGGATGGCAGAGGGATGACACTCCCCCAGAGCAGAGGAGGTAACTTCCCTCGGAGGGGTTCCGTTCGAATGGCGCTTCGTTCAAGAGCCTTGGGGCGCCAATGTGCCTCGTTCGTTCAGGGCTCGCCGTTCTAGCGAGTGCTGTCGTCCTCTGCTTGCCGACTTCCGCGGTCCGCTACAGCAGTTCGCGACGTGCTCTTTTGAGAGATCTCTTTATGGAAGCGAAACCTGTCAACAAACCGCAGAAGGATGCCGCTGCGGGGTGGAGCGAGCGACTTTCTGAGAGTCGAGAAGACCTCGTCGTCAGACGGCAGCGGCGACGCCTGTTCCCACGGGCTGCCCTGGTCGGGCTTCTCGCAGGCCTGACTGCCGCGCTTTTCCGGACTCTACTCGGGGAAGCCGACGTCTTAAGGAATACCCTGCTGAACTGGTCTCAGAAGCTGTCAGGGTGGGGCTGGATTTTTCCCATGTTATTCAGCATGGTCGCAGCCGCTTCGGCCTTCATGCTGGTAATCCGCTATGCGCCCGAAACGAGTGGCAGCGGCATCCCCCACCTGGAAGCGGTTCTGCATCGTTTACGAGTACTGAAATGGAAGCGTGTTTTGCCCGTCAAGTTCCTTTCGGGAGTATTGGCTATTGGCGGTGGACTGGCCCTGGGGCGTGAAGGTCCAACTGTTCAAATGGGAGGCGCCGTCGGGGACGCTATAGCCAACTGGCTCAGAGTGCCACCGCGTGAGCGGAGAATCCTCATCGCCGCCGGAGCGGGAGCGGGCCTTGCTGCTGCCTTCAATGCGCCTTTAGCCGGCGTGATGTTCGTTCTCGAGGAAATCCAGCGGGACTTTCATCCCTTTGTTTTTGGGGCCACCTTTCTCGCCTCGGCCATCGCCGACATTGTAGTCCGGCTCCTTGCCGGTTCCTTCCCCGTTTTCGACGCTCCCAATTACCCCAGCCCTCCAATGGCCTCCTTGCCTGCCTTTGCTCTGCTAGGGCTCCTGGCAGGATTGCTCGGAGTCTTGTTTAATAGAAGCTTACTTCGCACATTGGACCTGTTTGACCGGTTTCAGGGCCGATGGAGACTGGTCCTTGTGGCAAGTGTCGGCGCGATGGTCGGCATCGTGGGCTGGTTCTCTCCCGTCGCGATTGGCGGCGGTCATTCCCTTGCGGAGGCTGTTGTCGCAGGGAGATTGACGCTATCTGCCATTCCGTTCCTCTTTGTCGTCCGTTTTCTTCTTTCAGCGATCAGTTACGGGACAGGCACGGCCGGCGGCATCTTTTTGCCTTTGCTTACCATCGGCGCTCTCTTGGGTCTCGCGCTCGGTCAAATCGCACACCATTGTGCACCGACGATCGTGCCCGAAGCAGCGGTGTTTGCAGTGGTCGGGATGGCGGCTTATTTTGCCTCAGTCGTGCGAGCCCCGCTCACGGGGATCGTTCTCATTGTTGAAATGACTGGCGACTATCAACAAATGCTGCCGTTGCTGGTGTGCTGTTTTTGCGCGTATGGTGTTGCCGAATGGATGAAAGACCTGCCGATCTACGAGGCATTGCTGGAGCGCGATCTGATCCGGGACGAGCCTCACGTAGCCATTAAGGAGCCGATGGTCGTGGAGCTCGAGGTTGAGCGAGGGGCTCCTTTTGCTGGTCAGACGGTGAGAATGCTTGGGCTGCAGCCTGGATGCCTCCTGATTCGGTGTGTGGAAGAAGGGCGCGAGCTCGTCCCGACAGCGGAGACGCGTCTCGAAGAGCATATGCGGATTACCGCGATCATTGCCCCGGAGGCGGCCGAATGTCTCACTGCCCTGCGTCGCGGTTGCAAAGCGAGAAGTGAACGCGCCTCATGACGTGCCATGGAAACGCAGTTGATCGAGGCACAGGGCGCATGGCATTTCTCATGGTTTGCCCCTGAAAATTAGGCTACCAGCTCCCTTTCAAACGAATTTGGCTCTTGCATCCTACGGATGGATCTGAGTGACCTCAAATAACCGGATAGACCATAAATGGTTGCGACCAGACTTCCTACCGCAAGGAGGCCGTCGAAAATGGACCACCACGAGAAGCCGAAAAGGCGGAAGAAGGCGATGCTCAGTGACAAGAAAGCCAAACCCGTCCGGACCAGTGCCAGATGAGTTCGTGCACCGGCAAGCTCGGTGCGCTTTCTGGAAAACAGGGTACGGCTGCCGGCCATGTGCGTTCGTTGGAGGGCGAGGTTCGTTCTGCCCCTGGAGAAATCCGTTCTCAGAACAGCGAGGTCCGTGCGCTGGCCGGCCATCGACGTTCGCTCCCGGGAAAGGTCCGTGCGAATGGCCGCAAGCTCGCTCGATCTTGTGGAAAGCCGTGTCTGTTCCCGCACGAGCGCGGTCCTCTCCTGAGCCATCCCCGTTCGCTGCTCCGCCAGCGACGCGTCGGTGCTGGCACATTGAAGCAGCTCCGATGTGGACTGTCTGCTTTCCTTTCCCAGCCCTTCAAGGTTGCTTTCAATGGCTTTGATTTGCTCCTGAAGACCAACGGAACGATCCAGTAACCCTCGGATCGCTTCCAATGCGGATGCTACCTCGTGACGGAACCGGCTGTCGTCCATTTGAATTCTCCCCGCTCGGGACGAAACGATCGCCAGAGCACCTAAGACATTTGTTGCAGGAGATCGAGCGATGGTGCGTAGCCGGGCGTGTACACAACCTCCCGCACTCCCGGCGTTGCGCCGCTGATTTCTTTTACGATTTCAAGGTCACTCGCCGCAAGATAGGGGCCGAACAGATGGACGGTCCCGTCTTCGGCCTTTGCACTGATCTCATAGGGATTGGTGCGTGTGTCACTCACCAGATTGGCTTCTACCGTTGCCGCAAGGAGCAGGCCGCTTACCTTGGAATGGGAGTCGGGCAGGGTCTGAAACTCATCCTCAGACATGACTCGCTCGAAAAGACCGCACACCGCATTAAAACTGATATGGCCCAGATTCACGTGCAGGTCGTAGAATCTCGGGTCACGGATATCCCGGTGGTACATAAGACGCGCCCAGCGGACACGCTCTTCGTCCGTTTTGGTGACGTACTCGCGAGCGGTCTGCTCGTCACACAGCCTTCGCTCCATGGTCATCTTGACCCGAAACTCGAACGGAGCATCGATGCGAGCTCTTATGAAGTGCTGGAGCGGCGGCAGGAGGAAGTGAGCAGAGTAGCCATGGTAGACCATGTTGTCGGCCAGGACCTCTTCCAACAAGGCATGACGCAGGAGAACCAGGTAGGACCATCGCAATTTGCTGAATTGTTCGTAGGCCGAGATCGCGCCGTCGAGCTTCTCCATGATCCGCGTGGCGAGATCACCGTGGAGGTTCACTCTCTTGGTCAGGGTTTCATGCGAGACGCACCGGATCCCAGTGCGCTCTTGAAGGCAGTCTGCAATCTTGGAGGCACCGGCCATGGTGCCACGGGAGATGAAAAGAATCGGCATGAGTCCAAAATCCTTCCCGTGAACCTCTTCGAAGCCCTCTCCACGGTTGTGGAACGGGGCACCCGATCGCAGAATACCATAAGTGGACAGAGAAGGGGGAAAGGGCTTGGGCATTCTGGATGGTGCGTTACGACAGATGGTTTGTATCGAAGCTCAATCTCAAAGATGCAAGTCGGAAGGAGCGCTTAGTAATCGCCACCCCTCGAGGGGGGAATCAAAGGGGGGGTACCTTGCGAAACGAAGCTGACAGAGCACTAGAATGCCACGCGGGGGTTGATCCTGAGCCTTGACAGGTGAGCTATTTCATAGTCCTTCCCGGTGTCCCGGTGATCTTTTCGAGCATGCGGTGCAGGTTCCCGTGCGGCTTGGGGCTTCCGTCGATCACTAGGATCATCGTCCAATCCTCTTGGGGACGGCCCATCTCCCCCTCCCTAAGTCAGCATCGATCCCCCCGGGACGCCGGGAGGGGCAATGCATCATCGACGCGATGGCGGAGGGGCCGTCCTGATTCAGGTGTTACTTCTTCTTTTCCTCTTGCTTTTCGGCGAGTACTACCTTTTTGCCGCAAAGGTCACATTTTCCTTCTTCCGTGATGCAGGGCTGCTTCGGGGCTTCACCCCCGCAGATTCCACACTTTGGCATCCTGATTCACCTCCTTTCGGTTGTCCGTGGCTGAGTTGATGACGATTCTAACCGAGAGAGGGAATCGCTTCTGTAGCCGATGCTACGCGGCAGAAAAGTCAGGCGCAAAAAAATCGGCACTCCTCAGGGCCGCGTGGGCGCCCGGACCACCCCGTCACAGAAGGTCCGTTTCAAAGGGGAGAGTGAGCGTTCTTCCCTGCTGGATAATTTTCCCGGCTTCCTTGAGGCTCTTCATCGCACGGGTAATGCTGACCCGGTGCGATCCGGTGAGGAAACTTAGGTCTTCGTGGGTGAGTGGGAACTGGATCGTGTAGCCGTTCGCCCCCCTCACCCCGTGCTCACGCGAGACATTTAAGAGCACGCTGTGGAGCCGGTCTTCGAGGCTCGACAGGGACATGCTCCCCACCCGGTCCGTGAGCGATGCGATCGTCGTGCTCAGATTCCGTATGACCTGCAGCCCGATGTTCGGGTAGTCCAGGACGATCTTTTCGAAAGACGCCTTGCTAAAGCCGCAAGTAAGGGTCTTTTCCATGCACCAGGCGGTGACCGGATAGTCTATTTCCTCGCTCAGCATGTTTTCGCCGAGGAAGTCACCGGCCTTCCGAATATCGAGGGTAATTTCGATCCCGTCTTCAAGGGTTTTGCTTAACTTGACCCTCCCGGCCTTTATGAGAAACATGGTGTTGGCCCTGTCTCCCTGGAGGAAGATGGACTCCCCGCGCTCGTGTAGTTTTCGCATGGCGCGCTCGGCGAGCGCCCCCAACTCTTCGGGCTGAAGGTTCTTGAAGACCCAAAGGCTCCCGATGCAATTGGAGGAGAGCGCCAACGCCTCTCCCGCAAGCTCTCTGCAAAGACATCCCGAAGCCATGATCTTTCTCCAGTGGTTAAACCGGGCGGCGATTGGTCGGCAAAGGCGATGGGAATGACTGAAACAAGCTCCTCGTCCGTGATGTCGGATAGCTCGCTGCTCTCTATGTCCGTCGACTTCGGACCGGTCATCCCGCGTGTGCCGAGGCCCCTTGCACGAGCTGCGCGCAGCCAAGCAGCATCGACAGTGCATTCTATCCGATCGGATCCAGTGTCCTTGTAGCGTGGGCTACATGGAGGAGCTCCGTCTTGCCCTTTCCTTGATCTCGGCAGAATTTCATTTGCCAAGTGAGCGGCTCATGCTATACAAATATCGGAAATATGAGGCAATGAAGTCTGCCTGAACCGCCCTTGAGCGAGGGCTGATGACTTCTACCAGTCGGGTAGGAGTTGTGAGGAAGCGATGGTCACCCTGCCCCGGTTGGATCTCCCAAGCGGGGTTTTGCTTTTTTGGGGTGAAGGGGCCCTCTCGGACGTCTCGCATGATCTTCGAATCATGCGTCTTGGCGCCAGCGACAGGGCTCCTCGGTGTGCCGGCACCCAGCATCACTTATGATACCATGGAGTTGGAGGAAGCAGGAAGACCTTAGAGACCTCAGTGACTGCGGGGAAAAGAACCCAGGGAGGTTTTGCCATGGTTGAAACACATGATGACGTCGTAAAGGGAAAGCACCTGCCAAGGGTTGGGCAAACGGTGCGCAGCAAGAAGTACGGGACACTGTGGCGTGTCATGGAAAAACGGGAGGTGTGGGCGAATACAGCAGACGACCCGGAGACCGGGAATCCGCGTCTGCTTCCCGCGATCTATCTCTGCTACTGGAAGATCAAGGACGGGGTGATGCCCGGTATCGGGAAGATGATGGGGTATGCCTACACACTCCACGACACGACGTTTGAAACGAACTGGGAGATTCTGGGTGATTCGTGAACGATGGACAGGCAATGTCAGGAAAGCTTAAGATCGTCAGTCATTTGATTGTCATGAGCTGGGTGCCGGCCAAACACCTGGTGGATCGGGGGTTGCCACGGATTGACAGGTGACTCGCGTGGAAACATTCGACGCGCACTGAGGATTGTAAACGATCACCTTCACGAGAGAGCCCATGGAAAAAAGAGGCTGCCCGTTTTGCGATGCTACGCTCAAGCTGATGGAGAACGCCCATGCGTTCGCGATCTATGATTCCTACCCGGTCAACCCCGGACATCTTCTGGTGATTCCCAAACGCCATTACGCCGACTTCTTCGATTCCACGCCGGAAGAGCTGCAGGCCATCCGGGCACTTCTTTGGGAAGGCAGGCTCTTGCTTGAACGAGAGTATGCTCCAAACGGCTATAACGTCGGGGTAAACTGTGGCATTCCTTCCGGGCAGACGATCATGCATGTGCACGTCCATTTGATCCCGAGATACGAAGGTGATGTGGAAGACCCGACAGGCGGTGTCCGCGGCGTCATTCCGGCCAAGCAGTATTACCCGCCAAGCTCTTGAAACGCCTCATCAAGAAGGGCCTGTCCAAGACGGGCTCGCCCGTTCCGAGCCCACTTGCAGCTCTTCCTGTCGTCTTTTCCATTGTGCATGTCAATTCGGTCCTACCACAACGATCCCTGCAATGGATCCTTTTCATTCGGCTGTCTTGCGCTGTTACCTTCGAACCCCTGTCGTAACAGAAGCTACATTCTGCAATTGACCGATTGTCAATTCTTCATGTAGCATAATGTCAAAACCCGCTCGATTGTGAGGAAGCAACGGCGAGTAGATGTCGAGCCATGACTGGTTTCATACGCGCAGGACCGAAGCTCAGGAAGCAAGGAATGTCATGAAATGGTTATTTTTTTCTTATAGCTTACCGGCTGAGCCGTCAAAAGCGAGAGTCTCCGCGTGGAGGCAACTGAAGAAGCTTGGCGCGGTCAACCATCAGTCGGTTTGGGTTCTTCCCCACTCGTCCGAACGGGCGCAGGCCCTGGGCAGACTCACCGAAGAAATCGAGAAGTACAAGGGATCTGCTCTTCTCATTGCCGGGACCGTTTTGGCGAAGCGTCAGGAGGATCTTATCACCGAGGCTTTCATCAGCTCAAGGAATGAGGAGTACCAAGAGGTCATTGAGAAGTGTGAGGATTTTTTCAAGGAGATCGAATCGGAGATTGCCCGGCAGAATTTCATCTTTGCCGAGGTCGAGGAAAACGAGGAGGAGCTCGATAAGCTCAAGCAGTGGCTTCGGAAGATAGAAAAAAGAGACGTTCTTAAGCCCCCCCTCCGCAAGGAAGCCCTCCACAAGATCCGGCAGTGCGAGAAGATCTTCGACGATTTCACCCGAAGGGTTTACGAGTGCCAGAAGTCACGATGACCTTCCCTTCGGAAATTCCTTTTGATCCTCCCTCTTTCGCAGGCCATAAGGCGTAGATCAGCAGCAACGTGCTCGAGAGTGCCGTGGGCTCTTTTCGGTCGCGCCGCCTTCCACAGCGCCGATCGAAAATGTCCCATCCGGTCCACGCCGCCGTGGAAAATGTAGCAAAGGTTACATTATATACTTGAAAGAGATGCGCTATAAGTTGTATCCGAACTTTCGAAAAGCAGGGTAAGGGCATCACCGTGGGTCCCATTGGAAGGGCGCGATGGGGGATAGAGGTCAAATAAGGAGCTTGCCTCGGAAGAAGACGTCTCCATGACTCTCATGGGCTCCCATGGGAGAGGTTTTGTTCAGGGAATCCTCTGGGGGAATGTATCCCAACGGGTCGTCGCATACAGCGAAAAGCCGGTTCTCGTGGTGAAATGAGGCGTCGAATCGCGGTCATGATAGGAAGAGACATCCGATGAGCACAGTCTGGATACTGGGATTGGTCAGTCTTTTCACCGACATCAGCAGCGAGATGGTCTATCCGCTTCTTTCACTCTACCTGACCACCACGCTTGGGGCGACTCCTGCAATCGTAGGCATCATCGAGGGCATCGCGGAAAGCCTCGCCAGCCTGCTCAAGACTTATTCGGGCTATGTTTCCGACAAGATCCAGAAGCGCAAGCCCCTGGCGATCCTGGGCTATGGCTCGGCGACCGTCGGCAAGCTATTCCTCTACCTTTCCACGTCCTGGGGATGGGTGCTGGCCGGCCGGGTGGTGGACCGGTTCGGCAAGGGAGTCCGCACGGCCCCGAGAGACGCCCTCATCGCCGAGGCCTCCGATGCCGGGCGGCTCGGCCACTCCTTCGGGTTGCACAGGGCCTTGGACACTCTCGGAGCCGTGATCGGGATCCTCATCGCGTACTTTCTTTTCACGACCACCCATGGTGGGTACACAAGGATCTTTTTTCTTTCCATGATCCCAGGCATCATCGGGGTCCTGTTGCTCTTCTTCGTCAAGGACAAAAAAGCCCGGAAAGGAGCGGTCAAAGTGCACCCCCTGGCGGGGTGGCGGGCTCTCAATCCGCGCCTCAAGGCGTTTTTCCTGGTGGCCTTCCTCTTTACGCTCGGGAATTCATCCAACCAATTCCTGCTCCTGCGGGCAAACAACCTCGGATTCGATGCCGCGGATGTGATTTTGGCCTACCTTGTGTGCAACATCGTCTACGCCTTAAGCGCCTATCCAGCGGGCAGGCTCTCGGACACCATCGGCAGGCGAAACGTGCTCGTTTTGGGGTATCTGTTCTACGGCCTCGTCTACCTTGGCTTTTCGCTTGCCACTCAAGGGCTGCATGTCTGGATGCTCTTCGGCGTCTACGGACTTTACAGCGGGTTGACGGAAGGAGTCGAAAAGGCACTGGTCTCCGAGCTCTGTCCCGGAGAGAGTCGGGCCACCATGCTGGGGATTCACGCGACCCTGGTGGGAATCGGGCTGCTTCCGGCATCTCTGATCGGAGGTTTCCTGTGGAAGATGATCGGTCCTGAAGCGCCCTTCTACTTCGGCGGCGTGGTAGGTATTCTGGCAGCCTTGGGCATGTTTCTTGTCGTTCCCAAGCTGACTTCCGATGCATGCACCATTGAAGGCAGTGCAAGCGACGCATTTAAATAGGAGTATATTCGCCATGGACGGATCACCTCATTCCAAGACAGCCAATCATGGCCGATCCGCGATGATGTTCGTCATCCTGATGGGGGTGGTGAGCCTCCTTGCGGACATGACTCATGAAGGCGCGCGCAGCATCACGGGGCCGTTCATGGCCTTTCTGGGAGCCAGCGGCACGGTCGTCGGATTCGTTGCGGGATTCGGTGAGCTGGTTGGCTATCTCCTGCGTCTTCCCTCCGGCTACATCAGCGATCGGACCGGGAGGTACTGGACCATCACCGTGATCGGTTACCTCGTCAATATGCTCGCGGTGCCCCTTTTGGCGCTGGCCGGCCGATGGGAAACCGCCGCATTGCTGATCGTTGCCGAGCGGGCGGGAAAGGCGATTCGAAACCCGACGCGGGACGCCATGCTCTCCCACGCCACCCTCGAGGTCGGCCGGGGGTGGGGCTTCGGCTTGCATGAGGCCATGGACCAAATCGGCGCCATGCTCGGCCCCTTGATTGTGGCCGCCGTGCTCTATTTCAAAGGGTCCTATCAGACATCGTTTGCCGTCCTGCTGATCCCGGCAATCCTCACCATCGGCGTGCTGCTGGCGGCCCGCCATCTTTACCCCAGCCCCCGAGACTTATAGTCCACGGCTCCCCCGCTGCAAGCGAAGGGGCTTCCACGGGTCTTTTGGGTCTACATGGCGGCAATGGCGCTGAACGCCGCAGGGTATGCGGATTTTCCTCTGATCGCCTACCATTTTCAAAAGGCCTCGACGGTATCAACGGACTGGACGCCGGTCTTCTATGCGGTGGCCATGGGGGTGGATGCCGTTGCCGCCCTAATATTCGGGCGATTCTTTGACCGCAAGGGATTGCAAGTTCTCATCGTCTCCGTCCTCCTCTCCACGTTCTTCGCTCCGTTGGTGTTTCTGGGAGGGTTCGGCATGAGCCTCGTCGGTATGGCACTCTGGGGCATCGGCATGGGTGCGCAAGAATCCATCATGAGGGCGGCCATCGCGACGATGATCTCGGTCGAAAAGCGCGGGACGGCCTACGGGATTTTCAACACCGGTTACGGCGTGTTCTGGTTCGCCGGCAGTGCACTGATGGGGGTGTGCTACGACGTTTCCATTCCCCTCCTGATTGGGTTCTCCATGGTTGCGCAGTTGATCTCGGTGCCGCTGCTTTACCTGGTCAGAAGGGAAGCCAAGACATCCGTGGACGGGTGAGTCGGGGGGGGACCGGTGGGCTCGGTTCGATTACGGCGGTCGATTTGCGGCCGGATCGTGAGGCTCGGTCCGAAGAACCTTCGCCGCTGAGCCGCAATCAAATGATGTGGAGCTTCGCGCCCACTCCGGTCAAGACTGCGCCTCCCAGTGTGAGACCGGCTGCCCAGCTGAATGGACTCCCGTGGACGGTGCGGGCAAGAAAGATTCCGAGCAAGGCCAGCGCGAATAGAGCGACCGCGACCGCGAGCCACGGGGGGCCGGGTAGAAAGACTCCGAATAGTAGGGGCGGCAGGGCTCCACAGAAGCTGCATGCACTTGCGATGAGGGCTTCCTCCGTTGCTTCCCATAGGATCACATGGCCAAGCCTTGAAGTCACAAGCTCGCCGTGCGGATGCAGATTTAAGTGCTTCTCAGCCAGCACCAGCTCACCGCGGAGCTCCGCGTAATGCGCGACGAAAAAGATGAAGGCCCCCGAGACGGCCGCAGCAGCGGCGACTCGGAATGCCAGACTCGAGCTCATTGGCTGGCCGGGATTCAGAATTCTGCCGGCTGCGAGAATCAGCGCGGAAAGAATTCCGTCACACAGTCCCGCTACAAGATCGAGGCGATTCTTGGGCTTCATGAGCCAGGCAAGAGGATTCATCTCATTCGCTTCACTTCCTCTATCAGTCGGTCTCCACACACGATCTGACCGACGCTGTGGACCACTGCTCCGACCGATTCGATCGCTCGCTGGATCACGTCGTAATCGAGTGCTTGTCCTTCAATGGTGATGTTCGTCCCCACCGTTTCGACATCGATTTCCGTCACGGTTATATTGGCGCCTTCCACGCCAGGGCACGAGCAAATCGCTTGTGCGAGCTCGATAAGCGACGGACGCGCGATTGCCTTGTCCACATCGAGAACAAGCCGCCGGATATTCATGGCACTACATCCCCTCTGAGCTTTGGACTCCCGCAAAAACCCTTTCATACAGGTCCTCTCCATAACTGGTTTGCAGGGGCTCTCCCTCGACCAACCGGAAGGTTCGCTCCCCGTCGTCCCGCCGTTCAGCGCGGAGGAAGACGGCATTCGACAGCTGCTTTTCGTGGAGCCCACGTGCGAATTCAAAGAGATGCGTGACGAAAAAAACCTTGATCTTCCGATCCATCAGGGCCGTGGTGATCTGCCGGGCAATTTCCGACCCCTCCCGCTCGTTCGTCGCCGCGAACGACTCGTTGAACAGCAGCATGCAGTTCGGCTTCAGGTCTTCGACAATATGGCTCATCCTGGCGAGCTCCTCGTCGAGCTTTCCGCTCTTCATGGTGGTGTCCTCTTCCCGCTTGTAGTGGGTGAACAGGCCCTCGCACACGTTGCAGTGGAACGACTCGGCCGGTGTGAACATGCCGGCCTGTGCCATCAGTTGAGCGACGCCGATGGCACGGAGGAAGGTCGATTTGCCGCCTTGATTGGCGCCGGTGACGATGAAGAGGTCCTTGCCGTTCGCTCGCAAGTCGTTGCCCACGACCCGCTGGTCCATGCTCAAAGCGAGACAGACATCGTACAGTCCGGTAAAGGAATGCATGCGCTCCTCGGATGAAGCGGCTACAGGAAAGCACACGGGCTCCTCCCTTTGAGCAAGCGCCCCGAGCAGGTTCAAGCACCCGACATAGAAGGCCAGCTCCCGGCGCAGCATTTGAAAGAAGCTCGAAATGTGATCCGTGGACTGGGCCAGTGCATTGGCAACGAGGTTGAGGCCTCGATCGGTCAGCTCCGATAGAAACCTTGCGCCGCCTTCATCGCGAGGATGGAGGTGGAAGGTGTAGCCAGCCGCTCTGGATCCGAGAATCCGAGCCATCCAACCCCGCTTGGCGTGATTGGGCTTGCGGAGGACGTACTGGATCCCCGTGCTGCCTTTTCCCAACCGGGCACTGATCAGCACACCTCCACGGAATTTCAGCAACTGCAGGTGCTCTTCGATCTCCGCGAAGTACTCGTCAGCCAGCTCATCCTTGAGCATCTGAAAGAACCGTCTGAACCCCTCGGATTCAAACGCCTCACCATGCTGATCGCCGACGGCCCTGAGCCTCCTGAGCATACCCACGAACAACTGCAGCACATCCACCGCTCGATGGAGGATTCCGCTGGGATAGCGGGCGAAGAAGCTCCAATGCTCCTTTTTCTCTCGATCGATCGCCTCGGTTGCGAGATCGTACAAGCCCCTGACGATCGCCTCGTGTCTCAGGCAATCGCGGAGTATGTCCTGGCGGTACACGATCGCGTCGGGATCGGTGAGGCTGGAGAGCACAACCTTTCTCACCACTTCGAATAGAAAACCGTCCCCCCGGGCCATGCCGTTGAACAGCGTGTCCAAGGCCAGGTCCTGGGTCAGAGCCTTCTCGCTGCGAGGCAACGTCCGCCCAAGGTCGAAATCCTGGTCCCTATAGAGGAGGAATGCTTTCATAGCGGAATGCGCTCCATGAGGGCTTCGTAGGTCAGTCCGTGTCGTTCGGCGATGGACATGGCATAGGAAAGCCCGTCCGCGGGCTTCCTCAGAATCTTGAAGGTTCGCAATGTCGGGTTTCCGGGAACGATCGTGCTCGCCATGGAGACGCTTTGCTCGCCATAGGAGGCCATCTCCTCGACGAAGGTGACCCAAACACAGAGCAGGTCAAGCTCCGCGATCGCCTCCATCACCTTTTTGCTCAAGAAAATGGCGTCGCGCAGGGTCGTGGAGGTGAAGATCTCGTTCATCACGACAATACTGTTCGAGGTCATCCGGTCGAGGATCTGGTGGATCCTGACCAAGTCATCCTGCAGCTTGCCCCGCAGGTTATGGATGTCTTCCTCTCGCTCAAAGTGGGTGAAGAGGTTGTCATAGAGGAAAAGCCGGGCTTCTCGGCCCGGAACGGGAAGACCGATCCGGGCCAGGTAATGCAGCTGCCCGAAGGTGCGGGCGAAGGTCGTTTTGCCGCCCTGGTTGGGACCTGTAACGACCATGATGCGCTCGCGGCCTTTCAGGTGGAAATTGATGGGCACAACGGCTGAATTCTCGTCAACAAGCTTGCGGGCCGGCGCGAGATCAAAGCCCTCGTAGTCGTAGACTTCCTTCGAAGTCGTTGAGATGCGGGGATAACAAAATTTCAGTCCCGCTTGTTTGAGCTTGGCGGTGACCTCGAAAAAAGCCAGGTAGAATTGAACTTCCCGGTCAAAGGCGACCAGTGCGTCGTCCAGGAAGCCGGTATTTCGGGTAGAATAGTCGTCGAGCCTCGAAAAGACGTCGGGAAAGAGCCGTGCCACGAATTCCAGGATCAGGGCTTCTATATGGTTCATGTCCCCCCGATCGGAATACCGGACGAGGTAGTCCTTGACGGCTCCCTGTTTGAATTTCTCAAAGGTTGCCTCAACGATGCCGCTGTAGTCGGGCTCGAGCTCATAGTTGCGAACCGTGACGCGGTCGCCTTTGATGAGGATGCAGTAGCGCACCTCGGCCAGGTCTGCCTTGAGTGTCTTGGTCTCCGCCAGAAGGCTGGTGAAACCGTCGGAGGCGACATAGGCGGCGAGGTATTCGCGAAAGTCGCCGAAGCCGCGTGATTCGAGCGTCGCGCTCGAAAGCGCGCTCGAAAAGTCCATGACCGCATCGCAGTAGATCTCGACGGCGTCCAGAAGCCATGACTCCTTCTGGTACTTGTAATAGAGCTTCTCCGATGCATGGGCCAGGTGCCCGCGCACGGCGCGCATCCTCTGCGCGAGGGCTTTAACGCTGTCAAGGAGAGCTGCACTTTCAAGGTCTTGCATCACGGATTGCCGGTATTCGATCGCCGCGGTCGTGCTCAAGGGCAGGTGATAGAACGGCTCCAGATGGTATTCTTCTCTCCCCTTTGTCAAGGCGGCCACGATTTGATCGAGATGCAAATCCACAAGAAAGGTCGATGCCTCGGGCTGCTGCTCCGCCAGTCGATCTTCCGGTTGAGCAAAGAGAATGCTCGGTAAGCTCATGGTGTTCCGCCTTCTTCAACGGTGTGCGCTGCGCTTGGCCGCTCCCCGGGATTTCTAGAAGCAGCGCTCAAAGTCGTCTAAGAGGTCCACTCACATTCCATAAAAAAAGCCTCTACTGCAGCTCGTGGGTGCAGTAGAGGCTATCAGCCGAATGGCGGCTTTTGATGCCAAGCGAGCCTCATCGCTCAGAAGTTAATTTAGGAGCGGGAAGCCGGATGTGTCAAGCCGATAGCGTGACGATGAACGCGCGGCGATGCTCCCGAGAAGCACCTGTTCGACACGTTGGGACCCGGCCGTCTGTCTTCACGACACGGTCGAAGGGGTGAGGTATCTTTGGGATCCAATCTGGAAAGAGTACAGGATGGATGAAAAGAGAGAGATTTGTCGACTCATCGACGAGCTGGATTCCTTGAACAGGGGCGAAGACGCGGCCACGCGTCTCATCAAGCATGGGGCTGCGGCCATTGAGCCCCTGCGCTGGTTCTTGTTGGAAGGAAAGCCGCGCAAGATCTTTCAGCCCCGGTTTTGGGCCGTCGAGGCTTTAGCGCGCCTCGGGGCTAAGGAGGTCCTTCTGGAGTACCTGTTTCAAGAGCGGAAGATTCCCGACCCCGAGGACCGCTTCGGCGAGGAGGCGGTTGAAAGCGGTGCGGCGCGCTCCCTTGCATCCTGGCCGGATGAGTCGACGTTTCAGTCCCTGCTGAGCCTCTCCGAGCACCGAATGCTGAGCGGGCTCATTGCAGCCTTGGCGGAATTTAGGCGTCTCGAGGCCATTCCCTATTTCGAGCGCGCCCTGGAAGATGACTTTTACCGTCCGGCCGCGGAGGAGGCCTTTCGAAAACTGGGCAAAGCCTCATGCGATGCGCTGGTGCGCTCCGCGGTGAGGCCCTTGCCGAGCCCGTCCCAAGAAAGCCCCTCCAGCCTCGAGCGGCGCCGCAGCGCCCTGAGGCTGTTGAATGAGATCGGAATGGCCTCAGGCCATTGGCACCGCTTGCGGCGCCTGATCTTGGAGTCCGACGCCGAGCTGGTCGTGCCGGCTGCGAAGCTGGGAGCGGATATCGCCTCCAAGGAGGAACGGGGCACGATCGCTCATAACCTCGTGGGGCTTCTGTCTGTGGCTCCGTGGCACTTGCAGCAAGACATCGCGGACGTGCTGATCGCGCTGGAGGATGAAACCGCCCGTGAGATCGACGATGAAATTGGGCGGAGAATGCAGCAGCCAGAGCACGTGCGCGCGCAAGACGAGCGATTGCGGGCGCTGCTTGGTGTGAGGGCACGATTTCAGGGGGCTCGAAAGGGGATAAGAGACCGCATGTGAGATCCCGGCTCTTTTCCGCTTGACACAGACAAATTCTGGGCTTATTGGGCTTTTTAGTCGCCAAAAGGATGGATTTGGCGTGCGCGGAGTGGAAAGCAGTGAAGATCATTCGAGAAAATGGATTATTGGGCCAGCCCGTGGCCGGACCAGAAACCCTTTCTTGGAGGAAAGCCATGAAAGACAACGAAGACCAACCCCCCAGTAGGGGCGATTCACACACTAGCGAGTGGAAGTTGCGTCCGTGATCGAATGATAGTGGCTTTTCTCCCATCATCTCCTCACCCGACCGCTTCTTCCACGAGCACAACGTGGTGCAGGCGGAGGGTACGAGGCATTTCGACCCCTTCCCGGAAAACCTCCGGTGGAGGCCATCCTTTTTCCCCTCCCAAACGTTTACGAGGCAAGTGATCCGCAGCCGAGGTTTATCATTTGGACTCACGGCTGAGGTCGAACCGTCGCGGCTCGACTCTCCTCGGTGCACTTGAGGCGCGCGACGGTGGAAAAAGGGTGGCCCATGAACAGAATTCTCTTCAAGAAGCTCTCCAGGGTCTCAGAGCCTCAACCGAACGGCCCCAACTCCCTGCACCAAATGAGCGAGCATGAGCGGCGCTTGGTCGACCTGTGCTCATCCCCCGTGCAGGAAACCCTCGCCTCGATTCAATCAACCTCACGAGGCTTGAGCACCGAGGAAGCCGAGCGGCGCCTCGAGGAATTTGGGCCCAACGAGCTGGCCCAGTCCAAGCAACTGGGGTTTTGGGCGGACATCGCTCAACGGTGCAAGAGCCCTCTGGTGGTCCAGCTTCTGGTTATCGGCTCGATTTCAGCCCTCATCGGAGAGCTCAAATCGGCCGTGATCGTGACCATGATGGTGCTCTTGAGCGTCGGGCTCTCCTACATCCTGGATCGCCGCTCGAACCGAGCCGTCGAGGCGCTGGGGAAGCGCGTACAGTCCCGCACGAGGGTTTTGCGCGACGGCAGGGAGACCGAGGTCAAGATATCGGAGGTCGTGCCGGGTGACGTGGTGATCCTGAGCGCGGGCTCGATCGTGCCGGCCGATTTGCGATTGCTCACCGCAAAGGACTTCTTCGTGAGCGAAGCGGCGCTCTCCGGGGAATCCATGGCCGTGGAGAAGAGGGCGGGGGCCGCCCCACCCGGCGATCGAACGGCATGGGAGCTCCCGAACGCCTGCTTTCTCGGCAGCAGCGTGACCAGCGGAACGGCTCGCGGGGTTGTGGTGCACACCGGGCCGAAGACCTTGTTCGGAGCCATCTCGCAGCGTTTGACCGAGCAGCGGGACGAAACGAGCTTCGACAAGGGGGTGCGCTCCTTCACCTGGCTCATGATCCGGTTCATGCTGGTCATGGTGTGCGCGGTGTTCTTGATCGTCGGGATAACCAAGGGCAACTGGGTGGAAGCCCTGCTGTTTGGGTTGTCCATCGCCGTGGGGCTCACGCCCGAAATGCTGCCGATGATCGTGACCGTGAACCTGGCCAAAGGCGCCCTGACGATGGCCAAACGGAAGGTCATCGTCAAGCGGCTCCCGTCCATACAGGATTTTGGAGCGATGGACGTCCTGTGCACGGATAAGACGGGGACCCTCACCCAGGACCGGGTGATCCTGGAGCGCTACGTGGACATCACCGGGCACATGAGCGAGGACGTCCTGAGCTATGCCTACCTCAACAGCTACTACCAGACCGGCCTCCGCAATCTGCTCGATCGAGCGGTCCTGGACCATTCGGACCTGGACGCGGAAACACACTGCACGCTTGTCGACGAGCTGCCGTTCGATTTCCAGCGCCGGAGGATGTCCGTCGTGGTGGACTATGAAGGCGACCATGTGCTGATCTGCAAGGGGGCGGTCGAGGAAATCTACGCCTGCTGCAGCCATTACCAGCTGGGCGATGAAGTGTATCCCCTGATCGAAATGCTCCGGGATGACCTTTTCGAGGAGGTCGAGCGGCTCAACAAGGACGGTTACCGAGTGCTCGGCATCGCGTACCGCGAATTCCCCCGCGAGAGGACGACGTATACGGTGGCGGACGAGAGCGATCTCGTTCTGCTGGGCTACATTGCGTTCTTCGACCCGCCCAAGGATTCGGCGGCCGAAGCCTTGAGGCTCCTGACCGAGACAGGGGTCCGCGTGAAGGTGGTCACCGGAGACAACGGGCTGGTCACCGGCAAGGTGTGCCGGGACGTGGGCCTTGTAGTACGGCGCATCGTCACGGGGGCCGAGCTCTCGGTCATGACCGGGGAGGAATTCTGCCGGACCGTGCTCGAGGAGGACGTGTTCGTCAAGGTGACTCCGATGCAAAAGGAGGAGATCGTTCGCGAGCTGCGCGGCGCAGGCCGTGTCGTGGGATTCATGGGGGACGGCATCAACGACGCCCCGGCGCTCAAGGCGGCCGATGTCGGGATCTCCGTGGATTCCGCCGTTGACGTGGCCAAGGAGGCCGCGGACATCGTGCTGCTCGAAAAGAGCCTGCTGGTCCTCGAAGAAGGGATCGTCGAGGGGAGACGGGTCTTTGCGAACATCGTGAAATACATCCGCATGGGGGCGAGCTCCAACTTCGGGAACATGTTCAGCGTGCTGGGCGCGAGCTATCTCTTTCCCTTCCTGCCCATGCTTCCCGTGCAGATCCTGACGAACAACCTTCTGTACGATTTCTCGCAGACCGGCATTCCAACCGACAACGTGGACGAAGAGCAGATCGCAAAGCCGCTCAAGTGGAACATCGGTAATGTGAAACGCTTCATGATCTTCATCGGACCGGTCAGCTCGATTTTCGACTATGCGACGTTCGCGCTCATGTGGATCTTTTTCCAGTGCAGCGGCTTCGCCGATCCCCTCCTGGGGGCGGAGCAGAAAGAAGCGCTTGCAAGCCTGTTCCAGACAGGATGGTTCGTGGAGTCGCTGCTGACCCAGACGCTGATCGTTCATATCATCCGGACCCGGCGCGTTCCTTTCATCGGGAGTCGCGCATCGCTGCACATGACCCTGACAACGCTCGTCATCATGGCCATCGGGGCGTGGCTTCCCTATTCACCGTTTGCGGCAGCGCTGGGCATGACGCCCCTGCCGGCCGTCTACTGGCTGTGGATCGCGGGCTTCCTGGCTGCGTACGGGGTTTTGACACACGCGGTCAAGAGCTGGTTTTTCAATCGTTACGGAGGTGATTGATCATGGAAAGTCTGCTGGATGCCCTGCAGGAAGGCCGCCTGATCGAGCTGCCCGACGACAACAAAGACGATGCTCTCCAGTTTCTGGCCCACATCATCGAGGCGATTCCGTCACTTCCGGCGGGGACCGACGTCCTGGGGCTGGTGATGGAGCGGGAGCGCTCGACGAGGACGGCCCTTGGGAAAGGGTGGGCCTGTCCCCATGCCCGCGTGCCGTTTGACGAGGATCTGCTCTGCGTGGTGGGCTGGAGCCCTCGGGGGATCGATTACGGGGCGTCGGATGGCCTCCCCGTTTCGATCATCGTCATGTACCTGGTGCCCGAGAACCAGAGGAACCATTTTCTCCGGGAAGTGTCCATCCTGGCCAAGGCCTTGACGAGCTATCCGGACCTCGACCGCCTCGGATCGGCCACGGAGCTCAACGAGGTTCGCGAGCACCTGCTTGACCTCATCAGCTCGACCAAGGAAACCGCCGGTCCCGACACGCGGGCGCGGATGATCCAGCTGCAGGCGCGGCAAACGGTCGCCTCGATTCCCGCCACCGACCTGGCCAACCTTGTCGTCGAGCCGCTCACGATTGTCACCGGACCCGGATTGAAGCCCCTTGTGCTCGCCCAGGATCCGCAGCTCGTGGAGCATTTCGAGGCCGCGGCGGGCTTGATCGAGAAGCTCGGATCCGAGGGGATGTGTCAAAAAGGCGGATGGCGCCTCGTCAAGCGAGGCGAAGTCCTCTACCAGGGGGACCGCGTCGTCTACGACTGCCTGGCGATTAGAGCGGCCGGTGCCAATGTGCCTGCCGTCAAGTAGGCGCTTCAGCAGTGGCTCAACGGATCTCCCGGGGTTCCGGCTGCCGGCTCACCCGAGGCAGGGCTCCCGCAGTCTCCGTTTACAACCGCTTCCGACGGACGCCCCCCTTACATTTCCGGCGTCAGCCTTGCGTTTCGGAGTAGATGTGATCACGGGTGATGGGCGGCTGGCTGCTCAACCCATTCGTGAAGAGAAATTGGTACACACGCAGCTCCCCGAACTTGAAGGCCGCGGAGGAGACGTGCAAGTAAAGTCTCCACATCCGCATGAAAGGCTCTCCGAAGCTTTTCTTGACCCGTTCGTTATGCTGGTCGAAGTTTCGAATCCAGTGATCAAGGGTCCGAGCGTAGTGCAGTCGCAGGTTTTCGACGTCCAGGATGGAAAGCCGGGCTTTGCCCATCTGGTGTGCCACTTCCGACAAGCTCGGCAGATAGCCTCCGGGGAAGATGTACCGTGTGATCCACGGATCCATGGGCGATTCGAGCTCCTTACCGATGGTGTGGAGCAGTCCCATTCCCTCCGGCACCAAGAGTTGTGAGGCTTTCTCCATGAAATCGGGGATGCATTTTTTCCCGACGTGCTCAAACATACCGATGGATACCAGCTTGTCGTATTGTCCGCTGATCTCTCGAAAGTCCTTCAGGGCCACCTCGATCTGATGGTGCAGTCCCAGCTCCTCGATCTTTCGATTTGCATATTCGTACTGCCGGCGGGAGAGGGTGACTCCCAACCCTTGGATCCCATGGTTTTGAGCGGCATGGATCAGCATCCCTCCCCAGCCGCAACCGATGTCCACAAGGAGGTCGCCGGGTTGGAGCATCAGCTTACGGGCGACATGCTCGTACTTGTTCCGTTGCGCCTCTTCCAACGTGTCGGAGCAGTTCCTGAAGTAGGCGCAGGAATAGGTCATGGTTGAATCAAGGTAGAGAGCGTAAAAGTCGTCGCCCAGATCGTAATGGTGCTCAATGTTCCGCGGTGCTCTCCTCACCGAGCACCGGGCTTTCAGCCAGCTCGGAAGGAGCCGGATCCTGGCAGGCAAGGATGGGGCTTTCTGATCGAGTCCCGCCGCAAAACCGAGCCGCATCAGCTCCGAGAGATCACCCTCCACATCCAAGTCGCCCATCATGTAGGACTCACCGAACCCCAAGAAGCCGTCAGCCAGAATCCTTCTGGCGCTTCTTTCGGATTTCAGCGTCAGGGCCACGGCTGGCTGATCCCCGAACGCGATCCGATCTCCGTCCCAAAAGTTGAACACAAACCTTGCATCGGGCTCCTCCTGCCGGATGCAGTGAGCAAGACGTTTGATCGCGGCCTTCATCACGACTCCTCCCAATAAAGCCTGTCTTTCTTTTCCGAGAGCAGCATCCCTTCGTTGGGGAACCTTTCCTCAGCGGTTTCACCGGAAGCCAGGTGCTTCAGCCGAGCCATCGAGGCTCGCAGATCTCGAACGAGCTCATCGAGCCCGAGAGAGGCGTCTCGGGAAACCGCACCATAGCCTTTCATGTATTTTGTGCCGAGCTCCTCCAGCGCGATATCCGCAAACGTGATCGCCGTGAGTACCGCACGAAGAGCGCCGACATGGGGTTGGGGCGGGCTGATTTCCAACTTCTCGAGGATCTTTCGCATCATTTCCCTGAATTCGGCGATGCCTTCAAGCAAGGCGGCCTGCTGCATCGGCGACAGGTCAGGGAAATAGGGCTTGAAAAACGTCGGGGAGCGCGTCGCCGACAGGACTTGCTCGATGTCCGAGAAGAGCTTGTCAATGTACTGAAACGTGCTGAGAACGTGGGTCGCTTGGTTCTCAAGGAATCAACGCGAATCTTCTGAAGCTCTCGCAAGACGCTCAGGGATTCCTGGCGCAGCACATCGACGGCCTGGGGGTCGAGATGCTCCACGAGCTCCGTCGTCGCGTGGACAAGATCGTCTCGGATCCGCTTCAGCTCTCGCCCGGCGACTTCCCGTGCGGCGAACAGGCTCGGCTTCCATCGCAATTGGGAAAGGCTCTTTTTCAGCCGATCGACCGTCTTTCGACGTTCGGCCTCTCGAAACGACCTTATGTCGGCTTCGATCCTCTCTTTCACCCAGGGGATGGTGCGGCCGCACACTTCGTCCAGAGAATCCCTTCGCCCGTTTCGAAGTGATTCGAACCGGGCCTCGAGGGCCTTGAGAATCTTCCTGCCCTCTTCCTGCGAGGATTCTCCCGCCAGCTTAAGCAGGCTCATCTGATGCGTGGCGTTGCTCACCAAGCGCAGCAGTTTGTCCATTACAGAGACGAGAAGCACATTGTCCTTTTCAGCGGCCAAGAAGTCGCAAAGTGCGTCCTCAAAGGTTTTGAGACCGCTGCTCTCGTATCCGTCCTTGTTTCCCGCCAAGCTCATTTCAAGTGCCACCGCCGACGAGACGGGAAAGAGACGAATGTGATCGGCTCCTATTTCCCGATCGAGGGTCTCCGAAATGAAGCTCAAAATGGCTTGCTGCTCCGCCTCGCTCACAAGGTCAATCTTGTTGAGCACGAAGAAGATCTTACGGACGTGCTCGCGTGTGGCTCCGAGAAACTCCATCTCCGCGCGCGTCAGCGGCGTGTCCACGCCTGTTACGAAAATAACCGCGTCGCTCTGGGGCACGAATTCATAAGTCGTCGCCGTGTTGGCTTCGATGTGGGAGCCAATTCCCGGTGTGTCGACGAGCTCGAGGCCCCTTCTAAGGAACGGCGCGGGGACCTCAACGGTGGCCTTGACAACGCGCCTCCTGTTTCCCGGGTTTCCCCTTTCGGTCACATAGTCGGCGATGTTGGCGATGGGAGCCGGCTCCGGGTACAGCGCTCCTTCCTTCAGGAGGGTGAGGCGCTCTCTCGGGCCGTACTTAAGCACCGTGATCGCCGATGTGAGCGGCAGCACGCCGCTGGGCAGCAGATTCTTGCCGATGACGGCGTTCATGAGCGTGCTCTTGCCGCGTTTGTACTGGCCAACCACTGCAAGGGTGAAGCGGTCCTCGACCAGCTTTGCCATCAGATTCCGACAGGCCTCCGCCTCCCGCTCTCCAAGGTGCTGTTTGAGAAACTCCGAAAGGGAGCGCACCTCATGGGCGATGAACTGCTTGGAGCGCGTGTGCTCCTTGCCTTGTGACAGTCCCGCCGCAGTATCCGTCATGGCCGTGCCACCTTGTGAAGCCGTCCGATAGAGCACGAGATCACGTCTCTCCCCCATCCTGTCGGAAGATGTTCAGGATGCGCTTCACGTGCTCTCCTAGATCCGAAAGCTTGGGGTCCCAATAACCCGTGAAGCCAGCTGGGGCTTCCCCATATCCCTTCAAGCGCCTAGCGTCTATTTCCGCCAGGCTTGCCCACAAGCTGGAGCATTGGCTCCAGATGAGCCCGGCGACACTCTGAATGGTTTCGTGAAGCTCCAGCTCCTCTTTCAATTGTTTTAGCCTGTCTCGGACGGCCGAGGCTTCCTTGATGATCGTTTCGCATTGCGCGGCGGAAAGGCGGTTGCTTTCCGAATAGAGAACGGAGTGGGTTTCCCGCCCCATGGCCAATTGCTCGAATTCGCACATGGTCTTATCCAGATGCGTGAGCGTGGTTGCGAGCCTGCGCCTGTAGGTTTCACTCAGGTCGGGAAATACCGGATTCATGGTCACGCTCCTCCGACGATCGCAAGCGCCTCCATACTGTCACTGCAAGACGCTCTTCAACCGGTGCCGCCTTACAACTCCTCGCCGCCTTGCAGAGCCGGCCACTCCTCTGCCGGCATCGTGAAGGGCTCAAGGGCCTCCCGGACAGCCTGGGCAAACCGGGAGAGCAGCCTCCCCGGATCCTCCAAGATCAAAGACCGGAGTCCCCTGCTGATTTCCAGCTGAACTCCCATGCCCCGGCCGCAGAGGTTGCAAATGTTCGCGAGATCGGTCCCAACGAAGCGGGTTCGCGCGGCTTCAACCGCTTTGAACCCAGCCCCGTTGAGATTTTCCCGAATCCGTCCGCTCAATTCCTGGTCGCGGCCGCCCACGTAGACCATGGGCTCCGCTTCCGCACAGCCATGAACCGTGAGGATGATTTCCGATCGGCACACGATCTCGATTGCGGTGGGCTCGTCAAAGTGGGTGCTCGTGATGTGGAGCTCCCTGTTCCCGGATCGCTTGAGCCCCTCCAAGGCGTAATACGTGTGCTCATTTCCCGCGATCGCATCGGCGATGCGGGAGGTCCCCGGCTCGATGTCCCCCCCGTGAATGCTGAGGATTGCGATTCCGGAGGTTCCGACACGCCAGCGAACCCGAAAATCCACGCCCTCTTTCTCAAAGGTCCTGAGGTGCCCGAAGTCCGTATAACGATCCATGTCGGCTTCCAATCCGTTTTCCGTGCGGTTTCTCCATGTCACCGCCGTCTCCGGAGATCAACGCTTGAGCGGGTTGCCGAAAATCGCCGCCTGTCCGAGCTCCGCCTCGATTTCGAGGAGCCGGTTGAATTTTGCGATGCGCTCACTGCGGGAGGTCGATCCGGTCTTCAGCTGTCCTCCGCCCATGGCCACCGCAAAGTCGGCGATGAAAGGGTCTTCCGTTTCCCCCGAACGGTGGGAGATCACAAAGCCCCATCCCGCCTGCCGGCACAATTGGACCGCCTCCATGGTTTCCGTCACCGTGCCGATCTGGTTGAGCTTGATGAGCACGGCGTTGGTGCTCTTCTCGCGGATGCCGCGCTCGATGAAGCGCGTGTTCGTCACGTAGTTGTCGTCGCCCACGATTTGAATCTTGTCGCCCAGCGCTGCCGTGTGCTCCCGGAAGCCTTCCCAGTCGTCTTCGGCGAGACCGTCTTCGATGGAGACGATGGGGTATTTCTCGATCCAGGATCGGTAAAGATCGGTCATGGCCGCGCTTGTTTTCCTGCCCTGGCCGGATTTGCTCAGGTTGTACGACCCGTCCTCGAAAAAGGAGCTCGCAGCCGGATCGAGAGCGATGGCGATGTCCTTGCCGGGAGCGTAGCCCGCCGCTTGGATGGCTTCGATGATGACTTCGCAGGCTTCGTCGTTGCTCTTGAGATTCGGTGCAAAGCCGCCTTCGTCGCCGACGCTCGTGGCATACCCTTTCTTCTTGAGGATGGACTTGAGAGTGTGAAACGTTTCCGCCCCGTATCGAAGCGCTTCCCGAAAGGTCGGGGCCCCGATGGGCATCACCATGAACTCCTGGAAATCGACGCTGTTGTCCGCGTGCTTGCCGCCATTCAAGATGTTCATCATGGGCATGGGGATGCGAAGGGCCCCTGGTCCTCCGAGATACTGGTACAGGGGAAGATCAGCGGCAGCGGCGGCAGCCCTTGCCACAGCCATGGAGACACCCAGGATGGCGTTGGCGCCGAGCTTTCCCTTGTTCGCCGTCCCGTCCAGCTCGATCATGACCCGGTCGATCTCACCTTGGTGCGTCGGATCCATTCCAATCACCCGGGGTGCGATGATGTCGTTCACGTTGGAAACCGCTTTCAGCACGCCTTTTCCACCATAACGAATCTTCTCTCCGTCGCGCAGCTCGATGGCCTCGTTCTCCCCGGTCGAGGCCCCCGAAGGCACCGACGCGGCCGCCGTCACGCCGTCGTCCAGATCGACGAAGACACGAACGGTGGGGTTACCGCGAGAATCCAGAATTTCGAGGGCGCGAACGTTTGCAATCATGCTCCTCATACAGCCTCCTTTTTCAGTTGTGGCTCGTTCACTGCAGCGACCCTTTCCGCTTCGACCAGGACCCTCTCGACCGCACGCCGAATCGTTGCCGCCGGGTGGGTTCTGAGGGTCTTCAAAAACGCGATGGCCTCGGGAGCCCGTGAATCCCCCAGGGCTCTTACGGCGGCCAGGGCGAGATAGACGTCCCTTGTTTCTTGCAGGAGCTCGGTAAGGGCTTTCAACGCGCGCGGATCTTCGGTCTTTCCGAGAAGCCACGCGGCACGGACAGGTGTGCTCGGCTCGGGATGGTGCAGGGCAAGGACAAGCTTTTCAACGCGGTCCAGAGAATCCCAGAACGCATGAATGTTGAGGCCACACGCGGGACAGAAGACAAAGTCCTCTGAAAAATCCTCCCAGCAGCCGGGGCAAAAGAAATGGACCATGAACGGCCTCCTCCCGCGATGACACTGGAAGAGCGCGAAGGAACGTGACGGTGCTCCTTGGCCCCTGCCGGTTTAGGCACTGCATCGCCAGGAGTCATCATCCTCAATGGGCGGTTCCGGTGGACTCCATCACCCCGTCTGAGCACCAAAAATAAGCACGCCATGCCCCTTAATCCAGCCATGGGGCTTCCCTGTCCCAGCCCAACCCGGGCGAAATTACCGTTGCGAGGATGCAAACCCAACGCGCAGCAAAGAATCCCGACTGATCATGCCCCTGAATTTGCCGTTCTCGTCAACCACCGGAAGCCGCTTGATGGTCCGGTCGAGCATGAGCCGGATGGCCTCCTCGACGGTGGCGTCTTCTCGAATCGTCACGATATCGGTATTCATGACCTCGGCCGCCGTCCGGGCGCGAAGGAGATCCCTCAATTCCCGGCTCCTCCGGCCCCGTTCCGTGAAGGGCATTTTGCCCGCGAAATAGTCCCATATTCCGGGATGGCGGTCGGAGAAGGCGATGAGGAGGTCGCGGTCCGAGATCAGGCCAAGAAACCGTCCGGCCTCGTCCACAACACAAACCCGTTGAATGTCGTTGCAGTCAATCGTGCGGATCACTTCTTCGATTGGCGTGTCGGGAGCGACGGTGTGCGCGTCCCGGCGCATGATGTCGGAGACGTGCTTCATCCCTTCGACATGAACGTTCTGTTTCTCGAAGGCGTGCCAGTTCGGACATTCCCGCATCGCCGAGTAAAATACGTCCACCCGTGAGAGGATCCCGACCAGCTTGCCTTCCCCGTCGACCACCGGAAGCCGCTTGACCCCTTTGCTAATCATGCGCTCGACCGCTTCCGTGACCAGTCTGTCCTCCCGGATGATAACGGCGGGCTCGGTCATGACGTCTTCAGCCCGCTTCTTGGCCAAAACATCGAGAACCGCCCCGATCTTCTCTCGCTCCGACTGTGCCAGGAGGCCCAGCCGCATGGGCATTCCGGCTTTGTAGATCAGGTCGCTCTGGGCGATGACGCCAACCGGCCGGTTGACCCCGTCGACCACGGGAAGCCCTGTGAACGTCGATGACAAAAGGATGCCGGCCACTTCATCCAGAGGCGTGTGGGTGTGGACTTTCTTGGGGTCGGGGGTCATGACCTCGCGGACCCTCGTTTGCCTGGGCAGGAGAAGGCCCCGGGTCTTGTGCGCGATCACGTCCACATCGCGAGCGGCGATGATGCCGTCCGTAACCATCGCGTCCACCTTGGAAAGAACGGTGTCGAAGTCAAAAGCCGGCAGGATGATGGTGATGCGGATCGGCATGTTGTAAGCAAGAACCTCGATCTGTCCCGTGGCCAACTCACCACTTTCGTAAGAGCCCTCGATGCCGCGCGTCACGATCGTTCTGGCGGCGATTTTGAGGCCGCTCACCAACTCGACGACGGCACTGTAAAGCGGCCTTCCGCGGACGCGGCTCTCTTCACTGGCAAAGATCTCGATGATCTTGTATCGAAGCACGAAACCGCCCTCCCTATTTCAACCGCCCGATCCACATGCCGACAAAAACCAGCGTCGTCCCCAAGACATTGTTGGAGAGGAAGTTCATGAGAGTCACAAGCTGCTTGTCCGCCCGCGCGGCGTTGACGGTTTCCAGGGCGTAGGTGGAAAAGGTTGTGAGCGCACCCAGGTATCCGGTAACGAAGAAAAGACGGGCGGAGGGGCTCATGATCGAGAACCCCCTGTCGGCCAAGGTGAAAGCCAAGCCGATGAGAAAACAGCCTGAAAGATTCACGATGAGCGTGCCCCACGGAAACCGGGCTCCAAAAAGAGCCGCCGCAAGCAGGGAAATGCCATACCGAGAGAGCGCTCCGAGGCTCCCCCCCGCCATTACCAACAGGATCTTCATCGGCCATCCATCAGCATGAAAAAACGTTCGCAGTCGATCGAGCGTAGGTCGTATCGAGAGGAGCTTGCTCTTGATTCGATCCAGGCTCAGCGGGCGAGTGCGCCCGGTCTCCCGAGCACGAGCCGGGGAACGTCGAGCCCGCCTGCCGATCTTGGGTCTTTTTCGCTTCATGGCCACCCGATCTATCGAACGACCACGACCGTGCAGTGCGCGTAGCTCAACACCCGCTTGGCTACCGAGCCGAGAAGCCATCGCTGCATGAAGCTCTCCCCGCGATGCCCCATCACGATGGTATCTACCCCTTCTTCGGTGGCCAAGTGTACGATTTGCTCGGCCGGATGTCCGACCCGCACCCTATAAGAGGCTTCGATCTTCAGCGCTTCGGCCTGCTCTTTCATGCATTTGAAGTGTCCCTCGTAGTACTCCGTGGCGGTTTCGAGCACGGCCTCAAGCTCCACGGCGACAGGGGGCTCGGGAGGGCGTGCCACGGAGAGCACGATCATCTTTGCCGAGTATTTGGAGGCCATGTCCAAGGCGAGCTGGTACGCTTTCTCCGACTGCTTGGACCCGTCGTAGGCAACGAGGAGTTTACTGATCATAGGACACTTCTCCTTTCATGACCGGCTGAGCGCCGTCAGGATTAGATGTGACGGCTCCCGCCTTGTCGTTTACAGTCTTCCTTCCCATGCCCGCATCCAGAAGATGCCTGGGGAGATAGAACGCATTGGCAATCAAGGTGGGAACGACGGCACTCGCCACGACGGCTGCAATTAGAAACGAATATTGAGCCGTGCTGATAATGTTATGGGAGAGACCGAAGAGAGCGGAAATGCTGCCGAAAGTCAAACCGGTCGACATGAGAAGGGTCGTGTACATGCCTTCCTTCCCAGGAGTCTTGTAGAACCTGGTTACCGGGTAGACCGCCGCAAGCTTGGTTGCCATTTTGGCAAGCAGAAGAGCCAGAAAGACCCCATATCCCGCGATGAGGGTGGGGACCGATACAAACGATCCAGCCCGTATGAAATAGAAAGGTGTGAGCAGTCCGAAGGTGAGTGTCCTCAGGCGGCGAATCAGGACGTGGTCTTTCCCGACTGTTCCGGCCAGAACCATGCCGATAATATAGGCCGGGAGTACCGCCTCACTTTCCGCCCACCCCGCGAGCCCTCCCATCCCGAAGAGGCACAGCAGCAAGAATTTAGCCTCCAGTTCAGAGGGACGGCCTCCGTATCGCTTGAAGAATCGGGGTGTTACATACGGAAGCGCGATGAATACGGGGATGCTCGCGCCCACGAAGATCAGGGTCCTCACGGTGAAGGGAGAAAAGATCAGCCCAAGGGCGAGAACCGTTCCCAGGTCGTTGATGAAGCAACCGGCTAACACCGTCTTCCCGAAGGTCGTGGCATTGAGACCCGTTTCGAGCATGACGGCGTAAACCACCGCGACGGATGTTGTGGAAAGAGCGACCCCTGCCAACCAGCTTGCCCGAGCGTCCCAGCCGAGGCCGTAATACGCGATGGCCGCGCATCCAAGAAAGGGAGCGGCAAAGCCTGCCATCCCTAGCGCAGTCGCCTCCTGCCATTTCTTCTTGAAAACATCCGGGTCGAGCTCGGCACCCGCCAGGAACGTGAGAATGATGGCCCCGGTGCCAGACAGAAACTTGACCCAGGGCTCATTGGCCGCGAGGACAGTGCCCCCTGCCAACGCACCGATGATCAGCTGGGCAACCGTTCCGACGACAATCTCGGAGAGCGCCGTCGCAATTTTGAGCCAGATGGAGAGGAGAGTGGCGAGCAGCGCCAGTCCCAGCCACAGGGTCGCAAGCATCCACGTTTCCGTCATCGGGGCATCTCCTCGAAGATGTTTGTGCGGACGTCCAACTGGAGGAGACGACAGCGTCTCGTACGCGCCTCCTCGTCCCATCAGGCCTTCACTGTCGGGTTGAATCCAGTCTCTGCGGACACAAAAAAGCCCCTGGAGGCGTTTCGTCCCTGCAGGAGCACTGTTCATCATCAGCGGTTGCTCCCACCGGGCACGAAACCGTCCCTGCCCTGGTAGGAGTCATCAGCCATTGCCGGCGGTTATAAGGTGGACTCCATCACCGTTGTCTCTCAAGGTTATGGATCGAATGTCTACCAGAAAGGGGACGCCGGTTCAAGCTTCTGTGTCGTTCAGAAGGTTGACAAAAGCATCATCTTGAGTCTAAATGAGCTTACAATCGCATGGCGATGAGGTTCGCCGTAACCGCTTTGCTCCCCGCCCCGGGGCCGAGCTGATGACCTCTACTTCAGTTGCTGAGGTGGAGGTTTTTTTTTGCCTTCAAGGCCGGCAACGTGCCGAGAAACCTCAGCACAGGAAATGCGGCAAGATCAGGGTCGGTGGTCGACACGGGGAACCTCACTCTCGATGTGCGGAGAGAGGATCGCAGGATATTGGTGAATAGGTTGGACCGCGGACGAATGCATGTGAACGACTGCCCATACAGAACCTTCATGCGAAGCGAGGTGGCCCATGCTCCAGTACAGCCAAGTGAAGGACGACATCCATGCAGCAATCGAACAGCTTTCGGGGTATGTGCGCGATGAAACCGCTAGGTCTCTGGCGAACGTCAAGGCGAAGCTGGACGAGGAAGCCTTCAACCTGGTCATTCTCGGCCAGTTCAAGCGAGGGAAATCCACCTTCATCAATGCTCTCCTGGGGGAGAGCATTCTTCCTACGGCGATCGTTCCCCTGACCTCGGTTGTCACGATTCTCCGCTACGGACCCGAGCTCAAGATCGAGGTCCGATTTCTGGACGATCGACATGAGGGGATCAGCTTGTCCGACCTCCCGTCTTATATTACCGAGCGTGGCAATCCGCAGAACAAGAAGAGCGTGAAGGAGGTGACGGTCTTCTACCCGTCCGAATACCTGAAGGGTGGCGTTCGCATCATCGACACTCCCGGTGTCGGCTCTGTCTATCGGCACAACACCGATGTGGCCTACAGCTACCTCCCTTACGTAGATGCGGGGATCTTCATCGTCTCGGCCGACCCGCCCCTCTCGGAGAGCGAGCACCAGTTCCTGAAAGACATCCGCGGGTTTGTTGACAAGCTGTTTTTCGCGCTGAACAAGATCGACCAAGTGAGCGACGCAGACCGTCAGGAATCGCTCGAATTCACGGCGCGGGTCCTTGAGCAGGTTTTGGGCGTTGGAGCGGTCAAGATCTATCCCCTGTCCGCGAGGTGGGCGCTGGAGGCCAAGAAGGGCGGGAATGGAGCGCAGCTCGAGCAGAGTCTGCTCCCCGTCTTCGAGCAGCGGCTGCAGGAGTTCATGGTTCATGAAAAAGGCAAGGTGTTCTTGAAGTCCGTTGTGAACAGCCTGCTCAAGCTGATCTCGGATGAAACCATCTCCTTCAAGCTCGAGCAGGAGGCGATCAAGCTTCCCCTGCAAGAGCTGACGGCCAAAATCGCACGTTTCGAAGAAGAAATGAAAACCGTAGCCCAGGACCGGGAGCACAACCAGTATCTCCTGAGTGGGCACTTGAAAAAGCTCGCCTCCCTCCTGGAAACCGAGATGACGACCTATCGAAAAGAAAGCATCCCCGTTCTGCAGCGGGAGATCGAGGAAGAATACCGTCGCAGGGAGCGTCAGGGCGGGGGGAGCCTCCGAGAAGAGCTGGAGACGTTCCTCTTCGAGAGGATCCGGGAGTTGTTCACCGTCTGGAGACAGCAGCTCACCGAAAAGATCTCGTCCGAGCTCGAGGAGGTCCACGGCTGGTTTGCAGCTCGAGCCAATGAAACGACCGAGCGGATCCTGCTGCTCACGAGCGATATCTTCGATCTCAAGCTCAAGCCTTTCACCGCCGTCGAGCCGCTGAGCAAGAAGAGCGAGTTCTATTTCATGTTCAAAGACGATCCGGTTGGGCTGGAGCTGGTGCAGCTCGCCGCGACGTCGGCATTGCCTCGGTTCATCGCGAAGAAGGTCGTCTTGAACAAGATGCTGGAGACGGCGTCGGAGCTCGTCGGTCGGCACTGCGGCCGGATACGCTACGACCTGGTCCAGCGCCTCGAGAAGACCGTTCGTGAATTCCAGCATGCCTTGAACGAGAAGATCGACATGACCCTCGAAGGCATCCGGATTTCGTTTGAAAAAGCCTTGAGCCTCAAGCAAGAGGGGACAGTGAACGTCGATCGAAATCTGAGCGAGCTTTCGGGGAAGCTCGACGCGATCTCGCGCCTGCGAGACCGCTTGCTGGAGCTGAGTGCTGCGATCGAGTGAGAAGCCCGTTGCAGCACGCGTTCACACGTCATCGCACGGGGGCATGGGAAGGGGGCCATGCGCATCCTTTTTTTCGGAGACATCCACGGGAATGCCTACGCTCTGGACGCATGCCTCAAGCACATGAGCGAAATTCGTGGTGGTCCACCACAGATAGGCTCTCCTCCCCGAATCGGATGCTCCTCCGACCATCGAGTGTTTCAACGGTCTGGATGAAGTGGCCCTGGAGGGGTGCATGGACCGGTTGAAGACGCTCTTCCAAGCGACTCATTTTCAGTGGACACGATCGTGTGTCGGCAGTCTGTTGTACTCATGCAGTGAGGCTTTATCTTCTTTTTCCCGCACAAGCAGTTCTGTCCCCCAAATAGTGTGCTCAGGTGCTGTGACATCGGTGTGTCTAAGATCGCTTGCAAAGGGATCCATAAAGCGAGATGATCCGGACTCTTCGGAAACGGTTGATCAGCGCGGAACCCGAGTCGACGGGGGCTCATTGAAGGCCAGATCGCTGTGTAGCATTGTTGTTCTCTCTTTGTTTTTCCTTTTGACCGGGCTGATTGTCCTGTCCCCATCGGCAGGCTTCCTGCTCCTCGTCCTGGCGGCACTGGCAGCGGCAATCCCTGCCTTGGCGGGACGAGGAACGCTGCGTATCATTGCGATAATACTCTTGTTGCTATCGATTACCTTCGGCGTGGTGACCTTGCCGCACTGCCGAAGCGAGCAGCGGATCTTTCTCCAAAGGGGCAAGGAATTGAGCAGATAGTCCGCTGGGTTTCGCGGAGCCGGTTCGGAACTTTTTTACAGCTGATTTGTCAAAGGTGATTGAATGAGAGGTCTGACAAATGGAATATCGGAGCGGCAAGTGAGAAGCAGACGTTGTGGCGCAAGTGCTTGTCTGGTTGTGACAATTGGTTTGGTCAGCCTGTTTTATCCCTGGCGTCTTTGCGCGGACATGGGTGCCGTTCACGTGAGCAGCGCTGATGTGCGCGTTTCGGAGCCGGCGCAAAAAGCGATCGTCCTGCACAATGGTGCCGAGGAGGTGTTGATTCTTGAAACCGACCTAAAGGCGTCAAAACAGACTGAGATTGTCCGGTTCATTCCCTTCCCTTCGGAGCCCAAGGTGAGCCTGGCCCCTGAAAACGCAATCCAGGAAGTGGGCAAGCTGGTGCAGGCCAAAAAGCTTCAGTACATCATGTATTTTCAGACCAAAGGCGGAAGTCCGAGCACTCAGAGTCAACCGGTCGCCGAGGTTCTCTCCAGAGCTAAGCTCGGCGCGCACGACGTCACCGTTGTGAAGATCAATGACGCCCAGCACTTCAAAAGCTGGGTCCGAGATTTCTTCAAGGCAAGGAAACAGCTCCAAAAGGGGCCCGAACTGGAGCACGTTGCTCAGGTGGCCCGGGATTACGTCAAGGACGGAATTCCATTCTTCGTCTTCGATTGTGTCACGATCGACAACAGCGACAAGTCCGTCGCGCCAGTCGCGTTTCAGTTCCAGAGCAAAAAGCTCTATTATCCCCTCAGGACCAGCAACACCATTGGCGGCAAGGGAGAGGTGCAGCTCTTTTTCGCTGCCATCGATTGTGTCCGCCAGCCATTCAACAACGGATACCAGGTGCACCTTCCCGGCAGCGACGAGGTTTCGCCGTTTCTTTTCAGCAACCTTGCCGAGGTGAAGCCGGAGGAGCTCGCCTCCATCTATCCGGGTGCCGGGGCTTTTTTTGACGGCAAGAGGATTTTCCTGCAGTCGGCCGGCTATTCCGGTGCGCTGCATTTCGAGCGGGACTTGAGCACGTTTATGCTCACCCATTACGACCCGAGTCTGTATGACATCAGCGGGGCTGTCCAGACTTCGGCATTCGACCCAACCGAAGTGCTGACCGGTTTGGACCCGAACAGGCTTCGCAGGCCGAATCCGATCTGGAATGCCGAGATGCTCGAAAGACAGCGGCACAAGATTGTCGACTCTCTCACCAACGGGGCTGTCACCCTCAGTGCGGCAGGCAGGCAAGTCCAATTGGCGGACGGCACCTTTAGGGATGGCTCGCTCCAGGCTGAGACCGAGAGGCTGGCCATTGGCGATCTGAACGGCGATATTTTTCCCGATGCGGCCATGATAACCAGGACAATCAGGCAGAGCGGGGACACCTGCGAGTTGACCGTCTTTGCCGGGAAGGAGGTTGCCATCTATGAGGAGCCAGCGCTGGAGGCTGCCGGCTCGATTTTGATTCCGTCATGCGAGGCTGCGGATTTTCGAATCGTGGACAAGAAGATCAAAATAGTCGGGAAAGCTGGTATTGAGGCTGCCTATAGCCTCATCGACTCGAAGCTCACACCCGCTAAGTGAGGCATCCATGAACATTGTCGCCATGTTGCTCGCCGTTGTGACGATTTCTGCTGCCATGCCGGCTCAGGCTCAACAGGTTGAGCCCATCTATGGGATTTCGACCGATGCCAAGGCGAAGACACTGACGGTGGTCTTTGTCAGCACCGGCTGCAGCGACAAAAGTTATTTCAGTTTTGGCTTGGAAAACGATGTACTCACATTCAAGCGACTGCAGCGCGATGCCTGCAAGGCGATGCCCATGCGTCATCCCATCACTTATTCGTTGGAAGAGCTGGGGATTGACCCCCAAAAGCCATTTCGCATCGGAAACCCGATCGTCTATTCCCAGTACCTGTTCTGATGATTTGACGTCTGCTCCAAGCTGGCGAGAGAACGACGAGGAAGAAGAGGCCTTTATGAAATCCGTGTTTAAAGTCCTGGGTGTCTTGATGGTCGTGTTGGTCTGTCTGAACTCGCCGGTGTCGGAGTGCTTTGGCAAAGACAAGGTCGCTGCCGCTGGGACAGCATCGGCGACGGACGCCACGATGGAATGGGAAGGCAGTGAATCAAAACAGGCCGCCCCCTTTATCGGGGTCATTACGACTGAGACGGAATGGAATTCCCTTTGGGAGCGGGCTTTTGGCAAGCAAGCCCCTCAGGTCGATTTCAGGACATCGGCGGTCGCCTCTGTGTTCCTGGGCCACTATCCCGGCTGGTGGTACACGATCAAGATCACGGAACCCTACGTGGAAGCCAATTCCGTCATCATCCCGTATGAAATTGTCTCCTTGGTTGTTGAGCCACAGGGAGCGTCACGGTTTGGGGAGCAGGGAAGCAAGGGTCAGTATCGGATGAGGACGGTGGAAAAGAAGGCCGGGTGTGACTTTGAGATGAAAGAGCTTGGAGCCCCGCAGGTCCCCATTCGGGGGCCGGTTCCAACCTTATTCGACCAGTAAACATGCAATCCGGTCGGGGACCGGACACGCCACCCGGAGGCCAAAAGACCAACCTCGCTTGGCATGGGTGGTTTTGCCGACGCCTCAACCGGGAGCGCGTTGGGGGATGCCTTCTCGAGAGGCGGCGCCGATATTCCGGCGATCATGCGGATTCGAAATGGCATGAAAATTGGTAGTTGAAGGCCAACTGTGATTTTAAGGGAAGGAGCTCACTGATCTCCGGGTTTGCGGTTGATGACATTTATTGCCGAGGATGGTGACCACGTCTGGATGCGAATCGTAAATCCCGAACTGACCCTTGATTGGCTGCTTTCATCCTATACCGGGCTAGGCGTGGAGGTTGCGCTGGTCGATAGCGGTGTGCACCCCGGTCACCCTGCCTTATTCGGCAAGATCAGCCGCGCGCTCGTGGCGGGCAGCCTTCGCAATGGGCACGTTCTCATTCACGACGTCCCCTTGGAGCTGGCAGAGGATGAATGCGGCCACGGCACCGCCGCGGCTGGATTGATCACCGGCATCGCTCCGGCCGCCCGGATTGTCAGCATTCAGATCCTGAACGGGAACCGAACGTGCTCGAGCCAGGCTCTGAACGCCGCCCTGCATTGGGCAGTCGATAAGGGAATTCGGCTTATCTATGTGGGGGTGAGCACCCGGTCGGAGGCGAGTGCGGCCGAAATCAAACGGGTTTGCGAGCTGGCTTATCGGCAGAATGCCATTTTGGTGGCACCCTTGGAGAACTCGGGGCATATGAGTTACCCGGCTGCTTTTCCTTCTGTGATCGGCGTGGACTGCGGGACTTTCGAAAGCGTTTACGACATCCAGTATCGAAAGGGCTCGCAGGTGGAATACGTGGCGCATGGGATGCGAATCCCTGCCCCCACATCCTCGGGAGAGACTGTGAGGGTTTCCGGTACAAGCTTTGCCTCCGCGAACGTTACCGGCTTAATAGCCTTGCTTCTCGAAGCGTTCCCCGGTATTTCGGTTTTTGAGGTAAAAACCATCTTGAAAGCGATTTCCAAGAATGTCGATGGCGAGACCAAGCTCGTTGAAACGGGAACTTCAACCAATGGAGGAGCTACCCATGGCAAAATTCCGTGATCTGAAAGGCGGTTTCTTTTCAATCCCGGAGGACGTCCTCGAAATGTACCGGATATCCCCCGATGAGCTGGTAGCCCGGCTGAAGACGGAGCAAGTGAGCGGGACGGAAATTGGAGAAGCCGATCCCTCTCCTCGGACCGTTACTGGATCCCCCCGCATTATCGTGAACCAGTTCTTCACGCCGGTGAAGGACCCCAACATCCAATTCGAAAGCCGTAATGATTTTGCCGCTCAATATACCTATCCCAATGCCTGGGGCGGCAAATAAGGAAAGGAGTCAGTCCAATGGCCATCTTTCGCGATCTCAAAGGCGGTTTCTTCTCGATCCCTGATTCGGAGCTGGAAAAATACCGGATATCACCCGCCGACGTTGCAAACTGCCGTCAGGCTTCCAGTGCCCCCAGCGGCGCTGGCGGTGAGCCGCAGACCATTGTCGTGAATCAGTTCTTTGCCCCCTTCGATCAGGCTTCTGACATGCAGGGTCAATGTTGTAACGATTTTGCCGCCCAGTATACCTATCCCAACGCCTGGGGTGGGGTTAAGTAAGCCCTAACAGGGGTGGTAATGCCTTGGCCAAGGTAACAGAGGACGTCCGTCAAACAGGTCTCGAGGGAGCTGCCCCAAGCCTGAAGCCCGTTATGGTCTACCTGGCAAACGGGAGCACCCCCGAGAGCCTGATCGCTCTCCATGCGATGCTGTCGTTTCATGAACAATGTGCGTTTGTCGTTTACGGAGGGGATTTTTCCGCCCTGCTGTCACGCTATCTTGCCAACCCGTTTGTGAAACCGCCGTGGTCCACTCATCCATTGGTATTCCGCGATTTGGCTGAGGCTCGAGCTCGTTTCGAAACGACCCAGGTCGGCGGCATCATTGTCCAAGCGTCCAACAGCTCCGATCTTCGGTGGAGGCATGACGTATGCGCTGCCCTCGACCTGCTGGAGGGCACGCCGCCCGTTTACCTGGACATGGCCGATGAAGCGGGAAAATGCGACGGTCTTGCCTCCGCGTCATGCAGGTATTTGAAGGGTGCGATCTACAGGGAGTTTCCTCTCGGGGGCACGGTGGAGCCTGCCCCCTATTTGCATTGGGGCTTATCGGCCACAGGACCGGCTTCGGCCGAGCATGCGCTTCCCAGACCGATCGATGTCTGTTTCTTGGGATCTCAAACCACGCACGCGTCGAGAAAGGCGATTGTGCGACTGCTCGAAGACTGGTCCGGGAGGCATGCTGAAACGGTGAAAGTCGCCCTCTATGTTTCCGAGCCAGGTGATCTCGATCGCCCGAGTCAGGCAGAGTATGTCGAGATTCTCCGGCAATCGAAGATCTGCATCGACCTGTGGGGGCATGCCGCGCAAACCAGGAGGCTCTATGAAGGGTTGATGGCGGGCTGCCTGGTCCTTTCGCAATCGCCGAGATGGCTCCCCAACGCGTGGACGCCGATAGCGAATGAGCATTTCGGCACCTTTGGCTCAGGCATGGAGCTGGCTCGGCAGCTGGAATTCTTTCTGGAGCATGAAGGCGCAAGGAGCCAGATCGCTTCCAACGGCAATTTCTGGGTGAACAGGACGTTTGCCGCGCCCTCGATTGGCGCCTGGCTTTACATGCAGGCGACCGGCTGCGCTTGTTAGGCGTCGATACGAAAGGAGCGGGGGAGAATAGCTCAAGACAGACCAAACCGTATGAGTAAACCTGCTGGAATCCTCAAACTTCTCGATACGTGCCGGAACCGTTGCCTGTTTTGTGCTGAAACCTCCTCAACAGACTCCGGGCTCTCGCTGACCGATGCACGCGCCCTATTGGAGCGGATGAGATCGGACGGCGCCGACGCTCTTGTCTTTTCAGGCGGTGAGCCCACCGGTTATCGAGGGTTGGAGGATTTGATCGCTCATGCGAAGGACATTGGCTATGGGCGCGTCACGGTCTTTTCCAACGGTCGTCGCATGCGGGATGACAAGTACACGGATGCGCTGGCCAAAGCAGGTCTGGATGCGGCCCTGGTCAGCGTTCACGGACCGGATGCCCCGACACACGAGTCGGTTGTGGGAGTGGGAAAAGCCTTCGAGGAATCCCTTCAGGGAGTTGACAACTTGTTGAGCCACGGGATTGAAGTCTTGATCAACACCGTGGTGTCAGCGGTCAATTACCAGAGGCTGGAAGACCATGTTGACTTCATCGCGACCCGGTTTTCCGCTCGCGTCCGCCTGCAGCTCAGCGACCTCTTCACAACCACCCGTGTCTTGATGAGCCCGGAGCTCCATGCTCCCTATCGGAAGCTGAAGCCCTGGCTGGAAAAGGCATTGATCAGGGCGACATGCCTCAACTTGCCCTGTTGCACGTCTCTTTTCCCGTTATGCGTTCTGGATCCTTTTTTCATGGACGCACTCGAGCTGCGAGAAGAAGAACGGGAGACACTGATAGCAGGCGAAGGCGGCGGACCGAATCGGAGAAAGCCGAAATTCGAATTCCATCGCTATTATCTCGATCTTTGCCGGAGATGCTCTCTCCGCCGGGTCTGTCCCGGCATACCGAGGAGCCATCACCTAAGCGAAAAGGACCGTGTGCTTTTCAGACCTTTTGCCCATCTGGATCCCGAAGGCTGCCTTGCCGCGAATCGGAAGAGAGATTGCAGACCCAAGCCATTCGGGGAGTGAATGAAACGGGAATGATCGTCACATTTGCCGTCACGTATGAGTGCTCCAAGGGATGCAGCTATTGTTTTCAGCGCTCTGAGCGCGCCTTTCGACTTCCGGACATGCGGCTGGAGGCCTTTACGCGGGCGCTTCAGTGGCTTCGTCGCGCCGGTCACCGTGAGATCAAGATCACCGGCGGCGAGCCGACCCAGCATCCTCAATTTGCCGGGTTTTGGCAAGTGGCCCGAGAGCTCGGATTTCGGGTCGTGCTCATGACCAACGGATCGTTTGATTTTGGTCTCCTTCCCGATATCGGTCTACTGGCCGGTGCCTTCGTTCACCTGCGGCCGAACCCGCACGAAGACATGGCGCTTGCATCCGTTGATCTCCTTCAAAACGCGGGGGTGCCGGTCGTCCTATCCTATACGATCACCAGACCGGGTACCTTGCCGGACAGGGTGCGACTGGCGGCCTCCTTACGGAAAGCTGCGCTACGAATCGACCTCGCCCGGTGGGATTTAGTCCGGTCGAACGATTACGTTCCTTTTGGCGACTACCAGCTCTACAGGGCCGAGATTCTGGAAGGAATCGCATTGGCTGCCTCTCTTGGCGTATCCGTCAACCTGGATTGTCCTCTGCCTCTCTGTATGTTTGAGGAGCAGGAGCGGGATGCTCTTCGCGCATACGGACTTCGCGGTGTCTGCACCCCTTTCCCTCTCGTGAGCCCGGATCTCTCCGTAGGCTGCTGCCCGTATCCGGGGCTGCTGCAGTCTTCCCTGCTCGATCTCCGGCCTGATTCACTCGATCTCCGGCTTCAGAATCACCCGGCCCTCGAGCAGCTCCGGTGGACACAGCCGATGCACGACAACTGTGCGACCTGCGGCTTTTGGCTTGAAAGGCAATGCCAGGGCGGATGCATCCGGGGCAAGTCGGTTCTTCCCTTGGACGCCCGCCATGCATTGCCGTTTCGAAACGCTCCAGGGAGTAAATGATGAAAATCGCGATCGTCTCACTGCGTCCCTCGCTTCAGAAGGGAGAAGACCCGAAGTCCAAGGTATGGACCGAGGATCTGGGGGTGAGCTGTCTCTCGGCGGTCCTGGAAAACCTTGACCATGAAACGGTCATTTTTGACCAGGCAATCGGAAATGCAACGGACAGCGAGATAGCGGACGCCGTCGTCGCATTCCAACCGGACCTCATCGGATTCACGGAAAGCAACAACACCATCCTGCGAATGCTCAAGGTGGCCGGGAGGTGCCGTAAAGCGCTGACAAACGCGGTACTCCTGCTCGGAGACATCATCCCAAGCCACTACGCCGATGATTTTGTGGAAGCCGCCATGCCTTTTGACGCGGTCTGCATCGGAGAAGGCGAGGCAACCCTCCTGGAAGTCGTGGACAAGCTCGCAAAGGGCCAGGCACTGGACGGCATTCCTGGCTTGCTGACCAATAGATCGGGCCGAACAGCCTACACACCGAGAGACAAGATCGAAGATCTCAGCGGCCTTCCCAAGGCCAAGCGCTATTTTCTGCCGTCTCGCACAGCGGAGGAAAGAAGGGACGCCGATGCCATGATCCTGGGCAGCCGGGGCTGCATCGGGGCCTGTTCGTTTTGCGGAACACGCCCCTTTGAGGATTTGGGGAAAGGGCGCGTATGGCGCGGCAGAGACCCCGTGGAAATCGTGGATGAGATGGAATCGATTGTGACCGAGTACGGCATCCGGTCATTTACATTCGTTGATAGCAACTGGATGGGCCCGCCGAGCCCGCAGAGCAGGCAAAGAATCCTCGCGTTTTGTGATGAGATTCTGAAACGCAACCTCAAGGTCTCGTTCCTTTTGTCCAGCCGACCGGATTTTTTCAGAATTCCACAAGACGCTGAGCTGCTCCTGGCACTGAAGGAAGCCGGCATACGGTCCCTGTTCATCGGCGTGGAAAACGGGTTTCGTCCAACGCTCAAGCTTTTCAACAAAGGCGGTGTCACGCCCGAGAGCATTGTGGAATGCATTGATTTTCTGCGCAGCTTCGGCGTGCTTCCACGCATCGGCTTCATCTGCTTCCATCCCTTTGCCACTCGAGACGAACTGCTCCATAACATCGACTACCTGCACCGGATTCGCTCCGATCATCTGGTGCGAAGCTTTGCGAACAAACTGAACCTCTACTGCCACTACCCCATTTATGAACTCATCAAGAATGCCGGATTGCTGCGAAAGGTGGAGCCTCGCTGGCTTCCCCAAAAATATGTGACGGCTTCACGAGAGGTGGGAGAAATAGCGGATCTCGTTGAACGCATCTATCCTTCCTTCGTCCAACTCGACGGCGAAATAGACCGGCTCGAGGTTCGGTTGTGGACTTCCGGGGCGGCGGGACGGCAGGAAGCGGATCAGCTGCAGGCGGAAATTGCAGCCATCTACCGAGAATTGTTCACGGACTTTGTCAATCTCCATGTGAGCCCTGATCGAGCCCGGGAAGCTGCCGGGAAGGCGAGGGTCGTCTGCGACCGGGTCAAGAGTGCCAGCTTTGGCATCAGGTGTTGAAACAGGCAGATGAGCACTTCATCATCGCCTAGCATACTGAAAACCGCGCTTGTCATCCTGCGGCAGCCTCCCGCCCCATGGGAGCAGTCCGGAATGCCGAGGAACAGCGAAGACCTCGGAATCGCTTACCTGGCTTCATCGCTCGAAAAGGCCGGACGGGATGTCCTCATATTCGACCAGGGGCTGACCCACTTCAATGACGAAGCCTTCTCGGAGTGGATATTGGGCCATCAGCCTCACCTGATCGGATACTCGGACAACAGCGATCGGCTCGACCGGATAGCCGGTCTTGCCCGAAAAATAAAGGCCAGGCTGCCCGGGGTTTACCAGGTGGTCGGTGATCACGTGGCAAGCCATCATGCCGATGAGATCCTGGGCGGCGAAACGGGTTTCGACGCAGTCTGCATCGGGGAGGGAGAACATGTCCTCGTCGAGCTCCTGCAGCGTCTGGAGAATGGAGAGCCGCCTGAGGGAATACCGGGGCTGCTGACGCGCATGGGCGGCAGATCGCGGTTCTCACCACGCCCTAAAATCGCGACGCCCTCTGTGCTCCCCTGGCCGAAACGGTATGTCCTCTCCCACCAAGAACCTGGGATTCGTGGAGCATACAGCTGCGTGATGATCGGCAGTCGGGGTTGTCCGTACCAATGCGGGTTTTGCGGAAACGACCTTTACCAGAAGCTCTGCCCGGGCATTGCCTGGAGACCTCGCGATGCCTCGGAGATTGTCGATGAAATGGAAGCCCTTTATCGAACCCACCGCGTCGACAGTTTCACTTTCCTGGACGAGCTTTTCGTGGGGCCGCCATCCAGAAAGAATCGCGACCGCCTGTTTCGATTCTGTGATGAAATCCGGAGTAGGCGGCTCACGATCACATTTCGAATCACGTGTCGCGCTGACTTTTTCGATCCGGATCGTGACAGAGAGTTGATGGTTGCCCTGCGTGAGGCCGGACTCGACAAGATTTTTTTCGGAATCGAAAACGGATATCCTGCAACGATCAAGCTCTACAGCAAAGGACCGGACGTCACGGCCGGGAAGATGATCGAAAACGTCAATTTTGCCAAGGACAACGGCGTCTTTCCTTTCATCAGCTTCATCATGTTCCATCCGTTCATCTCAGCCGAGGAAATTCTTTATAACCTCGACTTCATTCACAAGATCGGAAACAGCCACCTGTGGGGCACTTTCACGAGCCGTCTTCGTGTGACCCCGGATATGAGCCTGTTCGGCGTCGTGAACAACTCGGGGTTATTGAAGTCCGGGGAGAAGTGGGGCGAGCGGTCCTATGTTTTCGCGGATTCTCGGATGCAGAAGGTATGGGAGCGACTCAACGACGCGGGGCAGTATTTCCGGGAGCTCGACCATGACCTTGAAACGATCCTCTTCGGGCTCTTTTATGCTGGAAACGAGGGGAAGAGGCTGCATGAGCTTCTGCGATGCCGGGTTGGCGCGACCTACGTTTATTTCGTCAGGCATTTGGTGCGTGACGACGTCGCAAGAAGCGAGCTCCAGAAGACAAGCCGCGACATAAGATCCCTGATCCATCGTGCTGAGGCTCATCTTGGCAATTCCTGAATCAAAATTTCTGAGCGACTCTTTGGTGAGCCCAGAGGTTCTAATCGAGGTCACGGACAGACGGGGTCATATCGTTGGGGAGGGTGTCATATTGGTGCTTGGCCTCCTGGTCGAGAAGCCGCCACAGGAGCATCTGCTTTCTCAACGCCTTGATGAAGGTCTTGTTGGCACGGGCCCATGCGGATCGCTCCCCGGAGAGGCGAGTCATTTGGATCGCGATCTCCAAGTATCCGGGATTCTCGATCGATGGGCAGCAGTGGAGCTGGATACGCTGCTTGATGCCGAAATCAAAGGGGGCGAGCCAGACGTTCGTTCGGATCAGGAGGCAGACGGGGGCCGGCATCAGCTCCGATCGCATGAAGGGATCGTCCAAGTCAAACAGGACCTCGTCGACGATAAACGAGCCGTGGGAGGTGTCGCGGTAGGATTCGTAGAACGCGCTCAGGAAGCTCATGACCCCTTTTTCCTCTTCGTATTTGAGGAGAAACGGGAGGTTCAAGGTGATCCGGTCTCCTTCCGCTTCGGGAAGGGTCCACGACCGGTTGACGTCCGGCATGGCGATTTCCGCGGCCATGCGAGCCGGGTAAAGGGCAGCCAGGAAGACCACCGAGAAGACCAGGAACATGCAAGCCACGCTCGCAAGGGACGAGTAATTGAAGGTCAGCTGGGAGAAGAGGCTGCTCTGGCCCAAGAATCGGGCGCTCAATTGCGCAAGGATGTAGCCGATCACGGTTGAGATCACCGCGAGCGACAATGCTTCGACGATGAAGAGGAATCCGACGTGGGTGGGCGCCAGCCCGACGGACGTGTACGTCCCGATCTCCCGCTGCCGCTCGTGCACGTGGCCGATCATCGTGTTGAGGGTGATGAAGACGACGATCAAGATGGGAACCAGGACGTTCGCCGCGCCCTGGTAGCGCACCGTCGAGCCGGCGCTGAAGTACCATGTCCCGTTCTCGCCCACGAACAGGGGATAGCTCAGCCAGGATGTCAGGCGATCCGCGATGGCGAGCGGGCTGATGCCCGGGTGGGGAAGGATCGAGATAGCCTTCAGCCTGCCTCCCAGCGCGATGACTGTCGCGTACGGGATGACAACCGTCGCTTCGGCACCGGCATACCGGAATCGCCCCGTTGTCGGAAGCACCTCTTCTCCTGACTGCATTGCCTCCACTTCAGCCTCGGAAAGCTCTTCGTTGCGGCTCATCTCCAGGTACGCCGGCGTCATGGGATTCTGATCCAGGTCCGGAGTGCGCTCAAGCTTGCCGGGGTCAAACGTGCCGATGATCTTGAAATCCTGACCCAGCAATCGAATGACGGCACCGAGGCTCGTTTCGGGACCGAGTCCCAACGCTCGAGCCATCGGAAGCGGCAGGATCGCGACGTTGCCTTCACCCGGCTCGAACCAGCGCCCGGAGGTCAGGATGCGGCGCAGCGATTCCGGCGGAGACGCTCCCAAGCCGAGCACCCCCTCGGCCCCGGTGTAGGCGTCCCCCCGGTAAACCCGGGTCACCATGCGGTCGGCTCCGCCGCGCGGCTCGATCCAGCCGCGCGGGAGCACATCCGCTTCCGCCGCGAACCGCGACCGCAGATCCCCGAGCGTGAGCTGGGTGATCGGCAGCCAGAACGGGTGCTTGAGGAGGACTCCATTGTACTCGGACGAAGCCGAGAGGCGGGTCTGGGTCGTTCGGTTGAGGCTTTTCACGCTGGTGAAGGACATGACGGTGAACGTCAGGATGACGAGCGTCACGCAGGTGAGGCCGGTCCTGAGCTTCCGGCGATTGAGGTTCGAGACTCCGATGGCGAAGCCCGCCCCGAAAGACTGCCACTTGCTCGCCTGCGGGGACCGAAGGTGGGCGGTGCGGCTGTGGAGGTCCGCCATCTCCTTCTCGAAGCGCGCGAAGATGATCCAGGAAACCATGAGCGACAACCCCACGATGAAAAAGGCGACGATCACCACCATGGGACTGTAGGTCAGTTGAAAAGCGGGGTGGAGGACTCGGATCACGAGAATCGTGATGATGAGAATGACGAAAAACGCCGTGAGCTGCTGGTAGATTCCGCGAAAGGCGAAAAGATAGCGCTCCATGCAGTAGGCAAAGGGAACGAACAGGGCGATGAAAAACATCACCCCCGTGAGGACGTCCCGCTGGGTCCGCTCGATGTCGGCATAAACCGTATCGAGCCGAGACCAGGCGGTGACCACGTGCTCCCAGAGGCTCGAGTAGTGGCTCGTCCGGAGAGCCTGCTCGGCCTCCCGCAGCTCCCGTCCCGATGTGTCGTACAACCCCTGGAGGTACTGATTCGTGATGCCATGCTGGGTGAGGTTATTGAGACGGTCCTTGAGCAGCAGGAAAAGGTCGCTTGCGACTTGATACGGAACGTTCAGGATCGTGGGCGGCGAGCCGATGAGAAAGCCCTTTCCCGTCGGGACTTCAGGGGTTGCGTTGATCAGGAAGAAATCCTTGCTCAACAAAGACTCGGCCATGATCAGCTTGAACCGGGTGCCTTTTTCCAGAAAGATCGAGATGCCCATGGTGTCCCGCCCGTCGATCCGGCTGTACCAATAGCGCAGGGGCGTGGCTTCCGTGGCGGCGTCCAGGATGTCCACCTTCGTGAGGTAGCTCATGTTCCTGGGATTGAACGCGCGGATGACGTCGGTCTGCTGGCAGCGAAACATCACCAGGGAGGTGCTGCCCAGGTCGCTTTTCAACTTGATCCGGTAGTTGACCTTTCCTGTCTGCACCTTGTCGGCCGTCCACGCGACACGGCCCGTTTCCGGGTCGAGCCCGTAGGGCTCCAGGATGAGCTTCTCCATGGCGACACGGTTGTTGGCGAGACCAGGGATGAAGAAAGTCCCGTCCTGAAAAACCATGGAGCGGAAGACGGATTCCCCCTGCAAGATGGAAATGATGGTGCCCGGGGCCGGCTGATCGGGGAACAGCTCACCCTGGCGGATGAACATGGCACGGCCTTCGAGGCTGGCAAGGCCTTTGATGCCTCCATCGGTTGCCGACGGCAACGCCGGGTGAGAGAATACCTTCCGGAGAACAGGAGGGAGGAAGCGCTCCAACCTCGCCAGAGCCTCGCGATCCACGGTATCAATCGTGTCGTTCGGGGTAGACCAGTATTTGCGGCTGTTGTCGAGGCTGCTCAAGGCGACAGTCGGGAGTCCGGCCAGTGCGCCGACGTCGCAGCACGGGTGGGCGCTCACGCTGGACCGCCCGATGGAGTCCTCCATACCATAAGCCCTGCCGACCTGCCGGAAGAGGGAAACCATTCCCAGGGCCGCGGACACATCCTGACTCGTCTTGCCGAAGATCTCGCCGAGCCGGGTGGCCCGAGCCACGCGCTTGACGCTCTCCCTCACCGGGTAAGCCTCACCCATCTCCATCAACCCCGCATAGGGGGACTGCGTGGAGAGGTAGAAGCTCAGGTAGAGCACCGGCGTGTAATCGTCCAACAGGCTCCGCAACGTGTTGGCCGATTTGACGACCTCATAGCGGGACTTGATTTCTCGCCGTTTGGCCTTGAACTGAGTCAGCGCCTCCTGGAGAAGACTTCGGGCCAGGGTCTTCTCGGACTCGGTGAGGCCGTCCATGGTCGTGCGCCAAGAGAGCCGGCGGTAGGGTCTGGCCTCCTCGATCAGCTCAAGCGCATTCTCCTGGCCCAATGCCTTGCGGTACTGGCTTTCGCGCGTGAGCAGGTCCGCCCGGTCTTTCGCCTTCTCGACGAGCAGGTCCCACACCAATTGACGGTCCTTTTCCGCTGAGATGGCAAAAGGATCGGGTTGCTCCATGAGCTCGAGCTGGTGGTCGTTGAGCCGTTTTTGATCCTGCAGGGTCGTGGCCTGCTTGCGGAGGATCTTCTTGCGCGTGGTGAGAGCCCAGACGAATTCTCGCATGCCGGCGAGGCCCTGGCCGTTTCCAACGGTCGCGAGGAAGAGAACCGGGCGATCGGGAGGGTTCTTGGCCAGCTCCTCGAGAGTCACGAGCATGGCCGCGATGGAGGTCGCTTCATCGGCACCTGGGGCGACCCCAAGGACGTGCGACGAGGCATCATAGAACGCATCCAAGACGACCAGCTCGCCTTTCAGGGCATCCTTCCCGCCCGGCAGAAGACCGTAGCAGTTGCGCACCATCTTGTTGGACCAGCGGGTGTCGCTCTTGATCGTGCAGGCCGGCGCACCGCCGAGAGCACGAGCCACCAGCTCCCTGCCTGTGTCCGGCGCGACCCAGAAGCGAGGGAAGGCCAGCGGGGTGTTGGTATTCTTTTCCTCGAGCTCCCCTCGAACATTTTCGGGTGATCCCACGTAGACAACCGCTCGGGCTCCGAGCATCGCAAGGGTCCACCAGTTTCCCGTTGTCCCCATGTCCATGAGAACGATTGCGCCCTCGAGCGTCTTGCCGTCCAACTGCTCGAGACCGCCGGAGCCGACATAAAGCAGCGGGCCTTGGAGCCCTTCCTTGGGAGTTTTGGAAAGATAGACGAGGTTGGGCCCCCAGGGGTGAAGGGGCCATGCGCGGCCGTCCAGCTCAAGAGAAGCCTTCTGGACTTCGGGAACCGGTGTCAGGAGCTTCTGGACGCCCACCTCCTTCAACCCGGCATCCTGGAAGGCTTTGAGGATGTAGTCGGCTGCTTCCTCGCTGCCTTCGGACCCCGTGGAACGGTCCTTGAGGCCGGCAAAGAATTGCACGTGCTCGAACATCGTCCGGGCCAAAGATTCGCTCGGAACAGCGGAAAACGTTACCAGCAGCAGAGCGATGAAGAACGAAACCCGCCGAAGGTTCATGGGCTCAAGCCACCTCGCCGATGGAGATTTTCAGCTTCTCGCGGTCTTCCACCCGATGGATGCGTCCGTCACGAATCCAGACGACCCGGTCGGATACGTTCAGCATCTTGATGTCGTGGGTTGCCGAAATGATGGTGACGCCCCGCTCGGTCGAAAGCTCTTTGAGGAGGGCGATGATTTCCTCGCCCGTCGTGAGGTCCAGGTTCCCGGTCGGCTCATCGGCGAGGATGATGGCGGGATTGTTGGCCAGGGCCCGGGCGACAGCGACACGCTGCTGCTGCCCCCCAGAGAGCTCGGAAGGCTTGTGGTGGTAGCGCTCCGCGAGGCCGACCAGCCCGAGAAGCTCCATGCCCTTGTCCATGTATTCATCCCGGCTCATTCCGGCAAAGATCATGGGCAGCGTGACGTTCTCGATCGCGGTCATGACATGGATGAGGTTGAACGTCTGGAAGATGTAGCCGATCTTGCGGCAGCGCAGCCACGCCAGCTCATAGGCGTCCAACTGGGCGACATCCACCTCGTCGATGAAGACGCGTCCGTGCGTGGGCTTGTCGAGAGCCCCGATCATGTTGAACAGAGTGGACTTTCCGGAGCCGGAAGGACCCATGATGGAGAGGTATTCTCCCGCCCGAATGGCCAGGTCGATCCCCTTGAGGGCCTCGACCATGGTTGTCCCCATCTTGAAGACCTTTTTCACTTCCGAGAGGCGTACGACGTTGTGGACTTGCTCCTGGGACATCCGGGCTCCTTTGAAGAGGAACTTATTCCTCCGTGCGCAAGGCGACCGCCGGCTGCATGCGGGCGGCGACCAGGGCGGGATAGATCACACCGACCAGGGAAAGGAGTACGGCGATCAGTACGGCCGACACCACGGTGTAAAGACAGGCCAGGGCGGGGAAATGTCGGATCACGACCCAGCCCAGCTTGAACAGGAAGGACAGGATGGCGATCAAACTTCCCAAGAGGCTGCCGATGCACCCGCCAAGCAGTCCCTGGTAAGCGGCTTCGAGCACAAAGATGCGCACCACGAAGCTGTTTAGAGCCCCGAGGCATTTGAAGGTGCCGATCTCCCGAAATCGCTCGGTCACGGCCATGAGCTGTGCGTTCACGATGCCCACGACACAGACGAGCAGAGACAGAATGGCAAGCCAGCGATCTTTGGGACTGCTGCCGAAGAGGCCGTCCGTGGGCTCGTACCCCATGCCGAGAATCGTCGTTTTGAGCCCCTCATCCGCATGGGGCCAGATGCCGTTCAGTAGGTCGTAGCCGCACCAGGTGTAGGCGACGAAGGCCACGGCGAGCGCGAGGGTGGCCGTTGTGATCAGCGATCGGAACAGCCTCACGCGAACGGAGTTGAAGGAAATGCGCAGCACCTGGCTCCACGGAAGGACGATCTGCCGTGAGATGGACTTATCCACTCGAGCCTCCCTTGCCTCGCTCGCTGCCCTGGCGCCCTCGAAAGACCAACCGAATCGGGGTCTTGGTGAGCTCGAACGCCTCTCGAAACTGGTTGACCAGGTACCGCTCATAGGAAAAGTGGATGGCATCGGGACGGTTGCAGAAGAGGACGAACGTCGGGGGACGAACGGACGTCTGGGTGGCGTAATAGAACTTGAGGCTGCGGCCTCCAACCATGGGCGGCTGGTGCTTTTCCAGGGTCTGCTCCAGGGCGCGGTTGAGCACCCCCGTCGTGACGCGGCGATTGTACTGCTCGTAGACCTCGCGGACCTCGGGAAGGATCTTTCCCGTCCGTTTGCCCGTGAGGGCCGAAAAGGTGAGGATGGGAGCATGGGGCAGGAATCGAAACCGATCCTGAAGCTCGTTTCGAAACAGCTTCATGCGCTTGGAATCCATTTCCACCGCATCCCATTTATTGACCCCGACAATGCAGCCTCGGAATCGCTCCTGGACATAGCCCGCAATGTGCAAGTCCTGGTCCGTGATTCCCTCGGTGGCATCCAGAACCAGCACACTCACATGGCATCGGTCCACGCTGTGAAGCGCCTTGATGACGCTGAGCTTTTCAATTTTTTCCTTGGTGCGTCCCTTGCGGCGGATGCCGGCGGTATCGATCAGAACGTAGCGCTGATTGTCTTTTTCGAAAGGCGAGTCCACGGCGTCGCGCGTCGTGCCCGGAATGGGGCTGACGATGGCGCGGGTTTCCCCCAGGATCCGGTTGACGAGGGTCGATTTGCCCACATTGGGACGTCCCAGGATCGCGATGCGGATCGCGCCCTCGTCCTGCGCTCCCTCCTCGTCCTCCGCTTCTTCCGGCACCTGGTCGGCCAGGTCCGACATGAGCTCGCCGATGCCGAAGCCGTGGGCGGCGCTGATCGGGTAAATCCGGTCCAGCCCAAGCTCATAGAACTCGGCCACATGCTTGGACTGCTCGGGGCCGTCGATCTTGTTGACGGCGTAGAAGACCGGCTTCGTGGTTCTCCTGAGCAGGTTGACAAGCATCGAGTCTTCCGGGTGGAGCCCCGTTTTGGCGTCGGCCACAAACAGGACCATATCGGCTTCATCGAGGGCGAATTCGATTTGCTGACGGGTTTGATCGTGCAGCGCCGATTCCTGCTCCCCCATGAACCCAGCCGTGTCGATGATCACCAGGTGCTTGCCCTCCCAGTCGACCTGGACTTGATTCCGATCCCGGGTCACACCGGGAAAATCATCGACCAGGGCATGCCGCCTGCCCGCGATCCGATTGAACAGAGTGGACTTGCCGACATTAGGCCGGCCGACAATCGCTATAACGCTCATTTCCGTCTGTCCGCATGCAAGAGGGGATCTTATTGCATCTCAACTCAAGAAGGTGTCTGCAATCCAAGGTGAACGTCATGCCGGCAGTCTTTCAGCCGGGTCCCAGGCAGCTCCAGATGCAGGCCGCCGGTTGGGTCGCTAACGACGACTTCGAAGGGCCGAGCGTATTTTGACCGATATTTCCTGAACGGTATAGGGCTTGGGGAGAAACCCGAGTCCTCCACGCCGCAGCATGTCCTCGGCTTGCCCATTGATGCTGTATCCGCTGGTGAGCAGGACACGGGCCATCGGGTCTATTTCCCTGAGCCGATCGAAGGTTTCTGCTCCGGTCATGCCTGGCATGGCCACGTCGAGGATCACAAGATCGATGACGTCATGTCGTTTCTGGTAGATTTCCACCGCTTCGAGCCCGCTTTGGGCCGTCTCAACCTTATAACCGAGTAGGGTGAGAATCTCTCTCCCCACGTTTAGGATCACCTCTTCATCGTCCACGAGGAGGATCGTCTCATCTCCCATGAGTGTTACGGAGTGGTCGCCACCCATCTGCTTGGTACGCCCCCCCTGAGTGGCCGGCAGGAGAATCGTGAACGTCGTCCCTCGGCCCTTTTCGCTGTTCACGTCGATGATGCCGCCGTGATTCTTGATGATCCCGTAGGCCGAGGCCAGCCCGAGACCAGTGCCGCGCCCCATGCCCTTTGTCGTGAAGAACGGCTCGAAGACACGCCGTTGGGTTTCCTCCTCCATGCCTTCGCCTGTGTCGGTCACGGTCAGGCGAGCATAGACCCCCGGTTGAATTCGGTGCCTTTGACAAAACGCGGGGTCAAGCATCACCTGTCGTGTTTCGAGAAACAGGCTTCCCCCCGACGGCATAGCGTGAAACGCGTTCACAAACAAGTTGATGATCACCTGCTCGATCTGGGCTTCGTCGACCTCGACGCCCGGGAGGCCCTCCTGCAGCATGTGGTGGATCTGAACTTCCTTTTTCGTGCGCCCGAACAGCTCGACCGTTCTCAAAACCAGCTCGTTCAAGTCCGTGATGCGGATGTCGACTCTTCCGCCTCGGGCGAACCCGAGGAGCTGTTTGGTCAGGTCGGCTCCGCTTTTGCCAAGCTGCTCGATCTTCTGGATCTTGGCGTAGTTTGGATCGTCGGGTGGCATGGTGCGGAGCATCAGGCTTGTGAATCCCAGAATGCCCGTGAGCAGGTTGTTGAAGTCGTGGGCCACACCGCCCGCGAGCGTGCCGATGGCTTCCATCTTTTGGGATTGAATCAGCTGGGCCTCGAGCTTCTTGTGCTCGGTGATGTCCCGAGCGAACGTGAGTGACGCAGGTCTTCCTTCCCACTGGATGGGCACCCCGGTCAGCTCGACCCAGAGCGTCTGTCCTTCCCTGTTGAGAGCCCTGAACGAATACGGAGTTGGACTGCCTTCGCCCAAAAGGCGTTTTCGGTACTTCTCCAATACCATCCCCCGGTCCTCCGGGTGAATGAACTGAATGAAAGGGCCGCGGGAAAGGTCGTCTTCGCTGTACCCCAAGCCCCTGACCATCTGCGGGTTCGGGAATTTGATCCTCCCATCCTGAGCGATGAAAATGGCTTCAATGGCATGCTCCACCACCTGCCGATATTTCTCTTCGGAGCGTCTCAGCGCCTCCTCCGCTCGTTTCGAGGCGGTTATGTCGAGGGCGGTGAAAATGATCCCCCTGGAATGATCCTCCCGGTCCAAGGGGGTCGAGCGCAGGAGAACGTCGATGAGCCCTCCGTCCTTTCTGACCAATTGTATCTCAACGCTTCCGGTGCCATCTTGGGCCATCTGACGGCAATTCTCTCGACCGACGAAGTCATAAGCGTCCTGGCTCGGGTAAAACATCCTGGTCGACTGATTGATGAGCTCATGGGCGTAGTAGCCCGTCATCGCACACAGCTGCTCGTTCACCTCCACGAGAACCCGATCGACGACAACCCCAATGCCAACGGGGGCGACTCGGACGATGCTGTCGAGCATGGCCTGGCGAGCGCGGGAATCCTCCTCCGCTTGCCTCTGCTCGTTCAAAGGGACGATCGTGACCAAGGCGGCAACAACGCTTTCGGACCCGTCTCGCAGGGGGGTGGCGGTCATCCGGGACCAAAGGGGCTCCCCCTGGACATCCACCCTCAAACGCTCCCGGCTGGCCCGGTCCCGGCCATGCTCGAAAATCTCTCTGACAACGCAATCCGAGCAGATCTCCTGTTGCTTGCAGAACCGCTGAAAGCAAAAGCCGCCTGCTGCATCCCCTTGATCACTCCGAAGGGCGCTGCTCGCCCACAGGGTGCGGTAGTCCTTCGAGACAACCGCTACCCCGATCTTCAGCTCATCCAGGACGGTTTCCAATAGTCCATGGTCGGGTGCCCACGGTCGGCTAAACGGCAATTCATCGGTTTTATGCATGGTTATCGCCTGGCTCGGGTTTCGGCTATGAGCTCGATGAGCCATCATGATCAGGACGATGGCCAAGCATACGTTTATTCTCGAACATATTCAACAGGATTGGCTCAATGGAAGTCGCGCTGGCCGTTCTTTCCTGGGCTCCCCTCTTCACAGTGCGAATACAGAGCTCAAGCCGACAATCCATGCAGCTCGAGAACGGTGGCTTCAGGTGTCAGTGCTCAGTCGAATGGCTTCCAGTCTCTCTCCCCGACACCCGGCACCCGGGCTAAGGGCAAAGACCAGCGGCCGTGAATGGCACCCGCCTGAAGTCGGCCTCCTGTTGCACTGATTAACGTTCTTCTTGGCATGTATGGTCCCGGGGATTATGATGGTGCCATGTTTCGAGCTGTTTTTCCGCCCCGGCCGCAGCACGGCCTTTTCCATTGCGATCCATTCCAATGTGACGACGATTGGCGCAACGGGTTTCAACCTAGGGACGAGGGTGTCGAGATGAAAGGAAGTCGGAGGCTTTTCTGCCTGGTGGGAGTGGTTGTGGCGCTTGTGACGGCTGCCAGCGCCCTGAGTGCGGCGGAGGTCGATCCCGCCAAAGCCACGGATCAGCAGCGTGTGGCTCTCGTCGGTCGGATCTCGCATGTTGAGGGACTGCTCACACGGTATGTTCCAGAAAACAAGGAATGGGTTGCGACCGTTCAAGACACACCCTTTGCCTTGGATGATTCCCTCTATACCGATGCGAAAGGGAGAGCGGAGATCATCCTCCCGAACAACACCTGGGTGAGGATCGGCGGCCAGACTCAGCTTCAGCTTCTGGCCATCGAAGACGATTATGCGGAGCTCGACCTGGCTCTGGGCATTGGAAGGTTCTTTAACAAGGGATCCAAGACGGAGCTCAAGGTTGCGACGCCCTATGGCTATGTGCTGGCCCCGCACGACACCGTATTCGAGATCATTGTGGGGGACAAATCCGTCGAGGTGACCGCTCTGCAGGGAACGGTCGATTTCGTGCACGTCTCCAATGAGTCGCGCTTCGAAGTGATCGCGAAGTCTTCGTGCCTTCTGGCCGACGCCGAGAAGGTCACGTCCACCCAAGGACGCATCGACGCGGCCTGGGACAAATGGAACTGCGACAGGGATCTGCTCTGGGCCAAACGCATGGAAAAGTGCCGGGAGTCCGCGAAATACCTGCCCGAAGCGCTTTGTTCGGAAGCTTATGCGCTGGAGGACCATGGCCGCTGGGAAAGCGTCAGCTATGAAGGAGCCACGCGAACCCTCTGGCGGCCGACCCGTGTGGCGGCGGGGTGGGCTCCGTTCACGGTGGGACGATGGACGGTCTGGCAGGATGAGCACTGCTGGGTGCCCGCGGAGCCTTTCGGCTATGTGACGCATCACTACGGCAACTGGGTTTGGGTCGGGAGCCACTGGTATTGGGCGCCGCCTGTGGTCGGGGTGGATGTGCACGTCGGCGGCCCTCTCTTCAGCATCGGCTTCGGATGGTATCCCGGCAGGGTCGCGTGGGTCCATTCTCCGGTTCATCACTGGGTGGGATGGATCCCGCTCGCCCCCGACGAGGTGTTCTATTCCCATCGTTACTGGGGACCTGCATCGGTGGCTGTCGCCACGGTCGGACCGTCCGTTTTTGTCAGCGACGTCACACGATACCGCTATCACGCCCGCGCTGTCGTGGTTCGGGACAGCAGCCTGTATCGAGTCAACAGTTATACGGGAGTCCGTGTCCGAGGGGTGAGCGTCTCGGCTCAGGCGGCCGGCTTCCGGGCTTCCCCGATTGTCGGTGCGGGATTTGTATCGAATGCGACACATGCACGATATCGGTATCATTACCGAACCGGTGCCGGAAGCGCCCGGGTGAGCCAGCGCATTTCAAGCAGAGCCCAGGTGCGGTCGATTTCGAGCGGGCGTCAGGTGCAGCGGATTCGTGGTGCCGAGGCCCGGCAAAAGGTGGCGGGATTCAATCGGGGAAGCTTTGTCGAAGGTGCGTCCATCGAGCGTCCTCGGATGGGATCACGACAGCTGCAAGGAAGAGCTGCGGGCCGAAGCGGGGCTTTCAGGCGGGGCGGTGAATTTCGGCAGGGCGGCCGAAGCCGCAGTGCCATTCGGGCGGGCGGCGGCGGTGGACCGGATGCGGCGTTTGGGGGGGGCTCGCGAGGAAGAGGCGGCGCCAGGGCGGATGGTTGGCCGCGCCAGGGGCGGATGGGTCCGGGCGGGAACGGCGGAAGAGGAGGGGGGCATCACTAG
>CAZIEW010000014.1:0-76297 GCA_964538515.1 uncultured Syntrophobacteraceae bacterium
ACCGCCACCGCCGCCACCGCCACCGCCACCGCCGCCGCCGGCACTGCCGGCACTGCCACTGCCACTGCCGGGTCCTCCCGCATTGCCCCATCCCTTGCCCTCTCCGGTGGCATTGGGGTTTGAGCCGACGTGTCCCCCTCTTCCCACCTGGGGCGATCGGGTTCCCAGTTCGGTTTCGGAGACATTGAGCAGTTTTCCAAGGTCACGAACGGTGGCGTTGCTCCGGATGACCGAGAAGCACGAGGCGGCGATCGCGTCATCGGGGGTGCCTTTCCGCTTGGCGAGCGAAATGAGGCCGGCCATCTCGGTTCGTTCCGAGTTGAAGTAGCCTTGGCGCAGACCTGTCGTGACGATCTCGCGGGCAAGCCCGACGTTGAATCGGATCTGATTCAGAGCGGCAAGCAGCTCACCGGCTCGGATCACTGCAGGCAGCGATGCGCCTGGGGCGTCGTCCAGCAACGTTTCGAGATCTTTCCGATGGAGGCCAACGTTGAGGAGCTCCGCGAATCGGATCCCATATTCTGGCGAGAGTGGCTGCTGAGAGCTCTGCCGATGAGCGTGGCGAGCCATCACGGTGGAGGCGAAGCGGTAGTCTTCTTCCTTCTTCTGCAGCACCCCGATGATCTTCGCAACAGCGACCCTCTTGGCAAGGCCCTCCTCCACCTTGCTCACGAAGGGCTGCAGCGGCAGTCCATTTCGCTGCACGGCTATCAGGACATTCAGAAGGCTGCCCACTTCTGCCGGATCGAGGCTGAGGTCGTAGGTCTGAGCCAACAGGCGGTTCAGCGTGGACGGCGAAATGCCCGCAACCTCTGCCTCTTTCACGACATCCTGGAGACTGCCGCCCGTTGCGTGAGCCATCCGAGGGAAGGCGCAAGAGAGGAACAGCAGGAGGAGCATTGCCCTCGGCACGACTGTTTCAAATCGAGCTCCCATTTCCGTTTCCTATGAGTAAGATAGCGTTTTGACTTCCGAATCCGTCGTCTTCACGGAGACCGGCGCCCGGATCGGGAACGATCTTTTCCCCATCCACCAGGAAGGCGTATTCGTATCGGCCCGAAGGCAGCAAGAGTGTGAGTGTCCAATACGGCTCTCCGTTGGCGGACCTGAGCTCACACTTCTGGGGCTGCCAACTGTTGAACGATCCAATCACCGCGACACTCTTGGCGTCCGGTACGTGAAGAGCCAGCACAACCGGCACGCGGGAGTCTTGTTGCGCGGTGCGTGCCCTGTCCTCAAAAACGACGTGCAGCAGACCTCCAAACGTCAGCGCGATCAAGAGGGCCGCAACCGGAATCAGGCGCATAGGCGTGATGGTGATCGACCGCGGAGACTTGGACCATCGGAGCAACTGGCTCCACCAGGGAAGCCTGCTTTCCCTCACGGAGCGCATGACGAGATCGACCAAGATGTCCGGTGGCTCCTCGTCACGCATCTGGCGGATGGCTTTCTGAAGCTGCTGCAACGCCTCATCTTCAGTATGTTGAAGGTTCATGGGTCTCTCCTTCCGCCTTGCGCTGCATGAATAAAACGAGACTCATCCTGGATCAGCCGGCCAGGAGCCTCTTTCGGAGTTCTTCCAGGGCTCACGTGTAGCTTTCTTTCAAGAGCTCTCGCAGTTTTCCGAGACCCCGGTGGACCCGCATCTTCGCTCCGCTCAATGAAATGCCGAGGGCCATCGCAATTTCATCCATGGTAAGCTCTTCGCGGTAACGAAGCAAAACGGCTTCCCGATAATCGACCGGGAGAGCGGCCATAGCCTTCCGGATATGATGTGAATCCAGTTTTGCGCACAGCGCTTCTTCTTCTTGGGCGGGATAATCCAACCCGGATCCCAGCTCGCAATCGTCGATGTCAACGGTCTGATGCGCCTTGGTCTTGCGGAGAAAATTTCTCGAGAGATTCAATCCGATGCTGTAAAGCCACGGAAAGAACCTGCTTCCGAGCCGAAACCGATGCAGAGCCTCATACGCGCGCAGGAAAGTGTCCTGGGCCAGGTCCAGCGAATCCGGGTGGGAGCCGCCGGTCATCCGGTACATCAGGTTGTAGATGGGCCTCTGGTACCGTTTGACCAACACGGCATAAGCCTCCACATCCCCAGCCAGCACGGCGGAGATCACCTGATGATCGTCTGATTGGTCCATCGACAGGTCCGGATCCTTCCTTTGCAACATCCCCACTCATTTGGAAATAAAACCAAAGTCGCATGTTCGTCACCGATCATTCGACGATCAGGACCGAATTGGCTCTCCCGAAGCCGTTGTCTTCGGTGAGCGGCACGCCTGGATCGGTCTTCCAGGATTCGCCATCCACATAGAAGCCATATTCCCAGCGGCCCGCAGGCAAGGGAATGGTGATGGTCCATGTGCTCCCTTCTCGCTGCAGGCAATGGGAATTGAGCGACCACTGGTTGAAGCTGCCCGAGACGCACACACGGGTGGCTCCGGCGTCCACGTAGACGAAGCGGACGGGAATCCCGGGGTCAAGGGGCGCGTCGCGCACCCATGAGGCTGCACAGGAGGCCACGAGAACAGGCAGAAGCAAAGCGGAAAAAAACCTGAGAAGAGACGACATCAACACGGGGCTCCACCCTTGCACGTGCGTCAACCGGGATTTTTTTGATCGATAACGTCGATCCTGCGAGCTGGATGCGGGATTGCTCCCATCACCTCTATCTCAGCCAACAGGCACTCACGTGGATTCCTATCATAATCCTGGCCCTTTGGGGGGAGCAACCCTGAGATTGCGCTGCTCCGCGTCATTTTTCTTCCCGGTTGTGACCTCATGGCGGTCCGATTTGTATACGAGACAGGGGGACGGTCTCCCGGAGACTATTCGGCTGGCTACCCTCTCGGTTCGTTGTGGTGTTCTCGTCGGTTGGCTCGTTTTGGAAACTCCGAAGCAAAGAAAGGATGAAGATGAAAGGCAAGTATTTGGTTCTGTTCTGTTGTGCTCTCGCAATTGTAACGATGGTGGAGACCCTCCCTGTCAGTCAGGCGGCTGCGGCCACGAGGCTGCGTTTGTCTCAGGTCCCAGCGACTCTCGATGACGCAGAGAGGGAAGGGCTGGTCTGGATGCGGGAAGAGGAGAAGCTGGCAAGAGACGTTTACCTTGCCATGTACGCGCTTTATGGCACACGAGTGTTCAGCAACATTATCGCAAGCGAGCAGCGGCATATGGACGCTGTCAAAAACCTCCTCGACAAATACGGCATTGATGACCCTGCTGCTGGAAAGAAGCCCGGGGAATTCACAAATCCGGCGTTTGTGACGCTTTATCTCAGCCTTGTTCAACGCGGCGAGACGTCGTTGGTCGAAGCCTACAATGTCGGTGTCCAGATTGAGGAAATGGATATCGAGGATCTGGAAGCGCGGCTGAAGACAGAAAACCTGAATCTCGACATCAAGCGTGTTTACACGAATCTCCTGAGTGCCTCGATGCAGCACCTGAAAGCATTCCAGACTCAGATCGATCGCCTTCAGTAGTATGGGATCCTGGCCACACTGTTTTCCATCCCCGAAAGTGAGCCGATGATACGCTCACGTCAACAAGAGAGGAGAATGCCATGCACGGGAAGACGACGCTCGCTGTTTTGCTGTCTGTTTGCCTTCTGACTGCCGGGGCTTTGGCTGCGGGTCCCCCGGGTGCCTTGAAAACAGTGCAGGAGGTTGGTGGTGCGCTGTATTTCGATCGAAACCTGTCTTTGAATCGCAATCAGGCTTGTGCGAGCTGCCATCTTCCCGCAACTGGGTTTGATGACCCGAACAGGAGCCTTCCGGTTTCGGAAGGCTCCATTCGTGGAATATTTGGGGGGAGGAACGCCCCGAGCTCCGCGTATGCGGCGTTCGCCCCCGCTTTCCAGCTCGTGACGGATCCAGAAACGCAGACGTCGTTTTACATGGGCGGCCAGTTTTGGGATGGTCGAGCCGACAGCCTCGCCGACCAGGCGGCCGGACCGCCATTGAATCCCAAGGAAATGGCAATGGCCGACCCCGCGTCCGTCATCGCGCGTTTGGCTGAGAACCCCGATTATGTGGCCGCGTTCGTGGCGCTCTACGGCATTGATCTCACCGCGTCCGACGTGGACGTGGAGCGTGCTTATGCCGGCATGGCCAATGCGATCGGCGAATTTGAGCGAACCAGACCATTCAATCGATTCAATTCGCGCTTCGACTACTTCCTTGCAGGGCAGGGACGACTGAGTGCCCCAGAGTTAAGAGGGTGGGACCTATTCAACCAAAAGGCGAAATGTGCCCGATGCCATGTGAGCCAACCGACGCTCTCGGCCGGGGGAGCAACCATTCCGCCTCTTTTTACGGACTTCACGTACGATAACCTGGGAATTCCCGCAAATCCGCAGATTGCCGCTCTGCAGGGCGCCACGGCTCTCAGTCCCGATCTCGGATTGGGTGGGGAGGATCATCTGAAAGACCCTGCGGAGTATGGGAAGTTCAAGGTCATGACCCTCCGAAATATCGCCTTGACGGCTCCCTACGGACATAACGGATACTTCCGAACGTTGCAGGAGATCGTTCACTTCTATAACACACGCGATGTCCTTCCTGACTGTGCGACGCTCGCAAGTCCGCTGCCTGGAAGGAACTGTTGGCCGGCCGCTGAGGTGGAGGAAACCGTGAACGTGACGGAGTTGGGTAATCTCGGACTCACGGCCTCCGAGGAGAGTGACTTGGTCGCTTTTCTCAAAACGCTGACGGACGGAGTCGGACCGTCACCTTTCGGCGAGGTCCCGGTTCCCCCGATGCCTTAAGGAAAGGGGCTCCTCAGAACCGGGTGCAGTTCTCTGCGCCCTTCTTGTAAGGGTAAAGGCTGCCTGGCCTCCAAACAGGCCGGCAGCCTGCCCCGCATGATACAGCAAAATGTGGCTTCTCAAACGGCATTCCCTTCCTGTTCGCGCCTTGTCGAAAGCTTTCATGCATCGGGTATCCTCCGATGCCAATCATCCAAGATGATATCGATCCGGGATCGCCGAGTCCCGAATCTCCATCGAATATGCCATGCTTCTTCATTTTGCATTGGCGATGGGCGGCGACTGGAGGTGCGTTGCCTCGTGGGGGATTCTTGTGTTCGCCTGGATGGAGATGGGCACGAAAGTTGTATTATGGGTTCCTTGCGTCGGTGGTGTGAGGTCGAACGAAGCCCATAAGATGCGACTTCGGGTGAAAGAGGCCATTGTCGACGTCAAGCGTGGTCAGTTGGACGTTTTCTCCCCCGAGCCGTTTTGGAGGGCAGCGGCGCAAGCGCACGCTACACAAACGAGGTCTTCGACCTAGGTTTGGTCGCGAGGCTCAAGGCGAAAACGTTTCCGGGTGCGGGTGAAGTGCTTGTGCCCCGCTATGTCCGACGACTCGACGGACGCATCTTCGCCTCGGAGGCTCAACGGAGCAGGGGCAGAAGGGCCGGACTGAAAGGGCGTCAGTCCGGAGCACAGGATCGTTCTAAACAGGCCAAGGCTTTGACAGTCCACGCGCGTGTCGATCCGGTGGCGCTGCACGCGCTTGCATGCCCCATCGTGTTTGTTTTGGTGGAGACCAATTGTGGGTAAACCGGCGTCTGATGAGCACCTAACCGATGAGCAAAGCTTTCAGGAGATGGTCGAAGGCATTGCTGCGTTTCGGCCTCAAGACGCCAAGAGACAATTTCCACGTTTCCTGACAGCGGTCGCGCTGTCGGGAGCTCTGAGCACACACGGTCAGGATGGGCTTCTCCTCTGCTCGGCGGATTCCGGGCTGAAGCTGCTGGACCTCGGTGAAGAGCGGTCGGACGAAATCCATCGTCCCAAGCCGTTCCGCATCGTGGATTTTTCGGAAAGAGGGCTTCAAATTCACTTTCCATGTGAGGGGATTGCCCACTTTTTGAACCATTCCCTATCGGTGCGGATCGGAGAGACCACGCTGCCTGTCAAGTTCAGCTGGTGCCAGCAGAACCCCCCGATCGGAAGAGGCGGGATCTTCTGGGGGCGTCACGCCGAAGAAGAGCCGGAGCTCATGGCCTTGATCGCCAGCTTGGGTGAGCAGTTGGTCCGCTTTCTTGTCTCGAGTCTGAAAGACGGTCGCCTGAAGTCGTATGAGCAGGCTGCGGGGTTCACGTGTTATGCCCTGCTGTATGCGATGCGGCTGAAGTTTCGGGAGGCCTTGGCCTCGCTCTGGAATCTGGCGAAGGAAAGCGAGAAACAGTTTGAGACCATTCAGGAAGTCGAAGAGACCGTGCTCGCGGAAACGGGCGTCCGTTTTGGCAGGTGGGATCTTGACGGTGTGGAGTTATCGAGCCTGGATCCGGTTTCAACACACTTCATGAGGCCTTACCGTGAGTATGGCTGCGCACTGATTGGCCTGCACGAGGACAGCTTGCTTCTCGAGCAGGATGTCCTCGCGGTGCTCAAGCAGTCTCTTTTGCTGCCGAGGCAGAGGCGCACGGAGAAAATCAGAATTCAGGAACGGCTCCGATCGCTTTACCACGACCTTTTGGAGGCTAAAAGACTCTTCCCGGCGATCTTCGATGACCCCCAGTTCGACATTCAGTTTGGCTACTACAGCGCGCTCGTCAGCCGGGTAGAGGCCTTCAAGGAAGACCTGGTCTACAAGGCGCACGAGTCCGCCGCCCCTTCCTATTTCGATCCTTTCGATGTCTACACGCAGCCTGATTTGGCCACGCCCGCCAGTTCGAGCCTGGTGATCCTTGGTCCCGCCGAAACGGACATGACTGGCGGCGCAAAACACGTGAATGTCTACTTGCACAAGGGGAGGTCTGTTTCGATTGCCTGTCCGAATTGTGGTTTTATGAGTGACATTCCCGCTGATCAGGTCGTGGAAATGAGTGGGCCCAGGAGTGTCAGATGTCCTTGTGGCTCGGTTTTTGTCGCCTTCTTCGAGCGGAGACGTTACTTCAGGAAAGCCGTCCGAATCTATGGAAAGTGCAAGCCCAAGGGCAGAGTGACGCCACAGCCGATGCTGCTGAAGGACTTATCGAGGGGCGGATTGTGCTTTGAGCTGCTGGCGGAGGACTTAGGGCCCCTCGAGGGCAAACCCGATCTCGACCTCGGCGATACGGTGCTAGTGGAATTCAGGCTGGACGACGACAAGCGGTCCCTCATTCGGGGAGAGGTCGAAGTAAGATCCGTCTCGGGATCTCGGATTGGGGGCGAGTTCGCTCTACTCGACGGCCAGTCAAAAAAGGACTTGGGCTTCTACTTCATGTCATGAAGCCGGTTTTTCGGCATTTCGAGAGAATTCCGTTTCTGTCGGACCGCGTCCCTTCCTGCGACCACCTGCAAACGAAATCTCAGATCGAGCACTCCTCATTCCCCCTCCCATGCGTCCTTCGAGCCCATTGGACTGTGGCATGGTTGGTGCTTGGTGAGCGTTAGTGCGCTCTTGCTTGGCAGCTGGAAAATGGTTACGCTGAGCGGCCGGTATGCCTTCGGGTAACCGACGACAAGAGCGCACCAAGGCGGATGGACCTCTAGAGCGAGCGCCTGGCGGTTCAGCGGTCTCGAGGTTTGGTACCCGGTAGAGAGGAGATGGCTATGGCTTGTCACAAAGGACGTCTGTTCTTTTCTGTCCTGGCAGCACTCCTGTTGGTGTGTAGCGTCCCTGTCTTGATGATATCGAGGATCCCCGCTCAGGAAGCTGCAGAGCCGGAGCTTGCCCCGATGAACCCCGATTTTGCTGCCCACGTGGAGCAAACGAGGCTCTCGGGATTTGCCAGGCTGACGGATGAAGGACTCCCGCTTGGATTCATTCCCGGCCCCGTGGATTTGTCCCATCTTGCCACGCTGTCTACGGATCGATTGACGGGGTTTCAAGCCCTTGGCGCTCCGCTGAGCTACGACCTGCGCGACACGGGCAAGCTGACTCCCGTCAAGAACCAGGGCAACTGCGGCTCCTGCTGGGCCTTTGCCGCCATGGGGTCGTTGGAATCGGAGCTGCTCCCTGCGGAAACGTGGGATTTTTCAGAGAATAACCTGAAAAATACCAGCGGGTTCGACTGGGGTCATTGCGAGGGGGGCAACGGCTTCATGTCGACCGCCTATCTGTCGCGCTGGAGTGGTCCCATCATGGAAGCCGACGATCGTTACAGCGTAAGCTCTGCGTGGTCTCCTTCGGGACTGACCGTGCGCAAGCACCTGCAGGAGATTTTGTTCCTTCCGGACAGAACGGGCTCCACGGACAACGACGCAATCAAGCAAGCGATCATAAACTACGGAGCCGTGCAAACGGCTATGTATTATTCCGACAGTTACTACAATAGCTCGACTCATTCCTATTACTACTCAGGGTCATCCTCCAGCAATCATGCTGTTGTCATTGTTGGATGGGATGACAGCTACAGTCGCAGTAATTTTTCACCCACGCCATCAGGAAATGGGGCGTTTATCATCAGGAACAGCTGGGGAGATACATGGGGAGAGCAAGGCTATTTTTATATCTCTTATTATGATTCTAAGATAGGCACAAATAATTTTGTATATAATGGTGCGCAAGAGACTGGGAATTATGCAAGAATATATCAATACGATCCCCTTGGACTGACTAGTTTCTATGGATACGGGACCAATACAGCGTGGTTTGCGAATATCTTTACGGCACAATCGAACGAGGATCTAGCGGCTGTGGGGTTTTACACCACGGCACCCAACACGACCTATAATGTCTATGTTTACACGAATTCCACGTCGTCGGCGCCCAGGAGTGGGACATTGGGGGGAGCCGCGACAGGCGCGTTCTCGTTCGCCGGGTACCATACCGTGCCATTCACGAGTCCCATTCCCGTCAAGGCAGGGCAGAGCTTTTCCGTCGTGGTGAAGGCCACAACCCCCGGGTACACGTATCCGATTCCAGTGGAGCTTCCAATCAGCGGTTACAGCAGTGGGGCGACGTCCAGTGCGGGGCAGAGTTTTATCAGCAGTGCCGGAAGCATTTGGACCGACTTTTCCACTTGGGAGCCCAATGGCAATGTGTGCCTCAAAGCTTTTACCGTGAATACGTCGAAAGGGTCTCTCCAAGTCACCATCTCGCCGCAGGCCGCGATCAATGCGGGTGCCCAGTGGCGGGTGGATGGGGGGAGCTGGCAGGACAGCGGTGCGACGGTTTCCAGCCTTTCAACCGGGAGTCATACCGTTGAATACAGCGACATCAGCGGATGGAAGAAGCCTGCGGCAGAGGCCATAACCATTCTTTCTGAGCAGGTCACGTTGACCTCGGGGACCTATGAGCTGATCCCGGTGGGCTCACTGACGGTCACAATCGGCCCTCAGGAAGCCATCGACGCGGGTGCCCAGTGGCAATTGGACGGCGGCATTTGGAGAAACAGCGGCGCAACCGTTTCCGGCATCACAACGGGCAGCCACACCATTTCCTACAAAGACCTCAAGAACTGGGCGGAGCCTGCAAGTGGGACCGTGACCATTGTCGCGAACCAGACGAGGACTGCAAGCGGGACTTACGTGTATCAGCCCGTCGGCTCGCTCAAGGTCACCATCGGTCCGCAAGCGGCCATCACCTCAGGGGCTCAATGGCGTCTGGATGGGGCAGCCTGGCAGAACAGCGGCGTGACCTTGACGGACGTTTCCGCCGGTCGGCACACGATTGGATTCAAAGACATCGCCAACTGGACACCTCCTGAAACCCAGACAATCGAGGTGCTTGAGGGACAGACGACGTCAGCGGCTGGCTCCTACACCGCCATCATTGGTGCCGATTTCGAGGCCACCGTTACGAGCGGCAAAGCGCCCCTCAGGGTCCCGTTTACGAACACATCGGTTGGAATCCTCTCGCGTTATCTGTGGACCTTCGGAGACGGAGGAAGAAGCGCGTCGGCCAATCCCGTTTACACGTACCGCAAGCCAGGCACCTACTCCGTGCGCCTCACCGTTACGGGTCTCGGCGGAACGAGCACAACAACAAAGACCGATTACATTACGGTATATGCCTTACCGAGGGCAATCTTCACCACCACTCCGCGTATCGGGAAAGCCCCCCTTGCGGTGACTTTCTCGGACAAGTCCACGGGCGTGGTCACGGGCTGGAATTGGGATTTTGGAGGTGTTGGAGCCAGTACCGAGCGGAATCCCACCTTTACCTTCACGTCCTCCGGCGTCTACCTGGTGAAGCTCACGGTGACGAACCCCGTTGGATCGAGCTCGCGAATTCAAAAGGTGGTGGTCAATGTCCCCTAAGGGGCCGCCGGAAGTGTATGGGATTCGCTACAAGATGCAGGTGGGACCATACAGGAGGGGCAGTCTAACGGATGATCCGGACGCGCTCTGCCGATCCCGTGTGCGCATCGTCCTGTGTGTTTTTGGAGCACTGCCGATAGAATGATTTTACCGATCTGCGAGCCCTCGTACGTGGGGGCGGGAACGGGGCTCTGCAGGTATTCCTGCCGTCAAAGACAAAGTGGCTCATGCGACCTCTGAAGTGGGTGCCAGAAGGCGCCGTTCACAGAGAAAGGGTCTAATATGCCCAAACCGCCGGAAAAGGGGGGTGGCGCGCGAATCTCAGGGGACCTCCCGTCAGTCGACAAGAAGCTCGCTCAGAGCTTCGGCTGGGACGGGACGGAGCGTCGTCAGCATCCGCGCTTCCGGGTCCGATGGGGTGGTGTGCTGGATCGGACGTCTTCTGGCTTTCCAATGAGCGCGGAAGTACGCCTGTCGGATGTTTCCGAAGGGGGCTGCTGCATCTTTTTCAGGAGGCAATCTCAAGGACCGGATCCAGGCATCTTCTTCGCGTCTGAAGGACCGCTTAGCCTCAAGATGTTCTCGCCGAGCGGAATGCTGATTTCCTCGGTTGAAGTTCGATGGTACATGCCGATTGAGGAAGACGCCTACGCCGCCGGGCTGCAGTTTGTTTCAATGAGCTCGCGGGACCGTTCCATTTTGTACGCTGCCATCCAGGAGCTTGGTCGGGCGTGAGGTCCCGCGTGGGAGAGAAGGGCAAATGGCTGCAGGTGAGGGCCGGACTCTCCTCGGGAGGCTCTCAACCCTTTCTCCGTGCCCCCTGCGCATGTCTCAACCGTGACCCGTTTAATCAAGCGTCAAGCATCTGGCATCAAGCAAACTCGACCTGATGAGGGATGACTTCCCCGGCCCTGTACGGGCCGATCCTTTTGCCCTCTTGGTGAAGGAAGCTCAACCCGGACACGCCCTGCCGGGTGGCCTGGCGCTGCAGTCCCGTGTCCTCACCCAGGGATGCGGCTGCGTTGATTCCTGACCTCGACCGAGGTTGTTTAAGCACCGAGCGTTTGGTATTCTTTTTCAACGCGTATGGCTTCACAGAATTCCGGCGAAGTCTTTCGAGCCTCGTGGTCATGCCGCTGGCGGTGCGCAGCGCGCTGAGACCTGGGGGCGGCATGACGGGCAGGCTTGAGTCGAGGAGGAACGGGTTATGATGAAGAAACCGGTACTGGACTACTTCTTTTCCCCCGAGGCGGTCGCGGTCATCGGGGCGAGTCCCAAGAAGGGCTCCATCGGGCTCACGCTCCTCGACAACTTGCGGCGAGACGGTTTCACGGGGCCGATCTATCCCATTAACCCCAATCATGAGGAAATCCTCGGTCTCAAGACCTACCCTGCCATCACGGATGTGGGGGCACCCATAGATTTGGCCATCATTGCCGTGCCCATCCAGGGTGTTCCCGGGCTTATGAAGGCATGCGGCGAGGCGGGGGTGCGCGGTGCGATCATCATTTCCGCCGGTGGCAAAGAAGTGGGAGAAGAAGGTGACCTCATTGAGGCCGAGATCAGGGCCGAAGCGGCAAAGGCCGGAGTGCGCTACCTGGGCCCGAACTGTATGGGCCTTCTGTGTCCGCCGAACCGGCTGAATGCGAGCTTTGCGGCGCACAGCGCCGAGCCGGGAAGCCTTGCGCTGCTTTCTCAAAGCGGCGCCATCTGCAGCGCCATTCTGGATCTGGCGGCGACCGAGAAGATCGGGTTTTCTCATTTTGTCAGCATCGGCTCCATGGCGGATGTGGACTTTGCCGACATGATCGACTACCTCGGCAACGATCGGCGCGCTCGAAGCATCATTGTGTACATGGAGAACATGACCCGGCACAGGAAATTCATGAGCGCGGCGCGGTCGGTTTCAAGGGTGAAGCCGATCATTGTGGTCAAGTCCGGCCGCAGCGAGGCGGCGGCCCGGGCGGCGGCTTCTCACACGGGGGCGCTTGCGGGGCAGGATGAAGCCTACAACGCCGCCTTCCGGCGGGCCGGGATGATTCGTGTGGACACCATAAGCCAGCTCTTCAGCTGCGCGGAAGCTCTCGGGAAAATGCGTCGCCCGTCAGGAAGCAGCCTGGCGATTGTGACCAACGCAGGCGGTCCTGGAGTCATGGCCGTCGATGCCTTCTCCAAATGGCGGGTTGAGCCCGCGACGTTGAGTGCCGAAACGCGCTCCAAGCTAGATGTTTTTCTGCCGCCATTCTGGAGCCATGGAAACCCAATCGACATCCTGGGAGACGCTACTCCGGAGCGATATGTCCAAGCCGTTCGCGTTTGCTTGGAAGCCCCCGAGCTGTCCGGGCTCATTGTCATCCTTTCGCCTCAAGCGATGACCGACCCCACTGGAGTGGCCCAGGCCATAGCCGCCGAGATCCAGAATCGGCCGAAGCCGCTCATGGCCGTATGGATGGGGGCCAAGGACGTTTCCCAAGGGGTGGCCGTTCTCAACGAGGCCGGCATCACGACGTTTCAGACGCCCGAGGAGGCTGTGGACACGTTCATGCAGATGGTGTCTTATTCCCGGAACCTGGAGCTGCTTCAGGAAACGCCGCCCGGGCTTCCGCACGACCTGCGTGTGAATACGGAGCAGGCAAGGACTTTCTTGGAGGAGTGCTTGAGACGTGGTGTCAAAGTCCTCTCTGAAGTCGAATCCAAGGCGGTCCTATCGGCCTACGGCATTCCGGTCAACTCCACCGTGGTTGCCTCAACGACCACCGCAGCGGTGGAAGCAGCCAGGAGCATTGGGTTCCCGGTCGTCTTAAAGATCTTTTCTCCGGACATAACCCACAAATCCGATGTGGACGGCGTGCGGGTTCACTTGAAAGATGAGGCGGAGGTCGGTGCGGCGTTTGAAGAGATCACGTCCCGGGCGGCAAGCCTCAGGCCGGATGCTAGAATCATGGGGGTCACGGTCCAAAGCCAGGTCCGGAAATCGGAGATCGAGCTGATCATCGGGAGTAAGCGGGATCCCCATTTCGGGCCGCTGATCCTTTTCGGGATGGGAGGAATTCTAACCGAAGTGCTGAAGGATACCGCGGTTGACCTTCCGCCGTTGAACATGCTCCTCGCCCGGCGGCTTATGGAGCGCACCCGCGTCTATCGCCTGCTCAAAGGGTTTCGGAACATCCCGGGGGCCGACCTGGATCAGGTGGCCGAGCTCCTGGTGCGGGTCTCTCAGCTGGTCACGGATTTCCCCCAGATCAATGAGCTGGACCTCAACCCCGTGGTGATCAGCGAGGGCCGCCCGATCGCGATTGACGGTCGGATCGTGATGGAGCCCACCGAGGTTGCCGCGCCAAGACACCTCATCATCAGCCCCTATCCCAATCAATACGAAAGCCACTGGATGCTCAAGGACGGGACTCCCGTGCTCATTCGTCCCATGAAGCCCGAGGATGAGCCCATGGTCGTCCAGTTGCTCGACAATTGCTCGGATCAGACCCTGTACTTTCGGTATTTCAGGGTGATCAAGACCTGGCCGCACGAAGCATTGATCCGGTTCACTCAAAATGATTACGATCGAGAGATCGGTCTCGCGGCCATCGGCGAGCCGCCCGGTCCTCCAGTGATGATGGGGGTCGGGCGGCTGGTCATGACCCCGGAGCGGGATGCGGCGGAATTTGCCGTCATCGTGGCCGATCCCTGGCAAGGAAAAGGGCTCGGTCCCAAGCTCATTGGAAGGGTCATCGAGATCGCCCGAGAAAACGGGGTGAAGGTGCTGGCCGGAGATGTCCTGTCCGAGAATCAGGCTATGTTGGACCTCGTGCGGGGGATGGGATTCACGGTTCAGTCGCCCCAGGAGGGAACGTGCCGGGTGGAGATGCATCTGTGATCAAAAGCCACGCAGGCAAGTGATATGATCATCTCGGAAACCGTCGAAATCGAGGCGCCCCTTTCGATCGTGTGGGAAGTGTTCTCGCGTCTGGAGCAGTGGGAAGAGTGGAGCTCGGTCTGTCGGAGCTGCAGCCTGGTTGAAGGGGATGAGCTCAGACAGGGTGTCTGCTTCTCGTTTACCCTACGCCCCTATTTTGTTCCCATCAAAATCACGCCGCGGGTCACCTTGTGCGATCCGGGAAGGGAGGTGATTTGGGAGGGGGAGCGTCTGGGCGTTCGTGCCCGTCACCGGTTCACGTTCGAGGAGACCGGGAATCAAGTTCGCCTTCACAGCGTGGAGGAGTTTGCGGGTGCACTCCTTTGGCTGAGCCATCTCCTGTTTGTCCCGAATCGTCTCCACAACCTGTCAAGAAAGCTGCTCCGGGAAATCAAGGCGCGCTCGGAAGGTCGTGCCAAGAGCGCGCCTGCATGCCCTTTGGGGCATTGACGGAAAAGATGCTCTTAAGCGGGGCGGGGGCCGAAGCCCCCATGACTGACCCGGGTGGCTGCAATCCTGGAGCCTGCTTCTTGGGATCCGCTCATCAGGGGGGCCAATCCAAATCCTTGTCGCCGGAGACCCGGTCGCCTGGCGGAGCCCATCAATGGGGTAAGCCTTAGAAATTGAAGACCTTCGCTTCCGCGGCCATGTCGATGAGGTGAGGACCTCCGTCGAGCATCATGTTGGGGAAGAAATTGGATTCACTGAGCTTGCGATTGTTGGCGCAGGGAGTGCACACGCCGATGGGGATCTCTTTTTCTACCAGATAAGGCAGGTAGTCGTTTGGACAATCCCCGGTGAGCGTCTTCTGAGCAAAATCCCTGTTCTTGTCTGCCCAGGTCACGCCGCCATCGATGAAGAATAGGTTCACGACGTGGCCCTTGGTATGGGCGATCTTGGCGAACTGGAAACACCTGGTGGCAGCCTCGTTGTCATCCTTACTCAGCACGAACAGAAAATTAGCCATCTCTTGCCTCCTGCACAGTTGGATGTTGTTCTCCATGGGTTGCACTCCGCCATCAGCTCATCAACCTTAGCCAGATCACTTAAAGGAATTCAAGCAGAATACCTGTTTGGCGCTTCTGACTTCCTTGCAAGTCGTGGTATTGTAAAGACATTGTAAAGTGAGCGGTTTCGATGCCCTTGCGAGTGCGGCCCGTCGTATTCATGCGTCGAGGTGCCGTTTTCATGCCCGCTCATTCGTGCTCTTGGTCTTGCCGGAGTACAGAGGGAAGAACAGCTCTCTCGGAAGGGCGCTGCCAGATGCCTTCTTCTGCTGGGGGTTGCCGAGATGAGGAATTCACGTGAAATGATGAGCAGGATTCCGGTCGTCGCGTTCACTCCTGCACTGATTGCTGCCGGTGCTTCCATCCTTCTAACCTCGAGAAGCTCTCAGGTCCCGTACTGGGTTGGACCGATTGTTGTGCTCTTTGCCACTCTGACGGGGTGCTGGATCACGTTCTGGCTCCTTCTGAAGCAGAAACGGCTGAATCGTCCTGAAGACGACACCAGGTCTCTCATGAAGCGGGTAGAGCACGCCGGTGTCGAGGCTGCGTCCGACATGACGGTGGGCCTTTTGAGCGCCCCTGATGAGACGGTCGGTTCCATCGGGGACCAGGAGGATTTCGCCTACCATTTGATCGACACAGCCCAAGCGATCGTGCTGGTCCTCGATGCCCAGGGGCGGATCCTTTTAACCAACCGGTTCATGGAAGAGCTGACGGGTTATCGGTTCGATGAGATCAAGGGAGAGGACTGGTTTTCGACCTTTACCCCCGAACGGGACCGGGGGAGGCTCCGACGGCTGTTCTTGAAAGCCGTCGGTAACATCCGCACGCGGGGGCATGTGAGCGCCATCCTTACCCGGGAGGGAGCGGAGCGCGAAATCGAATGGCATAGCCGAACGCTCTACGGCCAAGACGGCCAGGCCGTGGGGCTGCTGTCGATCGGACTGGACGTGACAGAGCGGAGAAGAGCCGAGGAGGCGCTGAGGCGGAGTGAAGAGCGATATCGGGCGATCGTGGAGCAACAGACGGAGCTGATCTCTCGCTACACCCCCGATGGTACGCTGACGTTCGTCAATGATGCCTATGCGCGCTATTTTGGGGAAAAGCCCTCGGAGCTGCTGGGAAACAAATTTTGGCACCATGTTCCGGACGAAGACCAGCCTGCTCTTAGGAAGCATATTGCGTCACTTGGTCCGGATCGCCCGTTGGCCACCATCGAGCACGCGGTTCACACACCGGATGGAGTGCGCTGGCAGCAGTGGAGGGATCGTGCCGTGCTGGGATCCGATGGAGAGCTGGTCGAGATTCTGGCGGTGGGGCGCGACATCACGGATAGAAAAGAGGTTGAGCTGAAGCTGGAGAAGGAGCGCCAGAGGCTTTATGCTCTGCTGGACGGACTTCCCGCGGTCGTTTGCCTGCACGACAGGGAATACATCATCCGATTCGCCAACCGCGCCTTTCGGGAAAGCTTTGGCAGTGGGGAGGGGCGTTACTGCTACGAAGTGCTGCGTGGTTACGAGGGGCCCTGTGGGGATTGCATGACGCAGAAAGTGCTGGAAACGCTGGTGCCCCAACGCAGTGAGGCTGCGATTGAGAAGACGGGGAGAACGTATCAGGTTTTCAGCTACCCGTTTACGGATGTCGACGGGACGCCTTTGGCACTCGAGCTTTGGGTTGATGACACGGAACGGAAGGAAGGTGAGCGAGCCCTTCGCGAATCCGAGTCTGCTTTGCGCGCACTCTCTTCGCGGCTGCTGAAAGCCCAGGAGGAGGAGCGCAAGCGGATTGCCGTCGAACTGCATGACAGCATCGGGTCTTCCCTCACCGGGATCAAGATGTTCCTTCAAAACGCGATGGCTCTTCTGAAGAGCGGGGAATCCGCCGAGTCCGCCTTGGAGCACCTGCTGTGGGTTACGCAGAACGCCATCGAGGAGAGTCGACGGATTGTGACGGACCTCCGTCCTTCCATTCTGGACGATCTGGGTATCGTCAAGACCGTAGGTTGGTTTTGTCGTGAATTTATGAGGATGCACCCGAACGTCTTCGTCGCGGAGGAGGTGGACGTTCAGGAGGAGGAAATCCCGGATGACCTTCGGATCGTGATCTTCCGAGTGATGCAGGAAGCCTTCCACAATATTGCCAAGCACAGCGGAGCGGAGTTTGTTACGGTTGATTTCAGAAGAGCGGATGGGAAGATTCAGATCACCATCGAAGACAACGGAGGGGGATTTGACGTTGATTCGATCGACGTCATGCGCAAGAAAACTCAAGGAATTGGCCTGACCGGCATGAAAGAAAGGACGGAGCTCAGTGGCGGGGTGTTTGAGATCCGATCGACTCCGGGTATGGGGACCGAAGTCCGGGCCTCATGGCCCGCAATCGTCCCCTGACGGACGCCTGCGAGGAATCGGGCTAGCTGCCAATCTCCGATGACGCCCGGGGCTATGAGGGCAATCTTGATGGAAGGGGCCTGGCATCGGGGCTCGGAAGCCTCGACTTGATTCCGCAACGCTTACTTGGCCTGTCTGGGAGGCAGTGAGCTGGTGACACCACGGACAAAATCGGCACGTGCCTGCGGATCAGTGATGCAGAGGCCGACCAGGTCGTCCAGGCTGTCCATGATCTGTTGGGTTGCCACCTGAGCCCGCTCTTGCCCGTATTGGTCCTTGGCTTCAAGGGAGAGATAGATGATGCGTGTGAGTGCCAGGGAGAGCTCGGCGATGTTTTGCTGGATAGCGATCAACTGATCGCGGGCCACCTGCATCTGCTCGTTGGTTTCCTTGGTGCGCAGCTCGCGATCCTTAAGGCCTTCTTCCGCGGCCTTGATCGCCTCGGTGAGGTCTTCCGCGGTTTTTCCTTCGTTGCTCAGCTTCTGGCGGAGCTCCTCGCTGGTCGCCAGAAGGGCGGCAATGGCTTCGCGCTCGGCCGAAGCGCTTTTCTTCATTTCATAGAGAGCATCGTCCTTGATTTGATTGATCTGGGTCTGAAATAGCTCGAAGCCAGGCACTTGAAACTGGACCTGGCGAACCCAGTCATGGTGAGCGATTCCCCACCCCGAGACCATCCCGAAGAGGAGGAGGATGGTCAGGACGGGTGCATCCATGCGCCTTCCAACCGCCATGCCGATCGAAAAGACGGTGATCATCGCAAAGACGGCTAGTCCGATCGCTTCCTTCATCTTCGATCTTCCCCCTTTTGATAAACCTGCCTGACCCAACAAGGTATGGGATGGAGCATCGTGAGAGCACTCGAGTGCGTGAACAACGGAGCCTCCGGCCGGACCTGAAGGCTGGCTGAGCGAGAACATTCCGGTTTCTGGCATTTTCCGACTCGAAGTGCAAGGGAATCATGCCTGACTCCGAGCAGGTCTTCAAGCATTCGCACACAGGAGGATCGGAAGGTGAGGGGATCGGACTTCTTGGACTTGGGTAGGGGACGATTAGGGCGGCTTGCGCTGCTTCTTTCCGGGAGAAAAAAAGCACAATGTTCTCGTTCGCTGTGCATTTTCATTATCGCTTCTTGTGAATTTTATGGTAAAGATAGGCCGCCAAGGCAAACTGGACGGGTTGTGCAAATCAGAGCGACGGAATTGGCTTCAGGAAGGTCTCGATGATGTGCCAAAGGAGGTGCAATGGAAGGTCGATTTGTGGTGAAGGAAGATCAACTGGTTCTGGATCGTGAGACCGGACTGATGTGGCAACGACAGGCCTCGAGTGATCGCATGGTCTGGAAGGATGGGTTTGGCTATATCGACAGACTGAATCAGGCCAAATTTGCGGGCTTCAGTGATTGGCGCTATCCAACCAAGGATGAGCTGGAAACGTTGATTTTGAAGGAAGAAAATCGCCTGACGGGTTTGTATATCGATGGTGTCTTCGGCAGTCAAAGGAACTGCTGGTCCTCGTCCGAGGCCGGACATCACAAAGCTTGCTACGCAGATTTCTACTACGGGGATATGTATCTCATCGAAGAAAATTACGCCAACCACTTCATCCGGGCGGTGCGTAGCTCCCAGGGATGAGAAGGCTTGCCTCGAAATGGGTGGAGCAGTCGGTCCGCGGCCACCTGGAAGGTGGGGGAGATCGTCGCTGGACGTGGTCCTTTATCAGCCGGAGATTCCTCAGAACACGGGGAACGTCGCCCGGACCTGTGCTGCAACCCACACGCCTCTTCATTTAGTCGAACCGTTGGGCTTCCGGATTACCGACAGGCATCTCAAACGGGCCGGCCTGGATTATTGGCCGTTCGTGTCGCTCAGGGTCCACCCGAGCATGGAGTCCCTGAAGGCGGCCCTTCCTGGAGCGAGGTGGGTGCTCTTTTCGGCCCACGCGTGCCGGTCAGTCTATGCCTTTGAGTTTCGGCCTGGTGATTGCCTGGTCTTCGGGTCCGAAACGAGCGGTCTCCCGAAAGAACTCCTTGACCTAGCGCCAGAGAATGTTCTACAGATCCCAATTGATCGATCCCAAGTCCGAAGCCTGAATCTGGCGACCTCCGTTGGGGTCGCACTGTTTGAGGCTATGCGCCAGCTGATGTTGCGTGATTCCTGATCAAGCTCCGCCCACCGCAGTGACGTGAAAGGTGTTCTCTACGGCAACCACCTCAAGCCACTTGGGAAGCCCTATGGAGAAGCTCAGTAAGGAAGGGGTCTTGGCAAAGGTCTTTGAGCTCTGCCCGGAGATTCAGCAGCTGGGGATACAGCCCGTTGTTTTGGGCAAAGGAAATCGGTATTGAGTGATCCTATTTGAGAGCAGGGACTGCTCGAAGAAGAAAGCGCCGTTGAGCTCGTTTCGAATCCGGCCCGGTAACGATGACGGATACGGTCCCGGGGCGAAGCTTCCGTGGGCACAGGACCTGTGCTCGGCAGTGAAGGAGGCGACCAGAAAGATGAAGTGGAGCAGCAAGGGCTCTTGCGGGAAGAAGCGCGCTGGCGGCCAGACAAATGGAGATAAGTCAAGTGGCGGAAATCGAGTGGAAAGGTGCCATATGGAGAGCTGCGTTCGGTAGCCTTTCCGTGAAGGAGTTGTTAACGATCCTCAAGGGCTTTGGGCCCATGGAAATATTGGAGTTCGAAAAGCCGGAGCTAGCCAAAGGGCAGATCAGCATCTCGTTGTCTCCGGAGGGCAAGAAACAGATCACGTTGTACCATCTGGAAGTCGAGGGGATGCGGCGAAAAGGCCAGGGGCGCGCTGCCCTTCAATGGCTCAAGCAGATTTTCAAGGGTGACTTGTATGTCGAAGATCCCGGGGTGATTCGGGTGAAGAATGCGAACCCGGAGACCCTTCTCTTTTGGGTCAAGATGTTTCGGGAGGGGCTCATTGAGGCGCTGGAGAGTGAAATGTGTGCCCTCCAACCCGAGATGACTGAAGAGGAGATCGTTCGGCTCGAGGCTGCGCTCCGAGGCTCGAGCGTGTCGGACAACAGTCGGGCCGTGAGTCATGAGCGCTAAGGCCAAGATCCGAAGTGCCGGAGAGATCGCTCTGTTGTGCGATGCCATCCGTGAGGAGCCGGGCGTTCGGATCGTTTTCACCAACGGCTGTTTTGATCTCATGCACGTTGGGCACGTGCGCTACCTGGAGGAGGCGAGGGGGCTCGGAGACTGGCTGATCGTTGGTGTCAACACGGATGCCTCGGTCAGGGGGATCAAAGGGGCGCTGCGTCCGATCGTCGAGGAGCGCGACCGATTCGAGGTGTTGGCCGCCCTTGAGTGTGTGGATTATGTGGTGCCATTCGACACGCCTGATCCCCTGCCCCTCATTCGCGTGGTCCAACCGCATGTTTTGGTGAAAGGAGCGGATTGGCAGGAAGATCAGATCGTCGGGGCGGATGTGGTGCGCGCTGCCGGAGGAGTGGTTGTGAGAATCCCGCTTACACCTGGGAAGTCCACCACAACCTTGATTGACCGCATTGTTTCTCGATTCAAAGCGACGTGACTTGCTCTGAGCCAGATCGCTGTGAGCCCATTGTGAGAGGATAGCTTGGGAGCCAAACGGGTTAAACCTGAAAGGAATGCTGCAGCCGCGAAAGCGAAGCCGAAGGATCTGCCCCAAGAGGGTTTGCTGGGCTTCAAGGAGTGGCTTGAGCTGCATCAGCAGAAGCTTACCGTCATCGTTGCATCCCTTTTCGTCGTCCTATTGGTGGCTTGGGGTGTGAACGCGTTTCTTGACCGCAAAGAGCGGAGTGCCGAATCGGAATATGCTGCGATCCTGAAAGAATGGCCTTCGGGGGACACTGCCGATGCCGCGGTGTGGCAAGGCCTTCAGGGCAAACTGGAAAAGTTCATTGCGGAAGCGGGTACCACACGAGCGGGCCTCTATGCGCGGATGGACCTGATGCGGGTTCTGCTGCAAGAAAAGCGATTCGATGAAGCGGTCCGAATTGCAAATGAGCTGGTAAGTCGAGCGGGCGACAAGGAGATAGGGCCGCTTTTGAGGTATCAGCTTGCTCTGACCTTTGATCGGGGCGGCAAGCCCGACGAGGCCTTGGCTCAATGGAGTGCACTGAAAGCCGCTCCGCTCCCCGGTGTGGAGCGGGAGGTGGATTGGCGCTTGGGCCGCCACTATGCGGCGAAGCAGGAATTTGCGAAGGCCGTGGAGCATTACGAGTCGGCTTTGAAGCATCCCGGTGATTATCCCGGTGCTGCTCTGTTGCAGGAAGACTTGGCCATGGCAAAGTCCAAGATGCCGAAGGGCTCGTAATACAATCGGCTTGACAGCGGTTAGGGGATTCGCTATTGAGCGACCACTGACTGAGAGGTTGACGCTGGGAGAGCTTAAGATGCTTGGAGGGTTCCTCTTTGGCTGCTTCTGGTTCCGGAGAGGCTTCGTTTTTGCGAGGCCTACTCATGGCGGACAACGGAGGCGGCATCTCAACTGAAATTGTCTTGCACCATGGGTAGGCGCACCGAGCGGAGCCCATGGTGAGTTGCGCTGATGGAAAGCCGTGGGTTTCGAGCTCACGGCTTTTTTTATGTGGAACCGGCAATTGGTTTACAAGGAGACGGAAAACATGATTCACGATCTCGAATTTGAAACCCTCCCCCGCGAGGCGCTCCAAGCCATTCAGCTGCGTCGGCTGCAGGCTGTCGTGGAGCGTGTCTACGCGATGGTCCCCTTCTACCGGAGTAAGTTCGACGCCGCGGGTGTGACCCCGGCCGACATCAAGACCTTGGATGACTTGCGACGACTTCCGTTTACCATGAAGCAGGATCTGCGCGACAATTATCCTTTTGGGATGTTTGCCGTACCCATGGATCACGTTGTCCGCATCCACGCTTCTTCCGGAACGACTGGGAAGTCCACGGTGGTCGGCTATACGGCACGAGACATTGCCACCTGGTCCAGTCTGATGGCGCGGGCACTGGCCGCCGCCGGAACCACCCGCGGCGACATCATCCACAACGCCTACGGTTATGGTCTTTTCACCGGGGGCCTCGGCGTCCATTACGGGGCGGAAAAGCTCGGTGCCTCGGTGATTCCCATTTCAGGAGGCAACACGAAGCGCCAGATCATGATCATGAAGGACTTCGGGCCAACCATCCTGACGTGTACGCCGTCTTATGCGCTCCATCTGGGGGAGGTCGCAGATGAGGTCGGGGTGGATTTCAAAGAGCTGAAATTCCGAGCCGGCATTTTCGGGGCGGAGCCTTGGTCGGAGCAGATGCGCGAGGAAATCGAGCGCAAGCTCGACATGAGCGCTCTCGACATTTACGGACTCAGCGAGGTCATGGGGCCTGGGGTTTCGGTGGAATGCATCGAAGCCAAGAAGGGCCTGCACGTCTTCGAAGACCATTTCATCGCGGAGATCATCAATCCCGAAACGGGAGAGGTGCTGCCCTACGGCGAGATGGGGGAGCTTGTGTTCACTTCCCTCACGAAGGAAGCCTTTCCGGTGATCCGCTACCGGACGCGTGACATCACGTCACTCAATCCGGAGCCCTGCGTTTGCGGTAGGACGCATCTGCGCATGAACCGTGTGAGCGGCCGTTCGGATGACATGCTCATCATTCGAGGCGTGAATGTGTTCCCCTCCCAGATTGAAGCCGTCCTCATGGAAATCAAAGAGGTGGAGCCGCATTACCAGCTGATTGTGGACCGGGTGGGCAACTTGGATACCCTGACGGTTGAAGTTGAAATCGGGGAAACGGGCTTCTCGGATGAGGTCCGTGTCCTCCAGACCTTGGAGAAGAAGATTTCCAAGAACATCAAAGAGTTTCTGGGAGTTTCCGCCAAGGTCAAGCTGGTGGAGCCCAAGACGATTGCCCGGAGTGAAGGGAAAGCGAAACGCGTGATCGACAACAGAAAATACTAACTCTGGAACCGGGGAGGGCACATCATGCGAGTCGAGCAGATTTCAGTTTTTTTGGAGAACAAGGCGGGACGGTTGGCCGAAGTGGCGCGAATCCTCGCGGAAGCCGGCATCAACATCCGGGCGCTGTCGCTGGCGGATACCTCGGATTTCGGAATTCTGCGTCTCATCGTCAACGACAACAACAAGGCCAAGGAAGCCCTGAAACAGCATGGGTTCACTGTCGGGAAGACGGATGTGGTCGCCGTGGAAGTCGAGGACCGCCCAGGGGGACTGCATCGAATCTTGGACGTCCTGTACAGGTCCAATGTCAACGTCGAGTACATGTATGCCTTCGTGCAGCAGAGTGGCAGCAACGCCGTCATCATCTTCCGGTTCGACAACCTGGATGAAGCGGTGAGGGTGCTTCAGGCGAACGGTGTACCGGTCATCGAGGGAGAGAAGCTTTACGCCATGTAATGAATGAACCTAACCGGACTGGGATTGAAGGAGGATGTCATGGGGTCGAACAATAAGATAAAGGCCATCGTTTGGATGATTCTTCCGCTGGTGGGGGTGCTCATCGCAGCTCCTGCCGTGCTTGCCAAAGAGCCGTACAAGATCGGCGGTCTTTTCGCCGTCACCGGCCCCACCTCCTTTCTGGGTGATCCCGAGAAGAAGAGCCTGCAGATGGCCATCGACGAAATCAACGCTCAGGGGGGCATCGACGGCCACATGCTGGAGGCGGTGATTCGGGATACGGAGGGAATTCCCGACAAAACGGTCCTGGGTGCGAACGAGCTCATCAGCAATGAAAAAGTGCTGGCGATCATCGGCCCCAGCCTGACCCAGACGACCCTTTCCATCGTGCCTCTGGCCGAAAAGGAGAAGGTACCGCTGATCAGCTGCGCGGCGGGGATCGAGATCACCGAGCCCGTGAAGCCTTGGGTGTTCAAGACGGCTCAAAGCGATGTGCTCGCGGTTTCGACGATTTACGAGTACATGAAGAAGCACAATATCAAGAAGGTCGGGATTCTCACCGTTGAGAACAGCTTTGGTGAGAGCGGCAAAAAGCAGCTCTCGACGCAAGCGGCCAAGTTTGGGATCGAAGTGGTCCAGGCGGAGTCCTTCGGTGGCAAAGATACCGACATGACCGCTCAGCTCACAAAGATCCGAAGCGCTCAGCCCGATGCCGTCGTCTGCTGGGGTACTAATCCCGGGCCGGCGGTCGTGGCTCGCAACATTCAGCAGATGAGCATCAAAGTGCCCCTCTACCAGAGCCACGGCGTGGCTTCCCCCAAGTTCATCGAGCTGGCCGGGGACGCGTCCGAGGGAATCTTGCTTCCGTCCGGGAAGATCCTGGTGTCGGAGCAGCTGCCGGACAGCGATCCGCAGAAGGCCGTCTTGAAAAAGTACATCGAAGACTATGAGAAACAGTTCAAGGTTCCCGTGTCCGGGTTCGGCGGGTATGCCTATGACGCCATGCAGTTGCTCGCCAAGGCGATGAAGGGCACCGAGGGGGATCGTGAGAAAATCCGTGCCGCGCTGGAGAAGATTCAAGGCCACGTTGGAATCAGTGGGACGTTCAACTTTTCGGCGACCGAGCACAATGGACTGGGGGCAGATGCCTTCGTGATGCTCCAGATCAAGGACGGCAAGTGGAAGCTCCTGGGCCAGGATAAGTAAGCCGCTAACGCCATGCAGGAGCTTCTTCAATACGTCTTTTCGGGAATCACGAGCGGTGCGGTCTATGCCGTCATCGCTCTTGGGTTCACCATGCTTTTCAACTCAACGGGGCTGATCAATTTCGCCCAGGGTGAGTTCGTCATGCTGGGGGCGCTCAGTCTGATCACGCTCTGGCGCGACTTCAAACTGCCGTTGCCTTTGGCGTTCTGCCTTGCCGTGGTGGGGGTGGCCATGGTGGGGATTTTGCTGGAGCGGCTGGCCATTCGCAGTGTGCGGAAGCCCCATCCCATCGTGCTCGTTATCATCACCGTGGGAGCCTCCATTCTTTTGCGCGGGGTTGCCATGCTGCACTGGGGAAAGGATGCGTACAGTGTACGCTCCTTTTCCCGTCATCCGCCCATTGAGATCGCCGGAGCCACCCTCTTGCCCCAGAGCCTGTGGATTCTCGCAATCGTCCTGCTGATCGTGGCTGGACTCCAGTTCTTCTATCGTCGGACGCTGACCGGCAAGGCGATGCAGGCCTGCTCCATCAACCGAAAGGCGGCGTCGCTCCTGGGCATTGGCAGCGAGAGCATGGTTTTGCTTGCGTTCGGCGTGAGCGCCGCCATGGGAGCGGTTGGGGGGGTGCTGATTGCCCCCATTACGATGAGCGGCTACGACATGGGGACTCTCCTGGGGCTCAAAGGATTCTGCGCGGCCATGTTGGGGGGGCTGGGCAGTTCCTGGGGAGCCGTGGTCGGCGGGTTGCTGCTCGGCATTCTGGAGTCGCTGGGAGTGGGTTTCTTCTCATCGAGCTTGAAAGACGCCATTGCATTTCTGCTGTTGCTTCTGATTCTTTATGTCAGGCCGAGCGGTCTTCTCGGTGTGAAGACCGTGCATCGATTCTGATAGGTTGAATCGGCCTCCCCAGCATTCTCCCCGGGCCATGCGGGTAGGGCGGCGCGGACATGTGAGGGCACCTGGATCAATGATGAAATTCCTTTTGTTTGCCGGAGCCATTCTGCTTGGCGGGGTGCTCGTGAAGAACCCTTACCACCTGCAGCTCCTCACATTCATTGGCATCTACACCCTGCTGGCTCTCGGGCTGAACATGCTCATGGGGTACGCAGGCCAAATCTCCCTCGGGCACGCGGCCTTTTTCGGCCTGGGCGCCTACACGACAGCCGTCCTGACCGTCCACTACGGGTGGTCTCCCTGGATGTCCCTCCCCGTCGCGCTCCTGCTCACCGCCTGCGTGAGCTTCCTGGTGGCCCTGCCGATGCTCAAGCTCCACGGGTTCTACCTGGGAATGGGGACCCTCGGTTTTGGGATGATCGGCTTCATTTTCTTCCGGGGATGGGCTCGCGTTACCGGTGGGGATTCCGGCTTGGTGGGGATTCCTCCGCTGAGCGTCGGCTCGATGGAGCTGACTTCGAAGACCGCCTACTACTTCCTGGTCTGGTCTTGTGTGACCGTGGGCTTTATCGTCTGCGAGCGGATCGTTGATTCAAGGATGGGGCGCGCGCTTCGGGCGATCCACGACAGCGAGCAGGCCGCCGGGGCGATGGGGGTCGACACGGCGCGCATCAAGGTCAACGTGTTTGTGCTGAGCGCCGTCTTCTCGGCGCTGGCCGGCTTCCTGTACGCTCACATGGTGACCTTCATCAGCCCGAGCTCTTTCGACTTTCTGGTGTCCGTGCGCATGGTGACCATGGTGGTGATCGGAGGCATGGCCAGCATCTGGGGATCGCTTCTCGGCGCGTCCCTCCTGACGCTTCTTCCAGAGTGGCTTCACGTATTCGTCGACTATGAAATGATGGTTTATGGACTCGTGCTGATGGTGGTGATGATTTTTCTTCCCCAGGGCCTCACGCGAGGGTTGATGGACGCCTATGAGCGATCTCGCTCACGATACCGGAATCGCCATGCCAATCCTTGAGGTGCGCGGGGTTTCCAAGTCCTTCGGCGGGCTGCAGGCTCTCTATGACATCTCCTTTGAGGTCATGCCCGCGACCATCCATGCGGTGATTGGACCGAACGGGGCGGGAAAGACAACGCTGTTCAACACCGTTACGGGAGTCTATGTCCCGGATGCGGGCGAGATCGTCTACGGTGGAGAGGGCATCCAGGGGAAGAAGCCCCACGCCATAGCGGCAAAGGGCATCATGCGCACCTTCCAGAACGTGGAGCTGTTCGGGAGCATGACGGTGCTCGAAAACGTGCTGGTGGGGTGTCACTCGCGGATGCACTGCGGGTTTTGGGGCGCGATCGGGAGGCTGCCATGGGTGAGGCGCGAGGAGCGGGAGGCTCGAGATCGAGCCATGGAGCTGCTTCAGTTCGTTGGTTTGGAGCAGGTTGCCGGGCAGCCCAGCACAGAGCTCCCGTTTGGCTGGCAACGCTTCCTGGAAATCGCACGAGCGATGGGGGCGGAGCCGCGCCTGATGCTTCTCGATGAGCCGGCATCAGGGCTTAATCCCGTGGAGACGCAGCGATTGGGTGATCTCTTGCTGAAGATCCGGGATCGGGGGATTACGCTGCTGCTGGTTGAGCACGACATGAGTCTCACCATGGGGGTTTCGGATCGGATCCTTGTGCTGCACCAGGGGAGGCGGCTTGCGGAGGGGACTCCTCGGGAAGTGCAGTCCGACGAGGGGGTCATCGCTGCGTACCTGGGAAAAGAGCGTTAAGGAGGTCCTGGAGGCCGGGATGCTGCGTTTGCGCAATTTAAAGTGCTACTACGGCCGCATTCGGGCCATCAATGGAGTGACCCTGTCCGTGCGGAAGGGGGAGCTGGTGGCGTTGATCGGGGCCAACGGGGCGGGAAAGAGCACCTTGCTCCAAGCGGTTTGCGGCCTGGTCGCTCAATGGGACGGGGAGATTCGGTTCGAGAAGGAATTGTTGAAGCACCACAAGCCTCAGCACATTGTTCAGAAGGGCATCAGCATGGTGCCGGAGGGGCGGCTGCTCTTTGCTCCGATGAGCGTGCTGGAGAACCTGAAGCTGGGGGCGTACCTCAGATACCGCAAACGGGAGCACGCAGCGATTGCGCAGGATCTCGATCACGTGCTGACCCTCTTTCCGGTGCTCCGCGAGCGCACGAAGCAGGCGGCGGGAACGTTGTCGGGCGGCGAGCAGCAGATGCTCGCCATCGGGAGGGCTCTGATGGCTCGTCCGCGTCTTCTGCTTCTTGATGAGCCATCCATGGGCCTTGCCCCGTTTCTTGTGCAGCTTATTCTTGATGTGCTTGTACAGCTCAAGACACAGGGAATGACAATTCTCCTGGTCGAGCAGAATGCACGGGCCGCCTTGCAGATTGCTGATCGGGGGTACGTCCTCGAGAATGGGCGGGTCGTGCTGGAAGGAGAAGCGGGGGATCTGTTGGCGGACCAGGATGTGAAGCGTGCCTATCTGGGAAAAGACTACAAGGAATTTGACGAGGGGAGGGGCTAATCCATGGCGCTTCGGGACCCGAGAGAGGAATGCCTTGATTTGGAGGAGAGGGGGCAGCAGCAGCTGGAGCGGCTCCAGAGTGTCCTCAACCGGGCGTTCAAGAGCATCCCTTTCTACCGCAACAGGTTCCGGGAGTTCGACCTCGATCCGTCTCAGGTTGAGCGCCTGGAAGATCTCGCGACAGTCCCATTCACCGAGCGGGCTCATTTCAGCGAGAATTATCCCTATGGCCTGTTCGCCGTCCCGTTGCGGGATGTCGTGCGGATCCATACGGCGCCTGGCCTGTTCATGCAGCCCACCGTGAGCGGTTATACCAAGCACGACTTGGCGGTCTGGAGGGAGCTGGTTGCACGCGCACTGGTTGCTGCGGGCGTTTCGAGCGCGGATATTCTGCAGATCGACCTGGATGCGGGTTTGGCAAATTGGGGCAGGGATTACAAGGACGGGGCCGAAATCGTTGAAGCCAGCGTTATCCCCTTGACCGTGCTTCACCCGGAAAAGCAGCTCATGATCCTTCGGGATTACCGCACGTCCACGCTGGTCACGACGGCGTCAGCGGCCAGCCAGTTGGCTCGGGGGATGTATCGCGCGAGCATGAATGCCAACGCGCTGGCCTTGAAGACATTGATACTGGTGGGGGAACCACCGGATGATGCGGCGCGGTGTCGCCTCGAAGATGAGCTCCATGTGAAGACATGGGTGCATTACGGGCTTAGTGATGTTCCCGGGCCTGCACTTGCGTTCGAATGTGACGCTCGGGATGGACTCCACGTGAGCGAAGATCATTTTCTTGCCGAGGTGATCGACACGGCCTCGGGAAAGCCGGTCCCGGAGGGGGAAGCGGGGGAGCTCGTTCTGACGACACTCACCACGCGTGCGTTTCCGCTCGTTCGGTTCAAGACCGGGGATCGGGTTCGGTTTGTCCCCGGGAGCTGTCCTTGTGGGAGAACCCTGCGGCGCATCCAGTGGCTGCATGAGCGTGCGGACGATCTGATGGTCATTCGGGGTGTCAAGGTCAACCGTCGGCATGCCTCGATGGTCATGGAGCGCGTCTTGGGCTTCGTCCCCGCGAAGCTGAGATTTGTGATCCGAAAATCCGCCGTGCGGGATTACCTCGAGATATGGCTTGAGATGGAAGACCGGCTGTTTTCGGATGAGATCAAGCGAATGGAGAAGGTGGTCCTGCGGTTGGGGATCGAGCTCGAGCAGGAGCTGGGTGTCTCGGTGCGCATCCGGTTCAAGGAAAAAGGCTCATTCGAGCCGTCCCCATTGGAGTCGGTTTCTGAGTGTATGGACAAAAACGATGGTATAATCGAGTAGATAAGCCTATCTAATCCACAGGGGGACGCTTGGGTTACGGCTAACGTGTTATTATTTTTAGGAAGGTTGTGAGCTGCACACGCATTTTTTATCGACGTAAGTTTTGCTCTATGCTAGATTCCCACTCGCTAAATTCGCCTCACGTTGAAATCATTCCGGTTGTCACGATCTGGTTCTGACAGTGGTCTGCGGGGGCCCGGCTTATTCCGGGGGGCGCGCTGTCGGGGTGCGCGGACAACGATGCTCTGTGGTGGGGTGTCGCCGTCTGGGCAGCACGCCAAAATGTCACACAGTCGCATTGATGGTGACACAAAACTGGTTTGAGGTTCTGTCTGGTTTAACCGACTTATTTTGCTGAATGAGCCCTTTATAACTCCATTATTCTGAGCGTGTCTGCCAATGACAGACAGTTCGTGCGAAGGAATTCCTTTGGTGCAAAAGGCGCAGATGGCAATAAGTCCGTTGGATGAGCAGGCAGCTCTTACCAGGGTCGCACAGGTTCGAGATTTTCCGATGCTGACAGGAGCTGTACAAAGGCTGCTCGAGATCATTCATACCGAAATCGAATCCGAGCGGGAGATTGAGACCATCATCTCATACGATCAGGTCCTCTCAGCTCGAATCTTGAGAGTCGCCAATTCGGCCTTTTACGGTGCCCGGGGAAGCATCGGAACCATCTCCAGAGCGATGCTCCAAATCGGCCTCGAGGAAGTGCGGTCCATTTGCCTGTGCTATCTGCTGATGCAGCTCTGCTCCGATGAAGGTCGACTTGAGGAGCCCGAGCGCGAGAGGCTGTGGAAGCATGCGTTCACCACGGCGAAGATCGCCTCCGAGATCTCCCGAAAACGCCCCTGGATCAGCGCGGAGAAGGCCTACGTCTGCGGGCTGCTCCACGACTTCGGACGGGTGGCGATGGCCTATACGTTCGGCGAGCACCACCGGGCGATTTCGGGGGTGGCGGACCTGAGGGGAGTACCAGCCTGGTACATTGAGGTTCAATACGGACTGACCCATACGACAATCGGGCGGTGGATCGCTGCCAGGTGGTCACTGCCCGAGGTGTTTCAGCGGGTTATGGAATTTCACCATCAACCGGAGAAAAGCCCATCCTATGGACCGGAAGTGAGGCTCATTGCGTTGGCTGATATCCTGGCCAATGCGGATCGCTTCCCGAGCCTCCTGGATGATCCCCAGACGCACGCTGTTTGTCGAGAGCTGTACATCGCTGAGGAGGAGTGGGATGATTATCAGGGTGCACTTGCGGAAATCCGGCTACAGGTAGATCAGTTCTGGAATTTACTCAAGTGAGGGTGTTGAATGGACCGTATCGTGAAAGAGATTGTTCAGGAAGGTCTTCGGGCAGCCCAAGACAAGCATGAGGAGACCGCGCAGTTTCTGAGCGTTATCCACCGAATGGCTGATCTGATCCCTCGATCCCCCGTGGTGGACACTCTCTGCACGAGCCTTGTCCGCATTATCATTGAAGAAACTGACTTTGAAAATTGCTCGATCGTTCTGTGGGACGAACAGGCAAGAAACCTGTGCTTGAAAGCGGCATTCGGTCTGGAAGATCTTTTTGAATCGCGATCCCCCAGATCGTACAATCGCTCTCTCCAGTTTCTGCCAGGCGAAGGGATAGCCGGCAGAGTCTATGCATCACAAGACGCCGTTTATTTGGAAAACGCGAGAGTCAGCGGCATCCCGCCGAAGGGGGGAGCAGTGGTTAGTCCCGGGGCTCTGGTGTGCCTGCCCCTCTTGGACTATGGGGTGCTGAGTGTAAGCTCCACCCAGCCTAAAGCGTTTCCTCCTCAGACGCGACGCAATTGGGATCTCGTGTCCCGACTTGTCGTTCACATGCTGGGTGGCGTGGGAACGAATGGGACCCAGAGTGTTGGCAGCCCGCTCAGCGATTGCGGAAAGGCGGCCATGAATGGGGGGAGCCGACGCCCTGAAGTCCCCTTGCGCTCGGTGATCAACCTCCGAGAACAGGCCATCGATCACACCCCTCAAGGGATTTGCCTTTTGAGTGGGAGCGGCGACGTCGAGCACATCAATCACAGCATGGTCGAGCTTCACGGGAGTGTGGTTTCTGATCTGAGGGGGCGCTCGCCCGCTGTGTTGTTCCAGAATCCTTTGGTTTTCGAAGAGATGTTTCAGAAGGCCGTGGATTCCGGCAGGGCTGAGATCAACAACGTTGCCCTCATCAACGCCGCCGGGGAAACCTACGTTGCGGATGTCAACCTCGTGCGGCTCTCGGATGACAAAGGCGGTATGGCAGGGTATCTGCTTGTCATCGACGACATGACCAAGCGCAATGCTTTCGCCGACAAGATGATCAAAGCCGAGAAGCTGGCGGCGCTGGGGATCATGGCCGGAGGCGTCGCTCATGACTTCAATAACCTGCTCATGGCCATCTTGGGCAATATACAGCTGCTGCTTCCCCGAATTGCGGACGAGGAAGTTCAGCGAAGGCTCCAAAACATTGAAAAGGCCGTCCATGATGGGGCCAACACGGTCAGGCGGCTTCAGAAGCTTACCGAAGTTCAACGCGATCAACAGCCATTTCCGGTCTTGACCGAAGCGGCGGAGGCCATCACCGACGTCGTGGAGCTCACGCGACCGCGTTGGAAGAATGTCATGGAGAAACAGGGGCATGCCATTCAGTTCCGAATGGAGCTGGAGCCCAAATGCTACCCGGCTATCAATCCCTCCGACCTGAGGGAAGTCCTGACGAATCTCATCCTGAATGCCATCGAAGCCATGCCGGAAGGCGGCGAAGTGTCGCTCAGGTGTTTTTCCCGTGATGACAGCGTATTCATCGAAGTCGCGGATACGGGGATCGGCATGAGTAAGGAAGTGGCCGCAAAGGTTTTTGACCCGTTCTACACAACCAAGGGTGTCGGCAACTCCGGTTTGGGGCTGAGCGTGAGCTGGAGCCTCGTGACGCGCAGCGGCGGCGAGATCGAGGCCAGGAGCAAGCCTGGTAAGGGTTGTGCTTTCGTGCTGCGGTTCCCGCGGGTCGTACCCGTCCGGTCGCGGGATAATGGCACGGATGAGCTGTCGGCCTCAAGCTCCTTGAGGATGCTCATTGTCGATGACGATGAAGAGATTTTGGGTATTCTGCGCGATATGCTCCGTCTGAAGGGACACGCGGTCACAGCGGTCACGGACGGCGAGAAGGCCATCAAGCTTGTTGCGCGGGAGGATTATGACTTGGTCTTGACCGATCTCGGCATGCCGTCCGTGAGTGGCTGGGAGATTGCCAGACACGCCAAATCCAAGAACCCCAAACTGCCGGTCATCCTGGTGACGGGATGGGGTGCCCAGTACGAAGAAGAGGATCTCTCGCGACGCGGGGTGGATTTGGTGCTCTCAAAGCCCTTGAGCTGGGAGAGGCTGATGGCGAGCATCAATAAGCTTCTCGGGCCAGAAAAGGCCCACACCGATGCGGAGCATGCCATGAGCTCCTGAGGTAGGTTGTCTCTCGCTTCATCCCCCAGTCTCTATCTTCCCCCTTATCCTGTCGATTGGTGCGACAGGCCACTTCTTGCCAACCAATCGGAGGCCGATTTACGGTGCCCTCCCACGCAGTCAATTCTCCATTTTGAATCCTTTCGAAGTGTGCTAATAATGGTGGCTCCGTAACGAATTGGGCATTCCACGGAGTCAATGGAGTCGGAAGGAACAAGAAATGGAGACCACTGAGCTGGCTCGCTATCGAGATTCCATTGATTATCTGTACGGCCTCCAGAAGTATGGCATCAAGTTTGGGCTAAACTCAACGGAGAGCATGCTGGAGCGCCTGGGTAACCCCCACCGGAGGCTGCGCTGTATCCATGTGGGCGGCACGAACGGAAAAGGATCCACGGCGGCGATCCTTTCAAGTATCCTGACACGGCATGGCTTTCGCGTCGGTCTCTATACTTCCCCACACCTGGTTCGTTTCACCGAGCGGTTTCGCATCAACGACGAAGAAGTGTCCATGAGCGCGATCCTGCCCGTTTTCGAGCAAATCCGGTCCGTGATCAACGAGACCGAGCCGCCGACCTTTTTTGAGGTGGTAACCAGCCTGGGCCTGACCTATTTTGCCAAGGAGGAAGTGGACTGGGCCGTGATCGAAGTGGGCATGGGAGGCCGACTCGACGCCACGAATGTCATACGGCCACTGGCGGCGGTGATCACCAACGTCTCGTACGACCACCAGGAATTTCTCGGTACCAATCTCGCAGCCATTGCGCGCGAGAAGGCCGGCATCATCAAGGATGGAATTCCCGTCGTCACCGGCGCCCGGCAGCCGCTGGTGCAGGGGATTCTCAAGGCAACCTGCTTCAGGCATGCTGCCCCTTTGTATTGCCTGGGATCTGATTTCAAGGTTCGTCGGAACCCTGATGGGACTTTTCAATATCAGGGTATCAGACGTCGCTGGCCTTCGCTGAACGTTGGGCTTAGAGGCGGGCATCAATTTCAGAATACGGCTCTGGCTCTGGCTTGTTTGGAGGTTCTCGAGCAGGACCATGCGCTGGCCCTCAATGAGACGTCTGTCCAAGAGGGATTGGAGAGAGTCCACTGGCCGGCTCGCCTGGAGGTGCTTCAGGAAAAGCCTTTGGTCATTCTGGATGGTGCTCATAACCCCCAGGGTGCGGAAGCCTTGCGTGATGCTCTCAAACATTCCTTTAAATACACTAAGCTACATCTGGTTTTGGGCATCATGGCCGACAAGGACATCAAGGGAATTCTCCGGCGACTCCTGCCCCTGGCGGAGACCGCCATCTTTACCCAGCCGCGCTACACTCGAGCGGCCGACCCCGAGGAGCTGAAACGCCTGGCAAGACCTTACTTGAAAAAGCACTACGTCATCAAAGATCCTGCAGCAGCCATCGAACAGGCAAAACAACTGGCCGATCCCGACGACGCGATCTGCATCGCCGGCTCCCTCTACTTTGCGGGAGAGGTTAAAGAATTGATCGGAGAGGCCGTTGACTGAGTCCCCTCCAAAGGTGCTAATGCACGGTTGGTGGAAGGCCTCCCTGATCCGAACCGTCAGGAAAGTGTTGTCCATGATTTCGCCAAGACGACGCAATTTACTCATATGCTTGGGTTGTTGGGTTTGCATGCTTCCCTTTTTCTGGGTCGTCGCGGGAGCCCTTCCGAGCTATGCCGAGGAGGCGCAAGGGTCGGAGACACCGCTGGACCTGAGAGCGTTCTTGAGCGAGACCCGAGGGGCCTGGACAATTGATGCGTCCGAGATCTCGTATGATCCTGAGCGGAAGATCTATGAAGCCAAGGGAAACGTCAAGATCACCTCGGGGGATCGAGTGCTCCAGGCCGACTATGCCGAGCTAGATTCGGTCAATCGTCGCGCGGAGATGCGCGGCAACGTCTATCTTCAATTCAAGAAAGACTGGCTCCGCGGGGAGCACGTCATTTGGAATCTTGACGAGGAAACGGGCGAAGTGGATGGTGGCCTTGCCTATTTTGCGGATAACCAGCTTTATACCCAAGCCGAGCGGATCGAAAAGAAGGGTACCAGCCAATACGAGGTGAGGAACGGGGTTCTGACGAGCTGCGATCCCGCGAATCCCGACTGGAAGATCCGTTACGGCAGCTTGAAGGTCGACACGGAGGGGGAAGCTTGGGCCACCAATTCCTCGTTCTGGATCTGGAAGCTTCCCGTTCTTTATTCTCCGTTGATCTTTGTGCCGTTTCAAAAGGAGAGGCAGTCCGGGTTTCTCCTTCCTTGGGCTGGATTTTCCGATCTGAATGGGTTTCAGGCTGAGCTTCCGTTCTATTGGGCTATCCGGGAAGACATGGACGCAACCTTCTTCCTTCGAGGCATGGAAAAGCGAGGCGTGATGGGCGGCCTGGAGTTCAGGATCAATAACGACTCGTGGGGGGAAGGGATCTGGCTTGTCAACTATCTGAACGACATGGTGGACAAGAACGACCTCAAGGAGGCGGGGTATACCTTCGAGACGGATAATCGCTACTGGATCAGATCGCGCCATTCCTTCCATTTGCCCTATGATACCGTGGGCAGGCTTGACCTCGACCTGGCCAGCGATCGGAACTTTTTTCGAGAGTTCTCCAATGGCTCTGCCTCTGCGGATTATACCGACAAGCTTTTTCGAGAGGGATTCGGACGAGGGCTTGTGAACGATGAGAACTCTCTGCTTCGCGAGTCCAGCCTCTACCTTGAGCAGCCCCATGAGTCTTGGCTGATCAGCATGGATGCGCGCTACTGGGATCAGCTGGAAGGCGCGCTGGAAGCTTCCACCATGCAGAAGATGCCCAGCTTCGCTTATTCGATCTTGCCTTCGGGGATAGGGGATCTGCCTCTTTACTACGGCCTCAACAGCTCGCTGACGAGCTACTACCGTGAGGAAGGCGATAGAGGGAGCCGCCTTGATGTTCAACCCCGGCTTTACCTGCCGTACCAGTGGAAATCCTATCTGGATTTGCAGGCGTCCGCTGGATTCCGCGCCACCGGCTACTACGTTGATTGGGATCCCGACCGCTATGATTCCGCTGCCGGCCGAGCCGTAACGGACGCACGCCTATCGTTGAGCTCCCGGCTCAACCGGGTGTACGATCTGCATTGGGGGGATATGGTGGCGGTGCAGCATGCCATCCGTCCCGAAGTGGTCTATGAGTATGTGCCCGAGCCGCTCAAGGGGCCTCAGATTCCCTTGTTTGACCGGCTGGACACCAACCCGGCCAGGAACCGTGTCGAGTACGGTTTTTCGACCTTTCTCACGGCTAAGAGCATGACGAAGGGCCAGGACGGCGAGGAAGTGCCGAGCTACTCGGAAGTGGCTAGGCTCAAGGTGTTTCAGGGTTACAATTTCGAGCCGACGTCGGCTGAGGTCCGCACGATTCTCTTGGATACCCAGCGCGACAGTGGGCCGACCGATGTCGGGCTGAGGCTTGACATAACCCCCAAGCGCTCCATTACCTTCTCATATGATTTGGATGTTTCGGTGGACCACGGGAGTCCTACTCTGCATGACATCTATATGACTTTCAAGACGGCCCGCGGCGACCTCTTTCGCGTGGATTACCAGTACCGAGCCGAATCCGTGATTGACGAGCTGATCACCCGTCTAAACGTGGCCATCGTCCCCAACTTCCACTTCATCACGTATCACGACTATTCGTTTGATCAGCAAACGCTGTATACCCAAGGGTACGGGTTTCGCTACGATCACGGCTGCTGGGCTTTGGGTGTGGCCTATGAAAACAAGGACAACGACCATCGGGTGGCCCTGACCGTGAACCTGCTCGGTTTGGGGTCCTTCGGAAGCAGCAAGACCTATACGGGCGTGAGCGATTAAAGATCGATCGAGACCCTGCCGCGTGTAACGGTCTCTCGGGTTATGCGCAGAACGGGCGGGATAAGCTCCCGCCCGTTCTGCTGTCCGAGGTGCGGACCCGAGGCGGTCGGACGTCGCCGCGACGGACCGTAAGACTGCATTTCCTTGCCAATATTGGCTTGACATTGGCTGGCGGATTCTTTATACACCAGAGCTTCGGATTCGAGATCTCAGATTGTGGAGAAACAGGATGAATACAGCAAGCGCCAAGTTTGAAGCGAATACGCGTAAATGGATCATCGTCGATGCGGAGAATCAGATTCTCGGACGGCTCGCCAGCCAGATTGCGGTGCGGTTGAGGGGCAAGCACCTGCCGCAGTTTACGCCGCATGTGGACCAGGGTGACTTCGTCGTGGTCGTCAATGCGGAGAAAGTGGTTTTGACGGGGCGCAAGTGGGACCAGAAGACCTACTATCGTCACACTGGTTATATGGGGGGGCTCAAGTCTACCACGGCTCGCAAGCTCAACCGGGAGCACCCCGATCGCATGATTCGCCTGGCGGTTTGGGGGATGCTTCCCAAGAATCGTCTGGGTCGTAAGCTGCTCAAGAAGCTCAAGGTCTATCGTGGCGCCGAGCATCCGCATGAAGCACAGCAGCCGACAGTCATGGCTCTTTAGCCAATAAGAGGATGGGTCGCAAGGAGAAGGATTAGATGGCCGAACAGCGTTTTTATGGAACAGGCAAGCGAAAAACGGCCGTGGCTCGCGTTTGGCTGCAGCCCGGAACCGGAGTTGTGACGATCAACAAGCGTCCGATTGACGAGTATATCGACCGTCCCACCAGCAAGATGGTTGTCGCTCAGCCCCTGGTATTGACGGGGACCTTCGGCAAGCTGGATGTCACGGTGAATGTCTTCGGCGGTGGAGGATCCGGTCAGGCAGGCGCCATTCGGCACGGCATCTCCAGGGCGCTGCTCGAATTCAATCCTGAATTCCGTGAAGTGCTGAAGCGGGCTGGGTTTCTCACGCGGGATTCGCGTGTTAAGGAACGAAAGAAATACGGCAAAGCCAGCGCGCGCGCACGCTTCCAGTATTCAAAACGGTAATTGCCGTTTGCCTTTAGATTTGAGCTTTGATGGAGGGGCACCGCGCCAACGGCGCAGTGCCCCGAATTTTTGTGTGAGGGACTGTAATGGTGCGGGTATCAATCGCCGGGGCGTCCGGGTACACGGGATTCGAGCTGATTCGCCTGTTGAGTCGGCATCCCGGGGTGGAGATCAGAGTCATCACGTCGCGCGGCCAAAAGGGACAGCGCCTCGACAGTGTTTACCCGGCCTTTCGGAAGCACTGTGAGCTGGTCTTCGAAGAGCCGGACCCTGACCTGCTCGCGGATCGTGCGGATATCGTTTTCACGGCGCTGCCCCATCAGGCGGCCATGGACGTGGTGCCCGAGCTTCTGCGACGAGGCGTGCGCGTCATCGACTTGAGTGCTGACTATCGTTTTCGTGATGCGGAGACCTATGCTGCCTGGTATGAGCCCCACAAGACACCGGAGCTCCTGTCCGAGACGGTGTACGGACTTCCGGAGCTGCATCGTGAAGCCATTCGGACTGCGCGGCTGGTCGGCAATCCGGGCTGCTATCCCACGAGTGTCATTCTAGCGGCTGCCCCGTTGATCTCAAGCGGACTTGTCGATCCCCATAGCCTCATTGCCGACTCCAAGTCCGGCGTTACCGGCGCGGGGCGCGGTGCAGCGCTTGCGGTGCACTATTGTGAAGTGAACGAGGGATTCAAGGCATACAAGGTAGCGGAGCATCGGCATACTCCCGAGATTGAGCAGGAGCTCAGCAGGGTTGCGGGAGAGTCCTTGATCATCAGTTTCACGCCTCATCTTGTGCCGATGAGCCGAGGGATCCTAAGCACGCTTTACGGTTCTCTCAAGCCGGACGTGACGGCCGAGATGGTCGACGATGCTTACGCTTCCTTTTATGCACAGGCCCGGTTCGTGCGTCTCTGCGGCTCAAAGGAGCTCCCGACGACTCTGCAGGTGCGCGGCAGCAACTACTGCGACCTGGGCTGGCGTGTGGACCCGAGAACCCGACGAGTGATCGTGGTCTCGGTTATCGACAATCTGACGCGCGGGGCTTCGGGACAGGCCGTATGCAATATGAACCTGATGAGCGGTCTCCCTGAAGCGATGGGATTGGAAGATGCCCCCTGGCAGCCTTGACCGGACCATCTGCCCTGCTCGTTATTCGGAAGCTGCGTTTCTTCCGGGGCGACGAGTGGGGCGAGATGCGCTCGTGCTCGGATGTGGCACCGCCTGAAGTGTGTTGAGCAGCCTGAGGCCATGAATCAACAGCCTTTCATTCCGATCATGTTCGATCCGCAGCAGAAGCGAAATTTCAAGTTGGTGATCGAGTACGACGGAGCCAATTATCACGGGTGGCAGCGGCAGGCCGGGGTGTTGACCATACAGGAAGCTCTCGAACTGCGTCTTGAGGTCATGCTTGGGAGGGCCGTCCATGTGAGGGGGTCGGGCCGAACCGATGCCGGGGTTCATGCCAGAGGACAGGTCGTCAATTTCTATGCACGCACGCGGCTCCAGCCCGACCAAATCTTGCGAGGCTTAAACAGCCTTCTTCCGCCGGACATCGTCGTCTTGCAGGCAGAAGAGGTTCCGGATTCCTTCCATGCCCGTTATTCGGCGGTCAGCAAGGCGTATGAATATCGGATCCTGAACCGGGCCACGGCGTCGGCGCTGGAAAGGAACCGTGCCTGGCACATCCGACAGCCCTTGGATGTCAAAGCCATGGAGGCGGCGCTGGAGGGGCTTCTGGGTTGCCACGATTTCAGGTCCTTCATGGCTGCGGGCTCCTCGGTTCGCTCAACCGAACGGTGCATCTATCGGGCGGAGCTGGAGCATCCCGAGCCGGAAAACCTTGTTTTTCGGTTTGTTGCGAATGGTTTTCTGAGGCATATGGTCAGAAATTTGGTGGGAACGCTCGTCGAGGTGGGACGGGGCAAGCTCACGCCGGTTGGGCTTCTTGACATATTGGCAAGCAGGGACCGACGGCGTGCGGGCATGACCGCGCCGGCCCATGGACTTTATCTGGATACTGTGAGCTATGGGGGGGACGGGGCGTCCCCGGTTGAGGAAAGGGGCGAGGAATGAAGCTATCGGAAAGGGTTGCGCGGGTGAAGCCGTCGGCCACCTTGGCGATCAATGCCAAGGCCAAGGCGCTTAAGCAGCAAGGTGTCCATATCGTGAACTTCGGAGTAGGGGAGCCGGATTTCGATACGCCGAAGCATATTCAGGACGCCGCTATTCAGGCCATGCGGGAGGGACATACACGCTATACGGCGGTCGGCGGCATCGACGAGCTCAAAGACGCCATCCGGCATGCAACGAGCGAAGACTATGGGCTGAGCTATCATCGGGAAAACGTGCTGGTGTCTTGCGGCGGAAAGCACGCGCTCTACAATTTCTTCCAAGCCGTTTTGGATCCTGGGGACGAAGTCATCATTCCCGCTCCGTATTGGGTGTCCTATCCGGACATGGTGGAGCTGACCGGCGGGACGTCTGTGATCGTGCCGTGTCCCGAGGAGCACGACTTCAAGCTCCATCCGGACACCCTTGCTGCGGCCATTACCCCGCGCACCCGGGTGCTCGTGCTGAACAGTCCCTCCAATCCCACGGGCGCTCACTACACCCGCGACGAGCTGGCGGCACTGGCCGAGGTGCTGGTGAAGCACCAGAACGTCATGATCCTGTCCGATGACATCTACTACCGGATCCTTTTCAAGGGGCGGGAGTGGGTGAACGTCTCGATGGTCGAAGAGCGACTTCTCCCGAGGACGTTCATCGCAAACGGGGTGAGCAAGACCTATTGTATGACCGGCTGGCGGATTGGATACCTCATCGGGGATGCGGCCGTCATCAAGGCGGCGACCAAGATACAGAGCCAGTCGACCAGCAACCCGACGTCCATCGCCCAATATGCGGCCGTAGCGGCGTTGAAGGGCGATCAGGCCATCGTGGCCGAGATGGCGAAGGTGTTCGAAACGCGGTGCGACTATGTTTTGAGCCGCTTGGCTGCAATGCCTGGGGTGACGTGCCCTGCGCCCGACGGCGCATTCTATGTCTTCCCCAACTTCAGTGCATACTATGGGAAGAAAGCTGGCGAAAAGACGATCATAGATTCTCTGAGCATGGCCGAGTACCTGATGGAAGGGGCTCATGTGGCCGTGGTACCCGGCAGTGCTTTCGGCGAGGATCGCTGTGTGCGTTTTTCGTATGCACTCTCAGATGAAGACCTTGAAGAGGGATTCGATCGGGTGGCGAAGGCGCTTTCCGCGCTCCGTTAACAAGCACTCAGCAAGAAAGCTCCATTTTTAGAGTCGTCGCTCGCAATGGAGCGGCGAGCCAGGAGGCGGGCCTTCGTGCCCGCCTCTTTTTTGTCCTTCCTCGGTGCGAAGATCTGCTTGTACGGAACGATGGCGGTCGGTAAACTCAGCAGCGACCTTATGGTTGCAGGTTGTCGCCAAAAGGGGAAGTCCCTCGGGGCTCGGCAATCGGACGCGCACGGTTCAGGACTTGAGGAGAGGACTATGCTCGATAAGGTGGATCCCACCCGGACCAGAAGTTGGCGGGAGCTCCGCGCTCATTATCAAAGCGTGAAAGAGGCTCACATGAGGGAGCTGTTCGCCAGCGACCCCATGCGCAACGAGCGTTTTTCCTGCCGTTTTCAGGACATCTTTCTGGACTATTCGAAGAACCGGATCACCTCTGAGACCATGACGCTTCTCGTCAATCTGGCCGAGGAAGTGGGGCTCAAACAGGCCATCGAGAGCATGTTCTCGGGCGACCGAATCAACGAGACAGAAGATCGGGCGGTGCTGCACGTGGCACTACGGAACCGCTCCGGGCACCCTATCCTCGTCGATGGCAGGGATGTCATGCCCGAGGTCAATGGCGTGCTGGAGAAAATGAAAGGGTTTTCGGAAAGGGTGAGGTCGGGGGAATGGAAAGGCTGGACGGGTCGGCCCATTGCGGACATCGTGAACATCGGGATTGGAGGATCCGACCTCGGACCGGTCATGGTCACCGAGTGTCTTAAGCCCTACGCCGCCGATCACGTGAAAGCTCATTTCGTTTCGAACGTTGACGGAACCCATATCGTCGAAACGCTGAAGCGTCTCGACCCCGAGACGACGCTGTTTATGATCGCCTCCAAGACCTTCACCACCCAGGAGACGATGACGAACGCTTTCACGGCAAGGGATTGGCTCCTGTCTCACTGCGGCGACCCCAAAGGCGTGGCGAAGCACTTCGTCGCCATCTCGACCAATGCCGAAAAGGTGGAGGCCTTCGGCATCGACCGCGAGAACATGTTCGGATTCTGGGACTGGGTGGGAGGGCGTTACTCGCTTTGGTCCGCCATCGGTCTTTCCATCGCCTGCAGCGTGGGGTTCGATCGCTTTTCGGAGCTCCTCGATGGGGCGCATGACATGGACCTCCACTTCCGGCATACGGAATTCTCCAAGAATATTCCGGTGATCCTTGCGCTCCTCGGCGTCTGGTATACGAATTTCTTCGAAGCCCGCACCGAAGTCATTTTGCCCTACGACCAGTACATGCACCGTTTCCCGGCCTACTTTCAGCAGGGCAACATGGAGAGCAACGGCAAGTCGGTGGATCGCTCAGGACAGAAAGTGAGTTACGGGACGGGGCCGGTCATTTGGGGCGAGCCCGGGACCAACGGCCAGCATGCGTTTTATCAGCTTATTCATCAGGGGACGCAGCTCGTTCCGGCTGACTTTTTGGCGCCCGCCGTGACCCACAATCCCATTGGCGAGCACCACGCCATTTTGCTCTCGAACTTTTTTGCCCAGACCGAGGCGCTGATGAATGGCAAAACCGCCGAGGAGGCCATCGCGGAGCTGCGCAAGGAAGGAAAGCCCCCGGAGGTGGTCGACCGCCTCTATCCTTACAAGATGTTCGATGGCAACAAACCCACGAATTCCATCCTGTTCAGGAAGCTCACGCCGCGAACCTTGGGCAGCCTCATCGCCATGTACGAGCACAAGATCTTCGTGCAGGGCGTCATCTGGAACATCTTCAGCTTTGACCAGTGGGGCGTGGAGCTGGGCAAGCAGCTGGCGAACAAGATTCTACCCGAGCTCAAAAACGACAAGCCGGTCACGTCACACGACGCATCGACCAATGGGCTCATCAACGCTTACAAGGCCTTCCGGGAGGCATAGGACCGCGGGAGGCTCAACCCGGGTAGGAGCTATACACAAGATGGATGCCGATCAGTGTCAGGATGAAAATGAAGATTTCTTTGAGGAGTCGTTCATCGATCTGGGTGACGAGGCGTGCTCCCAGCTGACCCCCGATCATGACTCCCGGCATGGCCCAGAGGAGAATCGGCCAGTTGGGGCGGCTGGATAAGGCGAGGTGCGAGAGAGCGCCCAGCAGGGAAAGCCCGAAGGTCACCATGATGCAGGTGGCAATGGCGGTGCTCATCCTCAAGTGCATCTTCTTGCGCATGATGGGGACCAGCCATTCTCCGATATTGATCGTCAACATTCCGCTTGCCAGGGCTGCCACCGCGGCGATCCAGGAATGCCGCAAGGCGGCCCTGGGATCCACTCGCGACCGGCCTTCCTCGTCATATTTCTGGTTGGAAGAGACGAACAGCAGAGCCGTCGTCAACGACACGACCCCGATGATCAGCTCGACGTGCGATAGGGTTAGGCGATGGGCGATGAAGGCGCCGAGAGTCACCCCTGGGACGGCGATGGCAAGAAGCAGCAGGGCCAGCCGGTTGTCGGTCCTTTTGTGACGGATGTTGGCAAACGTCCCCGAAGCGGTTCCCGTTGTCTGAATCAGAAGGGACGTCAAAATAGCCGTCCCGGGGTCCAGCTTGAGGCCGATCAGCAGAAACGGCATCCAGAGAATCCCGCCTCCGAACCCAACCGTCATGACGACCGTGGCGATACAGATCCCCGCAGGAAAGGCTGACCAGGCAGGCAGCATTTCAGGCTCGCTCGATGCCGTAAAGCTTGAACTCATGCAGGATCTGCTCAAGCACGTTGATCTTGGAGCTCAAAGCCCCCATTTCCCTGCGAACAGTCTCCACGGAAGGCACCCCGTCAATTTCCCCTTCAACGATTTCCTCCACACTGCCCATGAAACGTCTGCTGGAGTGACTCAGATCCTCCGAGAGCAGGATCAGCTCCTGCAGGTTGCTCGTCAGTTCGTTGACGGTGCTTCCAAGCTCTGACAATTCATTTTGAGCATGAATTTTGACGGTCCGGCTCAGGTCCCCCTGAGAAATCTTTTTCGCGACCTCGATCATGTGCTGGAGCGGCTCCGTGATGTTCTTGATGAACATCGAAAGGACGATTACGACCACGAAGAGGATGACCGCCACCATGAGGATGGCCTTGTTCCGAATGGACAGGAGCGGTCGAAACGCCTCATCGAATGGGATATTGTCGTGGCTGAGCTGTTGGAAGTTCTGGATCAGTTGGGTGCGCAGCTCCTGTTTGTGAACATCCAGGACGAATTCCGTGCCCACCAGGCAGGAGGCAAATCCGATGAGGAGAAAATACACGATCATGGTTCGCTGTAAGGTGCCTTGATAACCGACTTTCATGGGTGTCCCCCGAAATCAGCCACGTGATATCCCGGATCGCCACATGCCGTAGCGGCCGGGACTTCCTTGCTGCGCGGTTTCACGATTGCGCCAGCCACTCTTTCAACGTTGGCGGAGTCGTGATGCATTCCGAGAACGAATGCCACTCACAGACAGCCGTCAGCTCAACTCCTCCTTGCATGATGGATACCGGACGGTCCGATGAGACGACCACGACGACGAGGTTGTCATGCATGGCCGTGAACCGAAGCGCAGAGTTGAACCTGGCTCCGCGTGCGCGGTCTTCCCCTGGGACCGCAAGACCGTCCAGAAGGCATGCAAACGCATGGAGCCGAAGATCCGATCCGATATGCAAAGCGCCGTCCACCCTGGACAGGGCCTTGGCAAGGCTGATCCCTTGCTCGTTCTGCAAATCGACGGGGGACACGAGCTGCTGTTCGGCAAACCTGCGCGGTTCGGCTCCGAGATCGAGCACGATGGAGCATCCGTGCCGTTGCTCGCAGGCGCTGTTGACGATTTCGGTGACGATCTTGAACAGAATGTGAGCGTTGGCCGAATCGAAATTGGGCTCGATGAGCGATTCTTCGAGAAGGACCAGATTGGGCTTTCTGTTGGAAGAATGAAAGCCGCCGTCAGAAAAGCTGCAGAGGGGCTTCCCTCCCAGCCGAAGAAACCCGTATCCCCCGCGGTACTCGGCGGCGATGTGGCACTCCGGTATCGGCCCGGTGGCTATCCCGATCACAGAAGTACCGTCTGAGACCAGGATTCGGTCGGAGCTTTCCACCGCCGTGATGAGCTTTCGTATGTGCTTAAACTTCCTGATGCTCGGTCTCTCAAACGTCGGGAACTGGATGAGGAATCGGATCTGAGGAAGAAGCCGAGGCTCCGTGAACGCCATGATGCCGCGTGGCCAAGAGCCCTCCTCGGGGGTCTTCGAAATCCCCAGTATGGCGTCCAAGACCGGATAAACCTCCAGCCTGACATCCCACCCGAACCGGATGTTGATCTCGTCGCGTAGATGATCGCGGACGGCATGGGTGGCATACTCCCGAAGGACGTACCGGGAGGTGCCGGTGAAGAAGGCGTCTTCGGTGGCGAAGTCGTTTGACAGCAGGCAGGCGGTATGCTCCAGCCATCGTTCGGTCGGGCCGGTCGAGCACATGTCCGGGTGATGCTCCGTGAACCACATCTGATAAAAGATGGAGCGCGTTCTGCCCCCGAAAGAAATCAAGCCGGCGAGCTGCAGGTTCTTTTCGGGCTGGATGAGTCCGCAGAGTCGGGAATTCCCAAACTGGGGGCGGATCGTGCGCCACTTACCGGAATCGAGATAAAGCTCTTTGAGAATCGGCTCGTGGCCCCGGAGCAGTTCTTGGGGATCGTATACCCGCATCGGGTCGTTCGGGTGCTCGGCGTAGAGCACGGCGGCACGACTCGGCCCCGAGTAATGGCTCAGTCCGTTGCTCAATGCTTCGAGCACATGGTGGATGCACAGGTTCTTCAGCGTCTGTCCGATGGTCACTCCAACCTCCGTGTTTGCAGGGTTCCAATGGGCTGCGGCCACGATCGTACAATAATCGTGCTCGGGATGCACTCGGGGATCGAGTCCCCGGCAGGGTGCTGATGGCTCACGCATGCAGATTCAGAGTGGCCGCCGAAGGGGCTCGGTATTACTATCTCCCATGGAAGGATGGAATGGGTGATGTGGTCCTTCGTGATGTTACGATCTCAGATCCAACCCGCACGAGGGTGCAGGCTCAAATTAGCGAGAAGCGCGTGCGGATCGAAAAGGGGAGCGCCATGAAAAGGATCATGCTGGTGACCGCGGCCCTTCTTCTTGCCGTGGGCTTTGCGGTGGCGGCCCGTTCTGCCAATGAGAGCCGCTCCGGGGAGGTGACAATGGAGAAAAAGGAAACAGCGCTCGATCAAGCCGTCTTTGCAGGCGGGTGCTTTTGGTGCACGGAATCCGATTTCGAAAAGGTGGATGGCGTTGTGGAGGTGGTGTCCGGTTATACCGGCGGCACGCGGGTCGATCCCTCCTATGAGCAGGTTTCGGCAGGCCAAACGGGTCATGTGGAGGCGGTGCAGGTTACATTTGATCCCGCCAAAGTCTCCTACAAGGAGCTTTTGGACTATTTTTGGAAGCATGTCGATCCGACCGATGGGGGAGGTCAGTTTGTGGACCGGGGAGGCCAGTATCGGTCCGCCATCTTCTACCGCAACGAGGAGCAGAGGGAGGTGGCCGAGGCGTCCAAGAGGGAGCTGCAGCAGTCGGGGCGGTTTCAAAAGCCGGTCGTGACCGACATCCTTCCGCTTAAGGTCTTCTATCGGGCGGAGGACTATCACCAGGATTATTACAAGAAGAACCCGATTCGCTACAACTTCTACCGGTTCAATAGCGGGCGGGATCAGTTTCTGTCGAAGGTATGGGGGAAATCCATGGAGCCGCCCAAGCGAAGCCCGCACGAAGAATCGGGCCGAGGCTCAGGCCCGTATGCCAAGCCAAGTGACGAGGAAATCCGAAGTCGGCTGACACCGCTCCAGTACAAGGTCACCCAGCAGGAGGGCACGGAGCCTCCCTTCAAGAACGAGTATTGGGACAACAAAAGGGAGGGAATCTACGTGGATGTCGTCTCGGGTGAGCCGCTGTTCAGCTCCCTCGACAAGTACGATTCGGGGACCGGGTGGCCCAGCTTCACCAAGCCGCTTGAGTCCGGGAACATTGTCGAAAAGCAAGATCGCAGCCTCTTCACGACTCGGACCGAAGTGCGGAGCAAGCACGGGGATTCCCACTTGGGTCACGTGTTTCCGGACGGGCCTGCCCCGACCGGACTGCGATATTGCATGAATTCGGCATCGCTTCGCTTCATTCCTGCGGCCGATCTGGAAAAGGAAGGCTACGGGGCCTATTCCAAGCTGTTCCGCGCGAAGTGAGACGCCGACCGCCGAACCGATGCCGCCGATGTCGTGCTGTGGGCAGGATGACCATGCATCGACTGTTGCCCGCAGGTTGACCATCGGGAAGGGCCTAGGATCGGGAACCGGGCAGAAGATGCCCCCGCTGGGGGAAGGTCAGCACGATCGGTTCATCGGCGACCACGTCGGAGCCGGAGCATCACGTAAGGCCCCACCAAGGTCCACAGAGGGATCAGGATCCAGACTCGGCCCGCAAAAATGTCGTAGTCCTGGAGGAGTCTGCTCCACGGCTGCCCGATAATGAAGTGGCCCAGGATGGTCTCAAAGGCGAGGGTTAAGACGAGCCACGTGGTCCCGATGGTCCAGGCCTGCTTTGAGGAAACCACCGGCCGACTCGTGTCCAGCAGCCGGAAGTAGCCGAAAAACACGATGAGGAGGCTGACGGTCGAGATCTGATGGGCCGCCAGTTCTCCCACGTGCGGTTTGTACAAGACATCTCGAAGCCCGCCGTTCAAGACCGCGAGCACCATCATGCCGAGCCAGGCCAGGAATACCCTGATCAACATTCGATGATCGTCTCCATCTCGACGGATCGATGCCAAAAGCATCCACCGCCTCTTCGTTGTCCCTTCTCAGGATCAGAGAGCCTCAGCTCGCGATGATGTTCGGCGACGATCCGATCCCTTCCCGTTCCAGCAGCTCTTCCAAGGTCAGCTCCTCCACGGGGCGCAGGTCCCGCACAGCAAAGTACGCGTTGTTGGCGGCATTGTAGGCAAGAGACATCTGTGCGGCGCTCAGTACTTCGCTCCAGTCGGCTCCGAAATGAGCACGAAAGGCCTGCTGCAGCTCCTCCGTTTCGACAGCCTCGGGTACTAAACACCATACGTTGTCGAGGCTGCCCACGGCAACCAAGCGACGCGGACTGATTCAGCCGGACTCATAGAAATAGACGGTCAAACCGGACGCCGTGCTTCCCGTGCGGTGGCCAGGGAGTCCCGACAGAGCCTCGCCCTGCATGGTTCCAAAGACGACAAGGGGATGGCTCGCCGCAATAGCGAGGATTCCGGACAAACGGCCGCAGCCCAATGCGACTAAGAGCGCTTCTTGCCTGACATGGCTCATGCACATCCTTCCACGATTCGATAGCCGGCGGATTTCAGGGATGGGCGGGTGTACGTGAAAAGCATCTCCACCGGCTCATCAAACGGGTTGTAGAACCAGTGGACGGCGCCTCGGGGCACGAACATCGTGTCGCCCTGCTTCATCTCGACTTCGGATTCTCCAAGTCCGCTCATGCCGCGTCCCTTGAGAATGTAGATCACTTCCTCTGCGTCCTTGTGGATATGCTTCTTATGGGTGGAAGTCTTCGCTTCGAACCTGCAGTAGGCGAAGGTGATGTCCTCTGCTCCCACGGTGTCCTTGTCGACCAGGACAACCCGCCTCGCATTGTCCAAGTCCTTGATCGGCTCCTCTCGTCCGTCCGCAAGCCCAAGCACGTATCTCAACTCACTCTCCTTTCATCAAGTCAACAGATCCTCACGGGATAAGCGTCGCGCCAAAATGGCGGTTACCGCAATACTAAGCGCTGTCCTTTCGATTCGCCACCCGGATATGCGACCCGTCTGCCAAATTGAGCTTCCGGCCGCAGCGGAGTCTGCAGTCCGTGAGCCCAACTCAATCGTGGACCCATAAGGAGCCAAGCCTCGAGAAAGACCGCCAAGAGCCGGTCGTGACATTCGGTTCTGAAGCGGACTCGCTCAGCGTCCAGTGGAGCCTCATGGTTTTCATATTTGGAAGTGGAAATAGAATGGAATGCGTATAGTGTGAGAAGCTGATCCCCAACGGAGGGAGGCTCGCTGTGTGAGTATTCGCGGTGGTGAGGGAAGCTCTCTGCGAGACACCGGGGAGTAAGGCCGCAGGCGCAGGACGGAGTCCCTGTTTTTGAGGGAGGTAGACCACTTGAAACGTTGGCACGAGCTCGAAGCAACGCAGGTGCTTGACTCATTTAACGTCGATGCGACCAATGGCTTGAGTCATGACGAGGCCGAGCACCGCCTGTCGGTGCACGGTCCGAATCAGCTGAGAGAGCGGAATCCACGGGGGCCTTGGAAGATCTTCTGGGAGCAGTTCGCTGCAACGATGGTGGTGATCCTCGTCGTTGCGGCACTCCTTTCGTGGCTGCTGGGGGACCGGAAGGACGCCATCGCCATTGTGATTATCGTGATCCTGAACGCAATCCTGGGCCATCGTCAGGAATACAAGGCCGAGAAAGCCATGGCTGCTTTGAAGGCGATGGCCGTTCCGAACGTCAGGGTGTTGCGCGAGGGGCAAGTTGTCGAGGTTTCCGCTCATGCCGTGGCTCCCGGCGATATTCTCATTCTCGAAGCCGGCAACGTGGTCCCTGCGGATGCCAGGGTGATCGAAAGTAAAAGCCTGAGGACGCAGGAAGCAAGTCTCACGGGGGAATCTCAGCCCGTTTCCAAGACCTCACATGGGCTCGAAGGCGAAGCCCTCACGCTGGCGGATCGCAAGAACATGGTTTTCATGGGAACCTTCGTCACCTATGGGCGCGGCCGGGCCATCGTGACGGCAACGGGAATGGAAACGGAGCTTGGGCGCATTGCCGACATGATTCAGACGGTCGGCAATGAGCCCACTCCGCTTCAGAACCGTTTAGCCCAGGTGGGACAAGGGCTGGCGGGTGCCGCACTGGCGATCGTGGGCATTGTCTTTTTGATCGGGATTTGGCGAGGTGAAAACCTCAGGGAGATGTTCCTCCTGGCCATCAGTCTGGCGGTGGCGGCGGTCCCGGAAGGGCTGCCGGCCGTTGTCACCATCACACTTGCCCTCGGCTCGCAGCGCCTCCTGCGGCGAAAGGCCCTGATACGCAAGCTGCCGGCGGTGGAAACCCTCGGCTCGGTTACGGTCATCTGCACGGACAAGACAGGCACTTTGACCCAGAATCGCATGGAGGTCTCGCTCCTCAGTGTGCCGGGAGACCAAGTGCAATTCTCGCTTGAGGCGGTTGTGCGTGGTCTATCCGTTCCAAGCCCGGCGTCCGAGATCGAATCAGTGGGAGCCGGGAGTCAAGCTCTAACCGTCCTCCTGGTGGGCGGTGCCCTGTGCAACGACGCGGTTTTCCAGGGAGGCGATGATTGCGACCGTCGTGATCCGCAGGCCATGGGGGAGCCGACTGAGAACGCGCTCATCATGGCTGCGGCGCGGGCGGGGTACTGGAAACCGGATCTCCAGAAAATCCTTCCGCGTGTGGGAGAGATCCCTTTCGATTCCGAGCGCAAGCGAATGACGACCTGGCATCGCATTCAAGAGGGAGGGGCTCCTTTTGTGGATGCGCTCAAGGCTCTCAGCCCGCAGGGGGGTGCTCAAGGCAACGGAGGCTGTATCGCCTTCTGCAAGGGTGGCTCGGATGGACTCTTGACCGTTTGCAGCCGGATCTTGACCGAAGGAAGGGCCGAGCCTCTGGATGAGGTCACTGCACGGCGCATTCTGGATGCCGGTGATGCGCTTGCGAGCCGCGGGATGCGTGTTCTTGGACTCGCCTTTCGGGTGCTCAGCGGGGTGGAAGGTTCGTTGCCAGTGGAGCAACCCGTGGAGGACGTTGAGAGGGATCTCACCTTCGTCGGTCTCTTCGGCTTGATCGATCCCCCGCGCCCCGAAGCGCGGTCTTCGGTGGCTCTGTGCCGGAGTGCGGGAATCCGGCCGGTGATGATCACCGGGGACCATCCGCTTACAGCGCTTTATATCGCCAGGGAGCTGGGACTGGAGGGTGATGGGACCGTCCTGAGCGGGGATGAGGTCGCGGAGTCCACGGATGAGGAGCTCGAGCAGGCCGTCGAGAAGGTGTCGGTTTACGCCCGGGTTTCTCCCGAGCACAAGTTGAGGATCGTCCAGGCTCTTCAGAAGAACCACCACATCGTGGCCATGACGGGTGACGGCGTGAACGACGCACCGGCTCTGAAAAAGGCGGAGATCGGAGTCGCCATGGGAGTCACCGGAACGGACGTCTCCAAAGAAGTTGCGGACATGGTGCTTCTGGACGACAATTTCGCCACCATTGTAGCGGCGGTGCAAGAGGGCCGTGCTATTTATGACAACATCCGAAAGTTCCTCAAGTATATGCTGACGAGCAATTCAGGGGAGCTTTGGGTGATGCTGATCGGCCCGATCCTGGGAATGCCCCTCCCGCTGCTGCCCCTGCAAATTCTCTGGATCAACCTGGTTACCGACGGCCTTCCGGCCCTGGCCCTGGGTGTTGAGCCAGCCGAGCCCGATATCATGCGGCGACCGCCCTTGAAGCCTGAGGGGAATATCTTTGGCGGCGGCCTGGGTCGACACATCTTGTGGGTGGGCGTCCTGATGGGTGCGATTCCTCTGGCTGCCGGCTATGCCTGCTGGCGTGGTCAGGACCTCCATTGGCAGACCATTGTGTTCACCATCCTGACGTTTTGCCAAATGAGTCACGTGATGGCCGTTCGCTCAAGTCATGTTTCCCTGTTCAGGCAGGGGCTTCTCACGAACAAAGCCCTGTTGGGAGCGGTCACCCTAACCGTCTTTCTCCAGTTCGCCGTGATTTATTCGCCGTTCCTGCGGAACGTCTTTCATACGAGCGCCCTCAGCTTTACGGAGCTCGTGACGTGCATTGGGTTGAGCAGCATCATTTTCTGGGCTGTGGAGATCGAAAAAACCTTTGTCTCCAGGAGAATGGCCACACAGGGGACTTTCGAAGAGCACCTATGAATGAGTGAGATCCGCGTTTGGAGGCAAAATTCGGAGCGCCGCCGACGCTTGCGGGAAGCCTCGCCCTGGTGGCTACCGCCTACCTTGCCGAGGTGCGTGGCATGAAGATTGGCATTGTCTCCGCCGGTCCGGTCCTCGGGGCGGAAGCTGGTTTTGAATAGATCCTTCTAGACTGCCGGATTTCTGGCTTGCATGCAGTTCGGACTCACAGCGTTCGCCGTCTTTTCTTTTCTGGGCATCATCTTGTCGGCCGGGAGAGGGAAGCGGCAGATCGCGGCAGCGGAGAGCGAGGTTCCGACAACCCACAGAGCCTGATGGATCAATCTCGACGGCCGGCCTCGGCTATGCCGAGTAGCCTCAGAGATCTCGATGAGTGATTTCGCACAGCCGGAGGCGAAAGTTCATCTGGACGTGGTTCCCTAATGAACTTTATATCTCGTGTCTATAGGTGACGTAACCTTGGGCTGGAGGCCAATCTAGTTGACAATTTCCCACCTTCGATTATTTCAGCAAAGAATTATGCGCGAGAATTGCCTTGCCTTTCTGCTTTTAGGGACTAGAATCCTAAATTAATAAATCAGTGTGGTTCGGTATTTTTGAGTTACCTCCGGAATCGGTCTTTTGCCTCACAGTGAAGCGGTTCAGATGTTGCTCCGAACTAACGTAACCGCAAAAGAGCTCACAGTGAAAGAATAGGATTGGAAAATGGCTGAAGGTCGAGTGAAATGGTTTAATGACGGAAAAGGGTTTGGCTTTATAGAAGCTGATGCAGGACATGATGTTTTTGTTCATTTCAGCGCAATTGATGACAATGGTTTCAAGTCTCTAAGCGAAGGCGAAAGAGTCTCATTCGATGAGGAACGAGGAACCAAAGGACTTCAAGCTGCCAGAGTGAAAAAGCTCTAACTCAATAGCAGCAAAATTCGACAAATTTACGAAGGAAAAAGCCGGAGTAATCTCCGGCTTTTTTAGCATTTATCGTCGAAGCGGCTTCTCCCTTTTCTCTTTTTATATTCATTACAAAAAACTCTATAAAATACTCTAAGATTGTAGAGTAAATAGGATACGACGATGGCGCAAAAACCAAGCTTCCAGAAGGCGGAGAAAGAACGAAGGCGGCAGGAAAAACAGAAGGAAAAGGAAGCTCGGCGTGCCGAGGCAAAACTCCTCAAATCCAATCGCGCTGAGACTGTTTCTGGTGAAGATCCCGATATTGCCGGTATTCGACCTGGTCCACAACCGTTGCCCGAGCAATGGAAGTATTAAGCAAGTCGGAGCTCAAGAATATTTCCGTAGATATTCAAGGGCTGATCTGAGGGTTCAAACACGGCGGATGAGCTTTTGCTCATCAGAGAGGGAAGGGTTATTTTATGGGTGAGCCCATGGAAATAAACCTAGAACGCAGTACCTACATATGGGATGGCAATCGATGGTATCATTCAAAGACCTTTGTGACGCCACCCAGAGTAGATATTCTCAAACTTGATACCCTTCTGTTGAAAGCCATTGAAGAGCAGGATCGCTCCATCTCGAACATTGATGATCTCCTTGACCGAGCACGCCAAGCTGGGGAGGCTCTTCAGTTCCAACGGGTAGGTCAGATCGCCTTGCGGATCCTGAAGCTTGAGCCAGGCCACGGCCCTGCGGCGACACTGCTTTGCTCTGCTCTGCGGGCGCAGAATCGTCCCGCCCAAGCACTCAAGGCGACGCAGTCGATGAAGGACAGTGACTATGCTCCCCTGCTTGTGTCGAGGGCGTCGGCCCTTTGCGACCTGGAGCGATGGGAGGAAGCCTCGGATGAAGTTACGCGAGCTCGGGCTGTTGGAGCCGGTAAGTTGGCCACCCAGGTGGTGAGAAGAATCAAGAGCCGTAAGCCCATGGAGCGTGTGCTTGGATGAGCGTCGGCCCTCCCGGGACCATTGGGCCTCGGGGAATTCGTTGTCCACACGTCCGAGCTTTTTTCAGAAATCGGCACGCAGTGAAGACAATGCAGGCCATCACGCGATCGAGCTGTTATCCTAGATGGAGACGACTTCATGAAACCGAATCCGCACCAGTGTCAACAGACTAACGACCCACAGAGGCACTTCAACTGCTTGCATTACGACCAGTGCTTGACCCTGGCGGCTCATGGGAGGTGGGATGGCTTCACTTGTGCTGCTTGTGGGTTCATGAAATCAGTGGAGAACGCTTCCTTGGCCCTGACGCGAATCCGGGCACAGGAGAGCCGACGCTCGTCCGGAGATTTGCACGAGCTTAAGAAGAAGACCAGGAATCTCGCCGTGCTCACGCCCAGACGAGATAATATGAAGTAGCCGAACCGAACGGGTTTGGCTACTGAAGACGGGCGGTCCGTAAAGCAGCATTCCATAAGGAATTGACCCATGGAAACCATGCCAAGTGCATTAGTAAAGGACCTACTTTCAACGGGCTATTTCTATTCGGAATTGAGAAGTTATGGTCATTCCAAGGAGATAGATCTCGCAACCTATATCAGGGATTACACCATTCCATTTTTGATCAAAACATTAGATAAATATAAAACATCCGGACAAGTCGATAGATATGAGATCTTCAATCTAGCGATTAAATGTCTAGCGGATGTTCACGATGATGCGCTAGGGGAATCGATCCTCGGACTCAAGAAAATCACCGCAGAAGAAATAGACTCTAATGAAAAAGTCCTGCATCGAGTCAATCAGGACGATAGATCGCGTCGAGTGTGCCATCGGAAGTCACAATCCGCACAGATATTAGCAAAACTGCTGGTGAGTATCATCAAAATGTTTAAACTGGTTGAAAGCGTTACCAAGCGGAATCCACAACAGGCAGTCAACGACCCGGTGAATGATCTTCAGGAACTGGCCATCCCCGCCAAGTAACCGAGGACTGCACGCAACCCACCTAAGGAGCAACCTACGAATATGTCATTTGCGACCCTCGGTCTCTCGACCGATCTCCTCCGTGCCATTTCCGAGCAAGGCTACATCAAACCGACACCCATTCAAAGTCAGGCGATTCCCGTCATCCTCGAAGGAAAGGACGTCATGGCTGGCGCACAGACCGGCACGGGGAAAACGGCAGGTTTTACGCTGCCCCTGCTGCAACGGTTGAGCGGACTCTCTCGAGTGAAGCGCAGGAATAGCGTGCGCGCGCTTATCCTTACGCCAACCCGTGAGCTTGCCGCCCAAGTCGAAGAAAGCGTGGCGAGTTACGGCAAACACCTTCCACTGAAGTCCGCCGTTATTTTCGGAGGTGTCGGTATCAACCCCCAAATCGAAGAGCTTCGCAGGGGTGTCGACATCCTCGTGGCAACCCCCGGGCGGTTGTTGGACCATGTTCGACAGCGTACCTTGGACCTCTCACGAGTCGAAATTCTGGTTCTCGATGAGGCAGACCGAATGCTCGATATGGGATTCATTCGGGACATTCGCAACATATTGTCGCTCCTCCCCCAGCGACGGCAGAACCTCCTTTTCTTTGCTACGTTTTCCAATGATATCAAAAAATTATCCGAAGAGCTCCTGACGGCGCCCATCCTGATCGAGGTGGCTCGTCGCAACACTGCTGCCGAGAGCATCGAGCAAGTCGTCCATCCAGTTGATCGCAGTCGAAAACGCGAGCTTCTCTCGTTCCTAATCGGCTCCCGTGACTGGCGACAGGTTCTTGTCTTCACGCGAACCAAGCACGGTGCGGATCGGCTCAGCAGGCAGCTCCAGCGCGACGGCATCAGCGCGTCGGCCATTCACGGAAACAAGAGTCAGGGAGCGCGGACTCGTTCTCTGGCTGGATTCAAGCATGGTGATGTGCGGGTTTTGGTTGCAACCGACATAGCCGCACGAGGGCTCGATATCGATCAGCTGCCTTATGTGGTGAACTTTGAGCTTCCCAATGTCTCCGAGGACTATGTGCACCGCATCGGCCGTACGGGTCGTGCCGATCGCAAAGGAACAGCCATATCGCTCGTCTGCATCGACGAGCGCGAGCTCCTGAAGAATATCGAGGGGCTGGTCAAGTGCAACATTCCCGAAAAGGTCGTCGAAGGCTTTGAGCCGGACCCGCTGATCAGGGCGGAGCCAATCTTCAAGCCTCGGCTGGACTCCAATCCGTCCGGGGTACGACACCGCCCGGCCCCCAAAGCCTGGAGCTACTCAAAGGGTCCGGAGCCAACAAAGGGCCGGAAAGATCGAGAGCCGAGAAATGCTCCTCCGCGCCCAAAGAAGTAGTCGTTGCATGGCACTTTACGAGAGCCGTCAGAAGAAGATCCTTGAGATCATTCTCATCTAGATGCGGTGAATGTTCCGTCCGGGAGAGAGGATATGGAACCGCTATCCCCTACAAGCACAACGACCACTGAGCTCATGACCGCGTTTTCTTTCTTGAGCCTTCTTCTTGAGGTCGTCGGAGACGAAAGGGCCTTCAACCGTATCGCGGCGATCGAGGAGGGCGGAACCGGCGCGCTGGTCTTTGTGGATAAGGAGGAGTCCGTGGCTCTGGTGCGGGAGCATCGCCCGTCGGTAGCCGTGACCTCAGGGCTCCTGAAGGGGTTGTTGTCCGACCTCCCGGAAACGACGCTGGTGATTGCGAAGAATGTCAACCTTGCACACGCGCTGATCAAGAACAAGTACGGTGCCCGCCTGTTTGAAAGCTCTGAATGGCCAAGGATTCATCCTTCCGCGGTTATCCACCCCGCTGCGGTGGTCGCAACCACGGCCTCCGTCGAGCCGAAGGCGGTCATTGGGAATCGAGTGAGGATTGGTGAGCGGACGCACATCATGTCCGGGGCGGTGATTGAGCATGACGCCACGGTGGGCGATGATACGGTCATCCATCCCAACGCGGTTATCGGCTACGGCTGCAAGATCGGGAGCCAGGTGGTCGTGGGAGCCTGCACCGTGATCGGGTCAGAGGGTTACGGGTTCGCACAGGACGCGCTGGGCAAGAGCCATCCCATCCCACAAACGGGGAACGTGGTCCTTGAAGATCGGGTGAGAGTGGGAGCAAACTGCTGCATTGACCGGGCGACCTACCGAACGACTCGAATCGGTGCGGGCACCAAACTCGACAACCTCTGCCATATCGCCCATAACGTCGACGTTGGCGAAGACTGTCTATTGACCTCGATGCTCTGCATTGCCGGATCGACGCGGATCGGCAACCGTGTCATGACCAGCGGACAGACCGGTATCCTGGACCACCTAACCATCTGCGACGACGTGGTGCTGGTGCACCGGGCCGGCGTAACCAAGGACATCACCAAGCCGGGCGTTTATGCGGGAGGCCCGGCTCAACCCTTGCGTGACTACTTTCGCAACACGGCAGCCGTTCACCGTATGGCCGAGCTACGCAAGCGAGTAGCGGACCTCGAACAATCCTGACCGCCCCTTCCGATCGCACACCCCTATTAGAGGGGCACACACACGACTCCCAAGAGCGTGAGATCTACCTAATTCTTGTGGGATAGCATCAGTTCCCATGTCCGTGCTCACGTTTCGTGCGGATACGCATGTGGTGCCCCATGCCTTAGGTTTCAGCCTGCCTGCTCTTTTCAGGTGCTGTTGTGTCGCCTGACATCCGAAACCTGACACTGTTCCTCTCCCCGTGTGAAAAGAGTCCTCCGGTCGTGGTGCTCACCCATGGGTCAGGGGCCATTCCGGCTCCATTCACCGAAGAAACAATAGGGATCGAGATCTTCCAGGGGGGCCAGGCCGAAGCCGTACGTGACCGCCGGGCATCCGCCGCAACGATTGCGGATCGGGCATTTCCTGCAAGCCGTCGGCCCGAGGCGATACCGTTTGGCCTCCGCCGATTCATAAACCTCAAGGAGACTCATCGTTCTAATGTTCCCGATCGACGAGGGGAGCTTGCGGCAAGCATGGACTTCCCCGTCGGGCAGCAGCGCGACGAAATTAAAGGCGGCGCCGCAGCCCGACCCGGTGCAGCCGGGCAGGAGAGAGCGTCCGCTGCGATGGCGGATGATATTGAACAGATTGTCCTTGAACCCGAAGATGCTGTTTCGCTTGGCCGCCTGGATGTACTCCTTCAGAAATTCGAGGTAGTCCTGCCTGCTCGGCGCCTCCATGGACGCGGCTTCGCCGGTCCTGGAAAGCCTGTTGAACGTGAGACGGTAGGTCAAGTCTCGCAAATGCCCGCCCAGGGGGATGACGTCCGTGAGATTTGCTTTCGTGAGCGTGAGCATGACATGCGTCTTCAATCCCAGGTCCTCGGCGTGGTTCAGAAATGCGATCACGCGCTCGAAGTGTCCGAGTCCACGAATGGCGTCGTTATTGGGCTGCAGCCCTTCCAGGCTCACCTGGTAGTACAGGGGCTTCCGGATGGCGAGGAGTCGCTTGATATCATCCCTGGAGACGGGGTTTCCCAGAATGGAGACCGGAAAGCGCCGCCGGGCGATGGCTTCGTAAAGCTCCCAAAAGAAAGGATACAGGAAAGGGTCTCCCCCTGTGAGGCTGATCCGGCCTTCGACCCGCTTGCGCCTGCAAAAGGTTTCGAGCAGATCGAGCACGCCCAAGGCCTGATCGAGCGGAAGCTCAACCCTGTCGGACCGGTCGTAGCAGTGCTTGCAACGAAACGCGCAGGCATTCGTCAGGTGCCACTGCAGCGTGAACACGCTGCTCTTTCTGCCGAAGAGGAGACGATCTCGCAGCATCTAAATGGGTGAATTCCCCTGTAAATGGTACCACCGCGCGCCGATGACCTCTTCGATCTCGGACTCCCCGCCGGGGGAAGAGGATGGCGGTGCAAAATCCGAGCGGCTTGTTCTGGTGAGGAGCACGGTCTCGCGCTCCGCGCTCTTCGGGCTTTCGGCCGTGGAGTCATCGATCGACGAGCAGCGCCGGCTCCGGAAGATCACCATGAGATAGTTCTGGTACACGTAGCCGAAGAGAACGTCCGGCACCAGGGCTGCCGCCACGAATGTGGGCGAGGAAGCGGATGAGGCGCTCAAGACCGCGTTGGTCTTCAGGCTGGAGCACATCGACTCAGCCAGGTTTGCGTCAAAAATCCTCATGACCGTATGGATTTGGGGATTGGCTCGCCGTGCGGCAAGACTGCTGCTCAGGTTGGAGACATCGCTGTCCGTGACCGCGATGAGGGCTCTGGCCCCGTCGATTCCCGCCTTCTTCAGCGTCTCCGCAGTACGCGCATTGCCGAGAACCACCGGTGCAAGCGACTTGGCGGTTTCCACGAATTTGGAATCCTCCTTGAGCTCGATCGCGACCGCCCTCTCTCCGCCGTGGATCAGCTCCCGAAGCACTCCGAGGCCGATGGTTCCCAGACCCGCGACAACGAAGTGTCCCTTGTAGTGGCTGCATCCTTTGGTCAAGACGTCTCGAAATCGCGTGCTCACCACGACGTCCGACACGATGCTGAAGAGAGTGGCCACGACGGCGGCGCCGCATAGCATCAGGAAGACCCCGTACACTTTGATGGAATCCGGGGCGGTCATTAGATTGAAGTCGCCGAATCCCGTTGTGCTTACGATGGTGACGACAAAATAGGTGGCATCCAGGACACTCATCCCGAGCCCCAGGTGAAACACGCAAATGCTGCTGAGCACCACGGCGGTCAGGGCAACGAGGGCTGTTCTCAAGGCCCTGGGGGCGTCACGCCACCACTCCCTGAAGCCGTGAGAAGCCAGGCTAAGCCACTCGCCGAAGAGCTTCCTGCGCGGGGCTCGCTTTGATCCTCGGGTCTTGGGGATTCCCTTGGAGGGCAATCCAAGGCAGGCGACCGTATCACCATCTTGAAGCTGCGGCGAATCCGCCGGACAGACCGGAATCTCACCGCTTCTGAAAACTGCGATGGCCGCTTTTTCGCTCTCCAAGCACCATTGGTTGAGACTGACCGGGCCTGTGGCATCGGCCACCCTCACGGGGACTGCTTCGATGGGATAGTAATTGCCGTTCGCCTCGATGGAGCCGAGCGTCCGGCCTCCAAGGGCCGCGGCGACATACAACGGCACGCAGATGGTCGGCATGCAGAGGGCACGGTCGATCCCGACGTTCTTTTCCAGGTGCAATGCCAGGTCGTGGTCGGAAAGCCGGACCACGGTCCGGATGCCTGGATTCAGCCGCTTGGCGTAGAGCGCGATTGTCACGTTGGTCATGTCGTCGCCGGTAACGACGACGATCGACCTGGCCTCCCGAATGCCGGCGCTCAGGAGATTCCGATCGTCTCTGCCGTCTCCCACGACGATCTGGAACTGCGAGGAAGGACTCGAGAGCCATCGTTTGGGCTCCTTGTTGGCGAGCACCACAACCTGCTCGCCGAGGCGTGCAAGGAGACAGAAGGCTCGGTATCCCACGTGTCCGAAACCGCAGACAACAACATGGTCTTTCATGGTCAGCCACAGCCTCCACAGCCGCCCCCGCACCCACCTCCGCAGGAGCTTCCGCCATCGGAGCCCCCGCCGCAGCCGCTTCCGCACCCCGAGCCCGAATCGGAGACCGGTCGCAGGTGAAGGGGCGTGATCATCTCGGCCGCGCGGGGCGGCAGGGCCGACAAGCCGAACAGGGCCGCAAGGAGAACCAGCTCATTGGCTCCCGAGTACGGCTCCAGGCTCTTACGTCGCTTGTACAGGCGACCGAACATCTCTCTCAGGCTCTTGAGCTCGTTGTCGCCGGCGTGGGTGCGGCTCTTGTGGAGCATCTTCCAAAGCAGAACCGCAAAGACGATGCTCAGGATGATGAGGAAGATGAAATTGAAGCGCCCTCGTGAGATTGCAACATAGATCTTGGCTCCGGCCACGCCCCAGAGGAGCGTCAGTCCGATCCAGAACAGTCTGCGGCGGTAGGCCGTCTGTTTGTCGCCGGGAATAAGCTCCCGTCCCCGCAGCACATCGCCGATGTCTTCCGCCTTGCTCGATATGTCTGGATCGGAAAAGAGCGTCGCTGCCTTGTCTTCAATCACGTAACGCTGAAGGATCGCTTTCTCCAGGGGTCTTCTCACCGCTTCAACGGACTGTGGGGCGACGGTTCGGAGATACGCATCCCGTGCTTTCAGGAGCTTCCGGTCCAGCAGGGAAAAGGTCGTCGTTTGAATCAGGTGCCTGGCTCCGCCCCGGAGGTAGGCAATTTGATAAGGATCCTGGGCCAGGTCGAATGTAACCGATTCCCTGGCTTCACGCCGTTTCCTCCTCGCGCTCAGCGTGAAGAGCACGACGAGAGAAAACACGAAGAAGAAGGCCAGGAACTCGGGACCTCGAAGATCGAATGGGTTGGTTGTCATGGCCGGGCAAGCCTCTCCACATAATCCCGCATCTTCTCCGAAAGCTCCATGAGCCCGACCGCCGCCGCCGACGCGGCACCCGGTGCCGGGAGACGCTCCTCCCTCGCCTGAGACAGACTTTGGAGCACCGCGTCCCCGGAAGTCCCTTCAATGTCATGGACCAGCGTTGCTAGGGCTTCCTTGGGAGATGGGGCGCGCCGACCCTCTAGATCAAGAATGGTGGCTGCGGCGGACCGAAGCGGCGCGGCTGCCTCCGCGATCACGCGCGCCAGCTGCTCCTCTCTCAGGCTGGTTGCCATGTAGCGTTCGCGGAGCCTCATGGAAAGATTGAGAAGAAGCTGCCGCAGAGCCCCGAGCCGGGCCTGTCGGGAAGCGGCAAGGCCGGAGAGCACATCCTGCCCGAATAGAAGCCGGTGGCGTTTGGCGATGTCCTCGAATTTGACGGCAAAGAGCTCGATGGAGGCATCCAGCTCCGAGCGCAGGACGAACATCGTCGAAAGCTTCAGAGCGGCACTCCCGGCACGCAGGGGCTCTCTAAAGCCGTCTGCTTTGCTCTGGTCGAAGCGCTCGAGAACAAAGAGGAGATTGACATTGGATGTGGCGCGAAGCCTTCCTTCGGCGGCACTCCCGAACAGCACCAGAGAAACCAAATCCTGGCCGAAGGCTTCCTTGGCCGCGGCGACAAGCGGACTCAGCACGGCTTGGATCTCGTCGGGAACGGGGGAGGCTGGGTTTTCGGAGCTCTGTTCCATGGGACCTCCAACGATTTGCGTTGCAAGGGCAATAGACAGCAAAGAACGTCCAGACGATCCTGCCAAGGGCGCCGCCTTCCACGGCGCCGAGGTTCAACGGGCCCCAGGACCGATTTCCAAGCGCCGCCATGGAAGACGGCGCCGCCAACAATGACCATGTCCTCGCGGCAGAGATGGTTGTGTCGGGTTGCACCGCCCCTAAAGTGGTTCCGAATGACTACGGCCGATCAAGCCGTCTTGCCCAACAAGCCGTCGAAGAGGTGGCGAACGGCCGCCCAGCCCATTTTGCGTCGCAGCATTCCCAGCTGGTCCTGCAGCGGCAGATGCTTGGGGCAGATGTCCTCGCACCCCAAGAGCCCCAGGCAGCCGAAGATGCCCTCCTCGGTCCCCACCACGTCGAAGTACTCCTTCATGGTGCGCTTGTCCCGCGGGTCCGTGATGAATCGGGCAATGCGGTTGAAAGCCACCGCCCCCATGAAATCCGGGCGCATGTTCGCCTTGCCGCAGGCCGCGACACAGCAGCCGCACTCGATGCAACGCTCGAGCTCGTAGATGGCTTCGGCCTCTTCGTTGCTCATGCGCTCTTCCTGAGCCTTGGGGTCGAACGTTCTGTCCGTGTGGATCCAGGACTGGACCGTTTCGTTCATGGCGCGGAACCAGGTTCCGGTGTCCACCGACAGGTCCCCGATCAGCTTGAAGACGGGAAGCGGCATCAGGGTGATCTCCGCCGGAAGGTCTTTCGTCTTGGTGTGGCACGCCAGGTCCGGTCTCCCGTTGATCAGCATGGCGCAGGAGCCGCAAATCCCGGCGCGGCAGCAGAAGTCGAACTGGAGGCTCGGGTCCTGCTCCTCCCGGATTCGGTTCAGGGCGATGAAAAGCGTCATGCTGTCGGTTTCGTCGAGATAGTAGGTCTGCATGTGGGGCACCGATTGCGGGGCCATCGCATTGTAACGAAAGATGTTGAACTTCAGAGCTCTGTCCATGGAATCCCCCCTCATTCGATGCTGTCGGGAAGCGGTTTTTCGATGCCGCAAACCACCGGGTCTTCGGACGAAATGATCTTGCAGACGCCGTAGCCCCGATCGCCGGGCGGAAGCTCCCAGACCTTGGAATTGGGCTCGTAGCTTAGCGTTGGGAGGGCGTCTCCTTTCTTCCATGTGGCGAGGGTGCGCTTCAGCCAGTCGCGGTCGTTGCGCTCGGGGAAGTCCTCGCGGGCATGGCAGCCCCGGCTTTCGGTGCGGGCCAGTGCCCCCGTGGCGATGCATAGGGCCAGCCGCACCATGCCGGGGAAGCGCAGTGCCAGGGCCAGCTCCGGGCTCGCGCCGATGCCGCTCGAGCGAAGCCCGATTTTCGCAGCGCGTTCATAAATGATCTGCAGGCCATCCACCGCCTTCTGGAGATCTTCACCGTTTCTGAAAATGCCGACCTTGTCCATGAGCACATCCTGCATGACGGTGCGCAGGACAAAAACGTTCTCCCGCCCGTCCTTGCCTCGGATGAGCCGGTCTTCCCGCTCCCGGTGGTGCTCGACGGCGTCCCGGATGCACTCGCTCTTGAAATGGACGTCATAGCCCTCCAGAAAGTCGGCGATCTTCTCCCCGACGATCTTTCCCGCAACGATCGTTTCGGCCAGGGAATTGCCTCCCAGGCGGTTGAGTCCGTGCATGTCCCAGCACGCGGCTTCTCCCGCGGCGAAAAGGCCTTTCAGTCCGTAGGCCGCCCCGTCCTTGTTGGTGCGCACGCCCCCCATGCTGTAATGCTGGGCGGGCCGCACAGGGATCATCTGGGTGATGGGGTCGACGCCCAGGAAGCTGTTGCAGATTTCCTCGACCTCCCGGAGCTTGGTCTTGATGTGGTGCTCGCCCAGGTGCCGGATGTCGAGCCAGAGGTGATCCCCGTAGGCGCTTTTCACCCCGAGCCCCTGGCGGATGTGGTGCATCATCCAGCGTGAGACCACGTCCCGAGAGGCGAGCTCCTGCTTGCCGGGCTCGTACTTGTCCATGAACCGCTCGCCGTTCACGTCCTTTAACGTGCCGCCGTCGCCGCGGCAGCCTTCGGTGACCAGGATGTTGGTCGGAACGATCCCGGTCGGGTGGAATTGCACGGCTTCCATGTTGCCTAGGGGCACGATCCCCGTGTCGAGAGCCAGAATGGTGCCCGAGCCGTCGTTGATGACGGCGTTGGTCGTTTCCCGGTAAAGCCGCCCGTAGCCGCCGGTCGCAATCAAGGTGGCCTTGGCGAGGTAGACGCGAAGCGCCCCGGTCCGGAGACACCGCGCGACGGCTCCCATGCAGGCCTCGCCGTCGTGAATGAGCCTCACGGCCTCCACACGGTCGTGGACCGTGACGCCGAGCCGCACCACTTCGTTGTCCATGGTGAACAGCAGGGTGTGGCCGGTTCCATCCGAGGTGTAGCAGGTGCGCCACTTGGCCGTTCCGCCGAAATCGCGGGCCGTGATCAACCCTTCCTTTTCAGGCAGCTCGGTTTTTTCAAACTCCTTGCCGGCCTTGAAATAGGTGCTCTTGCCGGGAACGACCCGGTTCCAGGGGACGCCCCAGTGAGCCATCTCCCGGACCGCGATGGGCGCCGTTTCAGCAAAAAGGCGCGCCACTTCCTGGTCGCACCCCCAGTCGGACCCTTTGACGGTGTCGGCGAAATGGACGTCGGGGTTGTCCCCCTCGCCCTTGATGCAGTTCCCCAGAGAGGCCTGCATCCCGCCCTGGGCCGCCGACGAATGCGAGCGCCTCGGAGGCACGATGCTCAGGCAAATGGTTTCAAATCCTCGGGCCGCCGCCTCGACGGCGACGCGCTCCCCCGCAAGCCCGGCTCCAATGCACAACAGGTCGGTGGTGATCGTTTCCAAGGTTTGACTCCTCTATACTCGGAGTTGGAAGTGTCATCTCATCCCATGGACGCAGTCACGAACGGTGGCTCATGGCTTCGGGATCGCCGTGATGATGAAGTAGAAGGTGATGAGCGTGAGCGCTCCGACCACGATGAAAGCCAGCGTGACGCGGTTTTCCAGGCTCTTGACATAGGAGCGCTGAGCGCGCGTGACAAAGCCCCACTTGACGCCGATGCGGTACAGGCCGATGCCCACGTGGAGCTCGACGGTCGGAAGCAAAACCATGTAAAAGAGAAGCCACCAGCCACCCTGGATCCTGAACGCGCTCTTGCCCGCCGTAATGGGGAGATTCGTCAGGACCGTCCACATGTGCACGCACCCCATCACCAGGATGGCCATGCCGGTGAAGGCCTGCACCACCCAGAGCCAGGTGTCGGTGTGCTCCAAACGCAGACTGTGCTGCCACATGCTTGCCTGCTCCTTGGGGCGGAAGGGGATCTTGCGAGCCGCCAAAGCAAAATGGATCAGAAAAAGGAGCGCCACGGCAGGACCGCCCAGCTGGGCTAGGTAGTGGTCCTCCAGAAAGGCGCCAATGGCATTCATGACCCCTGAGCCAAGGTTGACGCTCGCCACCAGCATCATGTGGCTCCACATGAAAAGGATCAGCGCCACGCCGGTGGCCATCTGGGCGACATCCAGAAGGCCTTCGTTGGGCGCCGTCGGTTTGAAGACGGCCTGAGCTGAGCTTTGCATGGATCTTCTCCTTCTGTTCGGGAACCGATCTTGTTGGTCGCCATCCGGCGGCAGGGGAAACTACCTGGAGGCGCGCCCCAGGATCTCCCTCTTACTACCACGACTGACCAGGATCGCGAGCAAAAAATGTCGCGCATTCGTTGGACTGATGTGAATGGTTGCAGTCACTTGACAGACTCTATAAGCATATCTAAAATGTGAATAATCATTCACATCGGAGCGAGAGGCATGAGCATCGAAAAGCTGACAAACCAGGTGCGACGCGAGCAGATCGCCCGTGCCGCCCTCCACCTGCTCGCGACCAGGGGATTGAACGGGCTGAGTATGGCGGCCCTGGCGCGGGCTGTCGGTATTGTCCCGTCAGCCATCTACCGCCATTTCCGTAACAAGGAGGAGGTTCTGGATGCGGTGGTTGACGCCCTTCGCGAGCGGCTTCTTGGCAATGTCCGCGTCGTCACGGAGGAAACGGAAGAGCCCCTCGAACAGTTGAGGCGTCTCTTGGCGCTGCATGTCCGGCTCATTTTGGAGCATCACTCCCTTCCCCGGATGCTTTTTTCGGGCGAGATCTATGCGGGGCACCCGGAGAGAAAGACGCGCCTTCTTGCGACGATCCAGGCGTATCTCGCCGAGGTTGCCGCCATCATTCGCAACGGGCAGACGCAGGAGCGGATTCGGACCGACGTGATCCCCGAGACGGCCGCGATCCTGTTTCTCGGGGTCATTCAGCCTTCGGCGATTCTCTGGCATCTGAGCGAAGGGGCCTTCGACGCCGCCAAACATGTCGAAAGGGCCTGGCCGCTGTTCCGTCAGGCCATAGCCGTGCAATGAGCCATTCCCATGAGAGGAGTATGACCATGAAAAAGATCAATCTCTTTGAAGCCAACGGATTCGATGACTTGGCCTTCAAAAGGCTGCTGGTTCACGATTCACCCTATTTCAAGATCCTCAATTTCAATTTCAAGGCCGGGCAGACGCTTCCCATCCACTCACACGACATCGAGGGCGAAGTAAGCTTGACCGTGATCGAGGGGGAAGGGGAGTTCCTCGGCAGGGACGGGGCGTCCTTTCCGGCCAGACCGGGGGACGTGGTGGTCTCCGAGATCAGCGAGCCGCACGGCCTGAAGGCGATCACCGACCTGCGGCTCCTGGTGACGATTGCACCGCCGATTTGATGGAGTGTTGAAGGCAGTCGCCTCACCACAGCGTCACGCAATTAAGTGTCCGTAAACATGACGATGAACCGCCTGAGTGGGTAGCACAACAGGCATAGAAAGCGCCCGGAGCTCCCAAGCTCGTCATCCCGGCTGGAAGACCGCCGGGATGACGTTCACTTTGATTACGGACACCTTACTGTGTGGCGCTGTACTTAGGGAGAGGGCGGCAGCTCGTAACTGGTTGCTTGTTCGCCTCCGCTGTCCAATGGCAGGGGAGGCGAGGGAAAGACGGCAAGGTGTGACATGGCTCGAAAAGTGACGCTTGATGAAGACTGTTGCGTTGGTTGTGGAACCTGTGCGGAGCTTTGCCCGGAGGTCTTCGAGATGGACGAGGCCACCGAGAAAGCAAAAGTGATTCGGCCGGAAGGGGGCGATGAAGCGTGCATCGAGGATGCGATCGCGTCTTGTCCCGATTCCTGCATCGCATGGGAATCGTGAAGGCCTCATCCCTTATGGTAGAGGAGCAGATCCATGGACAAGTATGTGTGCACCATCTGTGACTATGTTTACGATCCCGCCCTCGGGGACCCCGACAACGGTATCCCGCCCGGCACCCGGTTCGAAGATTTGCCCGACGACTGGACCTGCCCGCCGTGCGGCGCCCCTAAGAGCGAATTCGTGAAGGCATAGGGCTGCCGATCATCGATCGTTCATATCCGTCCGATGAAGCGCAGGAGCCCATCGAGGATTGTCAGAGGATGCGGAGGGCACCCGGGAATGTAGAGATCGACCGGGATCAGCCCTCCGCAGCCGTTATGGACCTCGGCGTGATCCTTGTAGGGACCTCCCGAGATGGCGCAGGCTCCGACGGCGATGACCAGTTTGGGAGCAGGGACGGCCTCAAAGGTCTTGAGCAGGGCGACGCGCATGTTTTCCGGCACCGGCCCCGTGACGAGGAGTCCGTCGGCATGCCGCGGTGAAGCCACGAACTGGATGCCGAATCGTCCCAGGTCCCACCCCACCGTCCCGAGCACGTTGGTGTCGGCTTCGCACGCGTTGCATCCGCCCGCACTGACCTGGCGCAGCTTGAGGGATCGGCCGAAGAGTCGCTTCGTCGTTTCATTCAGCACTCGGGCTGGCTGGGAAGGTGAGGTGCCGACGGTCAAACCCGCACGCTCGGCCGCAGTCAGGCTGTAATCCTCCGTGAAGCGGATCGCCTGGCTGGGGCATGCGGCCGCGCACTCCCCGCAGAACAGGCACCGGCCGAGATCGATGTGAAGCTCGGCTGCCTTCGTCACTGCCCCTGTGGGGCAGACCTCGACACATCGGCTGCAGCGGCCCTCGCAGCGATCGGACAGGAGCGCCGGCCGTCCCTGAAACCGATCGGGCAGAGCAGGAGCAGGGCCATTCGGGTAGTCCATGGTCCGGTGTTTCTGTTGGAGTCTCGCCATGAGTACATCGAACATCCGCTCACCTCGCGCGTTGAATCACAAATCGTGGCCGCAGTAGGACAGGTTGAAGCTCTTGTTGCACAGCGGGAAGTCGGAGATCTGCTGTCCCCTCAGCGCACAGGCCAATCCGAACCAGTTGTGAAAGGAGGGATCGACCACCTTGTATCGCGCAAATCGCCCTTGAGCATCCGTCAGCGCCACGTGACAGATCTCTCCCCGCCAACCTTCGACGAGCGACACCACGAGGGAGTTTGGCATCAAGGGGCGCGCATCCGATCGCACGGGCCCCCGAGGCAGGCTCTTGAGCTGCTCTCGGATAAACGCGATGGACCGCTGGATCTCGAGCCATCTCACGTACCCCCTTGCAAACACATCCCCGGAGTGCCACGTGGATACGGGAACCTGCGCGAACTGAAAGATCCCGAGCGGCATGTCGCGTCGCACATCCCGATCGGCCCCGCAACCTCGCGCGGCCGGTCCCACCAGCCCGATGTCGTCGCAGGTTTTCCTGCTGACGGTCCCCGTTCCTTCAAACCGTGCCATGACCGATGACGTATTCCAAAGGAGGTTGACCGCGACCGTCAGATCCTTTTCCACTCCATCCAGGCGCCGGAGAAGCTCATCGCGCTGCGCATCATCCACATCGAACCCGACGCCCCCGGGTCGGATCATCCTCCTCCCGAACCGATTGCCGCACAGGACGCCCGTCATGTTGAGCACGTCCCCGCGGATGCGTCCGCAGTAGGAAAGCGTGGGGAGGTAGCCTACGTCGCCCGCGAGTGCCCCCAGGTCGCCTGTATGGTTGGCGATTCGCTCGAGCTCCAGCGCAATGCCTCGGATCACTTGCGCCCGCGGGGGAGCCTGAGCTCCGCTCAGGGCCTCCACCGCCTCGCAGTAGGCCGTGGCGTGTCCCACCGTCGTGTCGCCCGCAAGCGTTTCCATCAGGTGGATCGTCCGCCTGTCGGGACCGCCGGGAAGGGCGTGCTCCACGCCCCGGTGCTGGTACCCCAGGGAGATCTCCAGGTGGAAGACATCCTCACCATGGCACTGGAAGCGGAAATGGCCGGGCTCGATGATTCCGGCGTGTACCGGGCCGACCGCCACCTCGTGAACCTCATCCCCCTCCATTCGAAAGAAATCCGTTGCGCCGATCTCCGGTCTCGCCGAAGGTGCATCCCCGTCGCCCTGTCCGCGATAGGGAGCGTGGAAGCGGATCGGCTTCAACCAGGGATGGCCCTGCGGCTTGACGGCCCACTGCTCGAGGATTTCGCGCTCAAACCAGTGCGCCTGCGGGCAGTGGGGCGTGATTGCAGGATACGCGCTGTTTTCCAGGTCGCAGGTGAGCGGCAGGATCAGGGACTGGCTGTCGTAGGACAACACGGCCCAGAGGCGCACCCGGTTGTCCTCGATGGGCTGCGCAAAGAAGGCGGAGATCCGGACCCCGTGCTCCACGGCTTCAATGACGTAGGCCAGGAAGTCCTCCTGAGCGATGGAGAAGACGTCCGTGAGCCCGATCGGCTGGCCGTTCCCGACCGAAGCGACTCTGGATGCCAGACTTGACATGAGAAATCCCCTTTGCGCCTAATGCTCTGTCAATGTTGTTTCGCTGGGAGCACCCCCCTTTTGATTCCCCCGTCGAGGGGGGCGGGGGCGGTGTATTGCCCTGCACAATCCATTTGACGGAGCCCTAGCCGGCGATTGCCCTGGCCGCATGCTCGATCATCGTTCGGAGCAGAGGCGGGAAGTAGAGTCCCAGCACCAGCGCCGCGATTCCCAAAGCCATCGGTGGTGCGATTGCAAGGAAAGACTCCGTCGAGGGTCCGACCGGAACTCCTCCCGCTCCCGGAGAGTCAGCTCCCTCCGATGGGACCCCCGGCAGGCCTTGATACATCTTCAAGACGCTCGTGGCCATCCCGATGAAGACGACGCTCAAGAGGAAGAGATAAGCAGCGGCCACGATCGGTCGGCCTTGATCCAATGCCGATTTCAGGATGATCAGCTCGCTCAGGAACGCTCCGAACGGCGGCGACCCCGTGATGGCGAGGAATCCGGCCACCCAAAGGACGCCGGAGACGGGGAGCACCCGGATGACTCCGGATACGTCCGCCGTGGATTTGGTCTTGTAGGCGGCCAGGATGTTTCCGGCCACGAGAAAGAGCATGCCCTTGGTAAGCGAGTGATTCACGGCGTGAAACAGGGCACCGAAGCCACCCCCGCCGCCGAGCCCGACCGCCAGCGCGAGAATCCCCATGTGCTCCACGCTCGAGTACGCCAGCATGCGCTTGAAATCACTTTGACGCACAATAAAGACGGCGGCCACCGCCATGGACACCAGCCCGAAGCCCAGCAGGAGCTTCTGACCGAGCGCCCCCTGTCCGGCCGCCAGGCAGACCTGCTGGATGCGCAGGACCGCGAGAAAGGCGCAGTTGAGCAAGGCCCCCGAAAGGAGGGCGGAGACGACGGAAGGGGCCTCGCTGTGGGCATCGGGAAGCCATGTGTGCATGGGGGCGAGCCCCATTTTGGTGCCGTAGCCGACCAGGAAGAACAGAAACGCCGCCTTGAGCCAGGGGGCATGAAGGGTTTCGGCCCTGTCGATCAGGCTGCTCAGGAGCATCGGCACATGGCTCTCGGCACCCAGGGTGGATGCGACGGCAAGAAAGAAGTTGCCGAGGAGCGCCAGGGCGATCCCGACCGAGCAGATCAGGAGGTATTTCCAGGTGGCCTCCAGGGAGCGCCGGTGCCGATGGAAATAGATCAGCGGCGCGCTGGCCAGTGTGGTCGCTTCGACGGCGACCCACAGCAGGCCGAAATGCTGGCTCATGGTCGCCAGGGTCATCGTTGCCAGGAACATGAGGAGACAGCCGGTGAAGGTGGCTTCCCGGGCGTTGGTGAAAAGAAACCCCTCCTCGAAATCCTCGCGTCGGCCCCAGTTTTCCTTGCGCAGGTAGTCGAGACCGTAGAGGGATGCCGCCAGAAAGAGGACGCTCGTGATGCCGAGAAAGAGCAGTCCTGGCGCATCGAGAGAGAGCCATCCGCCGAGCGCGGGACCAGGCGGGTGAATCCAGGCGGCTCCCGTCAGTCCCGTGTGGAGGACGGCGGTCATCATCAAGAGCCCGCGGCGAACCCGGTCCGAGGCGATAAAGAACGCCGCAGCGCTTGCAAGGCACGGCAGGAGGAACAACGCGAGGGTCATGGCGCCTCAATCCTTCAAAATGGTAAGCCTGTCTGTATCCATATGATCGAACTCCCGGCTGATATGGAAGATCGTGATGCCCATGACGAAAACGGCCATGAACACATCGAGCAAGATGCCGAGCTCCACCAGCAGCGGCTCGCTCATGGCGAAGGCGAGCCCGAACGCGTAGATGCCGTTTTCCATCACCAGGTACCCCAGGACTTGCGTGATCGCCTTGCGTCGGCTCACGATGGCGAACAGTCCGATCATGATGTTGTACATGGCCAGCGGCACCACCAGGGGAGACGCGGCGGGGACCGGCAGCGGCAGCTGGCTTCCGAGCCACATGGCCAGGGCCAGCAGCAGTGCGCCGATCAGGAGGGATGTGGTGTATCCCACGAGCGGCTCCATCTCGCGATGGATGTGAGCGGCCCGCAGCGCGCGAAACAGCAGCCAGGGGAAAATGACCCCTTTCAGTAGGACCGTGCCTGCGGAAAGGAAACAGGCGCGGACCGTGATGTGATCCGTGCCGACCATGAGCGGAAGCACGCCGAGCAAGATTCCCTGAATGGCCACCACGTCGATGCAGGAGGCGATACGGCTGGACGCGATCAGTCTCAGATTCGTCAGGATGAGCAGAACGATGACGGTGTCGATCAGCAGGTTCATGTCAGCTCCAAAGGATCAGCGCGAGGGCGAGGGTGGAAAGAAACCCGGCACTGACCAGCAGCTGGGGCACGCGAAGCAGCCGAAGCCTGGCCATGATGGATTCGACCACGCCGGTCACTGCGGCGAGAAAGAAGACCCCCACCACGATGGCGGCCCCGTCCAGCCACGGGTTTCCGGTCCTCACGGGAATGAGGATGGAAGCGATGAGCGATCCAAGGATCCACATCTTGAGCGAGGCGCCATAGAGGATCATCGCGAAGTCCGGCCCGCTGTGGTCGAGGACCATCACTTCGTGGATCATGGTCAGCTCGAGGTGCGTGTTGGGATCGTCAAAGGGGATCCTCGCGTTTTCGGCGAGGAACACCACCAGGAGAGCCGCGGAGACCATCAGGAGGGCGGGACCGGACTGCATCCAGGCGTCGATGGACAGCCGGGAGACCATGGAGGAGAGCGAGTAGAAGATGCCCGACTGAGCCATGCCGCCTGGTGCCGGGTCTGCACCTGCATGGGCAACCGCTGCCAGGCCCAGGAGAAGGGTCGGCTCCGCCAGCGCCGAGAATTGGACTTCTCGGCCGGCCCCCATGCCCTCGAAGGCCGATCCGGTGTCCAGGGCCGCGATGACCGTGAAAAACCGCATGACGCCCAGCAAATAGGCAAGCAGAATCACATCGCCCGAGAAGACCAATGGTGCGGCAACACCCCCGAGTGGGAGCACGAAGAGAGCCGTTATGGCCGATGCCAACCCCACCACGGGACCCGCCCGGAAGACCCAGCTGGTCGTGCGGCTGTACACGGCGCCCTTTCGCAGAAGCTTGCCCAGGTCGTAGTAAAGCTGCAGCAGCGGCTGTCCGTTGCGTCCCGCGAAGAGGGCCTTCACCCGATTGATGACGCCCATCAGCAGGGGAGCCAGGATCAACGCCAGAAACGGAATCGCCAGGGAGCCAGGATTCATGGTCACCTCAGGTTCCAGATCAACAGAAGCAGAAGGGTGAGGCCGATGTAGAGAATGTAAAGCTGCACCCGCCCCGCCTGGAGGAAGCGAAGGGCCAGGGCCAGCCGCTCGACTCCGAGAAAGAGGGGACGGTACAGCTTTTGAGCGAAAAGGTCTTCCGTTTCCGAATGAAAGCTTGCGTGAACCGGAAACAGCTCGTCGGGCTTTTCACATTTCGTTCTCGGGCTCAGGAAAGTCGCGAACATCTTTGTCAGGGGCTGAGCGAAGGAGGACGCCGTATACTGCATGCTGGCCGACGGGCGGGTGTAGCCGCAGTCCCACGTGCCGCTCTCCGTGACGGCTCTGCCTGCGAGCAGCCGGGAGCGCGTCCACGCGAGCACGACGATTGTGCCCACAAGAAGACCGGAAAGCAGCACAATCCCGGACAGGGGCCCCGTGGCAGAAGACAACTGGGACTGCACTTCCGCAGTCGCCAGCCCCGTGACGATTCCCACCGCATGGCTCATCACGGAAGCGGCCTGGGGAGCAAAGACGCCAATCCCGACGCACCCGGTCGCGAGGACGAGCATGGCTAGGCGCTCAGGCCAACTCGCTTCATGTCCGTGAACGGCTTCCTCACTTCGCGGCTCCCCAAGGAAAACGATCCCGAACGCTTTCGTGAAGCAGGCCGCCGCGAGACCGCCGATGAGAGCCAGTCCGATGATCACTCCCGCACCGGCGGCTGCGGACTCTGATGCTCCGACAGAGCGAAACGCTCCGAAATAAATGAGAAATTCGCTGATGAAGCCGTTCAGGGGCGGCAAGCCGGATATGGCCACCGCGCCAATGAGAAACGTTCCGGCGGTCCAGGGCATGCGCTTGATGAGTCCGCCCAGACGGTCGATCTCCCGGGTTCCGGTTGCGTGAAGCACGGCGCCCGCCCCGAGGAACAGCAGCCCCTTGAAGAGGGCATGGTTGATCACGTGCAGCAATCCCCCCGCAATTCCAAGCACGGCCAAAGCGGGCGCATTCAGCGCCGTTCCCAGTAGGCCCAAGCCCAGTCCCAGGGCGATGATCCCGATGTTCTCCACGCTGTGATATGCCAGGAGTCGCTTCAGGTCGTGCTGGGCGATCGCGAGGAGCACGCCGAGAATCCCTGAAGCCAGGCCGACCCCGATGAGCAGCCATCCCCACCATGGCGTCGGGGCTCCCAGGAAGGTGAGCGTCCTGAGCAGCCCATAGATCCCTGTCTTGATCATGACACCGGACATGACGGCGGACACGGGGCTCGGAGCCGCCGGGTGGGCCTCGGGAAGCCAGACGTGGAAGGGAATGAAGCCCGCCTTGGCGCCGAATCCCACCAGCGCCAGAAGAAAGGCCAGGCTCGCGATGGAAGCCATGTGCGGTCGCGCCGCGAGGAACCCGTCGAAATCGAGCGATGCTCCCCCCGCCTGGTGGCCTAAAATCAGGAACAAGACCAGAAGAAACGCAGTTCCGAGATGCGTGGCCACCAGGTACGTCCACCCCGCCCGTCGAACGCTCTCCTGCTCGTTTTCGAAGGCGACCAGGAAGAAGGAGGACAGGGCCATGATCTCCCAGGAGACCAGGAACAGGATTCCGTTTGCGGCGATGACCACCATGGCCATGCTGGCCGCGAGCAGGTTAAAAAAGAACCAGAAAGCGCCGAGATGCTTTCGGTTCTGGTACGCCGTCATGGCGCGGCTGCCATAGAGCGCCGCCATCGCGCAGAGGACGCAGATCGGGATGAGGAAGACGGCCGACAGGGCGTCGATCCGCACCGAAAAGGATCCGAGAGCCACGTTCCACGCCGCTCGGTACGTTTCCATGCGTCCGGTCCACAGGGTGGAGAAGGCGGGGCCCAGACCGACCGCACAGCCCAGGAGCGTGCCTGAGGCTCCCACGATGTTGGACCAGCGTGCGCTGCGTTGGACAACGAGCGATAGTGTCCCGAAAACACAAAGTAAACCGACTGCCACAAGGGTCATGCTCATAAGGGGCTCGCGTGCTCGCTTGAGAATTCTAAGGATGTGAGCCGGGGGGGCGTGAGAGGAGAGTCTCTTCCACACGGACGGCTTCGTCGAGGATCTCTTCAGAAGACCCCTTCCGGGTGAGAACGGCCCTGAATAGAGGATCCTTCAACGCGGAGGCCAGCTTTGACAGCAGCAGTTGATGCGCCCGGACGGTTGGGCTTGCCAGCATGAACAAGATATCGACCGGCAGTCCATCCGGCGCGCCGAAGTCGATCGGGTGATCGAGAAAGCAAAGGGTGATGGCGGGATGCCGGAGGTGGAGCACGATGGGGTGGCGCACATGGGGGATGGCAATGGCATCGCCGATTGCGGTCGAGCCAAGTGATTCCCGAGCGATAAGCATTGCATGGAGAAACGATCGGTCGACGTCGCCAGGCATGGGCATGAGATCGACGACGGTGCTGAGAACAGAGCTACTGTCCGTTCCTCCCACGTGGTGAAAAATGCCGCCGATTCGCAATGCTTCATCGAGCCGAATCGCGCGGTTCCCCGCGTAGGCAGGCTCGCCCAGGATCTCGCTCGATACGCTGATCTTGCGCTCGGTCGCCCATTCCAACAATTCCGAACGGTTGAAACGGTGCTCCCCCCCCACCTGACATGCGGGCAGACTTCTCTGCTTTATCCAAAGGAGGATCGTTTTTTCCGAAACCCCGAAGATGCTTGCGGCACCCTTGATATCGAGCTGCATGATCAGCCTGCTTCCGTTTGAGAGCATTGAGAAGGAGCGGATACCGGGCAGGATAGATACTCCTAACGCGGATGGAAGTGAAGCGTCTTTTTCGAAGATC
>CAZIEW010000015.1:0-76165 GCA_964538515.1 uncultured Syntrophobacteraceae bacterium
TTCCGAGATCCATGGCACGACCGGCGGAGGCGCCGATTGTCTCCCCTCGCTCGGCAGCCTCGTCGATACCGCGTTCTTCGAGGAAACGGTTACGGCTTCAGCCAGCCTTTTGCTCGAGCTTCCAGGACGCTGGCGATGATGCCGTCCTTGTCCAGGCCTTCGATCCGGTAGAGGTCCTCCGGTTTTCCCGACAAGCCATAGGCCTTGACGCCGAGGCGGACGACGCGGCAAGGGACCCCGGCGTCGGCGATCACGGTCGCGACCCTGGCCCCCAAACCCGTGTCGGGATTGTGGTCCTCCACCGTCAGGATCAGCCCGGTTTCAGCGACCTTCAGGACCGCGTCCACGTCGATGGGCTTGATGGAGGCGACGTTCAGAACCGCCAGCCGCACACCGTGCTTTTCGGCCAGCTCACGGGCGGCGCTCACGGCGTAGTGCATCGTCGCGCCATAGGCCAGGATGGCGCCTTGGCCGCCTTCGCACACCCAATCGGCCTTGCCGGGCATGAATCGATAGGATCCGCCGTACAGGGGCTTTCCCTGATCGTCCGTGATAAGCGGCGTCTTGGATCGGCCCATCCCGACGAAGAAGTTCCCCCGATGCGCGGCCACATGGCGGATGATGCGGTCCGTCTGGTTGGGATCGGCGGGCATGAAAATCGAAAACCCGTACAGGTTCTGCAGCAGCCCGAGGTAGTCGATGCACTGGTGGGTCTGGCCGTCCTCGCCCACATCGAGTCCAAGATGCGTGCTCACGATTTTGAGCTGCGTGTCGTTGATGTCGTTCAAACGGTGCTGGTTATAGGTCTCGCAGACAGCGAAAACCCCGAACGTACTAAAAAAGCAAACGAATCCTTCCTTGCTCGCCGCCCCGGCCAGGGTCGCGGCATGGTGCTCCTGGATACCGCACTCATAGAACGCCTTCGGATTGACATGGTGGAAGCCATTCATCTTGACCGACCCTTCCAGGTCGCAGCTCACGCCCAGGATGGCCGGAACCTCACCCTGGTTGTTCAAGCGGGCGAGATCCTCGAGGGCGTTGCCATAGGCGGATCGGTTGTCCGTCATCTTGTCCGTCGGGTAGTCCCGCGGATGGCCGGGATCGATCGACGGGTAAGCGGCCTGCATGCAATGGGGCGAATGCGTCACCACGAGGGTCTTCCGCTCCCGTTTCAGCTCGGGGATGGGGTTGTCCAGGCCCAACTCCTCCAGGGCCGCTGCGGCGTCCGTTTCGTTCAGGACCGACCCGTGATACTTGGCCTTGTTCTCCATGAAGGAAATGCCCTTCCCCATCACGGTGCGAGCCACGATGACCGACGGGAGCCTGGGATCCTCCACGCTCCCCAGCCGGATGCGGCGCAAAGCGTCGAAGATGGCATCCACATCATGGCCGTCTTCAAGGTAGAGCGTGTTCCATTGGGCCGCCACATACTCGGCCCGAACCATCTGCGGCATGACCTGGTTGGTGCTGCCGCCGATCTGCAGATGGTTCCGATCGACGATCCCGAAGAGGTTGTTGAGCTCGTATTTCACAGCAAACCGGCGTGCTTCGCCGATCTGTCCCTTTTGCTGCTCCCCGTCGCCCATGAGGACGGCCACGCGTGCCGGGCTGTTCTTGAGCTTCAGAGCGAGGGCCATCCCTGCCCCGGCGGACAATCCCTGGCCCAGGTTTCCCGTGTTCCACTCAACCCCGGGAACGCAGCATTCCACGTGCCCCGCAAAGGACGACCCCGCATGGCGAAATTCGAGAAGGAGCCGGTCTTCGGGGATATACCCGAATTCGGCGAGCACACTGTAGATGCAGGGGCTGATGTGCCCCATGCTCGGCAGCAGCCTGTCTCGATCCGCCCAGCACGGGTCGTCCGGTCGGTGCCGCATCGTGCTGTACAGGAGAAGCACCAGGTGGAGGGACGAGAGGGACCCGCCGGGATGACCGCTTCCCGCGATCGTGGTGCTAACAAGGATGCGCCGCACGCAGCGCTGCCACATCTCGTGGAGCGTCTGCCGCTGCGCGTCGGTCAGGGATGTCTGGTCAAGACTGATTTGAAACATGGACGGGCATCTTCCTTTGCTTTGAGACCTAGCTCTGTCAACTCTGTTTCGCAAGGGACACCTCCCTTTGATTCCCCCCTTGAGGGGAGTTGGGGGGGTGTTCTCTTGCCCGGCATAACTTCTTTGACGGAGCACTAGTGGAGGGTCTTTTCCTTCTCGAGCCCACTGGCGGCGATCGCGTTGGCACGAACAAGGACCTTTTCCGCGAAAGCGGCGACGGCTGTCTTGAACGGCGTTTCGCCGTCATCTTCGATCACGGGGCGACCGGAATCCCCGCCTTCCACGACAGCCGGGTCGAATGGAAGCGCCCCAAGGTAATCGAGCTCCATGGCTTCAGCCGTCTTGAGCCCGCCTCCCGTCCGGAAAATCGGGATGAATTCATTGCAGTGGGGGCAGAAGAGGCCAGACATGTTCTCCACCAGCCCGGCCACTTCCAGGTTCACCTTTCGGCAGAAGTTGATGGACTTGCGCACATCCGAGAGCGCAATTTCCTGGGGCGTGGTCACGATGACGGCGGAAGCCTCGGGGATGAGCCGCGCGATGCTGAGCGGCTCGTCACCCGTCCCCGGGGGGCAGTCCACCACGAGAAAGTCCAGCTCATCCCATTTGCAGTCGGCCAGGAACTGTTGAATGACGCCGTGCTTGAGAGGACCGCGCCAGATGATGGCGGCATCCGTGTCCTCGATCATGGACTCGATGGAGACCACTTTGAGGTTGGGGCGATACTCGTGGGGCAGAATCTGGTTGTCCGTGGTGAAGTTCAGGGGGCCGCGCAGGCCGAGCATCTTGGGGATGCTGGGGCCGTGGAGGTCGATATCCATCAGACCGACCTTGAAGTCTTTCTGCGCGAGCGCCAGCGCGAGATACACCGCCACACTGCTCTTTCCAACGCCACCCTTGCCGCTCATGACGATAATTTTATGCTTGATCCGGGCGAGCTTGCATCGCACGGTTTCTTCCTTGGACATTTTGTCTTTGCCCGGACAGGTGTCGCAGGACTTGGGATCACACGATTTCATCAAACTGCTCCTTATTCGGTCGATTTTCACGGGTTTCGTGCCGGCTTTCAGGCTGGGCTACCTTAAAGACTATCTTCCTGCTTGTCAACGCTCAGAAAATGGGAGAATCTCAGCATCCTGAGCGCCAACGACCCGCTCGAAGGCCGCTCCAGCCCTTCTCAATATAGACACCCACGCGACACTTTGCTTACTTGGACCGACTGAACGAGGGAAGGACACCCCCATGAGCAACGAATTGGTCGAAAAGACGAAGGAAACCGCAGCCAAACTGTTTTCCGGGCCCGTGAAGCTCGAAGTCCCCTATCAGCTCTGGAAGGAGTTCGATCCCGAACTGGCACGCGACCTGTCCCTGTTCATCACCGGAAACCTCTATTCCAGAACCGTTCTTTCGCTGCCCGAGCGACAGACGGTCGCCGTCGCCGCGTTGGCTGCACTCCAGAAGACCGACGAGCTCAAGGTTCATCTCCACGGGGCCCTGAATGTCGGGGTGCCCGCTCGAAAGCTTGCGGAGACGATCTTTCAGGTGGCGACCTATGCGGGGTTTCCCACCATGAACACGGCTCTTGCGGCCCTCAAATCGGTACTGATCGATCGCGGCGAATGGCCCCTCCAGGATTGACCGAGGATCGAAGGTCGCCGGAAAACGGTGGATGCCCCCTCGCCTCGCGGCAGATCGTGCTTTATTATGGTGTCGATGACATCCGGCACGCGACATGATGCAGAGGAGGAGACAGTCAAAATGCCTATTTACGAATACCGATGCGAGAAATGCAACACCTGCTTCGAAGCGCTCGTATGGACCTCCAAGTCCGAAGAGGTTCAATGCCCCTGCTGCAATGGGACTGAGGTGGAACGGCTGATGTCAACGTTCGCCACCTGCTGTGGCTCCGACAGCGGATCAAAAGCAAGCAGTGCATGCACCCCTTCAAGAGGGTTCAGCTGAGCGTGACTGCCTGCCCGGCAGGCTGTCGGGCAAAAATCGAGGGCACGCCACCATTGCTGGACAAAGGGATCTTAAAGGTGTGACGACCCAATGGGGAAGTGCTGCGGATTCCTTACTTCTCAGTAAATCAGGTTCAACATGAGGTTGTAGGTCGGGTTTCTTACCCGACGCCTTTTGGGAAGAGCTGTCGGGTAAGAAACCCGACCTACTCATTTAGAGGTTACACGGATCGATTCCAAACGTTTAATCGTAAAGGAGTGTGGACGTGGAATGGGGGTTCTTATGGCCCGTCGGCCTTATTCTCCTGTGGGTGGTGCTGAACCGCTGGGTGCTGCCCAAGATGGGAATTCACACCTGAATGTCTTCGAGCTGCGGGATCGGTGATCCCAAAAAGAAATGATCGTTCACAAGGGCTCAGCACCCGAGCGGTACCGTGACCGTAAGCGAGGAACAGATGCGTTCACGGTGCCGTTCGGTGGTCCGGATCCCTTCCGCCGGCCATGGAGCAGAATCATAGTCTAAGCGAGTCATCGTGGACTAGATTGGCTAGCCCCCCATCGAGCCTCGAAATCCCGACCTGCGGTTGGCCACGAATGCACCAAGCCCGACCAGCACGATGACGCCGCCAGACACTCCAAGAGCCCACCGCCAGTCAATGCTTCCGACACGGAAGAGGGTCTGCCACACCCTCTTGAACCAACCGGCCTCCTCGATGTCTTCCCGGCTGACGAGCTTGATGGTGCGCTTGGGCTGGTCCCCGAGGTAGAAAACCATGTCACCGATCTCCTGTCCAGCCTGGATCGGCGCGGTTACCTCCTCCGGGGTGTGTACCTCCCAGCGGAGCGCCTGCTTCTGGGTCTGGGCGACCGTGAAGCTCGTGGACTGGGCAGGATAGACAGCCAGTTCGTCCTTGGCGCCTTTCCACACCTTCACAGCCTTCGCAGGCTGCCCGTCGGGGATGGGCAGAACCCTCGTGAAATTGCGGTACCCATAGTTGAGCAGTTTGGCGGCCTCCCGCTCTCGAACCGCCGGGGAGGCAGCGCCCATGACCACGGCGAGCAGCCTCAAGCCGTCCCGTTTGGCCGTCGCGGAAAGGTGATAGCGGGCCCCATCCACAAACCCCGTTTTCAAGCCATCCACGGTGGAGTCTCTCAGCAGGAGATGATTCCTGTTGTATTGAGTGATGTTGTTGTAGGTGTAGTCATGCATGGAGTGATACTTGAGCGCTTCGGGAAACCGGTTGATATAGGCGGCATCCAGCGTGGCCATGTCCCGGGCGGTGGTGACCTGGCCCTCCGCCGGCAGCCCGTGCGGATTGACGAACCGGCTCTTAGTCATTCCCAGCTCCTGGGCTTTGCGGTTCATGGCATCCACAAAGGTGCTGAGACTCCCGAAGACATGCTCGGCGGCCGCGACACAGGCATCGTTACCCGAAACAACGGCAATCCCCTTGATGAGCTCCTCGAGGGGGACCTTGGTACCGACTCCCACAAACATCTTGGAGCCGCCCGTACGCCAGGCCGTCTCACTGATGAGGACTTCGTCGCTCAGGTGGATCTTCCCCTGTTGGATGGCTTCGAAAATGAGGTAGAGGCTAAGAATCTTCGTGAATGACGCCGGCTCGATCAGCTCATCCGGGTTTTGCTCGAACAAGCTCACGCCGCTCACCACATCCACCAGCATCCCCGCTCTCGCCTCCACTTGCCCCGGACTCAAATCCCCGGAAGCGCTCGAAGCCGCCGCCCCTCTGGCAGCTCGGCCCTCTCGTCTGCCGGGCTTCGCGGTCTCTCCCGCCGCCTGCCTCGCGGGGGCGGCCTGCTCCCCGGTCCGCTTGGGCGCGCGGGCGCCAGGCTTTTTCCAGGGAGGCGGCTCGGCCGTCCAGACCTCCATGGCCCACAACAACGGTATCGTGACGGTCAGCATCACGAGCAAAACGTGAAACAACCTTTTTGCCTTGGACCCCATTCACAACCTCTTTGTGTTTTGCACTCTCAAACGAGCCCGAAGCCCTTTGAGGGGTCAACCGTCCGCCTTACAACAGCTTGCCCAGAGTCTTTTCCACCGGCCTTCGCTCCGGCACGAAAACGACCGGGATCTTCCCTTCGTTCCATTCCCTGGAAACGTAAAGGTTACAATAGCAGCTCCCGTATTCCGCAACGTCGGGTGCTCGATAGACACAGGGGCAAATGATATCCTTGTCCCACTCCCGGTCCTCCGAAGCAAGGCGACACGGACAGCACATATAGCCATATCGCTCCTTGTTGACAAGCAAGCCCTCAAGAAGCTCAAAGACCTTCTTCTTATCCTTATTGAAATAGTAGCCTTTGGGCTCCTGAGCCTTTTTCAACATTTCGTACAGTTGCTCAACATTCATTTTATGTTCAGAGCCTCCTTGATTTCATCCTCGCGGAAGCCGACAATAATCTTGTCGCCGATGACGATGGTTGGGAAGGAGCAATTGGGGTTCAACTGCTTGACTTCTTCCAGGACTTTCTTTCTCTCATCCGCATCCAGCTTATCAACATCCACGCACTCGTAACTAATGCCGCACTCATTGAGCAAATCCTTCGTACTCCGGCAATGACTACAAGTGCTGAGGGCAAACAATTTCACCTCACATTCGGCCATGGTCGTCTCCTCCAAGTTGTCGCGACGTTCTCGCACGTTAATCGCTGGTGAGCATCATGCCATTGATATCAGTGAGCAATGCCATTAGCCCGAGACCGCCATAGTCTTTCACAAAACCCCATCCCTGTCTAGAGCTTGCCGAATTCCGAGCCGCGTCAGGGCGAAATCGTACCGGACGGGGTCCATGGGCGCGATTGTGCGAAACCGCTCGGTGATCTCGAGAGCGGTCCGCATGTCCGCCTGGCTGCGCTGCGTGAGGCCCATTTGCCTCGCTAGACGATGCATGTGGGTATCTAGAGGAACAATCAGCTTCGAGGCCGGAACGCCCTTCCACACCCCCGGATCCACGTCGTCCGTTCGCACCATCCAGCGCAAAAAGAGATTCAGCCGCTTGCACGCGCTGCCGCGTTCCGGGGATGGCAGCAGCATGCCCGCGGTGGCACAGTCGCAGCCAGTCAAATCCTCCGCAAATCCGCAGAGCGCGGGCAGTACCGTTGGCGAGGCGGGGTCGAATCGAGACAGAAAGCAGCCTTCAAGAGACCCATGGCGCTTGAGAGCGCGCTTCAAGCCATCCAAGAGGCGGGACAGATCGGCCCCCGTCGTGAATCGGTGCTTGAACCCGCTGAATTCACGCGCAAACGTGCCCTCCCGTGCTCGTCGAATACGACTTGCCGGGGCAGGCCCCAGCTTGTCGAGGATGCTCCGGACGCTCTTTAGAATCTGCGCGACCCGGCCGTACGCCAGCGCGGACGCAATGAATCCCACCACTTCACGGTCCTCGGCGTCCGGATAGTGGTACACAAATTCCAGGGGATCGGGATGAATGAACCGGCTTCGGTTATATCGATTGTAAAGTCCCTCCAGAGATTCGCGCGTGAACGCGACCGGCGCGGAGATCTCCGGACCGAGCAGAGTGTCCATCGGTGTCTCGAATCCTGTATAGAGGGTTGAAAAGGGCCGACGATTCAACCGCGCGTCTATCCCTGAATTCAGTGAGCAGAGCCCTGCCTTGATCTGGGTCAATCCATTTTCCGGTCACATCGGCCATGCTATCAACAACTACAGTATCACATTGTCGAGTGGGTTTGAACGCCGTGGCGGGAATCCTCTCGCTCGGCCGCAACGAATACGGGAAGGAGCGGATGACCATGAAATGGACACACGACGCTGAAGAAAGGATCGCCCGGGTCCCCTTTTTCGTGCGCAAGCATGTCCGAAAGAAGGTTGAGGAGGAGGCTGTGCGACGAGGGGCCTGTGAGGTCCGACTGGAGCACGTCCTGGCCGCCCAGCGGCGCTACTTGAGCTCCATGGAAGACGACGTACGCGGATTCCAGGTCGAGCGCTGCTTTGGTGAAAGCGGATGCCCCAACCGGGCGATTCTGGACGGCTCGCTCGCCGCACGGATCGAAGCCCTGCTCCAGTCCAAGGACCTTAAAGCGTTCCTTAAAGCGCGGTTCGGGGGGTCCCTCAAGCTGCATCATGAATTTCGGGTGTCCATCTCCGACTGCCCAAACGGCTGCTCGCGGCCCCAGATCGTCGACTTGGGCCTGATCGGCGCCTGCCTCCCGGGACTTTCTCAGGAGCCCTGCACGCAGTGCGGCGCCTGCGTCGAAACGTGCCGCGAAGACGCCATCCTGCTAGACGCCGAGGCGGACGGTCCGACCTTCGACCTGGCGAAATGCGTCGCGTGCGGTCAGTGCATGAAGGTGTGTCCGTCCCATACGATCTCCATCACACAGTGCGGCTACCGGGTCCTGGTTGGGGGCAAGCTCGGACGGCACCCCCAGCTTGCCAGGGATCTGGGAAAGATCTACACCCCCGAGGAAGCACTGAAAGTCGTTGAGCGCTGCATCGAGCACTATAGGAAGCACAACCGAAAGGGGGAGCGATTCGGTGAGGTTCTGAATCGAACGGGTCTCGTAGACCTTGAGGATCCGGAGCACGCGTGACAGCCTCTTCCCGCTTGATCGCTCAGGAGTCGACCAACGAAAGCGTGCCCATGTTCACCGCGAAGCTCTCGCACGCTTTTCAGGCCGATCACGGTGGACACGGTTCAAGCGGCGGCGGATTTCGGTTGAGGAGGCGGCGGAGCTGCTCGGAGCCTTTTTCACCACACAGGGTGAGGAGCTGCTGTCGTTCAGGCTCTTTGAAATCCTGCTTCCGGGCCTTGTTTTGTGCTCCTCCGTCATGGCGTCGGAGCCGCTCTACGAAGCCCTCGTCGCGAAAAGCTCCCTGCGCAGACTGGTCACGAACTGACCTACAATGTCGCAATAAATTTCTATCCGGTCCGCTCCTTCGGCTATTATGGGGCCGCAACCGCAACTCTGCTCGCAAGGGCGCCTTATTTACTGGTGTTCGGAAGCGGGCTGCCCGACTGTTACCGTCCATCGAGGCTCAAGACCTTGTTGGGTGGCGCGGCGGCAAATGTGGTTTTCGCCCTGATACGACAGCTCAAGATCCAGCGGCCTTGGACGATTTGGCTGCTTCCCGTGCTGTTTGGACTGGCCTACTATTGCATCGGTTATTTTGACACGGATGCCCGCGGACAGTCGATCCGGACGAAAGGAGACCCGTCATGATGGAGGAGCAAGAGCAAGAACAAAACAAAGCAATCGGCTTTCCTCTGAAGATCCCCGGCTTTCGCCTGTCGCTTCCTCGTTTTCCCTGAACCGGGGAGGACAGGGTCGTCGTGGTGCTTCCGGCGCTGGTGATTGCCCTCTACAACCTCTTTTTTGTCTACGTGCAGCCGGGCGAGCTCGGGTTAAGGTGATTCGCATCGGACCGGGGAGCCTCCACGAGGACAACGGCATTATCCCCAGGGCGGAGCCCATTTTGAAGGCCACTCTTGGGGAGCTGACAACCGAGGAGATCGACAACAGCGTCCTCCGCGTCAAACGGGCCGAGGCGGCCCAGACGATGCTCAATGCCGAGCTGGCTACCGAGGGACTGAAGGTGGAGACGGTGCTCGTCCGTTAGCTCAAATACAGCGACGAGATCCAGAAGAACATCGAGGAGAAAAATCTCCAGGACCAGCCGGTTTTCAAGAACTAGGCGGAGGCGGGCGGGATTCGCGAGATGAATAAGGCGCTTAAGGGGTCAGGCGGAGAAGCTTTGGTGAAGATCAAGATCGACGAGTCCCTCCAGGGCAAGCGCATCATTGTGCTGCAGGTATCCGAGGGCGGCATGAACCTGAAGACGACCGACATCAACCGGCTGATCGACACCATGGGGATCCGCTCCCTTTCATCAAGCGAGCCCAAGAAATGAGCGCAGCCTCGCCCCCATTGATTTCCAGGCTCCGTCAGTCGGCTGCTTTCTGGCTCCAGGGTTTGTGGTGTAAGCCATCGAGACTGCACCTCCTGAACCCTCTCCATGCGGGGCTGTGGGTGGCGAGCGGCGGCTACCGCCTCGGCATGGGGGTCGATCAGTGGCTGAAGCGGAAGAAGCAACGCAAGCTGCCCGTTTGCGTCGTAAGTGTCGGAAACCTGGTCGTGGGGGGCACGGGCAAGACACCTTTCTCGCTATGGCTCGCGGAAACCCTAACCACCGCCGGCATCGGGGTCGCCATCCTCAGCCGCGGCTACGGGCGTCGCGATGACCGTATCGTCCAAGTGCCACCAACGACACCTGCATGGGAAGACGCAGCCACCCTGTATGGGGATGAGCCTCTGCTCCTGGCGCGGCGCCTTCCCGGCGTCCCGGTCTGGGTGGGGCGGAACCGTTACGCGGCAGGCAGGATGGCTCTCGAGGGAGATCATCGTCCCTCGGTCTTGATCCTGGATGACGGTTTCCAGCATGTGTCGCTCCACCGGGACATCGACATCGTGCTCCTCGACGCCGAACGTCCGTTCGGGAACGGGCGGTTGCTCCCGATGGGGCCTTTGCGCGAGCCGGTCCGTAACTTAGCGAGGGCTCACGCGCTGGTTCTCACGCGGGCAGGTGACAAGACCCTGGCATCTGAGGCGCGCTTAACCTTGATGAAGCGCTTCCCGGAAAAGCCCGTGTTTGCCTGTCGTCACAGAATGACCGGAATTGCTCCTGCAATCGGGGAGCCCACGGTCGGCGCGGCGGAGCTTCGCGACAAGGTCTGTGTCGCGTTCGCCGGCATTGCCGAGCCTCGGTCTTTCTTTGATTCGCTTCGAGCACTCGATCCGTCCCTGCGCGTTGCCGAAACCCTTTCCTTCCCGGACCACCACGCCTTCACCGATGCCGACAGCACCCTGCTTCTCGAGCGCAAGCGCCGGTCCGGGGCGGATTTCCTCGTGACGACCGAGAAAGACTGGGTCCGCTTGCCCGGCCCCCTTCAAAGCCATGTCTTTGCAGCGGCAGTCACATTGGACTTCGGTGACGACCTCGCCCCTCTGATCACCCACCTCCTGCACCATATTGACCACCATCGCGTCCGATCCTGACATCGTCCCAATCCTCGGAGCATCATCTTTCTTTGCCAACCGCTGCGAAACAGCTCATAATGAGGGCGTGACGTCGGCAAGCGACCCGCCGCCCCCCCGAGCGGCAGCCCGACCGCGATCCTGCCTCTGGAGAGAGCTACGCGTATGATCGAGATCGACGGTGCCATGCATTCCGGAAGCGGCACGCTGGTGCGCTACGCGACGGCCCTGGCCACCGTGCTCGGAGAGCCCCTGCACTTGACGCGCATTCGGGAGCGGCGCGACAAGCCGGGGCTCAGGCCACAGCACCTCCAAGCGATCCGCGCATGCTGCACGCTTTCAGGAGGCCGACTCGAAGGCGACGCCGTCGGATCTCGGGAAGTCTTCTACTACCCGCAGCATCGTCCGAAGGGCGGTAGCTATCGTTGGGACATCGGCACCGCAGGGTCGGCCACCATGCTGGCCTTTTGCCTGCTCACCCCGGCCCTTTTCGCCACGCAGGGGTGCCGATTCGACCTGACGGGCGGGCTTTTTCAGGACCACGCGCCGACCGCCTTTCACATGCGAGAGGTCTTGGTGCCTCAGTTGCGGCGCATGGGGGCGGATGTAGATCTGGAAATGATTCGCCCCGGCTACGTTCCCCAAGGCCAGGGCCAGCTGCGACTGGAGGTGAAGCCGCTGCGGCGCTCCCTCGCCGCTTTCCAGTGCACCGACCAGGGACGGGTAACCGCGGTGAATGGAATTGCCCTCGCCTCGCACCTGGGCCCGCAGCAGGTCGCCCGGCGGATGGCCGAGCAAGGCAGGCTGCTGCTTGCCAAACGGGGATTTGAGGCGCATGTTGAGTTTGTGGAAGACACCACCGCCGTTCAGAAGGGCGCGGCGCTTTTCATGCGGGCTCAAACGGATGCGGGAGCGATGCTCGGCGCCGACCAGGCCGGGAAGCGCGGCAGACGATCCGAATCGATCGCTGATTTCGTCGTACGGAGCCTTTGCGACGATCTCGCAACCGGGGCAACCGTCGATCGCTTTCTCGCCGATCAGATGATTCTGCCGGCAGCGTTGGCCGCCGGCGAGACGGTCTATCGGATTCCGCGGATGACGGGGCACGTGGAATCCAACTTGTGGCTGGTCAATGACGTTTTGGGGGCTACATCCGTCGTGAAGGGAGACTTATTGAGGATCCGGGGAGTCGGGCTCGCTCCGCGAGCAATCTAAGAGACGACAGAGGGGAGGCCATGCGATGAAGGCTCGTATCAAAATTCGAGGCATTTACAGCACTGCGCTCACCAAGCTCGCTCTCGACGCAGAATACCTTGTAGTGGACCCATCCCCGGTGAGCCGGGAGCGATTCGGCATCGAATACCAGGGGTACTCCCATGATCTTTCGGTCTGCGATCGGGGTGACCTTCAGGGGATCGAAATCCTGGGAGAGGCTGAGCACGTGACTCCCTTCGTGGCTCTGCTCGGCTCGTCCCTGGTCGACGCCATGCTCTGTGAAGTATCCCCCGATGACGAGCAGGACCAGCTCCTGAAAGCGTGCGTCGAGCTGCCGGGAGGGGCCAAGAAAGCCCTCGATGAAATCCGACGGTCGGTTTTGCCCACGGTGCCCTTCCACCACCGGCTTCGCATTGTGGATGCTGGAAACCTGGACAGTGCGGAAGATGCTTTGGCCATGGATCTGAGCCGGACTGAAGCGATCGGAAGCCGGCTCTTCTCACAGCTCATCCTTGCGCCTCTCCAAAAGTCCGGCGTCGTGAAACTGGAGCACATCAGGCCCTCCGGCAAGCCCATGCGACCCAGGGAAGGCATTCTGATTGATCTCATTGGAGGACGGAGGGTGATCTTCAAGCGGGTATTCCACGACGGGCGTTACGACGGCCTGGACCTCCCGATCACTGTCGGAGACTACGCGCTGACGGAGATGGAGGAGGGTGCCTGGTTCATCAAGCACAGCTACTTCACGAAAACAGGCAAGCTCATCGGTGAATACTACAACGTGAACACGCCGGTCGAGCTGTATCCGTACGGAGCCCGCTACGTCGATCTTGAAATCGACGTCGTCCGGCGTGCGGACGAGCCCCCCGTTATTATCGACCATGAAAAGCTGGCATTGCTCGCACGCCAGGGAACCATCGGCAGGAGCCTCGAGTCCAAGGCCATTCAGACTGCCGAGCACATTTGCAGAAGCGTCGTGGGATGAAGAAGCTCGATCGAGACTCCATCCGGAAGATCCTGATCCGGTCCACGAACTGGATCGGAGACGCCGTGATGACCACCCCAGCAATGGCTGCGGTTCGCGCCACTTTCTTGAAAGCCGAGATCGTGGTTGCAGCCAACCCCATGGTCTCGGAGCTCTTCACACCCCATCCCTTCTGTGACAGAGTGATTGTCTTCGACAAGAAAGGAAAGGACAGCGGTCTGCGCGGACTTGCTCGGTTTGCGAGCCGGTTGCGTGGGGAATCCTTTGACCTGGCCATTCTTTTCCAGAATGCCCTGGAAGCGGCGCTCATGGCTTCGCTAGCCGGCATCCCGCGCCGTTTGGGCTATCGGCGCGACATGCGCAGCCTGTTGCTTACCCATGGTGTGCCGTGCGGCGAGGCCGAACGGCGTCTCCACCACACGACCTATTATCTTCACCTGCTTCAGACATACGGCATCGAGGGCGGCATGGGGAGGCTTCACCTGACGTGCACGGAGGCTGAACGGGAATGGGCTTCACAGGTCCTCAACCGAGAAAAGACCTGGGTCGCAGTCAACCCGGGTGCCAGCTACGGGTCCGCCAAGCGATGGTTTCCGGATCGGTTTGCTGCAGTGGCGGATGCTCTGGCTGGGCAGTATGCGACCGGCATCGTGATCATTGGGGGGCCGGCAGAGATTGATTTGGGCTCCGACATCGAGAAAGCGATGAAGCATGCATCTCTCAACTTGGTGGGCAAGACGTCCGTGAGGCAAATGATGGCCATCCTCTCCGGCTGCCGTCTCATGGTCACGAATGATTCAGGCCCCATGCATGTCGCGGCGGCTCTTGGCGTGCCCGTCGTGGCGCTGTTCGGTCCCACGGATCACACGACGACATCGCCGCTCAGCCCCCTCCATCAGGTCGTTCGCAAGGAGGTCCAATGCGCACCGTGCTTGAAGCGGGTTTGCCCCACGGATCATCGGTGCATGACCGCCATCGAGGTTGACGATGTCCTAAACGCCGCCCACAGGCTGTTGCGTCCTTGATCGGTTCCGAGCCCCGCGAACGGGGGTCAGAACGCACCCAGCTTTTCGTAGGCTACGGCAGAGGCATAGTCGACCAGGTCTTCTCGCCCCACACCTTGACCTTCCACCGAGACCAGAAACTTGTTGGCCACCACCACGTTCACCTCACCCTTGCGATCTTCGGGACTGTAATGAATCAGTGCCTTTTGCCCCTTGATCTTGAGCAGCTCTCTGCCGCCCATGCCTGCAATCATGGGGTTGGCGAACACGGCGATCATGCTCTGGAGCAGCGGCGAGTCCGTCACGATCTTCACCGTAAGGGAGCCATCCCCTTTCTGATACCGGCGCTCGGCAGAGACCATTCCTCCGAACATGGCCGTCCCAAATGACTGTGAGGTCGCCTCCTCGGCGGACCAGCCCCGCAATGGTTCCGGGAGCAAGGTCTTAAGGTTCTGTCCCCGCTTCTGTCGGATCAGCTCCGCGGCGTAGTCCAACGTCCCCGCCGCCTCATTGAAGCTCCCGGCCTTGTATTGCTGCAGCGCTTCGTTTATCGTGTCCGTCACCTCGTCGGCCCTGGACGGGACAACCCACCAAAGGCCCACGGCAATCGACAGAGCGACCACGCTCGATACTGTTCTCCAATCGGCTGTTCTTGTCATTTTTCCCTCCGACGATTGTCCGATTCGAATGATACGACGGCCGTCAAGGGCTCTGCGCCTATAGGGAATGTCCACCTGCCGAGCGGGTCAGCGCTCCAGAGCCACCAACGACCACTCCCGCCCAATCACAGCGGCGGCTTGCGCCGCCTCCCCGACGGTTCGCACGAAAATCAGTCGTTTGCTCGCAGGAATCGCACTCAGGACCAGATCCTTCGGGTATCGCCACTCCCGCTCGTGCTTCCAGAGCGAGGCCGGGGGCATGTGCTTCTGAAAGCGGAAGCGATCTTTTTCTTTCAGCCTCGCGTAAATCTCGGGCGGCCCGTACACCACGGGCCTGATCCCCAGATGCTTCAAGAGCTTTCGGTCGATTCCGAAACCGTAGGGCTCGACGGTCCATCTTGCCAAAGCCTTATTCCATTGTCGGAGCTGAGTCAAATCAAAGGGTGCGATGGAGGTGAACGAGATGGCCGGCGCTCCTCCTTTGAGCAGTTTTGCACTGGCACGGATCCGGTCCTCAGCGACCATGTGCAGGAGTGTGTCGAGCGCGGTATGAGCATTGTGGCGTTCTGCTTCCAAGAGCGCCACTAGGAACTCTTCATAGGATTGGCCGGGCCATGGCCCGACACAGGCTCGGGTATAGTGGCAAAGAAGCTGGGTCCAGTCCACCTCCTCAAGTCGCATGATCTTGTCCGGTCGCCTGACGAATAGCGCAGCCTTTCTTCCAGTCGTCTTTGCCGAGTTTGGAATTGGGAGCTTGATGGTGGCTCCCGCCAAACCTGGGCTGACCGAATACATGGGGCCCAGGTCGACTCGCGCGGAATCAGCTCCAGACGGACGTTGAATGTCCCACCGGACCCTGGGTGCTCTTGAGTGCTCCGTTTCAAGGATGGAATGCAGGTTGCCACCCCGGCGAATCTGGAGCACACAATGAATATCCGTGAGCTCGGCCAGCATCCGATCCCGGCAGACCGCACGTGTGGCGGGGCTGCAGCCCCTGTCCCTTGTCAGACAGGTCAGCGTGAGGCGCGATTGAAGGAGCCGACCAAAGGGAGCATGAACGTTCATTTCGAAAAGGGTGGCCAGAGGAGTCGGCAGCCAGAGCAGCAGCGGCACCGCCATCGATTGAGCGTATGTGGTGACGAGATCGTAGGTCAAGGTGCCGATGCTACTCGCAAGGCCAAACCCTTTTGAATGGACTTGGGGCAGCACGAAGCGAAGGTCTTCGAGCCAACCCTCCCCAGGAAGTCGCAGACGGGGCTTCCTCGAGTTGAAAACCCCCACCCACACCCGGGCTTGCTCCATCCTCCCCGTTCCAAACACAACCGTGGGACACGGCAACGGCTGGCGGGAGCTCATCCCGCCCGCTTGACGCCATGCACACCAAAGTCCTTGAGCGCACCACCGATCGGACATCCTTCGGGCGTCTTCCCGTTGATGAACCGACCAGTTGGAGCAAACACCGGTACCCTTCAGCCACTCGCTTGGCTCAACAATCGCTTCGGGACTCGCCGAAAGGTAGCGATGAAGGAGCTCGTGGACCCGACAGTCTGGCAGTCTCGAGCGCTGCTCCAGCAATGCCACGAGAAAGAGAACCGATCTGGTCTGTTGCTCATTCAGCCGTGAGAGCTTGGTGGCAAGCCTATTCGAATGTTGACGTTCAAGGATCATTTGTTTATGGTCCACCCCGTTCGATCGTTTCCCGGAAAGAACGTGCTTTTCGGTCCTGCTTTCCTCTTTCGGAAGATTCAGCCAAAGGGATGAAGCCATGAAGCTAGGCATTGTCGGCCTTCCTCGGTCCGGGAAGACCACGATTTTCAACGCCCTGACGCGCAGGGGAGGAGAATCCGAGCAGCCAGGCGGTCAGGTGGCCCCGGTGCTTGGCGTGGTCCCTCTTCCGGATTCTCGCGTGGATTGGCTGAGCCAGCTCTATCAGCCCAAGAAGACGACCCATGCCCAGGTCACTTATATGGATCTTCAAGGACTGCCGGGTCTGATCGAGAGTAAACAGGAGTACATGTCTCTCTTGCTCAACCATATGCGTCCCATGGACGCCTTTCTGATGGTCGTCCGCAACTTCGCCGATGCCTCCTCGGGGGGCCCTCAGCCCTACAAGGATTTCAGAGAGCTGGCTGACGAGTTTCTCATCGCGGACTTGGGAACCATCGAGAAGCGCATGGAGAAGCTCACGGCGGAGAAGAAGCGAGGCAAGAAGATCCCCGAAACGGAGTGGCAGCTTCTGCAGGAATGCGCGGCATGGCTCAATGAAGAAAAACCCCTTCGACTTCGACCCGAGCTGGCCGGCGCCCCGGAGCTTCGCGGCTTCACGCTGCTCTCCGCAAAGCCTTTGTTGATCATCGTGAACAATTCCGACGATGACGACGCGCTCCCTCAAGAGCTATCCGGGGCAGCGGAGGCCATGGTCGTGCGAGGCCAGCTCGAAATGGAAATGTCTCAGCTTTCGGAAGCCGACGCGGCGGTATTCCGTCAGGATTTTGGCATTACAGAATCGGCTCTCGTACGGGTCATCCAGCGCTCCTTCTCCCTTTTGAAGCTGGCGACCTTCCTTACGGTGGGCGACGATGAGGTGAAGGCATGGACCATTCCAGAGAACCTTCCCGCTCAAGAGGCGGCAGGCGCGGTGCACTCTGACATCCAGCGAGGGTTTATCCGAGCCGAGGTCGTCGCCTTTGAGGACCTGAAGCGAGCCGGTGATTATGCCGCAGCCCGCAAAATGGGAGTTGTTCGACTGGAGGGGAAGACCTATCCCGTCAAAGACGGAGACATCATTCACTTCCGCTTCAATGTTTGAAGTTTGTCCATCCCGACCCTCGCCACAACTGGACTCCGTTTTGAAACCCCGATAGAGACCTCCCACCCTGCTTGACGGCCTTCGCCGGGCACGTTGGAAGCATTCCATATCCAGAGATTTGGCATGATTATTGTATATCTAGTAGCGCATGGACTCGACGGAGCCCGCGCTCCGAATACAACATCGATCTCGTGTCTGCGTTGTGCTTCTTGACGGAGGTTACACATGTTCTGGATGGGTTTGCTTTTCGGATTGTTTGTAGGTGTGGCTGTTGGGCTTTTTACAGCGGGGCTGTGTGCCATGGCCGCAAGGCGTGATAACCGACTCGAGCACGTCGATCGTCAGGCCTGCTACCCGCACGCGCAAGAGGTTTGCGGAGAGAGCATCTAGCGGCATTTGCGCCGTTCTTGCCTGACAAGAAACGGTCTTGCCGGGCAAAGATCGACTGTAGTCATTCGACGCCACTGATGTATTCGATTGGCTCCATCGACAGGCTTCAAGCACAGGCTTGGTCTTTCACAAAACCGTCTTCCCTGAGAACGACGGCGTCTTCCTCTGCCATGACTCGAAGAAAGGCATCCACAACGCCAGGGTCAAATTGCTCACCTGCAGCCTTGCGAATATAGTCAATAACGTGACTTCGAAGCAGCCCATCGCGATAGGGACGATTCGAAACCATTGCATCATACACATCCGCCACGGCGAGTATCCTGGCTCCGAGATGAATTGCCTCGCCTGAAAGCCCTTCAGGATATCCATTTCCGTCATAGCGCTCATGATGTTGCCCGACAATCGGAATGACGCGCTGGTAAGCCCCAATCGGCTCCAGGATCCGGCCGCCGATGACGGTGTGTCTTCGGATGCGCTCGTATTCTTTCTCCGTAAGCTTCCCGGTCTTGTCCAAAATCCGGTTTGGAACCCCGATCTTTCCGATGTCGTGCAGATAGGCTCCCCGGTGAAGATCATCCATCTCCTCACGGGAGAGTCCCAGGACTTGGGCGATGCGCATCGCGAGGTCGGTTACGCGCTCCGAGTGGCCCGCCGTCCAGGGTGATTTCGCGTCCACCGTGCGCGCGAGAGCCTTCAGTGTGCCCCAATTGAGCTGATCCAATTCCTCGATGAGCGCCGAATTCGACAATGCGATGGCCATCTGATCCGCCAGCCTGCGCGCGTGCTCGAGATCTTCGGGGGGAATCGAGCCGTTGAGCGAGTACCCCATGTTGATCGTGGCTGCCAGCCGGCCCTTCACCAGCACCGGGAGCACCAGCCAGGACCGGACACCGCACCCCGCACCGATGGAAGCCAGAAAGGCCGGAAGCTGGTCGTTTTCAGTGAAGAGCAACTGCTCCGGAGTCTCAAGGCACATCTGGAGCTCGTCACGGCCCAGGAAAAACCTCTGCGCACCCTCATCGCGCATCAGTGCACCACTGGCGACGTAACAGTAGGCGGCGGCCTCTTCATGGGGGTCGAGCAGATTGATGGAGATGTGCTCACATGAGAAGAAACCGCGCATGGCCGTCAGAGCGGTTCCGATGATTCGATCCGTATCGAGGGAGGAGAGAATGGCTCGATCGATCTCGGACATGGTCGAGATAGCGTGAAACTGCCTACCCAGTTGAGCGGTCATCTCATTGAAGGTCGTGGCCACATCCTCAAATTCATCCCCACTGCTGACCTGAATCCGTGTGGTGAAATCCTTCTTTGAGATTTGAGCGATTCCTTCCTTTAAGGTCTCCAAGGGCCCCAGGGTCTGTCGAATGTAATACATACTCAGAAACGCCACGATCAGCACCGACAGGAGGGTGACCAACGAGAAGATCACCTTGAAGTCGTTCAAAGGCGCAAAAATCTCTTTCTTGGATTGACACAAGACGACCGTCCAATTCGGACACTCGAAAGCCGATCGCATGAACACGGTCCAATAAGAGCCTAAGTACTCAGCTCCTCCCTGCTCCCAATCGAAGACGCGAGATCCCGATGGCTTGATCCTCTCGGAGAGTGTCCGGTCCAGATTCGCGAGATCCGTAAGCGAGCTGATGAGCGCCCTTCCCTCGTGATCGAGCACGCACATGTCCGTCATGGGGGGCAGAGTGTTGTCCGGTCCGAGTCCCCAGAGGTAGCCCGTGTTGATCTCTGCCATGAGGAGGATGCGCCCGCTCTCGTTGACATCGAAGACCCGGGCCATCAAGATGCATGGCATGCGACTCGGTCCCGGTCGCGTGAAGACCGCTGTTTTGTCGGCCGAGATCATCTCCTGTTCTTCGGGCGCCAGCACGACGGAGCTTCCCTCTCGTCCTGCGAGGATCAATGGAGAGCCATCGGGATTCAACAGCCAAATGCCGTTGAATCGACGCGCGTTCGGGCCGACATCCTCTGTCATTCCCGGCCGTCCCTGGTCAACGGACAGATTCCTGCGGAAGTCGTACCCCGCCTGGATGAATTCGGTATCGAGGAGGGTCATCCGCTCGAAGGTCGACATCCCGAATGCCTTCGTGGACTGCTGAAGCCGCCTCAGGCTCTGGTCTTCGAGGTGCTTCATCACCTGATTGAAAGACAGTGTCGACAAGGCCGCAATGGGAATGATGGAACAGCAAATAAACAAAGCGAATATCCTGCGGCCGAGCTTGCTGCGAAGGAAATTGCCATCGATTGTCATGGGGACGCCCTGTTCTCAATAGTCCGTGGCGAGACCGACAAACTCGCCGTTGTTCGCCCGTACAATGTCATCGCGTGCATCACGCTCATTGAGCTGTGGAGCCGTCTTTCCGTCCGGTCCACAACTGTAGAGGTCGAAATCCGTATTGAGCGGATTGGTGAAACGGTCCTTGCGAAGGCCTCCTTTGCCCCATGCATCGCACACCCGTACATAGACATAGAGCCCACCCCAAGGGTCGCGCATGTTGCTCAAGCCAATCATCGCAAGACTCTCCGGATAGTACCCGGTCATAGCCCTGTGCTTGTAGATTTCCCTTTCCAGAAACCGGATATCGGTCACAACCGTGCTTGCTTCCGCTTTTCTCAGGAAGTTGGCATAGGACTGCAGGGAAACAGCGCTTAAGACCGCCACGATCGCGAGGACAACCAACAATTCGACCAGAGTGAAGCCCAAACATCCCGATGGTAGGGGCTGGGGCGTCGTCTCGACGGAGCACCTGATGGGACGAATGGACTCATGCATGGCGTGCCCATCCCAATCGTCGAGCATGAGCACGGCCGATAGATGGCTTCGAAGGATCAACAAAAGGTCTCATCCTGTACCTCCCCATCCGCACCGCTAATCGATGCCCATTGACCGCCGTTCAAAGTAGCTAAAGCTGCCATCAAAGACTATTTCGCCGCCGGCTGCGAGCCGTTCGATCGGGGAACGGCTGCTTTCAAGACTGTCATTTGGTATTTTAGATCGTCGATGGATGTATCGGCAGGGCAGGTCACAGACCTGAGTTAAATTGGCTTAAAGATGAGGGAGGGAACCCCTGAGCAGGCATCCCAGCAGATCGTCGAGATCGTCAAACAAATCCCCGCAAAGTCCACCGTGATTCATGCGTCCGCCGAAAAGACGAGCCCGCATGGCATCGACGGTGTCATTCACAGCCCCGAGCTTGGTGAGGCTGCCGCTTTGGGCTGCCAGTTTTTCCTCGATCAGCAATCGTCTAGCCAGATCGCAAAACAGGAGCCCATTTTCATGGATCCGCCGCACTTTTTCCATGGGCCATCGCTTGTTCTTTTGGGCTTGATTGCCTTGGCTGGCAAGCCTTTCAGCAGTCCGGGCCAGTATCGTCAGACTCCCGTATTCCAGCCCCCGAAGACCTCGCCGCCACTGGAGAAGCCAGGAATTCCTCCACCGCCAGAGGAGCTGCCGTTCGCCAAATGCAATCAATTCTTCAAAGCCTTCTCGGATAGACCGAAGAAGGGACAGGCTCATAGAGTCAACCGCGCCATCAGGCCCCCTGCCCGCTGGCATTCCATCGTCCGTCGGAGAGGCCCACTCGCGTGAAACACCATCCAAGTAAACGAGCAGTCCTTTGAGGAGACGGTTGCCCCACAGGTCTCCTGGAGTTTCGAGATGCGGATAGGACAGCATCACGTGCCCTCGCCCCACCCTGATCTCCAAGATACCAGGATGCCCAAGCAGCCTGGTGGGATTCAAGTTGATCCCATAGACCGCTTCCCACTCCCTCCAGGATACCGTCTCGAGAGCGAGATCCTGAAAGGGCAGGTCGGCTACGCAAAAATCCTCTCCGGGAGCCAAGTAGCTGGCAAGGCAGAGCACTCCGGGCATGGGGTGCCAGGCGAACTGAGACGGCCACCAAATCGAGACAGGCAGGACTTCCGGCAATCCTCTCCAAGCCGGGTGTCCCGTAACACCTCGCACGAGGATGGTGCCACTGGCATTCGGAAGACGATCAGCCAGGCTCATTCGCTCCAACGGCACCAGGCCGAGGGACGGTGCGCTGTTGAGCGCCAGGCCGGCTCCCCCGCAAAAGCCCAGATAACTCCCGCCTCGTTCTACAAAGGCCCTGACCGCGGACGCTCCACGCTCCCCTAAAGCCACAAGCTTGTGCGAAGCCCAACCGCCGGGTACCACCAGCACACGATATCGATCGAGGAGCCCATTGCGAATGTCTCGGCCGGTAAGCAGATGGTAGGGTACTTCCAGAAGGTCGAGTGTTTCGAGCAGGATCAGTCCCCACACAAGCGACTGATCCCAGAGCACCGCAACGGGAGGACGGTGGTCCCATGGGGCGGCCGTCTCCGCAACAGGGCTATTCGGCAGCCTCGTCTTGTCCATGACTGAGATCCAGGACTCCTGACTTCTTCAATGCTGCAACGCCCCCCTGGAGGTTGACCGCATCGCGGATTCCCTCGGTCTCCAGCTGGCGCAGGGCCTCATAGGATCGAACGCCCGAGTTGCAGATCACCACGAGTCGCTTGTCCTTGGGGATCTCGTCCATCCGATATCGGAGCGTTTCCTGAGGAATATTCACCCAGCGGTCTCCGAAGCGGGCGACAAACGGCGCGGCATTCGCCGGCCCTCGCACGTCAAGGCAGATCGTATCCTCCGCCTGCTTGTTCAAAAAGCACTCCTCGAACGCTTCCAGCTCCATGGGCTTGTTGTAGCCGTCCAGGATGTTCTCCGCCGTGTTTGCCGCCGCATTCACGATGTCCAAAGCCGATGCATAGGGGGGCGAGTAAGCGATTTCCAGGTTTGAAAGATCCTCGAGGGTCGCTCTGAACGGAAGAACCCCGGCGATCGCGTTGATGCGGCCGACGAGGGCATCGCCGTTGTGTCCCACTCCCTGGGCTCCGAGCACTCGCCTTGTCTTGCGATCAGCGATGAGCAGCAGGTACATGAGATCCTGCGTCGGATAAAAGTGAGCGCGATCAGCCTGGATCACTAGGGCATGCACCGCGTCGTAGCCTTCACGCAGGGCCATTTGCAGCGTCAGTCCCGTCGATGCGACCGCAAGGTCGAAGATCTTGATGGAGAAGCTCCCCACCACTCCAGGGAATGTGGCAAACCCTCCAGCAAGGTTCGTCCCGATCACCCGCCCCTGACGGTTTGCCAAGGATCCCTGAGGAAAGAAGACGGGCTTACCCGTCACAAGATGCGGGACCTCGATGCAATCTCCCCCAGCAAAAATATCGGGATCGGACGTCTGCAGCCTGTGGTTCACGATAATGGCACCCTTGGGAGAGACCAGGAGACCTGCTTGTCGGGCAAGATCGGAATTCGGTCTCACCCCGACGGAAGTCAACACCAAGTCCGCATCAAGCGCTCGTTTGGACGTGACCACCTTCAAGGCGTGATCCCCATCCTGGCGGGCGATTCCCGTGACGGTCTCACCAAGATGGACTTCAACCCCCTTTTCGGTCATGTGCTTGTGAACCATTCTCGCGAGGTCGTTCTCGAGGATGATTGGCAGCACCTGGTCGGCGATTTCTACGATGGTTGTCTCGATCCCCCAAAGATCACTCAACGATTCGGCCATTTCGCAGCCAATCGCTCCAGCTCCAATGATGACGGCCTTATCCACCTCACCCTTGGCAATCCGCTCCTTGATGGCAATGGCAGAGCTCAAGTTCGAAAGACTCATGACTTCGGGAAGGTCGGCACCCGGAATCGGCAGCTGATTGGGCCGGCTACCGGTCGCGATGACCAGCTGATCGTATGGGATTTCCTCCTCATTGCCCGTCTGGAGATCCTGAGCCCGCACGGTCTTGTTCTTTCGATCGATACCCGTCGCCCGAGTACGCGTCCGGACGTGAACACCCTTGGCGTCCTCGAAGAATTGGGGCGATCGGACCATGTGAAAGCTGGTGCTCATGAGCTCGCGGGCCTCACTCACGTCTCCCGAAATGAAGTACGGCATACCACAGCCGCCGTAGGAAATATGCTCGTCCTGGTCGATCATGGTGACGTCCGTCTCAGGCCGAAGTCGCTTCAACCGACAGGCCACCTTTGGCCCCAAGGCGACAGCCCCGATGATGACCACACGATTTCTTTCCATGCTCAAAATCCTTTCTCGAAGCGGAGGATACCCGCAACTCCAAATGCTATTGATTGCCGAAGCCGCGGATGTCGCCGCAGTCAGGACATGTCCACACAATCCCGTTGCACGACATGCCCCAGAAATTTTCCTCCATACAATCCGAGCAAATCATGAAGCCGCAGGGGCACGTCCAGCAAAATGGCAGCTCGCGCCCACATGCGGAGCAGATATAGCTCGTCGGTCCCTTCCATCTCCCGCGTTTTCTTTTGGGGCTCTCGGGAGTCACCGCCCCTTTCGTTTCGTCCATTTCGTTGCTCATATCAGCCCATTTCGAGCCCGCAGAGCGGACATGCGAAAGTTTTCACCAATTTCTTCGATACCAGAAGCCCCACCCGAGAAAGCTTCTTGAGCGAGCCAATCTGATTCAGACTGTCTCTCAGCGCAGTCGCGTCACCCGCATCGCCGTCTCACCCGATTCGGCATTCAGAGTCACCTCGCGGATGGAAACACTCGACAGCGTGTCTTTCAAAGTCGCGACTGCGGCACAGCCCCTGATGGATGTTCCACCCAGAATCCTCCCGCGCACTCTGACCGCCGCGTTGGAAGCGCTGCTCTGCCCCCATGAGGTGATGACTCCCATCTCCTCTTTGGCCAGCTCGATCTCTCTTTCGACTCCACGCAGCGTTTCCTGGTGAGTACGAACCATGGACTTGAGCTGCTCCTGCATGTCGAGCAGTTCTTCGAGCTCCTGATCGGTCTCCTTCGCCTGTTCGTCGAGCTCACTAACGGCCTGCTCGAGCTCCTTCACCATCATCAGATCCTGCTGTCGCCTCGCATCCTCGAGCATATCCAGCGTCGTCCGACGTTCACGCAAGGTAAGATCCTGCATTTGAGCGATCTCTCCCGTTCGCTGCTCTGCTCGCAGAAGCTGTGCCTTCATTTCTTCGACGGCACCGACTTGCTTGGCCACCTCAGCTTCCCTGGCGGCAACAACTTCCTTCAACCGATCGAGCTCCCTTTCCATCAAGGGATCAAACCCGACGGCGAGCGTACAGGGCCGCGAGCGCTCGTGCCCTATATGCGCCGCCTCAATCCCCTTCTTGGCATAGACGAGAGACGCGGCGATGGTGCCGCTCTTGAGGACGCACCTTCCGGAGGATTTGACTTTAGAATCCACAATCCCCTTATCTGCATAAATATCACCCAGCGCTTCAACATTCGAGGCATGAATATGCACGCACTTGAGATCGCCCTGGGAGCGCACCTGCGCCCCGAGGATACCTCCGAACACGGTCACATCCCCTGCCACATCAACCTGAGCGCGTCCGATCTCATTACAGACCAGGCTCCCGCATTGAACTCGAAACCCATCCTGGACCACGCCATGGACAAACACGATGCCATTGAAATCGATGTTGCCGGTTTCGAAGCTCACGTCACTCGGAATGGTATGCTCTTCGAGGACCGTTAGCTTGCCATAGGCGGAGAACATGGCGCGTCCGTCGACCTTGGCCGTAGCCCGCAGACCGTCTTCGGAGAGTGCGACTCCGGAGCCGCACAGCAGCGGCTCGTCCTTGGTGCTCGGAACCTCTAGGGGGCTCCCATACACGTTCATTCCTTGCGTTCCAGGGATGCGGGGAGACTTCTCGGCAAGGAGATCTCCCTGTTTCACTTGAGGAATGGTGCCCCGGTCTTTCAGACTCCGTGCTGCTTCAGTGGAAGCCTCATGGGCTCCCTTGAAGTCCGAGCCCAGGAAATAGCGAATCGATGCGTCTTGACCCAAGTGAGGCGGAATCCCCTGGGCAACCTTGAAAACGATGCTTTTTTCGGGGCGTTGCTTGAGACCTCGCCTCAAAAGATGGTCATCGAGCACTCCGAAGGTGACCCCTTTCGACTCCAACAGACTGACAAGTCGCTCGACGGTCAGCTCATGCGCGACGCCGCCTTTGAGGCGAAGATAGGCTGCCATCTCGTCGTGAGAGACGATCAGATCGAAGGCCCCTTCCCGCAAGATAACCTTCCCGAGGCGGCTTGCCGAGGAGTCCGGGGCTTCGACTGGGCGCGTCGGGGAAGCGGAGTCAACAGGTACATCCTTTTCAGGAGGCTCCTCGGGAACAGACTCGCGAAGACTCGCTTCCTCCGTCGGCCTCCGATCAATGGAATCCGACAGCGTTTCTAAAGACGTCTCGGCCTCTTTGGGCCGCCCATCCCTCAGAAGACCTCGCTCCCCAAGAATCACTTCCAACGCGACGAAATCCCCGCCCTCCTTGTAGCGCCGCGTCTGCTCGCTCAGCGCCTCATCCACGTGCTCCTGGCTGACCAAACCCTCCCGGACAACTGCCTGGACATAGGCTTTTTCCCTCGCGCGAAGCCTCAGAAGGTCGCGCGCCTGCCGCAGGATGTTGAGCTGTCTGACGCTGACCCAGCCCTTCGTCTGGAGTATTTCCTCCATGCCAAGATCACGGCCCCGCCTTCGCTCTCGCTCTTTGATGGTGAGCGCCGACCGTACCTGCTCTTCGGTCAGCATCCTGTGCCTGACGGCAAGTCTGCAAAGCGTCTTGTCGTCGTCGAGACTGGGGCGAGATCGGAGGTTCTCGGCCACGGTTACTCCTCTCGGACCCTGATGAAGGACCGATTCTGTCGGCCGTTCATGAAGCCATCATTCCCGGAGAAACGTGCCCGGAACCCAGACACGGAAACCACCCCACGGGCACCGCATCCTTCAGACGCTGTTCAAGAGATCAATCACGAGGGAATGCGCTTCTGCCTGCCAACTGTCAAGCTGTGAAGGGGGATGATAACGTCAGCAATTTCTGAGATCTTCTTCGCACTTTCATAGGCCGCGATGGCGTCGGTGTGAACCCCTGGCGTCACGACATGGCCATCCGCCGGGAAGTTCATATCGTTGCAGCAGAACCCCGTGACCACCACCCGTCCAGCTGAGGTATGGACGGCGATGGACTGCCCTCCGGGAGTGTGCCCAGGGGTCCACAGAAGATCGATCCCCTCGCGGAGCGTCACGTCCCCGTCCACCGTTTCCACCTCAAGTCCATCCAGCAGATCACTGTAATAACGATGATCGATGGGATGCGGATTGTGAAAGAAATCGAGCTCTTTCTGCTGAACCACGATTCTGGCCTGCGGGCACTTATAGTCGTTCTCGCAATGGTCGTTATGAAGATGCGTATGAATGATGAGATTCACGTCCTCGGGTCGAAGCCCCACCGTTGCAAGGGCATCTTCAAACTCAAGAATCTCGAGACCGTATTCCTCTCCCACATGGGGAGGGACCACAAACTGCTCCAATCCGGTATCGATGAGGATCTTCTCGTCGCCCCCATCCACGAAAAACACATAAATGGGGATCCAGATGCGTTTCCCATAGCCCCGCAGATAGGTCATGATCCCTTGATCGGTTTCATTGGCGCCTACAACCAGCGGGTGAATCGTGTATTCTTTCATTTGGGTCTGCTCCCTCAGCCGGCACGCCCTCGACGCGGCCACATGTCCAACGATCCCTCATGAGCTTCCGTCTCATACTTATCAGGAAACGATAAGCCGATTAAGGACATATACCACTTCGCCGCGCCCCTTTCCACTGTCACCCGCTGTGAGGCCCCCCCTGCTGCTCGTCGCGATGCGATCCCTCGCCGCGCAATTGTCTCCATCCCGTCATCGTTTCGACATGGATGGAGGGTACGATTCCGACAGTCCTGCTTGAAAGCAATCAGTCACCGGCCCATGAAATAGGAGGATGATCGTGCTCTGGATTGCCGTCACCGCTGCGCTGGGATTACTCCTGGGGCTCCTCATACGCGTCGGGGTCTCATTGCGCGTCGTGCATGATTACGACGACTCCATGCCTGACCTCGAAGGGCTCTTGAGGTAGCCCCCTCAATTGGGCCTGCTTCTCCCGGTGTCTTCCATGATCGAGCCAACCGCCTCTTTCAGCTCGATGGGAATGCGCTGCGCCGGTGGCGCGAATCGGTCTCGCTCCTCGTACCTGACCGACTCACGCGGACCCCCTTCTTCCGGGGAAAATGACGGTCCATGCGTCGCAACACTGCCAAGGAACGCCATCACGTCCTCGACATCAGCCTGCATCTGTGTCGCCTGCCGACTCAATTCCATGGCCACCGAAGCGGATTCTTCCACCGCAGAGGCGTTCCGTTGGGTGATCTGATCCACGGCGGCGATGGCCTTGTTGATCTCTTCGATGCCCAGGGCCTGCTCTCTGGATCCGAGGGATATCTCCCTCACAAGCTCAGTCACCGAGCCCGCCCCTTCATTGACACGGCTGAACAGCGCGTGGACCTCGTTGACCACTTCCGACCCCGACTTGACACGGTCCGATGTAAGCTCGATAAGCCTTTCCGTATTTTTCGCCGCCTCCGCCGCTCGCATCGCGAGGTTCCGAACCTCATCGGCTACCACCGCAAAGCCCGCTCCAGCCTCCCCCGCCCTCGCCGCCTCCACAGCCGCGTTCAGGGCGAGGAGGTTGGTCTGGAAGGCGATCTCGTCGATTGTCTTGATGATCTTGGAGGTTTGGGCACTGGCGTCCTTGATGGCCTGCATTGACGCGATCAGGTTATCCATCGCCTGCATGCCATTGACCATGATGCCGGACATCTCACCCATGTGCGTCTCAGCCTCTCGCGCGTTCTCAGCATTCCGGCTGGTCCTCGACGCCATTTCTTCCAGAGAAGCCGAGCTTTCCTCAATCGCCGCCGCCTGCTGCGATGCTCCGTCCGCGATATTCTGGCTGAATTCGGCTACTTGATTCGAAGTCGCTTCCACACTCGAAGCACTGGTAGCTACATTTCGGAAGGTCACCCCAAATCGACGGCTGATCGACCGGGTCACCAAACCCATTCCCACGGCGAGGAGGGCGATCACTGTGAGCATGGTGCCGATGACCATGATCCCGACGCGCTTGGTGAGCCTCTCCAGCGTGTGCTCATGAAAACCCAGCTTCAAACGGCCTATCTCCTTGTCACCCGTCCCCTTGATCCCCCGGTCGTAGCGCATCACCTTGGCCGTCCCCTCGGACTCCTGGCTACTCTTGGTGATGACTGTCCCCTTGTGATCCAGAAACACCACGTACGCCACGTCCTGGTCTTTGGTGGTTTCCTGTACAAACCCCTCCAAGGACGGATAGTCATAGTTGTCGATGTAGGGAGCGCTGATCTTTTCGAGCAGGCTCGCCAGGGACTCTGCCCGCGAATCCATCATACCTCGGACGAAAGCGGTCAGGTTCGAGGTCATGACCCACCCGCCAGCCCCAAGAAGGACCACGAGGAGGGTCAAGGACGGAGCAAGGATGCGCGAGCTCAAAGATTTCAAGTGCAGAAATGCCATATTGCCCTCAATCTATACCAGTAGTTCACGATAGGAGCGCCTTGCGCTGGTCTTCACGGCGCGCGCTGCACGGCTGGTTATTTGGCCAGATATTTCTGTCCTTCCCCCTGAATGAACTCCAGCATCTTCAAAACTTCGGGAGACGGGGCACCCTTAGTGATCAACGTAATGGGGCGTCCCACTTCAGGGATTTCCGGCACCAAGACGGACCCATCCACCACGGACGCGGGACCGAGGCCAATTCCACCAGCCGTCGCAGCAACTTTCTCCTTCACCTCCTGAGCGGTCCCAGCCTGAACGGCACCCTTCTTCTCGTATGCCTCTCCGTCCATGATCTCTTTCTGGAATACGCTGTGGGTTCCCGGGATTTTCTCTCCCCAAACCAGGACGACAGGAGCATCGGCTCCGCCGACCTCCTTCCAGTTTGAGACTTTCCCCGTGAAAATTGCCTTCAGCTGGTCCTTGGACAGCTTCGAGACCTGTGCGCTCTTGTGGATCAGGACTTTGATGACATCCTTTCCGATGACGCGGGACTTGTAGATGGTCTTATCGGGGATGGCATACCCATCCTTTTCCATCATGGTCATCCAGTCCTGATATGTCAGCCCGCCGGACGCCGCGTGCACATTTCCCTTGTCGAGGTCTTTGAAGGCCTCGACCGGTCCGTTGCTGATCAATATCAGCTTCAAGCCCGTGGCCGCTTCCATCGGCTCTTTGATCTTGGCGAATACGTTTTCAGTAGGAGCGGCTCCGGCTCCCACCTTCACTTCCTGAGCTGCCGCCATTCCGGCGATGACCGTCGAAAAAGCGATTGCCATTCCCATACACATGCTCTTTCCGGTAAACCGCATTGCCTGCTCCTTTTTTCCCAACGTTTCTGACGTCAAGGCGTTGAATCGATCCGACAAATTCTCCCATACATCCCTTCAGCACCGGATCACACATGATGTCTAACAGCCGAGCCGCAGCGCACAACCTTCATGAACGATCGGACTTGATACGCTATTGACAACAACGATATCTAATTCTATACTTCCTACCTCTTTATAACGGTGCGCTTACCCAGCAATGCATCTCTATTGCGGTGTCTGGCATTTGGTCGGTTGATCCCATGCAAGACAAATGCCTACGCCGACCTTCTTACCCCTTTTCAGTTGAGTGGTTCATACCCCAAACAGCGGCGCGATTACCCGTGAACGCGTCCAGTGCAGAGAGGCTCAGTGGTAGAAGGCCACTCCCTGAGGGAGCGCTATTTCCCTCAAGAAGCCCTTTCACCATGGTTGGCCTCGATTTTCGTTTGGGGCCGCCGTCGGTTATCCTTGATGGCACGCTATCGAGTGAGGCAATTTCCCCGACACGAACGCTTACGAAGCGGCAAGGTTATTCAGTGAGAGGAGACGACATCGATGAGTTTTGAAAGCACCCTTGAAGACCTCAGAAAACAGCTTCCGTATTCACAGCTCAGGCAAAACCGCTCCAGCAGGGTTCGTCTGAGCTGGGCCGAGGAATGGGATCGTTTCGACGCGAAGAAGCTCTTCCAATTTGACCTTCAATCCATTCCACCCGCGCAGTTGGAAGCCATCCGAAAACGGACCGACTCGCTCTTGGACGGCAACCATGCCGCGCTTTCCGTCATGACACGCGTGGTCGACGGCCTGTGCGGCTATCCCATCACCCCGTCGACTCCCCTCGCGGAGGACTTTGCCCGCGCTGCCGCAAACGGCGTCAAGAACGTCTTCGGCAATGAGCTCATGTACTTTCAGCCAAGCGACGAGCTCTCCGCAATTGCAGCCGTCGAAGCGATGGCCTCCCAAGGAGGCCGTTACGTTGACAACACGTCTTCTCAAGGTTTGGTCCTGAAGACCAAGAACCTATTTTCGGTTGCCGGCAAGCGCCTCCCCGTCGTGATGACGGTCCAGGCACGAGAAGTGAACAAGGGCTCCCTGAGCATTCACTGCGGACATACCGACTTCTATGGCGTTCGCAACACGGGATGGGCGCAGCTCATTTCGGGTGACAACCAGGAGCTGCACGACCTCCTCCCTATCGCCTTCAAGGTTGCCGAGCTCCGTCAAGTGATGCTGCCCATGATGGTGATCGGGGACGGGTTCATCAAGAGCCACGCTCTTGAGAACGTCAAGGAGCTCTCGGACGACTTCCTGAAGTATTTCATCGGTCCCCCGAATCGCCTCTACCAACCGCGCTTTGGCAAATCGACGCTGGTCGGGACGTTCACCGACACGGATCTTTCCATGGAAGGTCAAGTGGCCCAGGATTTTGCGTACCGGTTCCTGAAAAAAGGAATCATCGCGGCCATGAACGTGGCCAATCAAATCCTCGGCACCAACCTCAAGGTAACGGAATGCTATCGTACCGATGATGCTGAAATGGCCATTGTGGTCCTGGGATCCGCTGCCGGTGTGGTCAAGGATGTTGTCGATTATTATCGCGAATCCCGGGGCTGGAAGATCGGAGTCGTGCGGCCGGTCCTGTTCAACCCGCCTTGTTACGAAGAGCTCGCTTACGGTATGCGCAGCGCCAAGGCCATCACGGTTCTGGAGCGAAGCGCCATGGCCCACAACCAGCTCCTCCTTGCGGACGTTCAGGCCGCGCTCCAGGTATCCATCCGCGCGGGACGCGAAGGCCGTGAGGAGCACCGGATCTACGGCCGGGAAGACATGCCCACCCTGCTACATGGTGTCTATGGTCTTGGAAGCAAGGACTTCAACAAATATGACGTGGCCGCTGTCATCGAAAATATGAAAGCCTGCATGGAAAGAAGGCGCGGGGAATTCCATCGTGACTTTTTCTGCGGCATTGAAGGCTCCTACACGCTGCAGCCCCAGCCTCTGCCCGGCTATGTGGAGCGCGAGCTCGGCATGACCTTCATCGGCATCGGAGCCGAAGGGGTGAAGACGGCCCTTGAAAGTGCCGCCTACATCTACGCCGAAGACAGCGGCAACGGCTGCAAGTTCGTTCAGTCGGGAGCCCGCTACGGGGCTGCACGCAAGGGCGCTGCTGTTTTCATGAACTTGAGGATCAGCGACCATCCCATCCGGAACAGCTCCGAGCTGACCGAACGCGACGTTCTTGCCTTTTTCAACGAGAAGTTTCTGCTGGACCAGATCCTACGTGAATACGTCGGAGGCTTGAACGCAAACGGATTGTTCATCATCAACAGCACACGGAGTGCTGACGAGCTGCTAGGCTCCTTTTCGCCCCATGTGCAGAGCATCATCAAAGAGAAGAACATCAAGGTCATCGCCATTGATGCGACCCATGCGGCCCTCAAGCTCCTCAACCGAAACCTCCCGGGCGCCGCCATTCTCGGGCTCATCAACAAAGAGATGGGCGTCCTGCCCGAAGAAGGCTTTGAGCAGCGATTCAAGAGTCAGCTGGAAAAGAAGATCGGTCGCAAGAAGGGACAAGCCATCATCGATTCCAACATCGGGATGCTTCGATTCGGTGCGGACCCTGCTTCCCGATCCACGGCCGGCGCACTCGGAGCACAGTCGGATGCCGTGGCGCGCTCGGGGGCCTTCCGACCGACCTGCCCGGTTTATTCCGTCCCGGATCCGGAGGATTTTGGCCAAAGGCCGCGAACGGCCGGTCTCCCTGCCCCGATGACCGACAAGGATGAGCTCGGCACGATCAAGCCCGACAATCTCGTCGAGAACTACCAGGAGGTTTTTTTCGAGCAGATGGTGAAGCCCATCTCCGAAGGCAGGAAGGTTCCGTGGGATCGATTCCTCCCCATTGTCCCGTCCGGAACCAGCGTCTACCGGGATATGAGTCATGTGGGCACACAACTGCCTCTCTACGATCCATCCAAATGCACCGCGTGCGGCACCTGCACGGCAAGCTGCCCGGATTCTGCCCTCTTCACGACCATCACGGACCAGGAAATTCCGACCGACGCCGCCCCTTACTTCAAGACATTCAAGAAGCCACCTCGAGGCATTCCTTGGGACCGCTTCGCGATGAACATCAATGTTCTCCCCGCTGCCTGCAAGGGATGCGGCATTTGTGCTCAGGTCTGCCCCACCAACGCTCTGCACATGGCTGCCAAGACAGACGTGAAGGACACTGATTTCCTGCCCGAGCGGTACAAGAGCATGGACAACACATCCGACGCGGCGCGCTACGTGAACCAGATGCCGATCATGCAGCAAGTGCTGTTCGTGTTCTCCAAGATGTTCCCCGGACGTCACACGCTCTGCCCCGGCTGCAGCGAGGGAACCATCAGCCTTCTCACCTTCTTTGCCGCGGAATCGCTGCGCAACAATCCCCAAGGCATCGCGACGTTCTACCAGGGACTCAAGGTGCTCTCGGAAAAGAACCGGGAAGCCATCGAGCACATGCTCGACAATGGGTTCAACCTGTACACCATCAATTCGACCGGCTGCAGCCAGGTCTCCGAGCTCGTCAATCCGTTCAATTCACGCATCTACCAATCGGGTCATTATGGATTCGGCACCGCCTCGGCGGCGGCGCTCGGCGCCAAGTTCAGCCTGGATCAGGCCTACGTGAACGGCTACAAAGACGTTCTGACGAAGATCATCGTTTTCGCGGGTGACGGAGCCATTTACGACATCGGAAACGGTCCCTTCAACTACGCTCTCGGCGAGAACTATGACATCACTTGGGTCATTTACAACAACGAAGGGTACATGAACACCGGTGCCCAGAAGTCAGGCGCAAGTCGATTTGGCGTGGACCGTTCCACATCCCCAATCGGTTCCAGCCTTGCGGGGAAGACAACGCTGCACCGCAGGATCATCAGCCAGGCCATGGCAATTTCGCACGTTTATGCGGCCAAGCTCACCATCGACAACCCCCTCTATGCCATCAAGATCCTCAAGGAGGCCATCGCCTACAACGGACCTTCCGTGGTGGAATTCTTCTCGGCATGCCCCCAGGGCCAGCAGAGTCCGGACTGGGCCGGTCCCATGATATCAAGAATGATGGTTGAGGCAAGGAAGTGGCAGATTGCCGTGCGTCGACCGTTCGAGCGACTGGACATCTCCGGAAATCCGGATCCCGACAAGATCTATCCGGTTGAGGGGAAATCCTTCAAGAAAGGGATCAGCCGCGACCCGGCCACCTTCTATGACGTGGTCAGCATGCTGGGGCAGTACAACCAGCACATCAAGACCCAGGAAGGCGGTGTCATTCCCGAGATCATCCAGGTGAACGAGACCGTGAGTCTCTTCCGCTGGCTGCGAAGTCAATACATGGCGGGGTACCGCGAAACCATGCCCACGGAAGAGGAAGTGGAGCGCATGGTGCTCGAGCGTTACGGAATGTAGGCCGGGGCACGCCCAATAAGAAAGAGGCCCGGGAGGCTCGCCTCCCGGGCATTCTCATTTGAATCAAGCGCATGGAGGAGAAAAGGACTCCGCCGGTTTTTTTCACTCCAGCAAGCTCCCCCTACTCCTTCTTCATTCCAGCATCGTCTTTGGGCGTCTCGGATGACGGAGCGCCGTGCCCCTCATGGCCTTCCATCATGGAACAGCAGCTCATCCGCATCCCACCTCCGCCCCCGTGATGCATCGACTCCTTCCCGGGCGGCTTCCCGCCCATCATGCCACCCATCATGCCGCATTTCATTCCCGAATGATGCATGTCCGCCATCAGCCCATGGATCTCTTTGCGCTGAGCGGCCATCTCGGCCAAAGCGGCCTCGAGCGCCGAAACCTTTTCATCCGTGGTCTTGGCGTTCTTGGCAGCCGCAAGCTTTTCCTCCAGGCGAGCATCCATGGCCTTCATGCCTTCGACCATCTTGTCGTGCTTGCCCATCATGTCTTTCTTGCACTGCTCCATCATTTGCATCTTCTGAGCCTCGCCGCCCTTGTCGGTCGAAGTCTCGGAGGCGGCCTTTGCCGGCTGCTTCCCTGCCGGAGCCGCCTGCCCATGCTGATGGCCGCTCTGCTGGGCGGACACCCAAGCGGGAAGCGCAAGAATCATAAGTAAGACCAGAATAACCCGTACGGCTCGGTACATCGTATCTCCTTTCGCGACTTTTGCAGCAACAAAGCTGGATAAACCCTTTTTCGGCAGCACCATCCCACACATACCAACTCCGAGAGAAGAGTTTATCCCTCATGCAAGATAACATCGCTGGTACACCGGGCAATAGCGGCAGCCGTGAAACCTACCGAAAGACCGGCATGCAGCCAATAAAAACGGCCGCCCATTGGGCGGCCGTTCCAGCATCCAAAAGCAATCTCGCCGTGATGCGCGATGAGCTCCGCTGATCTCAGCTGGAGGCGCGCGCTGGCTTCCGATTCGGTTTGGTCCAGTCTTCGTACAAAATGAGCAGAGGACTTGCGACAAACACGGAAGAATAGGTTCCGGTGATAATCCCAACGATCATGGCAAGAGAAAAATCGTGAATGACCGTCCCCCCGATGAAGAAAAGGAAGATGAGGGGACACAGAGTCGTCCCGGCTGTCAGGATGGTGCGGCTGAGAGTCTGGTTGATGCTGGAGTTGATCATTTCCGTAAAGGCTCGCTTCTTCTCCTTTCGGATGTTTTCTCGAATGCGGTCGAAGACCACGATCGTGTCGTTCAGGGAATAACCTGCAATCGTGAGGAGAGCTGCCAGGATCTCCAGGCTGAATTCCTTGTCCGCCACAACGAAAACACCAACCGTAATGAGGACGTCATGGATCAAGGCCAATACGGCCGCGAGAGCGTAAGGGAGCTTCAGCACCCAGCAAAAGCCAAGCGTGATAAGGATAGCAGAAAGGATGAGGTACACGACGTTCATCCCCAAAGCTTCCAGCAGGTAGACTCCGATGAGCAGCACCCCCACCATGATGGCGCTGGTGCCCCATTTCATCTCGAACCTTCCCGAGATGTAAATGGCGATGAAAAGCATCGCGTAATAAATCGCGAACAACGCTTTCTGTCTCAAGTCAGCCCCCACTTTGGGACCAACCATCTCAACGCGACGTACGCTTACCTGGTCGGCGCCATAAGCCTTTCCAAAGGCCCCCTCAATCTTCTGTGAAAGCCCCTCCATCTCGGAGGTGCTCACTTCAGTTCGGATAAGGAATTCGTTCTCGCTAGCAGCCCCGACCTGCTGAATCGCGGCCTGACCCATGTCGAGCCCTGTCAGTACAGCCCGGATGTCGTTTGGGGTTGTCGGCTTTTCGAACTTGATTTGGATGAGAGTCCCACCGGCAAAATCGACGCCAAGATTGAGTCCGCCCCGTACCACCATGACCACCAAGCTCAAGATGATGAGCAGGCAAGACACGACGATTGCCTTGAAGCGCATGCCGACAAAATCTATGTTGATATCAGGTCTGATGAACTCCATGCTTCGACCCTTCTCCCCTCATAAAGTTAGATGCTGAGCGTCTTCATCCGCCCTTGCGCAAGCATGTAATCGAAAAACAAGCGAGTCGCAATGATGGCCGTAAACATACTGGCGAGAATACCGATGGTGAGGGTGACGGCAAAACCGCGCACAGGCCCGGTGCCAAACTGGAAGAGCACGATAGCGGCGATCAACGTGGTGATATTACAATCCAGAATCGTGTAGGTGGCCCGATCGAACCCCGTTTCAATGGCCGACCGAGGAGTCTTGCCAAGCCTCAGCTCTTCACGAATCCGCTCGAAAACCAGCACGTGAGCGTCCACTGCCATACCTATCGTAAGAATGATGCCTCCGATTCCAGGAAGGGTCAGCGTCGCTTTGAGAGCAGCCATGCAGGCAAGGATTAGAGGGACATTCAAGACAAGAGCAATATTGGCGATCCCCCCTGAGACTCGATAGTAGACCGCCATAAAAACGAGGATGGCCACACCACCCAGGAGTGCTGCCGTCACTCCACGCTGAATGGAGTCTCTTCCGAGGGATGGTCCAACCGTCCGCTGTTCAAGGATCTTGACGGGGGCCGGCAACGCGCCAGCACGCAGCACGATGGCAAGGTCTTTTGCCTCCTCCATGGTGAAGTGCCCCGTGATACTGGCTTTCCCCCCTGAGATCTTTTCCTTGATCTCGGGAGAGCTATAGACCGTGCCATCCAGCACGATAGCGAGCCGCTTTTTGACGTTTTCCCCACTGATGCGCTCGAACTGTCGAGCTCCCTGCTGGTCAAACTCTAAGGATATATACGGCTGGTTCATTTCACCGATGCGCACGTCAGCATTCGTGATGGAGGCACCCGTCATGAGGGTCCGGTCCTTGAGGTAGATATCCCTCTCCGATGTCCGACCGGACTGCGTCTCCGACCCTTTGAGCGGGTATGCTTTAACGCCCACGGGGAGCTTACCCTCTTTTGCCTGTTGCGGCGTCACGTCGTCGGCGACCAGCTTAAATTCCAAAAGGGCCGTCTTTCCTATAAGGGCGATCGCGGCTTGAGGATCCTTGACACCGGGCAATTGGATCAGGATCCTGTCCTCACCTTGCGGCCGGATATCGGGCTCACTGACTCCGTACTGGTCGATACGATTACGGATTGTCTCCAATGCCTGGTCGGCAGCCATTTTCTTGGTGTGCTTGATCTGGGCCTCCGTGAAGGTGTACGTCGCGACAGTTCCTTCACCCGTCGTCTCCACGCCCTGCAGCTTCAGGTTCGGAAATGATTTTTCCATCACCTGATTCAGCGCCGGTTGAGCGTCGGCACTGGCAAGCTGCACTTGGACGTCCCATCCGCGAATCCTCTCCACCTTGACGAAGGGGACTTTTTGCTCGCGTAACGTTTCCTTGATGTCTTCTGCCGTCCGTTCGGCCTGGTTTTGCACGGCCTTATCCGTCTGGACTTCGAGCATGAGATGCATGCCTCCTTGCAGATCGAGGCCCAAATGCATCTTCTCCTTCGGAAGCATCTTTTCCCACCAAGGGGGCAGCTTGGGGCTCAGGGTGGGCACCAGGCAGATCAAGCCGGCAAGGACGACTCCTGCCACTAAGAGCGCGCGCCATTTCAGGTTACTCAAGTCAATTCCTCCCTGCAAAACAATGAAAGCCCTTGTTCAAACCCGATTGGGCCCAAAGGATTAGCCGCCTTTCGTGCACGACCCGTTCGACAATCGTCCATAAAGGCAAACCATGTGGAAACCAAAACGTGGCCGACCGTGGTTGGAGCGGGAAGGCCCCGCCGCAGCGTCAGCGGCGGGATGCCAGGAACCTCTGGACTGGAGCAGGACCGGACCTCTAGTCCACCGACTCTCCGCGCGAGATCACGGAAACAACGTAAGGCCTCTGCATCTTGACCCGGACTTTGTCGGCGATTTCCAAAGTGATCACGGTCTCCGTCAAGCCGGTGATCTTCCCCTGAAGCCCTCCTTGGGTCAGGACCACATCCCCACGCTGGAGATTCGCCAGGAGCTCCTTATGCTCTTTCTGCTTCTTTTGTTGAGGCCTGATCAGCAGAAAATAGAAAATGACAACCATGATCAGCAATGGTGCGAAAGCGGCGATTCCCCCTGGCTGTCCCCCTCCATTCTGGCCCCCCGCGCCCATTGCGTGTGCAAGACTCACCCACTCCATGCAACAACCTCCATTCGATCTAAGGATCACATACGAATTGAGCATCCGATTCACTCACGGCTCCGACATGGACCACCCCGCACGAGGACGAGAGGATCACGCCGTGATGGCATGCTTATGGTTAAACAAGTCGATACTTAAACGATATTTTGGTTAGAATGTCAACGATCGATCTATTGTCCTCATACCGCTCTTCAGTTATGCATAATAGGCAAAGATGAATTTTCTGCGGATCAGGAGACTGCCTTGGAGCTCCCCCTCGCTTCTATCGTCGGCCAGGTTCAAGCCAACTGTGCGCTATCCGATGCTCTCTACGGAGGCGTCTATTCTCTCTGCAGCCTGCTGCTCCGCATGCGTGACCTCTACAAGTGGGAGAGCGGCCTCCAACCCTGGCAGGAGCCCGATCCTCCTGAGCTTCTGGAATGGATCGAATCACGAGAGGATTCGTGGCTCTCGTTCGAGAAGGCTCCCTTCAAGTCGATCGAGATCGACGGCAGCAGCTTTCCTCCCTTCGACGTGGAAGCCGTCAACACGATCCTACGTCCGCAGGGCTACGTCTACGGAGCGGGTTACGGCACGGGGATGAAGCCCACGTTTCTTGTGGGAGTGCTGGAGGAGCAGCGCAGTTTGGGCGGCTTGCACATTGACGTGGTCGGCCGAGAGCTGGCACGCGACCTGTTCACCAGTCCTGCCATGCGGCAAGGAAGCCATGTTCTGACGCGATCTCGTCCGATGGAATCGTTCCTCTGGGATCAGGTCCTGGAAATGCGTCCGTCTGCCACCGACGGCCTTGTTTTTGGCTTCGCCCGCTATGGGTTAGACCTCATGGCACTGCGCGGCGATCCCTCCCGTGTCGCTCCAGACTTGGCCCGGGTTGCCCGGACGGAGCTCGAGTCCTGGATCTATCATGAGATCGGAGAAGCCGCGCAAGACGCCTTCAACGGCCATAGCTGGCACGCGCTCATCTCGACTTATGCCGGTACGCCTGTCGAAATTTTTGCTCGAGTCGTCAAGGACCTCCTTGCGGACACTCACGACAATGGCTTGCTGGGACACGTGATCGAGCATCGCATTGAATCCACTCTGGGCTTTTATGTGGCCTTTCTCCGATCGTTCACGCGCATTCTCTTTCCCGAGATCCGCATGGCGTTCGCCACCTTCCGGGAAAACCGAAACTGGGATCGTGTGGACGAGGCGAGGAGGCAGGGCTATTCTCGGGCACTTCGGTACGCGGAGGCTTTACTCGAAATCCAGGATGAGTCCGCCGAAAAAGGGACCGACTGGGCCCTGGCTCAAATCAAAAAGCAGCTCATCGAGCCTTTGGGAATCCCGATGGAAGCTCCCGGCTCTTCATGAGAGCCACTTGATCGACGTCTCAAGAGAGGGGTGTATGGGGAGGAATGCCGCGAACCCCGACATGTCGAAGACCTCACGGACATAATCTCGAAGGCAGCACAAACAGAGTCGCCCCTCCTTCTTTTTTAGCTCTTTAGCGGCTTTCAGAAGCACCCTGAGCCCCGCGCTCGAGATGTAGTCCAGTCCCCCGAAATCAAGGACAAACAGGACTTCCCCCTGCTCGACCATGCCGAAAAGCTGTTTTTCGAACTGGTCCGACGTATTGGAATCCAGTCGCCCTTCCACCGCCAACACCACGATGTTTCCTTGACGTGTCTCGGTGATCAGCATGGGGATGCCTCCTCCAAAAGAGCAAAAAAGGTCCGTTCGATGGGCTCTATTCGTGTACTACCCTCCGGCGGGCGTTGATGGCAGCTGCCAACGACAGCTTCGATCGAGCATACAAAGAGCTTGTCTCTTCGTCAACAAACATGTAAAGCTCAGAGCCGCATCTTGTGCGCAGAAGGGCGAGCCACCAACGTTGGCGAGACAAGGCCCGCCCCATGGCATACGACTTCACTGCCGCCCCGAACCAGCACGCCTATCCCGAGGCACCGGGCCCATGATCACCAAGCGATCCCTCTTCTATTGGGTCAAAACCAGCGATCTCAAGCTTCAATCTCTGCTGCTTTTCATCATCGCAATCAGCATCGCAACCCGGGTTTTTCCGTTGGAAATGCAGAAGAGGATCGTCAACCTGGCTATCGGCCTCGGGAAAGTCGACCTGCTCTTTCTCTACTGCGGTCTCTATCTCGCGGCGGTGGTCGTGACGGGAGGTCTGAAGTTCGCCATCAACATTCTGCAAACCAAGCTGGGACAGGAAACGCTCGCCCGCATCCGAAAAGAGCTTTACGACCACATTCTCACTCTACCCCTTGGGTTTTTCCGCAAAGCCTCCGCCGGAATGATCGTGTCCTCGCTTGTGACCGAGGTGGTCGCAGCGGGAGAGCTGGTCGGACAGGCGGTGGCGGTCCCTTTGAACAACGTGCTGACACTGGTCGCCTTCGCTGCCTACATGTTTTACCTCAATCCGATCCTGGCGGCTCTCAGCTTCGTTATTTACCCATTTATCCTTTTTTCGATTCCAGCCATGCAGCGCCGAGCCAATGAGGCGAACAAGGCCCGAGTGGACGCGACCCGTCTCATCAGCGGGAAGATCGGGGAGACGATCTCCGGCATTCACGAAGTCCATTCCAACGCCGGCTATCGCATTGAGAATCGACGATTCGGGGAGATGGTCGACCAGCTCCGGAAGATTCGCATCACCTGGAACATTTATCGAAATGCCATCAAGGTCATGAACAACTTGTTCCAGAACATGGGCCCCTTCGTCCTCTTCATTGTGGGAGGCTATCTGGCCATCCACGGCCGCTTCGATCTGGGAGCCTTGGTCGCCTTTCTCTCCGCCTATGAGAAGCTCTACGACCCATGGAAGGAGCTTCTCGAATTCTATCAAGTTTACCAGGATGCCACCGTCAGCTACAGGCGACTGATGGAGTATTTCGACATCGCTCCGGAATTCGCTCTCGAGCCTCGTGACCGCCCCCCGCATCTCCTGACGGGCAGCATCCAGGTCAAAGACCTTTATTTCAGCCCTGGCGGTGGCATCCACCTACTGAAGCAGATTAATCTCGACCTGAAGCCCGGTGAGCATCTCGCCCTGGTAGGCGCCTCGGGAAGCGGCAAAAGCACACTCGCTCTCTGCATTGCGCAGCTTCAGAAGTATACAAGCGGCAGCATCAAGATCGACGGCAAGGAGGTGAGTGACCTCACGAAGAGGGACATCGCCGAGAACATGGGGATGGTGGCCCAATCCCCTTACATCTTCGACGGAACGATCAAGGAAAACCTTCGCTACTCCTGTGAAGCATTGATCGAAAGGGAGTCTGGCTCGAGCGAGCGAAAACGGGATCTGCCCACCTTGGATGAGATGATTCAGGTCATCCAGCAGGTGGGCTTGTTTGTCGATGTGCTGCGCTTTGGCCTGAGCACGGTGCTTCCATCCGATCGAGACGATGAGCTGGCCGCCAAGATCGTCCGAATTCGTCGGCGATTTCAGGAGGAGTTCGGGGAAAGCCTTGCGGAGTCGGTGGAGTTCTTGGACGAGGAACGCTACCTGTACTACGCCAGCGTTGCCACCAATCTCACCTTTGGCACGCCGAACCGGGATGAGCTTAAAAAGGAGCGGCTCCATGAGAGCTCGTATTTCGTAGACTTCCTCGAATCCGCTCAGCTCATGACTCCCTTGCTCGAGCTGGGTCGAGATCTTGCCATTCAGTTCGTGGACGTCTTGGAGCATTTGCCGCCAGAGGAGGTCCTTTTTGAGCAAAGCCCGATCGCGGCCGATGAGCTCGATGAGTACCGCGGAATGGTGTCCGCCCTGAAAGACCGAGAAGTGCATCAACTCTCGGACGAAGTCCGGTCAAAGCTCTTACGAATTGCCCTCCGCTTCTCCCCCGGGGCTCACACCATGGTGGCCCTTTCGGAAGAGCTGGAGAAACGGATCTTGGCCGCAAGAATGCTCTTCATCCAAAAGATCCAGCAGGAGCTTCCCGGCGCCTTCTCATTTTACCTGTCTTCGGACTACATCCACTCCCAGACGATCCTGAGCAACATCCTCTACGGCAAGCCTCGAACGGATCATCCCAATGCTCTCGAGCGTATCAACCAGAGCATCATTCACCTGCTGATCGAAGAGGACCTGCTGGAACGGATTGTCGAGCTGGGAATGGAGTTCAAAGTCGGCACCCGGGGCGACAGGCTCTCCGGGGGGCAGCGTCAAAAACTGGCGATTGCGCGAACCCTCCTCAAAGACCCTCCCATTGTTATCTTGGATGAAGCGACTGCAGCCCTGGACAACGCGTCCCAGAAACGGATCCAAAATCTGGTGGAGACGCAATGGCGCGCCAAAACAACCGTCATCGCCGTGGTGCATCGCTTGGACATCATTCGGGGCTATGATAAGATCGCAGTCATGAAGGCCGGGAAGATCCTTGAAATGGGATCTTATGACGACCTCATCGCAAGAAAGGGGATGTTGTATGAGCTCATCCACGGAACCAAGGCAGGGCTCCTGTGAATACAAGGACAACCTTGAGATCGTCATGCACATTCCGATCTTTGTGGGGCTGCCCTTTGAGCCCCTGAAAGTGCTGACATACTTCTGCAAGAGGGCGACGTTCTTCCCCGGAGACATCATTGTGCGTGAGCAAGAGATGGACCCGAACGCCTATTTCATTATCTCCGGTACGGTGGCTCTGACGCTGGATAGCTTGCCGGAGAAGACCCTCGTGGAATTCGGGGAAATGGATTTCCTGGGTGCGTTGTCGCTCTTTTGCGACCGAAAGCGCCTGTTTACCCTGAAAGCGAAAACCAAGGTTACCTGCCTCGTTCTTCCCCGTCAGAAGTTTCAGAAGACGTTGGAGCAGTTTCCCGAGATCGGGAGACCCATATTCGAATCCCTCGCCAAGATCATCTGCCGCTGGGAAGCACGGCTGATCACCGAGCATGCCCTCGAATGCCCTGAATGCAGAGCGGCCATTGGTCCAACTGTGGTGTGAGTCATGGACTCGCCCCCGAGCGAGCTTTCGAAGCCATGACACCGTGGACGAGCTGTGGAGCGCAATGATGAAAAACCTCCGCGTCCCCGCGAGGCCGGAATTTCTGGAAAGCATCCGGGCCTATGTGCTGCAGACGGCTGCGGCGGCGGGGGCGTCGGACAGTGTGCTCTTTCGCATCGAGCTGGCCCTTGAAGAAGCTCTCACGAATGTTTTCAAGTATGCCTATTCGGAGACTGGAGGCGAGCTTGAGGTCGCTTGCTCCGTCAGCAGCGATCCCGAGAGGACACTCACCGTCGTGATCCGTGACTGGGGCGCACACTTCGACCCATTGTGCTGTGAGCCTCCCGATATATCACAGGATCTCATGGACCGTCCGGTTGGGGGACTCGGAATCTTTCTCATCCGCAAGATCGCGGACCGCGTCGCGTATTGTCCTCTCGAAAACGGCAACCAGCTTGCCCTTTCCTTCACGGTCTCCTAAGGCTACGTCCGATTCCATGCCCAAATTTGAAGGCCTTCTTGGGACACCTTCCAGGAAAGAAAGCGAACGATCGACACGGGGGCATTCTGTCTCCTGCGACAGAGTGCATCCATTCTGAATGACCAACCATGCGAGGAGACATGTGGGGGATAAGAAATGAGACGAACGCCGGTAGGATCGAGCCGGCGTTCGCGAGCGTGCTGGGTGACCCAGGAGTTGCCGGATCGATCACGTGGGCAGGCGCGTTTCCAACGCCATTGCAATCTTTTTCTTAAGCTCCGTCAGATCGAAGCTCTTGACCACATAGAAGTCCGCGGCAATGGATTTCATATCTTCTTTAAACGTATCGTAAGCAGTGGACAAGATCACCGGCAGGTCATAGAAGCGGTTACGGATGTCCTGGAGCAAGTCGAGTCCATTGTAATCCACCATTTTGATGTCGAGAATCACCAGGTCCGGCTTCTCTTCCTCGATCAACTCCAACAGCTTATAACCGCTCTCAGCGGTGATGACTTCGTAGCCGACTTCCTTCAATTCCTCCGAATACAGCAATCGGATATGCTCTTCATCGTCCACTACCAGCAGTTTCGCCATGCTTTACCCTCCTTCACCCGCGCTTGAAATCATTCCCAAATCTTGATCAGATGAGGTTTGCATTCTTCGAAAACCGTGCATTCGCTTTCCACATAGTCTTCTGCCTGCTGCACGGACATCCGTTCCGTTTTCTTTACGAATGTCAATACTTTGCCAAGATAGAGCGGCAGCAGGGAATCCAGAAGGTCGGCTCGCTTGGATTCAGCCGCTTGATGATAATTCAATGAGGCATCGAACAGGATTTGCGCCCAGGTCTGCGTGGGAATCGAAAAGTGCTGCAGGCCCATGTCCTTGATTTCAATAAGCTTACGACAGACCGTCTGATCGAACATTTTCTCCCAAACCGGGTAGTAGCTTTCGAACCCTTGAACAAACCGATCATAAAGCCGGTTCATGTTGATATCGACCGGAATCGGAGTCTCCACATCCTCCGTATCCGTCCCGCTCAAGGCCGTTGGCTTGCTCCATTTGACCAGTCGCCAGAAATCGGCGTAGAGCTTCATCAGGTCAAAGGTCGTACTCATGATTTGACGAAATGTGGACCCCAAGTGCGCGTAGGGGTCTTTCACCCTGTGGATCTTGGGGATCCCCATAAAACATTGACTGACCGGGACTCGCGAATTCAGTGCGACGGTGGTCATCCAGATGTCGATCCCGGAGCTCCTGACGGCATCGGTCCAGACCGGGCATGCGAGAAAGGCCTCCGCAAGCGATCCCTTGAACGCACAGTCCCCGGCGTTCGGCTGCCTAACTCGCCTGCCGTAGAGGCACCGCGTCAATGGATAGATCACGGAGCTCGTGAGGGTCGACTCGTATTTGTGGCGCACGTAAAGCGGAGTGACGTAACCGATTCCCTTGAGCACAGGCTCAGCCAGCTTCTTGATCCAGTGCGGTGCCAGGTTGGTGATATCGGCCTCCAGCATCACGACGGCTTGAGCTTCGAGCCTCTGAACCACTTCAAAGAGATTACGCAGGTTATTGCCTTTTCCCGTCTCCCCGGGCTGGGTCGAAACATAGATTCTCGGAATATCGCACGAAGCGGCGAAGAAGGCGTCTTTGGTCCCGTCAACGGACTGGTTGTCACAGTTGACAATCACGCTCTTCAGACCCCCGAAGTGCTCCTTGAGCCCTCGAGCGCATTGCTCAACCGTCGCCGCAATTGTTTTCACTTCATTCAGGGTAGGAATGCCGACAACGATATCCGCTTTGGTTACTGCTTGTGGGTTCTCTTCATAAAACGCCATTCCCCGGTCTCCTGATCTATTTCCGCTGCGGGTCCCCACTGCCCTTGAGATACTTGAAGACATCCGCGTCTGTCGTCAGCACGAACGAGCTGCGCGGATTGTTGAAGTCTCTGTAAAATTCCATGGTTCGGTAGAACTCGAAGAATTCTGTGTCCTTCCCGAATGTATCCGCATAGATCCGCGTCGCCTCGGCGTCGGCCTTCCCGCGGATTTCCTGCGACTTGCGGAACGCTTCCGAGCTGATACGGGCCAGCTCTTTCTCCATCCTGCCCAGCGTAGCCGCGCGCTCTCCTTCGCCCTCCGATCGATACTGGGCGGCGATCCGTTTCCGCTCGGAAATCATCCGCTCAAACACCTTCTGCTGCACGGAATCGACGAATTTGATCCGCTTGATCCGAATATCCAGCAGATGAATCCCGAACTCCGGCAGGAGACGCGACGCATCGGCCACCATGGCCCGCGTGATCACCTCTCTGCCTTTGGCCAGATGATCTGAGGCCTCCAGCCCCAGGGCCGCCTCCGAATCGGACTGCAAAGCCGGCACGTCCGGAATCCCGACTTCTTCCAGAGCCTGTTTCGCCTTCTCCCATCCCTCGCTGCGAACCAATTCCACGAGGTCGTTTTCCGAGACATGATCCCGGACGACCGAGTCGATGATTCCGTCCAGACGGCTGTGAGCCGTTTGCTCGTTCCCGACGCGCATCAGAAAGAGCAGTGGGTCGGCGATCCGCCAGCGGGCAGTGGTATCCACCCAAATGTATTTCTTGTCACGCGTCGGGATCTGGTTGGGGTTCCCATCCCATTTCATGACGCGCTTTTCGAAGAAATTGGCCTTCTGAATCACGGGCAGCTTGAAATGAAGTCCCGCAGTCGTCACGGGCTTGCCCACCGGTCTACCCAACTGCGTGATCACCACCTGCTGCGTCTCGTCCACCACATAGAGGCAGCTCGACAAAAACAGCAGTGCAATGATTGTTCCGATCAAAGCGATTTGCGCTTTCCGGGGCATCAGCGACCCTCCTGACCGGGGCTTTTCTGAGGCTGAGCCGCAGCCGGTCCATCGGGGCGGCCTCCGAGCACGCTGGATTGAGCCGCCCGCCCGAGATCGAGAAGTGGAAGGAGGTTCTTCTGTTGCTCGTCGATCACGACCAAACGATCCACATGGTCCACGAAAGCGGTGAAGCTCTCAAGGTACATGCGCCGCCGCGTCACATCCGGCGCCTTGGAATAGGCCTCCAGAATCTCTGCAAATCGGCTCGCGTCCCCCTGGCTTCGGTTGACCCGCTCGAGTGCGTAGCCTTCCGCCTGAGTCACCAGCTGTCGGGCCTCGCCCATGGCTTTGGGAATCTTCTGATTGTAGGCCTGCTGGGCCTCGTTGATCATACGCTCTTTTTCCTGGCGGGCTTCGTTGACCTCGTTGAAAGCCGCTTTCACCGGATCGGGGGGGTTCACGTTCTGCAGCTTGACCGTAATGATTTTGACACCCGTCTTGTAGGAATTCAGAATCTGCTGCATTTCCTCGCGAGCCATATCCGCCACGGCGGCACGTCCGACGGTGAGCACTTCGTCGGCATAGCGGTTGCCCACGATGCGACGCATCACGGATTCCGAAATGTCATCCAGCGTGTCTTCAACCTGCTTGACCTGAAAGAGATAGTCCACGGGGCTTTCAATCATGTACTGCACGGCCCAGTGCAGGTTGACGACGTTCAAGTCGCCGCTCAGCATCGCGGCCTGTTCTTCGAATCCCTTTTCGGTGAATTGGGACTTGATGTCCGCCCTCGTGGTTCGATACCCGTACTCCCGCTGCATGGCGCGCTCCGAAGCGACCTTCGTGACCGTGTCGATTCCGAACGGCAGTTTGAAATGCCATCCAGGCGAGGCCGTGTAAACGTACGCACCAAAACGTTGGACGACCGCCGTCTCTTGAGATTGCACCATGAAGAAACTGTTGGCGGCAATGAGGACGAGAACAAACAGCAGGCCGAGCAGCCAGAAAGGACCCTTTGGCATTGAAGGGAGCTTATACCGAAGCTTGAGCTGCCGGATGAATTCCTCCAGCTCAGGCACTCCCGAGGGTCCCTGCCCTCGGTGAGGTGGCCTATCCCAATCCATGATTCCTCCTCAAAATGGGACCTCAATCCCTTCTCTGATGGATCGACTCCAGCAGATAGGCAAAAAAGACCAGCAGCGCCGCAATGATCAGAACCGTGAGCCTACCCATGGCCGGGAAAAAGAATCGGGCGAGCAGAAACGCGAAGAGCACACCGAGAACCGCTCGAACAATCAGAATTCGCAAACGCATGGATCCGGGGCATCCTTGGCAACCGCGCGGGAAATCCAAAACCCCGCACGGGAATTGACTTTTTTCGGCTTGTTTCAAAAGATGCATCCTAGCGGCACACCTCTCCCTTGTCAAGCTCATCCGGTGAATTCGTGGGCACTCATGGCCGTTCGATGGCCGATAGCCCACGGTCCTGATCCTCTGCTTGTCCATTGCAATCGACGTTTTGGAGGGAGTATATAGAATGCATTGCACCGCACAACAACCGAAGGAGGGCAGCATGCAGACCACCCTGTTCAAGAACATTGGCTTTTGCACGGATTTTTCGGAAAACGCGGACGAAGCATTTGTAACCGCTAAGGATCTAGCTTGGCATTACGGCGCGACGCTGCACATCATTCATGTCATGGTCACGTTTTCCATCTCACCCCCCATGAACACCTCGTACCTGCCCATCGAGTACGACCCGGGCTTCGTCGAGCAGGTCGCCGAAGCGGCCAAGGAAACCATCCAGTCCCGGTATCTGAGCCAGCTTAAGGACAAGCAGGCTTACGAGACCCACCTGATTTCCGGCTACGCGTCGACGGAAATCCTGCGACTTGCCAAAGAGCACAAGATCGACTTGATCGTGATGGGATCGCATGGTCTTACGGGGATCGCCCACGTTCTGTTCGGAAGCACGGCGGATCGGGTGGTACGCAAAGCCCCCTGCTCGGTACTTACGGTTCGGACGGCCCAGCACGCTGGGTAGCGACTCCGACCGGCAAAGGCAATCAGGCCCGCGCCGCGGCCGAAACCTCTTGAAAGGATTAGCCTCAGCATCATGATGGACACAGCGAAACCCATTCTGGTCACGGGGTGTGCCGGATTCATCGGATTCCACTTTGCGCTCCGGCTCCTCAAGGAAGGCAAATCAGTCATTGGTCTGGACAATGTCAACGACTACTACGACGTCAACCTCAAGTGGAACCGCCTCAGGCAGTTGGAGGGCTTCGGCGCTTTCCGATTCAGCCGACTGAATCTCGAGGACCAAGAGGGCATGAAGGCCCTCTTCCAGCGAAACGACATGGATATTGTGGTGCACCTGGCCGCCCAGGCTGGGGTTCGCTATTCCCTCACGAATCCGCAAGCCTACATCGACAGCAACCTTGCCGGTTTTTGCAACGTTCTCGAAGGCTGCCGCCACCACGGCGTCAAGCACCTCCTCTTCGCCTCGTCGAGCTCCGTTTATGGGGCAAACACCCGGATGCCCTTCTCCGTGCATCACAACGTGGACCATCCCGTTTCCCTGTATGCAGCGACGAAGAAAGCGAACGAGCTCATGGCACACACTTACGCCCATCTTTACGGGCTTCCGTGTACCGGGCTTCGTTTCTTCACGGTATACGGCCCTTGGGGACGCCCGGACATGGCCTTGTTCCTATTCACAAAGGCCATGCTCGCCGGAGAGCCCATCAAGGTCTTCAATCATGGCAACATGAAGCGTGACTTCACCTATATCGACGACATTGTGGAAGGCATGACGCGCATCATGATGGGGCCTCCTCAGTCCAATCCCAGCTGGAGCAGTGATGCACCGGATCCCGGGACGAGCTATGCCCCTTACCGCGTCTACAACATCGGAAACAACCAACCCGTTGAGCTGCTGAGATATATCGAAGTCCTGGAGAGCTGTCTCGAAATCAAAGCGGAGCGGGAATACCTCCCCATGCAATCCGGGGATGTCCCCGCGACTTATGCGGATATCGAGGATTTGACGCGTGATTTCGGTTTCAGGCCGAGCACCCCCATCGAAGAGGGTATTGCCCGCTTTGTGGAATGGTACCGGCGGTACTATGGTGTCTAGGCTTCGATTTCCCTCTTCCCGGGAAGGCGAACCACACCCTCCCGGGAAGAGAGTGCTTTATTTCGCCATGACCTTTTTGACATCCTCATCGGGCATATCATAGATGCCGCAGCCCAATACGACCTTCTGTCCCTGATAGTCGCACAGTTTCACATAGGACACTTTCTTGGACAGCTTCTCTTCCCCCGGCTTCGGCCACATGTAATCCACCCACCCGGCTCCCTTCCGCTCGGCCACTTTGTTCATCTCGGCAAAGAAAGCCTTCCCGGTCGGGTCCTTCATCTCGATGAGATTCTCGCCGTCCAGGTCCGGTTTGATCGGGTGCATGATCATGACCCCCTTGAGGTTGTGCACCCACATATACGTTCCAGCAAAAATGAAATCGCTGTCTTTTCCTTTAAATCTCGAAAGCGCTCCCGCCCCTTCTTTTCCGAGCACCTCGCAGCCCAGATTCACCTTTTCGACGATCAACTCGGGCGTTGCTTTCGTCGACGCGGTTGCCGCAGCCTTGGCTGCACTTTCCTTTGCCAGCTCCGCACGGGTCTGCTCTCCAGAAGCGTTCAACACAAAAACCCCAAGGAGCACAGCCAAAAACAGACCCGCAATTCCTCCCACAGCCTTCATACAGTCTCCTCCCAATGATTGACAGGTACCTCAGCCACTCTGCCCGTCATAGTACAACGCCTTCCAAAGTAGAGCAAGATCACGGGACGAACAGGAGAGCTATAGTGCAACCATTGAAGTGACTTACACTCCTGGCATTGTAGGAAGACATACCCCCAACCGCAGATCGGTCATCAGCCGAACGGGCTCATCCGTGCTGATCCGTGTCTTGACTTGCCAAGGGCTCAGACGCCATGGACAGCCCGGGAGGGGTCCCTCTCGCCTTGCCGTAAGCCATGAAGTAAACCATGGGCACGACAATCAGCGTGAAGAACGTGGAGACCGTGATGCCGAAAATCAGCGCCCAAGCCAGTCCTGAAAAGATGGGATCCAGGGTGATGGGCCAGGCCGCCAGCATCGCCGCAAACGACGTGAGGAAGATCGGGCGCGTTCGCAGTGCCCCCGCTCCGATCAGGGAATCGATGAGCGGTTGTCCTTCTTTCTTGCGCTCCTCAACGAACTCCACCAGGAGAATGGAATTGCGCGTCGCGATCCCCGCGAGCGCAATCATGCCAATCATGGCGGTCGCGGTAAAATAAACGGGATTGGGCCACCCTCCCACGTTACCGCCGGTGAGGACGTTTAAGAGCCAAAACCCCGGCAAAATCCCGATGACCGAGAGGGGCAGCGCGATGAGCTGAATCGCGGGGAGCAGATAACTCCCCGTCTGATAGAGCAGCAGGAAGTAGATGCCGAGGACCGCGATCCCGAAGGCGATTCCCAGATCCCGGAATACCCGAAGCGTGATGTCCCACTCCCCCTCCCCCGACCAAATCACCTCAAATGCTTTCAGCGCATCATCCTTGGCGACCTGGTCCTCCAATTCCAGCACGGCGTCTGGAGGCGCCAAACCCGCCGTTTCCCCGAACACGTAGACGACCGGGGTCAGATTCTTGTGATAAATGGGCTGCTCGATCGTTGTTTCTTCAAAGGATCCCAGCTCCCCCAGGAAGACCCCGTTCCCTTGAGGTCCCCGGACCATCACCTGGAGCAAATCCTCTTTGAGAGCCCGCTCGCCGCGCGGCAGCCGAAAAAGGATGAAGAGGGGATGAACCTCATCGTCCAGTCTCAGCGAGCCCGCCCGCGCACCGGCCACCAGTCCCTGCAGCGTTTCATCGATCTGTCGGTCACTGATCCCGCTCAACGCCGCCTTGGCGCGGTCCACCCGGAAGATCAAGCGCTTCTGCGCGTGAACCGTAATGTCGTCCACATCCACCACGCCGCGGGTTTTCTCCATGAGCCCCCTGACACGACCGGCCGCATCGACAAGCTCTTCGTAAGCCTGGCCGATCTTCCCGTACACTTCGGCCACCACCGTCGCAATCACGGGGGGCCCCGGGGGACTTTCGACGATCTTGATATTCGCCCCGTGAGCCTCGGCAATGGCGGTCAGGTCGTTTCGGAGTCGCAACCCGAGCGCATGACTCTGCTGGGTGCGCAGCTTCTTGCCGATCAGGTTGACCCGAACGTCCGCCACGTGGGAACCCCGGCGCAAATAGTAATGCCGCACCAAGCCATTGAAATCGACGGGGCTCGCCGTACCCACGGTCGAGCTCACATCGGTCACCTCGCCCACGCGTCCCAAATAGGCTGCAAGCGCGAAGGCGGCCGCTTCCGTCCGCTCCAACGGACTGCCCTCCGGCATGTCCACGATCACCTGCAGCTCGTTTTTGTTGTCGAACGGCAGCATCTTGAGCGGCACCCGGTGCGAGACCACCAGCCAGCCGGCAAACCCGAGCAGCACGATGACGCCGCCAAGCACGCCCCACCGGCGCCTCCGGCGCTCGAACAAGGGCATCATGATGCGCGCGTAGGTCTTGTACAGACCCGTGTCCTCCACGGCCTGCTCTCCATGTCCCCCTTCGTTCGACGAATGCTTGAGAAAATGGAGCGACAGCCAGGGCGTGATGGTGAACGCAACGAGAAGGCTCATAAGCATGGCGACGGGAACGTTCAGCGCCATGGGAGCCATGTAGGGCCCCATCATGCCGGTGATGAAAAACATGGGCACGAAGGAGATGATGACCGCGAACGTGGCCAAGATAACCGGCGGTCGGACCTCATTCACGGCACTGATGACCGCCTGGCGAGGAGGCTCCTTTCGCATGGCAAAATGGCGGTGGATGTTTTCGACATCCACGATCGGGTCGTCCACCACCAAGCCGAGCGACAGGATGAGGGCAAACAGGGTCACGCGGTTGATCGTGTATCCCAGGAAGAGGTTGATGAGAAGGGTGAAGCTGAAGGTAACGGGGACGGCCAGGGCGATGATCAGCCCTTCACGCCACCCCAGCGAATAAGCGAGAAGCACCACCACGATGGCGATCGCGACGATCAGGGCCTCGACGAGCTCGTTGACTTTCTCATCGGCCGTTTTCCCAAAATCCCGCGTCACCCGCAGATGCACCCCGGCCGGAAGCACTTCCTTCGCGAACCGCTCCGCCTCCCGCTTCACCTCATCGGATACCCAGACGGCGTTCGTTCCCTTTCGCTTGGCCACGCCCACGGTCACGGCCGGATAGTCCATCTGGCGCTGAAGCCCTTCGGGAGGCGCTTCATGCTCCGCGTTGGGATCCTTGGACGTGTAAGCCAGATCCCCAAGCATGATTCGCGTGTACGTCGCCGGCTCGTCCGGGCCGTCCTTCACGTCAGCCACTTCTTTCAGGTAAACAGGGCGCCCGTCCTGCACGCCGACAATCAGGTCACCGACCTCTCTCGCCGACTTCAGGAACCGCCCGGCATCGAGCTTAACCTCGTTGTTATCCTGAACCAGAGCCCCCGCTTCGACCGCATACCCCGCTCCCTGGACCGCCCGCTGCAAGTCCTGCAGAGCCACTCCGCGGCTGGCCATTCGGACCGGGGAGAGCTGCACGGTCACCTGACGCTCCCGGCCGCCGACGAGATAGGTCTTGCCGGCGTTTTTCACCGACTGGAGCCTGATTTCAAGCTCTTCGGCCATGCGTCTCAGCGCGAAATCATCGTAGCGCTCGCTAAACAGGGTAAGATTCACAATGGGAACGTCGTCGATCTCCACGGGCTTCACGACCCAACCGGTGACGCCTGGAGGAATCTGGTCGACGTTGCTTTGGATCTTGTTGTTGAGCTTGACCCAGCTGCGCTCCCGGTCTTCCCCCACATAGAACCGCACCGTGACGATCGCCTGGGAGGGATAGCTCGTCGAATAGACGTATTCCACGCCGTCGATCTGGTAGAGCAGCTTTTCGAGTCGGGTGGCGACCTGTCGTTCAACCTCCCTGGCAGAGGCTCCCGGCATGCTGACCAGGACATCCGCAATGGGCACGACGATCTGCGGGTCTTCTTCACGGGGCGTCACGGCAAGCGACACAACCCCGCAAATCAAGCTGACTAGAATCAGCAGAACCGACAGGTTGCCTTCCAGGAACGCTTCGACGACTTTGTTCATCCAGTGATGGGATTCGGGCGATTTGGACGTCATGGAACGATGACCTCCTCGCCCGCGTCGAGCCCCGAAAGCACTTCGGTGATCGAAGGGTCCGACTGCCCGAGAGTCACGAAGCGCCGCATGGACTGGCCATCCTTCCCCACGACCGCGACCATCTGCAGCTGACCAACGCGGCGGACTGCGGACGTCGGAACAACCAGCCCCTCGTAGAACCCGTACGGAATGCGCACTCGCGCGAAAAGGCCGTTGACCAGCCCGGACTCGGGCTGAATCTCGATTTTGATCCGGACCGTCCGGGTGGCCGGGTCGGACTTGGGGACAATCTCCCGAAGCGTCCCGCTCACGGTTCGGCCGATCGCGTCGATCCGAACCTGCAGCTCCATGCCCTCACGCAGATGAGGCAAGAGGGATTCCGACAAATCCGCGTGAAGCTCCGGGTGGCTCGGCGAATCCAGAAAGAAAAGCGGCTGTCCCGGAGCAGCCATGTCTCCGACATTGACCATCTTCTTAAGCACCTTGCCGGAAAACGGGGCTCGGATCACGCTGTAGTCGAGAAACGAGCGCGCCTCGGCCACGGCAGCCTCGGCCTGGACTTTTTGAGCCTGCAGTCGGGAGATGTCGTGCGCTGCCGCCTGAAACTGGGCCTCGGCCATGTCCTTCTGGGCTCGAGCGGCCTCCCACTGCTGCCCCGTGGCGGCCTGGTCGCGACGGAGGGAATCCGTGCGCCGGAACTCCAACTGCGCCCGCTCACGATTGGCCTTCGCCGACTCGGCTTGCGCTTTGGCCGCTTCCACCGCCTTCTGTACACCCGCCACTTGGGACACGGCCTGGCGCAGCTTGGCCTGGATGTCCGCATCTTCCAGAACCGCCAGAACGGTTCCTTCGTGTCCGGGGACTTCGGGGCCAAACACCTGGTCCCCTTCGGCAACATGGATTTCCTTCACCTGAGCCATGATTCGGCTAGACACCTGCGCCTCGGTCTTCGCCCGAAGAGTCCCCACCTGCTCCACGACGAGCGGGAAGCGCTGCCGTTCGACCCTAGCAGTTTTAAGCGGCTGCGTCTCCTTGCTCTCCTTCGGTGGCTTCGGCTCGACCTTGTTCAGGAACGCCCCGGAAAGCCACAGCATGAGGACAACTAGGACCGCTACCATGGCAGCCAGCTTCCCGCCTTCCTTTACCAAGTGTGCCTTCCTGCTTGCCTGCGATTCTTGCATCACGGCTCCAATTCCCCTCTTAAACGGTCTTCTTCGCGGTCTATTGTTCGGAGCCGAGCCCATCGAGCCTGGCCGAAAAGTCGCCAAGGGCCATGCGGAGAGCGGCTTGGGCAATCATCCCCTCGAACCGGGCCGCCATCGCTCCCACTTCGGCCTGATTCCAGGCGACCTCCGACTGCAGCAGGCCGTCAACGCCCACCGCCCCACGGTCATACTGATGCCGCACTTCATCCAGCGCCTTGGCAGCCCATTTCCGCCGCTCCTCGGCGACGCGGATCTTTTCCGCTGCTTCTTCCACGGAAAGCGCCGCCTGCTGCACCTCGAGCGCAATATCAAGCTCGACCTGCCGCCCCTTCGATTCCGTTTCCGCTAGCCGCGCCTGCGCCTCCTTGATTCGGGCCATCGTCAAGCCGCCTTCGAAGAGCGGCCACGTGGCCTGAACCGCTATCAGCCAGCTGTTCGGGGTTTCGCTCCACTCCCGGGTATCCCATTGGTACTGACCGCTCGTGGCAAGCCTTGGGAGAAAACCTCCCTGCGCCGAGCGCACCCGTTTTCTGGCAGCCTCCACTAAAGAGCGCACGGCCATCATCTCAGGCCGCTGGTTATGTGCCTTCTTCACCAAGTCCTCACGACCACGCATAGCACTGAGATCGCCTAGAGCAGCCTGATCGAACGTTGGATCCGGAATTTCAACGTCCCGCACGGGCCGCGCCAGAAGCCGCTCCATGGCCGCCTGGACCTTCCGGGCGCCGGTTTTAGCCGACACAAGGTTGCCCTCCATTTCAGCCGTTCGGGCCTTGAGCCGGGCGAGGTCGCTTGGAAGCGCGGCCTCCTCCCGCAGCTTTGCTGCACCGATTCGCTCATCGGTCTTGGCTGACTCATGAGCCTTTTCAGCCACACCGATGAATGAGAGCGCCTGAAGCCATCGGTAGTAGACCTCCGTGACCCGCGCCACAAGCTGATTGCGCGCCCCCTGAAGCTCCGAAGCGACCGCCTTCCGCTGCTGGATGGCCGCACCCCGGTCATAGAATCGGCTCCCCCCCTGGAACAACACCCACTCGCCCTGGAAGCGCGTCAGGAAGTTCTGCTGCTCCCCAGGGTTGTTGAAGTCCGTTGACGGGAGAAGGCGCCGCTGGTTGATGATGTTCATGGCTGCAAAGACGGGATTGTTCGTGATGTTGAATTCCTCGGAAAAGACGATCCGCGGATAGAAGGCCGCTTCAGCCTGGCGAACCTGCTGGTTGGCTGCATCGATGCGCGATCGAATCTGAGCGAGGTCCGGACTGGCTCGAAGCGCTTCTTCGATCGCCCCATCGAGGCCTAGCCGGCCCGTGGCTGTCGAGTCCGGAGCCACTGACGGGGGATCCGGATCCTGAAGTGCCGGAGGGGAGCCGGGATCCTCAGGCGAAGCGTCCCGATGCATTTCCAGGTCCATTCTTGCACCTTGCTCCCCGGGTGACTTGCCATCCGAAGCACATCCCCAGAAGCTCAACACGGTCAGGCCGATACAGAACATAGCCCTTCGCCAGAAGAACCTCCGGACACACCCAAGCGCTCCACGCCGGACCCTCCCCATTTCGCCCCCCGAATATCCCAGAAGAATATCGATCGATATTGACCAGCAGACTCCCCGAGCACATCATGATGCCCCACCAGCCCCATGCTGCCTATTATTAGGACCAAATCGCTCAGAGAGCAATACAACAAACTCCATGCAGCTGAATTCATCAATCCTGCGCCTGGTTCATAAAAATCCTGAAAGACTTATCTTCGATATGCCCAACTACGTTGACCCTAAGTATAACCCTACAGATGGAATTGCCCGCCTAGTCCAAAGCTGGGGCAACACGCCATCATGTGATGTGGCCCCCATACCGGCAACGAGATGAGGTCCAAAGCCCTCTCATTTCACCAATGAAGCCATCCCCTCGGCAGGGCGGCAATCGTGGTGTACTGCCACTGCCTGGCTTCATCTCAACTTCAATCGTCAGCAAAGAATAGGTTGCAACGAGAATACGCCGTTGATCGTAACGCCGCAGATCTGTGATGTGTCAGATTTCTTGGAAGGGATGGCTCCACCCGGTCAGCAGCATTCCAAGAAGCACACTTCACGGTCGAGCCATATCCGGGTATGATGCAGCATTGTCCGCCTATTTCAGCGGTTAGATCCTTAGTACAGCTCCCCAGAATAACGTGACCATTGCCCGGGGTTGTCATTCCCGCAAGTTTTTGTCGGGAATCCAACAGAAAATCCTGGATGCCCGCCTTCGCGGGCATGACAGTTGGTTATCGGACACCCATTTGTGTGGCCCCGTACTTAGGAAGGCGATCCTCCAACCTTTGTTTCTTCACCGAATTCTGGTAACGTTCATGATGGATAAAGTCCTTACGCTGATGGGTACGGGAAGCAAAACGGACTCCGATTGAGCTTGTTCATTGGTCAAGGCCTTCCAAAGGAGGGGGTCTGACACAATTCATTGTCAAAGGAGGGAGACTATGACACCCAAGGAAACGGTCAATCCAGTTCTTGCGCAGCAGATCGAGCAGACCTCCGGCCGGCATTCCGTCTTCGAAGACGCGGCACGAACCCTTCCGATCCCTGTGTGCTCGACCCTCGTGGACAGCGAGGGACATATCCGACCCGTGGCGTTTGTCCCCACGGACATCACGCTCGCGAGCAAGGACGAGGAGCGGACACTCCGGAATTTCCCCCTAACGATTGCGAAGAACAAGAACGTGGTGCTTGAGGCAACGCCCTCCGACACGCTGCACAAGGTCGAAGGGAAGCGGATCGCCGTTCTCTTTTCGGGAGGTCCTGCCGCGGGAGGCCACAACGTGCTGGTCGGTCTCAAGGCCGTCTTGGGGAGCCGAAACACCCTTCTGGGAATTCGAAAAGGCCCCAAGGGGCTCATCAACGGGGATGTGTTCGAGGTCAAGAGTGAAGACATCAAGGCGATTTACAACACGGGCGGGTTCGACTTCCTGGGAACCGACCGCACGAAGATCAAGTCCCCGGAGCAGTTTCAGAAGGTGAAGGACACCGTCGTGAACAACCGCCTGGACGGCCTGATTGTCGTCGGCGGAGACGATTCCAACACCAACGCCGCTTTTATCGCCGAGTTCTTTGAGCGGGAAGGCGTCAATTGCTGCGTGATCGGCATCCCGAAGACCATCGACGGAGACATGGCCGTGGGTGAGCTTCTTCCCATTTCCTTCGGTTACGACACCGCGACCAAGATCTACTCCGAACTGGTCGGCAACTTGACCCAGGACGCAGCCTCGGCGGTGAAGTACTACCATTTCGTGAAGCTGATGGGCCGCTCGGCGAGCAAGATCACCCTCGAGGTGGCCCTTCAGACCAAGCCCGCCATCGCGCTCATTTCCGAAGAAATCGCCGAGAAGAACTTGTCCCTGGATGAACTGGTCGACTCGATCGCCCACGCCATCATGCAGCGCCGCAAGAAGGGCATCAACCACGGCGTGATTCTGATTCCGGAGGGCGTGATTGAGTTTGTGCCCGAGATTCGCCAGCTCATCCAGGAGCTCAACAAGGTGCTCGCGGAATACGAAACCGACATCAAGGACCTTCCCACGTTCAAGAAAAAGCAGGAATTCATCTACCCGCTGCTCTCGCCCCAGTCCGCTCAGCTCATGGCTTCGCTTCCAGAAGAGATTGAAGAGATGCTCATTCTCGATCGGGACGACCACGGGAACGTCAAAGTGTCCCAAATCGAAACCGAAAAGCTGCTGATCGAAAAGGTCCGCTACAAGGTCTCCGAAATGAAGCGGCACCCCGACAAGTATTTCGGGTCGGGTGAAGGCAAGATTCCCACAACACTCGATGAGATGGAGCGCATCCGAGGTATTTCCCTTTCCACCCAGTCCCATTTTCTCGGCTATGAAGGCCGGAGCGGCAAGCCGACGGCATTCGATGCGGCCTTCACGTTCCTGCTGGGCCTGGCCGCCGGCTCGCTCGTCTTGGACGGCAAGACGGGTTATATGGCCGCGGTCACGGATTTCGACAAGGGCGGCCGCATCCTCGCCATCCCCCTTGCCGGGCTCATCACCAGCGAAATGCGAAAAGGCAAAGAAGAGCTGGTCATCGAAAAATCGCTGGTGAAGACGACCTCCCCATCGTTCAAGTTCTTCGCCGCTCATCGGGACCAATGGGCGACGGAGGACATGTTCAGCAGCCCCGGCCCCATCCAGCACTGGGGGCCGACCAGCCGCCAGATCCCGATGCTGGTCGCCCTCGACCAGGGCTACGACGACTTCACCACGTTCAACCTCGGATCCGAATGCAAGATCCAGCTGGAAGACTGACAATTGGCCCACGTCTGCCGAAGCCACCCGATCACAAGAACCAGCTCCGGCGGCTGAGCAAGCAGCTTCGCTTGACCTCGGCCGCCTTAGCAAGGATGCCGGATGCGTTTGCCCATAACGATTGTCCATTGTGTTTCACTCCTGCTCGTGATCACCCTATGCAGCGGCGCGGCAGCCGAGCCCAAGTCCATCAGGAGGGTTGTGGAGCCGGGGGAAGAAGTGCTCGTCGCCCACCACAAGCGATGGGACAAGAGCTGCCGACCGCTTCCCGTTCCACCCGTTAAGATCACGCGTCCACCTGCCCACGGCACTGTTGATGTCCGGGACGGATCCTTCGTGATCGACGAAATGTGGCATCCGGATGCGGTAACGTCCTGCCGCGGGGCTGCCGTCCCGGGCCGCGGCATCTACTATCGCGCCGACCCGAAGTACATGGGCTCCGACACCTTTGAATATGAGGTGATTCTCGGCATCAAACGCCCGATCCCTTATGAGGTCGATGTGCACATGGAGGTGAGATAGCCTTCGGCATCGGGCGATGCCCAATTCCCCGCATCAAGACCCCTCAGACGTCCAGGAAGAGCTCCGCCTTTCTTCATTCCACCCGACGAAAACCATCTTCCAAGCTCGCAACGCAACCGATGTTCTATGGAGCTGCCTGAGTCGACGGCACGAGCATTTGAGCGTTTTGAGTGGTGGGAGGCACACGAAGCAATGGGAGGGGCGAGCATGAAATCGATTTGGGTTAAGATAGCTGGGGGGCTGATGGTATTGGCTCTGGTCGGATATGGCGTGGAGCTGTACATGAAGTCGGGAGCAAGGAACGAATTCACGCAATCCCTCGATGACTACGACGCACGCTTCGATATCTCGACCGCTGAGCGCTTGCAGGAGTCGTACGATCGACTGCTCGACCTCGCGGCGATGGTCAAAGGCAGGCTCGCCGGATCGTCCTGGGACGAAACGGATGCCGCCTTCTTCTGCAACCCGGTCAAGGACCGGGCGTATGCGCTGGTGAAGGCCGTCTCAGACGCGTCCCCCGATCAGACGCAGCTGCACGGATACGGGATCGCCGGTATCTCCTCGGATCTCTCGGCAGTCCTCCAGCAGATGGTTTCGAACGTCAAGTCTAAAGCAGCCAAGTTTTACACCCAACTATTTGCCATGGGTGTGGCCATGAGACCTTACGATCCGGCACAGTCGAGCGGCGTGAAGCCATCCAAGGCGGCGTATCGGAGGCTGACGTACAGCGGGTCGTACCGAAAACGGTCGGAGCCCGGGCCGGCCGTGGAGACGAGCGAGGCAACCCCCTCCGTAGTCCAATCGGAAAAAGTCCGGACCCGCGAAGTCCTGACTCCTGAGCTGGACCCGACCACGAATGCTCCCACTCCTGCACGCCGTCCTACTCCTGCTGAATTGGCGCGAAGAGACCAAGTCCAGCAGTTCCAGGAGCACCGGGAGCTGCTCTTGCTCCTTGAAATGCAGCGCAACGTGAAGCGATCCGACGGAGGGTACCTCAGCGAAGTCCCCTCGCTCTTGGCGAGGAATGCAAAGCCCGGGGCCGGGGGACCCAGAGTCACCGTAGGCCGGCAGCTCGAAGCCAGGCTGCGGAGTCTCAGCGAGGAAGGCCGTTTGCGCTTCCGCGTGCGCGACGAGAAGCTGCAGGTCGGGCGGCTCGAGGAAAACGGCGCCTGGACGGTTGTCGACATAAACGGCGGCCGTTGGACCGAGCAGGACTTCTGATGCTCGCCCAGACCGCGGCATGACAGACCGGCCCGGAGACATCCGCTTTTCCCTCACATACACCCTGGGAAACCTTTACGCCGCCCAGATTTTGGGCGCCGCGGACAGGGATCTCGGGGGTCTTCAGGATCACTTCAGGCGGAGGTCCACGCGGAGGAAAGCCGCTATCGACCACGGGACCTGGTCCGGAGGGGGACGGGTGAAGCCTTGAGCCCACGCCCGCGCCGCTTTGTGGATTATGGGAAGGATAAGGACACGGAGCGCTATCGGCTTTTCTGACCGTGCACCTTTTCGGACAGCCGACAGCGCCGTCTGGCTCCCATGAGCGGGTCAAAACCCGGCGCCCTGCGTGCCACGCGGAGACTTGCCAGGCAACGAATCGCACTCAATTTGACGTTGACACGCTCACTGCTGTTTCCCTATTGTAGCGCCCGGCACAAGACTGCGGATCCCACTCAGGAGAAGGAGGCAAGGATGTACGTCGGCTGGCACATGAAGACCACTCTCCACACGGTGACCCCGGAGACTCCCGTCTTCAAAGCGCGCGAGATCATGGATCACCACAAGGTCTCCCACCTCCCCGTCACAGACGGCAAGGCTCGCCTCCTTGGCATTGTAACGGACCGCGACCTGAAGGAAGCCTGGGCCTCCCCCGCCACGACCTTGAGCGTCCACGAGCTCACCTATGTCCTTCAAAAGCTGGCGGTCGGGAACATCATGACCAAGAAGGTCACGACGGCGACACCCAACATGAGCATCGAGCGCGCCGCGCACATCATCCATGACCAGCGCATTGGTGCTCTGCCCGTCTTGAAGGGGGACAAGCTGGTCGGTATCATCACGACCACGGATCTCATGGAAGTGCTGCTCATGTCGCTCGGTCTGGGAGACGAAACCAAGCGGTTGGTCCTCCTCGTGGCCGACCGCATCGACGCCATGGCGAAATTGACGCGTATCATGCAGGATGAGCACGTCATCATCTCGAGCACCATGACGGTGCCTCTACGAGGCTACAAGGACGTGTGGCAAGTGATCGTCAGGCTGCCTTTGAGCGACTACAAGAAAGCCGTCGCCGGGCTCGAAGCGCACAATTTCAAGGTTTTGACGGATTACGTGGAGGATCTCGCCCCGTTTCTCCCGCAGCGGTACTGAAAGAAGAAGCACACAGTGACGGGGAGCGAGGGGGAGACGGGGAAGGCCCGGGCACAGGACAGGACAACATGGACTCCAACCGAGCTGAGATCGTTCACTCCCGATTCAGGAAGCCGCCGTGGCAGATATCATCGACATCGTAGACCGCCGTCGCCCCCGGGAAAACCTCATCGTGTCACACCCCTTGGAATTTCGCCGAGGCGATTGGCAGAGCGGCTATGCCATGCTGTGCACCAAAGGAGAATCCGCTCGCTACGAAGCCCATCGGGAAACGGTGCTCTCAGCGCCGGGCCATCAGCACGTGGCGTTTGTCCCCAACCATTTCACGCTGGACGACGGCTGCCATTACACGACCCTCGGCCTGTTCCGGTATCGAAACGACGAAGCCATGATGCGGCGGGTCTACCGCCTCGCGGGCTGGATGGAATGCGTCACCAATGCGCCCTCCGCCATTTTGAGAACCGATTTGCTGCGGCGATTTTACAAATCCATCCTCGAAGAGCGGGAAGCTCTCAACCTGGTTTGGAGGGGCCACGTCCGGTTCTTTCTCCTGCCGCTCCACGCCTCGCACTACAATCCGAACCTCTTCCTCCACCGAGTCGCCATGGCGGAATCCCTCAAGGATCTCTACGAGGCCATCGAATCCGAAACCAACGCGCAGTTCGACGCGTTGGCCCGCTCGTACGTCTTTTACATGCCGGAAAGGCTTACGCCCTGAATGGCGGCAGGACTTGCCATGCGCTCATTTTTCATAGGCGTTGACATCGGCGGAACACACCTTAGAGCCGCCCTGGTGGACGAGCTCGGCCAAATTCACCATCGCTCCAGAACGACCACGGGAAGCGAAGCGGGCCCGGACACCGTGCTGCAGCGGTCGACGGATGCATGCCGAAAGCTCATGCGGCTAGCCGAAAGCAATGGCAAATGCGTCCGAGCCATTGGCCTGGGCGTGGCGGGGAAGATCGACCGAGACGGCGGTAGCGTGGTCTTCTCTCCCAATTTGCCGACCCTCAACGGGTATCCCCTTGCGCGAAACCTCCAGCAGACGATCGGCGTGCCGGTATACATGGAAAACGACTGCAACGCCTTCGGGCTCGGCGAAGCCTGGAAAGGCTCGGGCCAGGGAATTGAAAACTGGGCCGGGCTGACTCTCGGCACGGGAGTCGGAGGCGTCCTCATGCTGGGTGGAGAACTCTGGACCGGAGACAACCTGGGCTTCGAAGCCGAGATCGGCCACATGATCGTCGACCCTCACGGACCGCCTTGTGCATGCGGACTGCGTGGCTGCCTCGAAGCCCATGCTTCGGCATCCGCGCTCTGCAACGGGGTGAAGAATGCCGTCCAAAGCGGCCTGCTCAAACGGGGTCCCCTGTTCGATTTGGCCCGCTCCGAGGAGCTCACCTCCGAGGACGTCTATCGCTGTGCCCGGGCGGGCGATCCACTGGCGCTGGCGCTCTTCGAACGAATGGGATGGGCCCTGGGACTCGCCCTGGCAAATCTTCTCACGGTGCTGGGGATCCGGCACGCGGTGATCGGAGGCGGCGTCAGCATGGCGTGGGATCTGTTCATAGATCCCCTCCTGAAGACTCTGAACCAATCCTCTTCCATGCTGGATGCCGAAACCGCGGTCATCCTCCATGCCAAGCTCGGAGACGACGCCGCAGTGCTGGGCGCGGCCCATGTGGCCTCCCTGAGATCTGGCCTCTAGCAGCTCCCTCTCAGTTGTTGGGGGCAGACATCATGCTTCGAAAAAGTGCTTGCGAGCTGAATCACACCACGCCGTGATTTCGCGGTGTTTGAGCGGTTTCATGGCACGAAGGGCTCTCCAGAATCATTCACTTTTCCCTTTACCTGTCTACGACTTCATAGTTTACAGCCTGTTTTGTCATGGCCGTGGCATGTCGGTAGACTTCGCTTTTGCGCAACCTTCAGGAAGGAGTCAGAAAATGCAGCATCATGTAACCGTTCATGAGTGGGTGGACATGTTCAAGGTGATGGGATTCGATGAGCAGTCGATGTTGAGATGGCATCGCGAGTTTGAGTCCCGCCATCCCGAAGCCCATCAAGACTTTCTGGAGTGGCTCAGACTTCCTCCGGAAAAGATCGAAGAGATTCGGACCAAGAGTCGCTAACGATCCTAAAGGGCAGTGGCTGGCCACCACTGCGTCCTCAAGCCTATGAAACCCTACACCATCACAAAGCTCGCCCGTTTGTATGGGCTTTCCCGGAGCACGCTCCTTTATTACGACCGCGTCGAGCTCCTGTCCCCTCGCGGACGAACGTCGTCGGGATATCGCCTTTACTCCGAGGAGGACGTTGAGCGGCTCGACCGAATATGCAGCCTTCGCCGGACGGGTCTTTCCATTGAGGACATCAAGTCCGTCCTGCGAGCAGAGGTCAATTCCTGTGCAGACGTTCTCCAGAGGCGCTTGATTCAGATCGGAGAGGAGATCCTTGCACTCAAAGCCAAACAACGGCTGCTTTCCACGATGCTGAAGGGCATGGACCTGGAAGCAGGGCCGCCTGCGGTGGATGTGGCGATGTGGAAAGAGATGCTCGGAGCGGCAGGAATGGATGAACAGGCGATGGATCGGTGGCATGCCGAATTTGAGCACCGTGCCCCTGAAGCGCATCATCGGTTCCTGCTCTCACTGGGGATACCGGAAACGGAAGCACGAAGGATCCGTGAAGGCTCAAGGAAGATGAGCGCGGGTGATAGCCTTCAGAGCTCTTGGCCCTGAGCCTGGGCGTTGGGGACCGAACCCGGGCCGGTGGCCTCCTCGGTCGGCAGACTCGCAGGGGGGCCGGCGATTTGCACCCGTTAGTCGTCTGGGTCTTCCGCGGCGGCGTGCTTTCCCGGCAGCTCGATGCCGTACTTCTTGATCTTGTAGTGGATGGCCCGACGGCTGATGCCGAGAATCTGGGCGGCGTCCTTTTGCACCCAGTGGGCCTGCTGCAAGGCACGGAGGATGGCGTGGCGCTCGCTGTCCTCGAGAGAGAGCGAATCCTTTTCGACCGGGGCCCTGGGAGTCTTGTCGGGGAGACCGGACAGCTGGAGGTCACTGGCCATGAGGGTTCCGTCACGGCAGAGCACGACGCCGGCCTCCAAGGCGTTTTTCAGCTCGCGGACGTTTCCAGGCCAGGGATATTCCGTCAGCCATTTGATGGTTTCCGGGGGAAGCTTGACCGGGGGTAAGGAATGGCCTTTGCAAAAGCTTGTCACGAAATGCTGGGCAAGTACGGGGATGTCTTCCCTCCGGTCGCGGAGTGGCGGGATTTTGAGGGTCACGACGCGAAGCCGGTAATACAGGTCTTCGCGAAAGCCTCCCGCCTCGACCTCTTCGGGCAGATCCACATTGGTTGCCGAAATGACACGGCAGTCCACCGGAATTTCCTTCAGCTCCCCAATTCGACGGATCTTGCGGTCTTCGAGAAATCGCAGCAGGCGAACCTGCATCTCCGGTGAAATGTTCCCGATCTCATCGAGGAACAGCGTCCCCCGGTCGGCCGCTTCTATCAGCCCTTTCTTATCCCGAATCGCGTGGGTGAAGGCGCCGCGCACGTGGCCGAACAGCTCGCTCTCCAGGAGGCCCGTGGGGGTCGACCCGCAATCCACCACGACGAACGGATTCTCTCGGCGCGGCCCGCGCTGATGCAACAGCCTTGCCACGCGCTCCTTCCCGACCCCGCTCTCTCCGAGGATGAGCACGTTCACATCGCTTGGAGCGATCCGTTCGATGAGGTCGTAGAGCTCCCGCATGGCCGGACTCTTCCCGCCGCTCAGCACCTCCGCGATGGCGGGCTCCCCGTCGGGACCGGACACTTTGGCCGCCCCAGCAGGTTTTTTAAGGATTTCCGTTACCTTACGGACAAGCTCCTTGCCGTCGAAGGGTTTAGTGAGGTAGTCGGTCGCCCCGGCCTTAACCGCGTTCACGGCATCCGGGATCGTACCATATGCCGTAAGAAAAATGACCGGAAGGCTCGGGTGAAGCCCGTGCACTTCCCTGAACAGCTCCATGCCGCCCATGCCCGGCATACGGACGTCGGATATGAGGAGGTCCACCTGCTGACTCCTCACGATCCCAATGGCCTGCTCTGCGCCGGGCGCCGTGATGGTCCGGTATCCCGAGGCCGTCAGTCGGGCCTCGACGACCTCCAGGATGTGTGGGTCGTCGTCCACAACCAGGATCGTTTGCTTATGCTGCGTCGTTTTCTCCATGGGCATGACTCAGGGGGTCGAAATCTCTTTCTGTCGTTCCTGAAACTTCAAATGGATGGCCTCCAGAGACTCGATCTGCTGTTTGAGGCGCCTCACTTCCCGTTCTCTGGAGTCGAGCCGAGCCTTAACTCGGTCCAATTCCTTTTCCTTGTTTTCCACCATGTTCTTGTAGGACGCAAGATCCTTGTTGACATAAATCGACCCAGGCTTCTTCTTCGGCTTGGACGTTTGAACGGAAGCCCCCCCCTTGGAATCGATGGGAAGCGTCGGGCTGATGCGCTCGAGAATCGGAGAGAGCAATCGCGGGTCCTCGTCGTCCCCCGACGGAGCAAGTCGGCTCCAGGACTGCCAGACGGCAAGGGCGGCGGTATATTCTTCGGCCGTTTGAGCGGTGATGAGCCGAGTGCATCCTTGTGCGTAAAGGGCCTTGCGCCTCACGGGCTCATCTTTTGAGGCCCGGCTGAGCTCTTCGAACACGGCGAGCGCTTGCGGGTAGTCGCCCCTCTTAAAGTAATCCATCCCCTCCTGCAGCCTGGCCCGGTCTGGATTCGACACCGACGCAGCCCCCCCTTGCGTCCGATCGTTGCGGGAGAGCTCGGGGCTTGCACACGCGGCAACCTGCAGTCCCAGCAGAACAGCGAAAAAGGCGCGACCCCATTCGACTCGCGCCCGTTTGGCTTTTGAGTTAATGAGCATGCTCCTCCTCACGGGCCACAGGAAGCGAAAACCCGAACGTGCTCCCTTGCCCCACCTGGCTCTGAACCCAAATGACACCGCCGTGGGCCTCGACGATGTGCTTTGAAATGCTTAATCCCAGCCCCACCCCATCAACCTGATCCCTAACATCGGTGGTCCGATAGTATTTATGAAAGACAAGGTCGAGCTCGTCCTCCGGGATCCCCGGACCGACGTCGGTGACCGAAAACCGAAGCCGCAGCTCACCATCAAACCGGTCGGGCTCCACGCGCACCACCACCTTTGAATGGGGAGGCGAGAACTTAACCGCGTTTCCCAGCAGGTTCATGAGTACCTGCTGAAGGTGGGCATAATCGCCCATTATCGGCGGGGAGACCGCGGGGAGCTCTGTCTCGAGATCGATGTTTTTCGCCTCTGCGGCAGGGATCATCCGACGCACCGTTCCTGTCACGAAAGCATTGGGGTCCAGCGGCTCCTTGGTGATCTTCAGCAGGCCCGCCTCGAGCCTCGAGATTTGCAGAAGCCGGCTCAGCAGGTCGGAAATCCGCGTGATCTCGGCACTCGCAATTTCAAGAAACCGCCTCTGCCGCTCACTGATCGGCCCAACGACCTCCTCGGCCATGAGGTTCACCGATTCACGCACGGACGTGAGCGGCGTTCGAATCTCATGACTGAGCATGGAAATGAAATCCGACCGCAGTCGCTCCTCTTCTTTCAAGCGGGCAGCCATGTCATTGAAGGCCCCCGCCAGCTGTCCCAGCTCATCCTTGGTCAAGATGGGAATCGGATCACTGATCCCCTTGTGCGAAATGGAGCTGATGCCCTTGCGGAGCTCCCTCAACGGGCGGTTCATCGAATGCGAGATATAAAAGGTTCCCATCAAGCATACCAGAATGGAGACCCCCAGACCGATCATCCCGTATCGAACGGCCATTCTCCCCTGGGTGGTCACCCGGAACATCTTGACCTCGATTTCGTGCTCGTTGTCCGTGCGCGCTTTCGAGATCCGGTTGATCCATTCGTTGATCACATCTTCCTGGATCCACAGTCCCTCCGACGCATCCTGCAGCTCCGAGGTCTTCGACGAGGAGGGGACTGCCGCCTCGTAGTCCCGGTACAGCTCCTCCCATACGGTAGCCCGGCTCGGCTCCAAATCGAGGGCCAGAATGATGTTCAGGTTCTCCTCGAATTCCCGCTGTGCCGTGATGAAGTAGCGTTTGTAATCTTCCTTCTGGAGGAGGTCGTATTTATTCTCATTCTCTTCCATCCACAGCAGGCTGTCGATGAGCTTCTTCGCCGCGGAGGAGACTCGGTAGTTCTTATTGACAATATCATCAGACACCTTGACGATGCCCTGAATATGCACAAACAGCAGGAAGATTGTACCGGAGAAAATGGATACCAGTGCAAAGTACCACAGAAAAAATTTAATCATTATCCCGGGTTTGGTTTTCATGGCATTGCTACCCGGACCTTCCTCAACGAAGTGTGGGCTGATTTCTCGATTCTCACCGAGAATGGGGTGAGTCGTGGCGGATAATAAAAGAAGACCTTGAGTCAGTCAATCAAAGCGTTGGAAAACCCTGAGCTTATCGACTGCCGCAAGATTCGTGGTGGGGACGCAATAACCTGGTGTCGATCGGCCGGAAACCTGGACGGGCACGGTCGCACCGTGCCCGTCCGAAACGATTACTCGACCGGGATGAGCTTCTATGTCTCTTTGCGGCTCACAACGAGATTGTCGTCATGCACATCGACCACGATGGTTGATCCCTCCGGAATATCACCCTTGAGCAGCGCTCGACCGATGCGCGTTTCCAGCTGGTGCTGAATGTATCGTTTGAGCGGCCGCGCGCCATAAACCGGATCATAGCCCGCCTGCCCGATGAAATCCCGCGCCGTTTCCGTAAGCTCCAGGCTGATCTCACGGTCTTTCAGGCGCTTGCCAAGATCCAGCGTCAACAGATCGATAATCTGCTTGATTTCCTCGAGCGTCAAGGGCTTGAAGAGCACAATGTCATCCACCCGGTTCAAGAACTCGGGCCGGAACGCGCGCCGAAGCTCGGCCATCACCTGGCTTCGCGCTTCCTCACGGATCTCCCCGCGTGCCGTGACCCCTTCCAGAAGATAGGGCGAGCCGATGTTGCTGGTCATGATGATCACGGTGTTCTTAAAATCCACGGTCCTGCCCTGGGCATCCGTGAGCCGTCCGTCATCGAGGATCTGAAGGAGCACGTTGAAGACGTCCGGGTGAGCCTTCTCGATCTCGTCGAAGAGGATGACGCTGTAAGGCTTACGGCGCACCGCCTCGGTGAGCTGCCCGCCTTCCTCATAGCCCACGTAGCCGGGAGGCGCTCCGATGAGTCTCGAGACCGTATGCTTCTCCATGTACTCGCTCATGTCGATGCGAACGACGTTGTCCTCCGAGTCGAACAAGGCTTCGGCGAGTGTCTTGCCCAGCTCGGTTTTGCCCACGCCCGTCGGCCCCAAGAAGATGAAGGAGCCGATCGGGCGCCTGGGATCCTTGATGCCGGACCGCGCCCGGATCACCGCGTCGGCGACCAGCTGCACCGCTTCATTCTGGCCGACTATCCGTTTGTGCAGGACTTCGTCCAGGCGCAGCAGTTTCTCCCGCTCACCTTCGACGAGTCGCGTAACGGGAATGGACGTCCAGCGGGAAACGATCTCCGCGATCTCATCCTCGGTCACCTCTTCCCGCAGCAGCCGACTGCCCCCCTGGTCCACTGCCAGCCGTTCCTCCTCGGCTTTCAGCTGGCGCTCCAGCTCGGCAAGTCGCCCGTATTTGAGCTCAGCCGCCTGGTCCAGGTTGTACTGCCGCTCGGCAAGCTCGACCTGGTGCCGCACCCTTTCGATTTCCTCCCGAAGGGCCTGCACCTTCTTGATTGCTTCCTTCTCGGACTCCCACTGAGCCGTCATGGTGTCGCTTTTGCCGCGCAGCTCCGCGATCTCCCGGCGAATCGCCTCGAGCCGGTCATGGCTCGCCTTGTCCCGCTCCTTCTTGAGAGCCGCCTCCTCGATTTCAAGCTGCATCACACGCCGGCGCACATCGTCCAGCTCCGACGGCATGGAATCGATTTCGGTACGGATCATCGCGCAGGCTTCGTCCACCAGATCGATGGCCTTGTCGGGCAGAAACCGGTCTGAGATGTAGCGGTTCGAAAGAAGCGCCGCCGCAACCAAGGCACTGTCCTGGATTCTCACGCCGTGGTGGACTTCAAAACGCTCCTTGAGGCCGCGCAGGATCGAAATGCTGTCCTCCACGGTGGGCTGGTCCACCATCACCGGCTGGAAGCGACGCTCGAGGGCAGCATCCTTTTCGATGTACTTGCGGTACTCATCGAGGGTCGTTGCCCCGATGCAGTGGAGCTCTCCTCGGGCCAGCATCGGCTTGAGCATGTTCCCGGCGTCCATGGATCCTTCCGCCTTGCCAGCCCCGACAATCGTATGAAGCTCGTCGATAAACAGAAGAATCCGGCCCTCGGACTGTTTGATCTCCTGAAGCACCGCCTTGAGTCGCTCCTCGAACTCCCCGCGGAATTTGGCTCCCGCCACCAGCGCCCCCATGTCGAGCGCGAAGAGCGATTTATCCTTCAGCCCCTCGGGCACATCGCCGCGTACGATGCGGTGAGCCAATCCTTCAACGATGGCCGTCTTGCCGACACCAGGCTCGCCAATGAGCACCGGGTTGTTCTTGGTCTTGCGGCTGAGGATGCGGATCACCCGACGGATCTCCCCGTCGCGCCCGATCACCGGGTCCAAACGGTTGGCGCGCGCCTCGACCACCAGGTCTCGCCCGTACTTCTGCAGCGCTTCATAGGCGCTTTCCGGGGAGGCACTCGTCACGCGCTGATGACCGCGCACATCCGTCAAGGTCCGCAGGAACAGATCTCGCGTGATCTGCAGATCCTGAAGGATGCGACCCGCAGGCGTTGACCTGCCCTCTTCGATGAAGGCAAGCATGAGGTGCTCGACCGAAACATACTCATCCTTCAGCCGCTCAGCCTCTTCCTGAGCCTTGACCATGAGACGGCTCATGCGCTGCGTGACGTAGACCTTGCCCGGCTCAACCCCCGGCCCACTGACACGCGGCTTCCGGGCCAGCTCGTCTTCCAGCCGCTGGCTAACCTGATCTACGGGGACTTCCATGCGCTGGAGAAGCCTGGGCACAAGCCCGTCCGATTGCTCCACCAAGGCGAGAAGCAGATGCTCGCCGTCGACTTCCAGGTGCCCGTAACGAATCGCCTTGGTCTGCGCCGCCTGAATTGCTTCCTGTGATTTAATCGTAAACTTGTTGAGATCCATATGCGAAACAACCTCCTCATCGTCTCTTGTCATTCACGCGGATTGAACCGCGATACGCGCCGGAGCTCCTCGAACAGCTCCCGCTCCCGCTCGGTCGGCTTCTTCGGGACCTGGATGGTGATCACCGCGTACAGGTTGCCATGAGCCCCCTTCGGGTTTGGCATGCCCTTGCCCCGCAGGCGCAGCTTCTGTCCGGTCTGCGTTCCCCCGGGGATTTTCATGGTCACGGGACCTGCCAGGGTCGAAACCTGGAGCTCGGTGCCGAGGGCCGCCTCCCACGGGGTAATGGCCAGATCCATGTAAAGGTCACGACCTTCGACCCGATAGACGGGATGAGGGTCGATTTCCACCTTCAGATAGAGGTCGCCCCTTGGACCGCCTCCGATCCCCTCACCGCCCTGACCGGCGAGTCGAATCTTCTGGCCGGACATGATCCCGGCCGGGATCTTGACCTCGTAGTTTTTCTCCTGCACCGTGATCTGCCCGGTGGGCGACGTCGTCTGGGACTGCAGGGTGATGGACTTCGTCGAGCCATGAAAGGCGTCTTCCAGCCGTATACGGATGATAGCCTCCTGGTCCGCTCCGGCCTGGCGCCAGCGGGGCTCCTGAGCAGTCCGTCCCCGACCAAACGCATCCCGAAAACCGCCCATGCCTCCGAAAAGCGTTTCGAAGAAGTCGCTGAAATCTCCGCCGCCCCCCGTGGACCAACGGAACTCGGTCCCGCCGGCTCCGCGCCCGAAACCGAACTGGGATTCCCAACCGGGAGGCGGCCGAAACTCCTGACCGTCCTTCCAGTTCTCCCCGAGCTGGTCGTATTTCGAGCGCTTCTCGGGATCCTTCAGAACCTCGTAGGCCTCACCCACTTCTTTGAACCGCTCCTCGGCATCCTTGGCCTTATTCACATCCGGATGGTACTTCCTGGCCAGCTTCCGGTAAGCCTTCTGGATGTCTTCCTGGGATGCCGTCCGCGGAACCCCAAGCACTTCGTAGTAATCCCGGTATTTGACTGCCATGGTCGATGCCCGCCCCGATCAATGGTGTGCTGCAAGAGAGCACCCGATGTATGAAGCCCAGCTGATCCTCTCCTCAAGTCCTCCCCTTGTCCAAACCCGTCCGCCGAGAGCGATCCCCATGTGCTACTTTCCCAACTATATTGAATGATTATCAGTTCAGCGGACTTGATTTAAAGAGAAATTAATCACTCTTTTTGGCATGGCTAGTGCATGCATCATGGGAATTCCAGACTTCTTCATCTTTTCTTATTAAATCGTGCCCTTGTCCGAAACTGTCTCGATTCCCATTGGAACTTTTGTTTTGACAGTGGTCTTCAATCCTCGCATGATGCCGTCAACTCACCTGCTCGTGTGTCCCCAGTCGCTAAGCGCTCCTTCGAGGCAGCACGGTTTTCTCATGAGAGCAAAAAAGGATATCATTGGAATGATGGACGGGAGCATGATGGAAACAGTAGAAGAAGCCACGGTATTCGAAATGACACCGAACAGGGAATTGCCGTTCCCGAGTGAGGAGAGCCACGTCAAGCTATCGCCCAATGCCATCGTGGTAATGCGCAAGCGTTACCTGAAGCGGGACGAGAAGAACGAGCCGGTCGAGACTCCGGAGGAGCTGTTCTGGCGCGTGGCGAAAGCCATCGCACGAGCGGACGCGCTGTTCGAAGGCCCCGACAAGGTGCCGGAGACCGCCCTTCAGTTCTACAGGCTCATGAGCAGGCTCGACTTCATGCCCAACTCGCCCACCCTCATGAACGCCGGTCGGAAGCTGGGGCAGCTTTCCGCCTGCTTCGTGCTTCCGGTTGAGGATTCTATCGATTCCATCTTTGATGCCATCAAGCATGCCGCCATGATTCACAAGAGCGGAGGGGGAACGGGCTTTTCGTTTTCCCGCATCCGCCCCGAGAACGACAAGGTGCTCTCCACGCAGGGGGTTGCGAGTGGTCCGATCTCATTCATGACCGTTTTCGACACGGCGACGGAAACGGTGAAGCAGGGCGGCACGCGGCGCGGCGCCAACATGGGTATTCTTCGCATCGACCATCCCGACATCGAGAAGTTCATCATCTGCAAGACGCTAGACGAGCGGCTGACCAACTTCAACATTTCCGTTGCGGTGACGGATGCCTTCATGGATGCCGTCGAGCGCGACGGCGAATACGATCTGGTCAACCCGCGCACGGGTCAGAAGGTCAAGACCCTTTCCGCACGAAAGATCTTCCAGGACATCGTGCAGGCGGCCTGGAACAATGGTGAGCCGGGGATCATCTTTCTCGACGCCATGAACCGGTTCAACCCCACGCCGCACGTCGGAACAATCGAAAGCACGAACCCCTGCGGCGAGCAGCCGCTTCTCCCCTATGAGTCGTGCAATTTGGGGTCGATCAATCTGGCCAACATGGTGCACGACGGCGAGCTGGACTACAGCCACCTAAAGGAAGTGGTCTGGCAGGTGGTGCATTTTCTGGACAACGTGATCGAGGTCAACAAGTACCCCCTGCCTGAGATCGAAGCATTGACGCGCGCAAACCGCAAGATCGGCCTCGGGGTGATGGGGTTTGCGGACATGCTCATCGGTCTGGGAATCCCGTACAATTCCGAGGAAGCCGTCCAAAAGGCTCGGGAAGTCATGGAATTCATCCAGATGGAGTCCAAAGCGGCTTCCGCCCATTACGGGGAGCTACGGGGCAACTTCCCCAACTACCCCGGCTCGATTTACGACAAGCCGTCGACCCGGTACATGCGTCACGCCACCACGACCACCATTGCCCCTACGGGCACCATCAGCATCATCGCCAACTGCTCGAGCGGGATCGAGCCGGTGTTTGCCATCAGCTTCGTGCGGAAGGTCCTGGACGGTCAAGAGCTGCTCGAGGTGCATCCCCTGTTCCAGAAAGTGGCCAAAGAACGAGGCTTCTACAGCGAGCCGCTGATGAAGCGCATCGCTGAAAAAGGCAGCTGCCAAAGCTTCATGGAGATCCCCGAAGACGTCCGGCGCGTCTTCGTCGTCTCGCACGACGTGACGCCCGATTGGCACATCCGCATCCAGGCAGCCTTCCAGGAGCATACGGACAACGCGGTCAGCAAGACCATCAATTTTCCGAACTCGGCCACCGTCGAAGACGTTGAAAATGCCTACCAGATGGCCTTCAAGCTGGGGTGCAAGGGCATCACGATCTACCGCGACGGGAGCCGCGAGGTTCAGGTCCTCAATATTCAGCGCAAGGTTCAGTATCCTCAGGTGGAGCCGAGGCCGAGACCGGACGAAACGACCGGCGTGACCGAACGGATCAACACGGGGTGCGGCAAGCTCTACGTGACAATCAACACGGACGAATACGGTTTTTGCGAGGTGTTCGCCCAGATGGGCAAGGCGGGCGGCTGCGCCTATTCCCAGATCGAAGCGACCAGCCGGCTCATCTCGCTCGCCTTGCGCTCCGGAGTCAAGGTGGAAGCGATTATCCGTCAGCTGATGGGCATCCGCTGCCCGTCTCCCACCTGGCGAAATGGCGAGCAGGTCGTGTCGTGCTCGGATGCCATCGCCAAAGTCCTCAATCATCGAGCGCAGCTCAATATCGTCCATCATTCCGACGAGATGGGGGCATGCCCGGATTGCGGGGCTTCCGTCGAGCACGAGGGCGGCTGCATTGTCTGTCGGGCTTGCGGATTCAGCCGGTGCAGCTGATGGGTGGTTTGGGCGGGGAGAGCTGGAATTTCAGCCCCAAAGAGGCCCGCGCGCTCCAGGAGACCCTTGCTCCACGAGTCAGAATTCAGCCGCTCCCTGAGGATTTCAAGATCGTGGGGGCGGCCGACATCGGCTATGTGAAATCCGCGGATCTGCTGGTCGCTGTGATGATCACGTTTCGCTGGCCCGGACTCGAAGTCGTCGAGACCGCGCATGTCGTGACCCGCGCCGCTTTTCCCTATATCCCGGGACTCCT
>CAZIEW010000016.1:0-74826 GCA_964538515.1 uncultured Syntrophobacteraceae bacterium
ACATGGGTGGCTCACTCCCCGGACGCGCCGCTAGAGTGGGGTCCACAATCACAAGCGATCACAAGTGTCGTCATTCCGGCATGTCCTTAGTACAGCAGAGCAGTCACTTCTCAATAAGTGTAGGTCGGGATTTTATCCCGACGAGCCACAGCGAAGACGTCGGGATAAAATCCCGACCTACAGCCTTGCCGTTACCCACACTTATTGAGAAGCTACGAAGACCCCCATCAAGTGACCGATCCTGCGTCGTCATCCCGGCGAAAGCTGGGATCCAGGGAGGTCCTTTGAGAATACCGCTGGATCCCGGCCAAGAGACCGCCGGAATGACGTTCGCTTCGATTGCGGACCCTATGTTGTCTTGGCTCTGCGCTCAGTACTTGAAGGTAACTCCCCCGAACACCGAGCACCCGTCGGACCTGTAGTATTCGTAGTAGTGCTTATCGAGCATGTTCTCCACCGACACGAAGAGATCCATATACTTGACGGGACTCACCGTGAGCTTCGCATCCAGGAAGAAAGCCGGTTCGTAGGAGGCGTAAACCCCCCGGGCGATGTCGCTGTTGTCCGAGGAGCCATAGATCTTGCTGAAGTAACGCCCGATCACGCTCAGTTTGGCCCACTTGTAAGTCGTATCCACGCCGAGGTTGAACATGTGCTCGGGAATGCCCGTGAGCTTCTTGCCTTCGCTTTCGGGATCCGTCTCATTTTCCAGAACCCGTGCGTGGGTGTACGTGTAATTTCCCCACAGGGAGAGCCAATCCGTGACGCGTTGCTCCGCTTCGAATTCCAGGCCGTACGTCCGAACCTTGCCGGCGTTGGTCTTCACTCGGTGGGTGTTGCCGTCGATGATCTCCGTGCGGTAGGAAATCATGTCTTCGATGTCGTTCCAGAAGCCGGCCACGCCCAATCGAGTGTGCCGGTTGAACAGAAACTGCTCGACCCCCAGCTCATACCCCCAGGATGTCTCCGGCTTGAGATTGGGATTGCTGTCGTAGTAGGTCGAGCCGCTCTGCCATGACCGATACAGATCGTAAAGCGAGGGCGGCCGAAAGGCGTGGCCCACGGAGCCCCTTACCGTCGTGTCCTCCAAAGCCTTCCAGACGGCCGCGAACTTGGGGCTCAGCTCCGAATCCGATTGGCTCTCGTAGTCCGTCAGCTTGCCGGGAGCCCCGGAAGCTCCTTTGCTCAGGTTCCAGAGGTCATACCGGAGTCCCAGGTAGAGAGTCAGGGGATCGATCACACGCCATTCTTCCTGCAGGAAGAATCCCCAGTTGGATTCCTGGCCGCCCGAATAGAAGGTGCTGTCTCCCCTGTCCGAGTAGCTCCGGTAGAAGGGGACCTTGTAGTCATCGGTATCCGAGGAATCCCGCCGATACGAAACGCCCATCGTGAGGAGATGAGGCTTGGCGATCCGGACATCCCCACTGATTTCTCCATACCAGGTGTCGTTTTTCGTGATCTTGAGCGTGCCAGGGGAATTGTCGTAGTTGGCGAGACCGGATCCGCTTTCCAACGTGTAGCGATCGTCGACGGTCACATAGCCGCCCGTGGCGTGGAGCGTCACAGGACCGAAGGTTTCTTTGAACGTGAGACCGTAAATGTCGGTTTCATTGCTCCCAATCCCCGTTTGATCGATAAAGTCGTTGGGCACGAACTTTGCCCTCCGGCCCGGCCCCGCCTGGGCGTAGGTGGATGTGGAGCCGAACGTCCCCATGTAGGTGTGGGGCTCGTCGTAATCATATTCATCGCGGCCGGAAAGCATCGAAAAGGTCACGCTTCCGGTCTCGGAGAGCTTGTAGCCCGTCTTGAAGTTAAACGCCCGATGGAACGCCCCGTTATCCCCTTTGTCACCGATGACCCACTTGGTGGGATTGCCGTACTGGTCGTCCATGGAGTAACCGCCGGGGGTGTTCCCGCTCTTCCCTTTGGAGATGGTCTTCAGCGCCGGTGTGGTGACCCAGCCGTCGGTGCTCTCCTCTTCGTAGCCGCCCTGAATGAAGAAGCGCTTCCACAGCAGGTCGCCACCGCTCAATCGAAAGCGATACGTGTTGTTGGAGCCGTATCCTCCAGTCGCTGTCCCCTCAAGCTTTTCCGGCGTTTTCGTGATGATGTTGATGACGCCGCCCATGGCGTTTCCGCCGTACAACGCCGAAGCAGGACCGCGCACGACTTCGATGCGATCGACGTTCGTGATCGGAAGCGATCCCCACTCGAGCCCCCCCGTGTAGGCGTCGTTCACGGGAATGCCGTCCATCAGCACCAAGCTGTACTGATCGCCCTTAAAACCCCTGAAGTTGACACCCGATGTCGAATCCATCATGCCCTTGGTTCGTTTCGCGTAAACGCCCGGAGTGATCCGAATCGCTTCGTCCAGCGTCTTGACGTTCTGTTTCTCGAGATCCTCCTGCGTGATGACGGAAACACTGGCCGGAACATCCGCCAGAGTCTTCTCCGTTCTGGTGGCGGTCACCACCATTTCTTCCATTTCCTGCGTTTTCAGCGTCTCGCCCTGCGTCTCCTCGGCGCCCACGGACCCAGGCCCCAGCAGGCCCGCCATGACAGCCACTCCCAACCCCCAGCACAACCCTTGCCTCACTCTCTTCACAGCCCCACACCTCCACCAAGATGGTTGCAGTCACGGCCCAATCCCGGAAAAACCGTTGCGGCAGTTCTTCGGCGCTTGAGAAGAGCAATCATCCACCCCCCACCCATGGATTCACGATGCTCGTCAAAAGCTGAAGGCTCCATGGAGTGACATCGCCACAGGCGAAGGCCACCGTTGAGCACACCAGGCCGCAATGGCGCATCTGCCACCAGTTGTCACGGCCTTCGTGGCCATGGGTGTTGAGACAAATCGATCAATGGGGATTCGTGATTCGGTAGGAGCCGCTTCAAGACGGCTGTTGAGAAACAGGGCTCTTTTACGCTCGATCTCGCCCGGCGTCAAGGCAAAGGTTGACAGGACAACTTGAATCTCCTTGACAGAACCGCCTGTTTCCTATAGAAGGCAGCCACCATACAGTTGAGTTGCGCCTCCTTTTCTGGGGGTATAGCGTTTCAGTCGCGTCTAAACGGAAGGCCACGAAGGTCTCCGGCGTCGATCATCGCCGAGGGCTTCGTGGCCTTTTTGTTTGTGGGGTGGGTGTGGGGGAGAGCTTCCTGGCTCGAGTGGAACAGCGACCGATGATTTGCGTGCGTGAGCTTCGAAAACGTTACAAGGCCGTCGAGGCCCTGGTCGGGGTGAGCTTCGACGTGTCTCCCGGGGAGATCTTCGCGTACCTGGGGCCGAACGGCTCCGGCAAGACAACCACGGTCTCCATCCTCACCGGCCTGAAAAAGGCCAGCGGGGGAACGGCCACCCTCAATGGATGCTCCATCGTGACCGACCCTGTCCGGGCACGCACCGAATGCGGGCTGGTCACCCAGCACATCAACCTGGACAACGAGCTGAGTGTGGCGGAAAACCTGGACATCCACGGACGCCTCTTCCGGATGAGCGGACACGACCGAAAGCGGCGGATCGAGGAGCTCCTGGAATACGTCGACCTCTCCGAGCGCAGGGATGCCCTCGTGCGAGAGCTTTCGGGAGGAATGAAGCGGCGCGTGATGATCGCTCGCGCCCTCATGCACCGCCCGAGAATCCTCTTTCTCGACGAGCCCACCGTGGGGCTCGATCCGACCATCCGGCGCCGCATTTGGTCTTTCATCAAGATGGCCCGAACCGACGGCACGACCGTCTTTCTCACCACCCACTACATCGAGGAAGCCGAATTCCTCGCCGATCGGGTGGCCTTTCTCGATTCCGGGCGGCTGGTGGCCCTCGACACCCCGGAGCGGCTCATGGCCGATTTCGGGGTTTGGGCGCTGGATGAAATCGTCGACGGCCACATCCGGACCGCCTACTTCCAGTCACGGGAAGAGGCCCAGGCGCGGATGACACAGCCGAAAGACGGCTTCACGTTGAGGCGCGTCCATCTCGAGGACGCCTTCATCGCCCTGACGGGCAAGAAGGTGCAATCATGACGGGCTGCATGGCGGTTTACTACCGCGAAATCCTGATCCTTCGGCGCAAGTTCTTGAAGCAGATCGCCTCCATGGCGGTGAGCCCCCTGCTCTACCTGGTGGCCTTCGGCTTTGCCATGGGCCGGGACGTGTCCTACCAGGGGCACACCTATCAGGAATTCCTCGTCCCGGGGCTGGTGGCCATGGTGAGCATGACCCAGGCGTTTGCCATCGCAAGCGAGATCAACATCGCCCGCTTCTACTGGCATATTTTCGAGGAATTCCAGGCAGCCCCTCTTTCCAACCTGGCGTTTGTCGCGGGCGAAGTGCTCGCAGGCATCACCCGGGCGATCCTGGCCGTCGCCGTCATCCTGGTCATCGCCCTTCCTTTCGGGGTCGTGCTTTCTTACAACATCGAGTTCTGGTTGGCCGTGCTGCTGAACGGTGCGGTCTTCTCCAGCGTCGCGGTCTGCATGGCCATGCTCGTGCAATCCCACGCCGACCAGGTGCTGGTCACGAATTTCGTCATCACGCCCATGGCGTTTCTCGGGGGAACCTTCTTCCCCCTCGACCGCATGCCCCTGTGGGTCCAGAAGGGGCTCTCGGTGCTGCCCCTCACCCACGCGGCCGGGACCATCCGGGCTTCCTCCTTCGGAACGAGTCCCGAGCTCTCTTCCTACGGGATCCTTCTCGGACTGAGTGTCCTCGCGTTCGTCGGAGCGTTTCTGTGCGTGGACCGGGCCAGGAACTGAACCGCGGCACAATGCCGCTCATGGAAACCAAACCCTACTCAACGGAAAGCTGCAGCTCAAGCGCATGAAAACCCAGATCGTCTACCCCTTTTCGGCCATCATCGGCCAGGAGCGCATGAAGCGCGCGCTCATCCTGAACGCCATCCAGCCCCGCATCGGGGGCGTCCTCATTCGGGGGGAGAAAGGCACGGCCAAGTCCACGACGGTGCGGGCCTTGGCCGAGCTTTTGCCGGAAATCGACGTCGTGGACGGCTGTCCCTATGCGTGCCACCCGAGCCGCCCGGATCCCCAGTGCGATTTCTGTCGCAAGCCGGAGATTGCCCGCAGGCGCGTGCGGCGTCGGGTCCGCGTGGTGGATTTGCCCCTCAACGCCACGGAAGACCGCGTGGTCGGCGGCATGGATTTCGAAGCCGCTATCCGCTCCGGAAAGCCCCGGTTTCAGCCGGGACTGCTGGCATTGTCCCACCGGGGCATCCTCTATGTCGACGAGGTCAACCTCCTGGACGACCACCTGGTGGACATCATCCTGGACGCGTCGGCCTCGGGCGAGAACGTGGTCGAGCGGGAAGGCATTTCGTTCCGCCACCCGGCCCACTTCATCCTGGTCGGGACCATGAATCCCGAGGAAGGGGAGCTTCGGCCGCAGTTCCTGGACCGCTTCGGGCTGTGTGTCGAGGTGAGCGGAGCGCAGGACGTCGAGGACCGCATCCGGCTCATGGAGCGGCGGGAAGGTTTCGACCTGGATCCCATCGGGTTCCTGGACGGATATCGCCCTGAGAACGCGGCCATCGCCGAATCCATCGTGCGGGCTCGCGACCTGGTGCCGAGAATCCGCCTCGATTCGTCCCTCAGGCAGTTCATCTCGGAGCTGTGCATGGAGAACAACGTCGCGGGCCACCGGGCGGACCTGGTCATCGAGCGGGCGGCGACGGCCCTCGCAGCCTGGAGCGGCCGGGAAACGGTGACCGTCGAGGACATCCAGGAAGCCGCCGAAATGGCCCTCCTGCACCGGAGGCGGGACGTCATGCCGCCCCCGCCCCCGCCCGAGCCTCCGCCCCACGAGGAAGATCACCACCACGATCACCGGGAAGAAGACCGGCAGGAGCAGGAGAACGAACAGCCGCCCGACCAGTCGGACGAGCAGCAGACCCAGTCCGAAAGCCAATCTTCCGAGTCCATGGAGGAGGATTCCGAATCCTCCGACAGCCCCGCCCCCACCCAGCAGGAGCAGGACATCCGCGAGAAGATCTTCGAGGTGGGTGAGACCTTCCGGGTCAAGCGGATCGAGCGGCGTAAGGACCGGCTCCTTCGGCGCGGGTCGGGCCGGCGCTCCCGCACGCGGACGTCGCAAAAGCAGGGCCGTTACGTGAAGAGCACGCTCCAGAGAGACCGGGGGGACCTGGCTCTCGACGCGACCCTGCGCGCCGCAGCACCCCACCAGGGACGGAGGGCGGGCAGCTCGCGGTTGGCCGTCGCCATCCACGACCAGGACATCCGGGAGAAGGTCCGGGAAAAGCGCATCGGCACCTTTCTCCTCTTTCTGGTGGACGCGAGCGGCTCCATGGGCGCGCAGAACCGCATGGTGGCCTCCAAGGGCGCCATCATGTCTTTGCTTCTGGACGCTTACCAGAAGCGCGATCGCGTGGCAATGGTCTCCTTTCGGGGCCGCGAAGCCGCAACCCTGCTGCCGCCCACCTGCTCAATCGACCTCGCCGGAAAGCTGCTCCAGGATCTCCCGGTGGGAGGCCGAACACCCCTTTCGGCCGGGCTGGCCCGAGGCTACGAGGTGGTTCGCAACCAGCTGCTCAAGGAGCCCTCGTCCCGCCCCATCGTGGTGCTCATCACGGACGGGAGGAGCAATGTCGCCCTCGCCGAGGGCGGCCATCCCCTGAGGGAGTCCATCTCGCTCGCCGCGACCATGGCGCGCGACGATCGCATCAAGTTCATCGTGGTGGATACGGAGCCGAACGGCATGATCCGCTTCGGCCTCGCTCAAAAACTGGCCGAGTCCCTGGGTGCGGAGTACTGCAAGATCGAGGACCTGAAGGCCAACAAACTGCTGGATGTTGTCAGGAGAAGCCTGTGATGAATCCCCAAAGCATTTATCCGTTTGTCGCCATCGTGGGTCAGGAGCACATGAAGCTCGGCCTGATCCTGAACGTCATCAACCCGAGCCTTTCCGGAGTCCTGATCCGGGGCGAGAAAGGAACCGCCAAGTCCACGGCCGTTCGTGCCCTGGCCGATGTCCTCCCGGAGATCGAGGTGGTCGCCGACTGCCCCTTTCAGCTGCCGGCCGAAGGCGATCCCGCCGTGTGCGTCCATTGCGGCAACGAGCCTTGCCGGGAGACTCCCCCCGGCTCGGCCAGAAAGACGGTCCGAAGTAAGGTGCGCGTCGTGGAGCTCCCCGTGGGGGCCACCGAAGACCGGGTTGTGGGAACGTTGGATCTCGAGCACGCCCTCAAAGAAGGCGAAAAGCGCTTCGAGCCGGGAATCCTGGCTGCCGCCCACCGCGGGATCCTCTACGTCGATGAAGTGAACCTGCTGGACGACCACATCGTGGACGTCCTTCTCGACTCCGCCGCCATGGGCGTCAGCACGGTCGAGCGGGAGGGCATCTCCTTTACGCACCCGGCGCGCTTCACCCTGGTGGGCACCATGAACCCGGAAGAAGGCGAGCTGCGGCCGCAGCTCCTGGACCGATTCGGGCTGTGTGTCCGCATCGAGGGAATCCGAGATCTTGAGGCGCGCGTGTCGATCATGGAGCGGCGCACGGCCTTCGACGAGGATCCTCAAGGGTTCTGCCGCCTCTGGGATGACGAATCGCGGGAGCTCTCCGAGCGGATCCAGCGGGCGATGGCCCTGTACCCGCACGTTTCCATCGATCGGCCGCTTCTCCTGGACATTGCTTCCTGCTGCCTGGACGTGGGCGTGGACGGCCACAGGGGCGACATCATCATGCTCAAGACGGCCAAGACGGTGGCCGCCTATGAGGGCCGAACGGAAGTGACCCGGCAGGACATCGACCTCGCCGCCGAGCTGGCCCTGCCTCACCGGGTCCGCCGACAGCCGCTCCAGGAGATCGCGGCGGATGTTCAGAGCCTACGGATTGCGAAGGCATGAGCAATCGGTTGGGAATCAGCCGCTCTCCGGCAAGAGTCCGCGGCTGCTTCCCGGTGGTGAAGCGTGACGGGGTGAGGTGTGCTTCGGGCTCCTGGCAGGTCCGAAGCCCGTCTCCCCCGATCCAGATGACAATCCATACGGAAAGGACACTGGCTGAAGCGGGGGGAGAAAATGATGAAGCGGAATGGGGGACGTATTCTGTGCTGCGTGCTGGCTCTGTGGTTGATGGCTCCGTGGGCGATCGCCGAGGAAGTGGATCCATCCGCGACGGCGGAAACGAAGAAGGAAACGAAGAAGGAAGCACCGACCGATAAGGACGCCGAGCTTCCCGAGGTCGTGGTTTCCGCCACCCGGACGGAGAAGGCTCTCGAATCGACCCCGGGAAGCGTCTCCGTCGTGACCCGAAAGGAAATCGAAAACAAGGGCGCTAAAACAGTGGACGAAGCGCTGGACACGGTCGTCGGCGCCTATGCCCCCCGAAATATCAGCGGCGGCATGATGGACTCCCTGGCCAATGCAGCCGTCACGCTGCGAGGCATTCCACGAGCCGTCAACACGCTCTTCATGCTGGACGGCTTCGGCCTCAACGATTCCTATTCCGGCAGCCAGCGAAGCGCCCTGTCGATCGCACCGGAAAACGTCGAGCGCATCGAGGTTGTCCGGGGACCGTTTTCGAGCCTGTACGGCGGCAACGCCATGGGAGGCGTGGTCAACGTGATCACGAGGATGCCGGAACAACGGGAATTCGCTCTGAAATCGGGCTACGGCACGGCATGGGACCGGGGGGACGCCCCGGACGACGTGATGACCTGGTATGGCTCCGCGGGCGACAAGTTCTTCAACCGCCTGAGTCTTTTCGGGAGCTACGGCTACAAGAGCACCAACGGGTATCCCACGGACCTGAACATCCAGAGTGTCAGACCTCCCGCCGGGACAACAGGCTGGTCCGCGACGCAGACGCCCCAGGGCGATACCCGCTACTTGATCGGAGACAGGGGCGACAAGAGCTGGTGGGATGAAAACCTTACCCTGAAAGCGAAATACGATTTTTCGGACACGACCAATCTTCGCTTCCTGTTCACACGTGCGATGTTTGAGTACGAGTATGAAAGCCCGCACACGTTCTTGAGGGATGCCGACGGCGACCCGGTGTGGTCGTACCGAACGTCCCAGGGACGGGTGCGCGAAGGCTCCTTTATCTCTCCCGGCGGCCGATCGGGGAACGAGGACTACATCTACAATCTCGCCTTCGAAACCGAAATCTCCCCCGTAAAAATCAAGGCCAACCTGGGATTCCTCGACCGCCCCCTGTATTACTACACCACCCCGAATGCCACGACCGCCATCCGGGGAGGGGGAACGGGGACCATCAACAAGACCTTCGCCGAAACCTACCAGGGTGACATCCAGTGCACGGTCCCCCTCTGGGGCCACCAGATCCTCACATTCGGCGGCTCCTACCGGCAGTCCTGGGCGGACACGAAGCGATTCAATCTATCTGACTGGCAGGACATCGACTCGATCACGACCGACGACTACAAGGCCGGCGGCAACGAGCATTTGATCGGCGCCTTCCTCGAAGATGAGATCATGGTCCTCGACAATCTCACCCTCTTTCTTGGTTTTCGACACGACTGGTGGGAGACCTCCAGCGGCTATTTCAACCAGATCGGGGGGACAACGCCGTTTGACCGCCAGTATCCAACACGATCCTCGAGCGCCTTCAGCCCCAAGGCGTCCATCGTCTACAAGCCCTTCGAGCACACGACGCTGCGGGCCTCCGCCGGGCAGGCGTTCAGGCCCCCCACGGTCTATGAGCTTTACAGCGTCTTCATCTCTCGCGGCGTGACCACCACGGCCAACCCCAACCTCCAACCGGAGACCGTCACGTCCTGGGACATCGGGATCGAGCAGGGGCTGTGGAAAGGTGCCAAGGCGCGAGCCACGTATTTCGAGAATTACATGGAGGATCTCATCTACACGGTGACCCGAACGGAAACGTTGAGCGAGCGGGAGAACATCGGAAGCGCCGAAAGCCGGGGCGTGGAATTCGAGATCGAGCAGCGTTTCGACAAGTGGCTGCGGCTCTTTTCCAACTTCACGATCACCAATGCCTACGTGACCGAGAACCCCGGAAAGCCGGAGACCGTGGGCAAGAAGCTCGTCCAGGTGCCGGCCTTCATGTTCAACAACGGGGTGGACTTCACCTGGGGTCCCTTCTCGTCCTCCCTGGTGGGCCGCTATGTGGGCAAGCGCTACGCCAACGACGAGAACACGGACCGGTACAATCACGTCTACACGTCCTACGACCCGTACTTCCTGCTCGACACGCGCCTGTCGTACAAGGTGACGGACTTCGCGACCGTGTCGTTCTATGTGGATAACATCCTGGACCGGGACTACTTCAGCTACTACAAGGCCCCCGGCAGGTCGTTCTTCGGCGAAGTGAGCTTCAAGTTTTAGGGCCGCGCGTGGCCCTGAGTTATTGCAGGATTCTCCGTGGCCCCATGTTCTCGGGCCACGGAGACAGGTTGGGGCAACAAAAAAAGGAGGCACCCGCTCTCCGGCAAGAGTCCGCGGCTGCCTCCCCGTGGTGAAGCGCCTCGAGGCGAGGCCAACTTCAGGGGCACCATAGCACCGAGGCCGTCTCTCCGTCAAATTCATCAGGGAAGCCCCGAAGCGCATCATCCGACGGAGCAAAAAGACAAGATTCACCGCGGAGAGCGCAGCGGGGCTATAGGCTGAGTCTCACCGGTCCCATCGTCCTATTCCCCTGTCGCTTCTCCGCGGTCTCTGCGCTCGCCGCGGTGAAGAGGATTTTTGATCGTTGGAGCGTTCTGAAACCATTTCAGGGGCTCGCAGGAGCCCGGGAGGCAGCATGACGATGAGCGTCAAGATCGTTTCACTGACCTGGAAGAGCCACGTGGCACCGCTGGTGCGAGCCGCCGCGAAGCTGGACTGGCTGGAGCTCACCGCCCATTCGAGCACCGGCCTGGACGAAGATCCCCTGAAAGTGCAGGAAATCGTCAGGGGATTCAAGGAGGCGGATATTCTCCTCTTCTATCGCTCCAGCGAAGGATTCTGGAACCTCATCGAACAGGAGATCGCCGAGCGCGGCTCGGCCATGCCGCCCATCATCTGCGTGGGGCACGACCCCTCTCTCTGGGCGCTCTCCACGGCCAAGCCGACCCTCGTCGCCACCTGCTACAGCTTCATGACGTACGGCGGCGAGGAGAACCTCGGAAACCTCCTGCGCTGCATGGCCCGTGAGATCCTGGGGTCCGACGTCACCTACGATCCTCCCAAGCCGGTCCCGTGGGAAGGGTTTTACCATCCCAAGGCGCCGACGAAACACTTCGAGACCCTCGAGCAATACCTGGCCTGGTACCAGCCGAAAGACCGGCCCACCGTCGGGATCCTTTTTTCGCGCTTCTACTGGGTGGCGGACAGTGTCGCGGTCGAGGACCACCTCATCGGGGAGCTGGAATCGCTCGGGCTCAATGTCATCCCCCTCTTTTCCTACAGCGTCCGGGACGATGCCCTCGGGACCCGGAGCAGCGGCGAGGTGGTCGAGGACTTTTTCATCGATGAATCGGGCAAGTCCCGGATCGACGCCCTGGTCAAGCTGCAGCCCTTTTTCCTGGGCGGTCGGCGGGGGAGAGATTTGAGCGACGGCAGGGAGGCGGCCACCGGCGTCGAGCTTTTGAAGCAGCTGGATGTCCCCGTCTTTCAGCCCATCACCGCGTTCCACAAATCGATCGACGCCTGGGAGGCCGACGCCCAGGGGCTGGGGACGGATATCGCGTGGTCCGTGGCCCTGCCCGAATTCGAGGGCGTGATCGAGCCGATCATCATCGGGGCGAGCCGCAAGACCGAGGACGACGAGTCGGGCGCCACCCTGGAGCTCAGGTCGCCCATCGAGGAGCGGTCCGCCCGCCTCGCACGGCGCGTCCGAAAATGGGTCGACCTCAGGCGGAAGGCCGTTCCCGAGCGCAAGGTCGCCTTCGTGCTGCACAACAACCCCTGCGCGTCGGTGGAGGCCACCGTGGGCGGCGGCGCCAACCTGGACACCCTCGAGAGCGTCGCCCGCGTCCTCCATCGCATGAAAGAGCATGGCTACAGCGTCACCCCGCCCGAGAACGGCAAGGAGCTCATCGAGACCATCATGGACCGCAAGGCCATCTCCGAGTTCCGCTGGACCACGGTGGACGAGATCGTGAAGAAGGGCGGGGTGCTCGGGCGCGTTTCCGTGGACGACTACCGGCGCTGGTTCGACACCTTTCCGGAGCGGACCCGGGTGCGCATGTCCGAAGCCTGGGGAAACCCGCCGGGCGAGGAAATGAACGGCATGCCGCCCGCCATGGTTTTCGAGAACGACATCCTGGTGACCGGCGTTCCGTACGGGAACGCGGTGGTGTGCGTTCAGCCCAAGCGGGGCTGCGCCGGCCCGCGATGCGACGGGCGGGTCTGCAAGATCCTTCACGATCCCGACGTGCCGCCGCCCCACCAGTATCTGGCGACCTACCGCTACCTCGAGGACACCTTCGGCGTGGACGCGGTGGTTCACGTGGGCACCCACGGAAACCTCGAGTTCCTGCCTGGAAAAGGCGTCGGCCTTTCCGAGGCCTGTCTCCCCGACCTTTCCATCCACGAGCTGCCGCACCTCTACATTTACAACTCGGACAATCCTCCCGAGGGAACGATTGCCAAGCGCCGTAGCTGCGCCACGCTGGTGGACCACATGCAGACCGTGATGACCCAGGGCGGACTCTACGAGGAGCTCGAGGAGCTCGAGCGGCATCTCGCCGAATACGAACAGGCCAAGATCACGGAAAAGGGGCGTGCGCACAGTCTCGAGCACCTGATCCTGGACCTCCTCGAGAAGACCAACCTCAAGCAGGAGATCCGGCTCACGGACGACATGCCCTTCGACGACGTCGCGAAGGCCACCCACGAGGCCCTGAGCCGCATCCGAAACACCCAGGTCCAGGACGGCATGCACATCTTCGGGGAGCTCCCCGAGGGCGAAAGCCGGGTCGCGTTCATCAATTCCGTCGTCCGGTACGACGCGGGCCAGGACGTGTCGCTGCGCAAGCTCATCTGCAAGTCCATGGGTCTCGAGCTGCAGCAGCTCATGAAGGACCAGGGGGCCGTGCACCCGGACTATCGCATGAGCCACGGGCAGCTGCTGGAAGAGATCGATACGATGAGCAAGCGTGTCATCGCGGGGATCATTGAGTCGAGAAACGGCGGTCTGCGCAAGCGATTTATCGAAATCCTCGGGGAGCGGCTCCGGGCCGATGTCCTGGACGACGAACTGGAGCTGATCCGAGGGAAGGTACTCGACCTCGATGACCGAATCGGGGAATCGCGGGAGATCGAGGCGCTGCTCCACGGCTTCGACGGCGGCTACATCCCGGCCGGCCCGTCGGGGCTGGTCACCCGGGGACGGGACGACGTGCTCCCCACCGGGCGCAACTTCTATTCCCTGGATCCCCAGCGGGTCCCCACCAAGGCAGCGTTCCAGGTGGGCGAGCGGCTCGCTCAGTCGGTCATCGAAAAACACCAGCGCGAGGAAGGCAGATTCCCGGAAAACGTGGCCATCTTCTGGATGTGCACGGACATCATGTGGTCCGACGGCGAAGGCATGGCCCAGATCTTTGCGCTGCTCGGGGTGCGGCCGACCTGGCTTTCAAACGGACGCGTCAACGGGTTCGAGATCATTCCGCTCGAAGAGCTCGGACGCCCGCGTGTGGACGTCACCATCCGGGTCTCGGGGATCACCCGGGACAACTTCCCCAACTGCGTGGAGCTCATGGACGAAGCCGTGCAGGCCGTGGCCGCGCTGGATGAGCCCGTCGAGATGAATTTTGTGCGCAAGCACACCCTCGAGCAACTCGAAGCGGAAGGCCAGGATCCGACCAATAAGGAGATTTGGCGCAAGGCCACCTACCGCGTGTTTTCGGCCAAGCCGGGCACCTACATGGCCGGGGTGAATCTCGCCGTCTATGCCTCCGCGTGGAAGGACGAGGCGGATCTCGCGGACATCTTCGTCTACTGGAACGGCTACGCTTACGGCAAGGGGGTCTTCGGCGAGGAGTCCCAGAAGCAGCTCATCCACAGCTTGAAGAGCGTGGACGTCACCTTCAACAAGGTGGTGACCGATGAATCCGACCTCTTCAACTGCTGCTGCTACTTCGGCACCCACGGCGGCATGACGGCAGCCGCCCGGTCCATCTCGGGCAGGGAGGTGCGCAGCTATTACGGCGACACCCGGGAGCCGGAGAACGTCGAGGTCCGGGACCTCGCCGACGAAGTCCGGCGGGTCGTGCGCACCAAGCTTCTCAACCCTCGGTGGATCGACGGCATGAAGCGCCACGGCTACAAGGGGGCCGGCGACATCTCCAAGCGGGTCGGCCGGGTCTACGGCTGGGAGTCGACGACGCAGGAAGTGGACGACTGGATCTTCGACGACATCGCCAAGACCTTCGTGCTCGACGAGGAAAATCGAAAATTCTTCGAGGAGAACAACCCATGGGCTCTGGAGGAGATCGGCCGTCGGCTGCTCGAAGCTTTTGAGCGGGGACTCTGGAATGCGGACCCCGAAGTCCTGGAGGAGCTCAAGAACTATTACCTCGAAATCGAGGGCTGGATCGAGGACCGCATGGGAGACGTCACCGGCGAATTCCAGGGCGGCTCGGTGGACATCCTGACCACCGAAGACGTCGAGAACTGGGGCGCCATGATGACCGAGGTCAAACAGAAGCTGAGCGCCTTACGGTCCGGCAAGCCGGCGTGACGTCTCGTTGGTGTGGCCTTAATCGACCGCCAATGCTGTTGAGCAGGAGGATGTCACGGGGCAGATGAACCGTCACACCATGAGATGTCCGCAATCAGAGCAAACGTCATCCCGGCAATCTCTGAGCCGGGATCCAGGCATTTCCATGATTGCTGTGGATTCCGGCTTGACAATTGCCGGAATGACGTTTCTCGAGGTTTGGCTCGCCTAAGGAGCACGCACTTGTGTGGCTGTGTACCAAGCCCATGGCACCCGCTCCATCGTGACTCAGGCTCATTGCACCTAACCCGACAACATTGCCGTCACCATCGGGCGATTCCGGGCCCAAGACGGAGGAGAAGCTATGAAGGCGTTGATCATTCATTTTTCGCAAACGGGAAATACACGCAGAATTGCCGAATGCATCCACCAGGGCATCCTGGACGCGGGGGCTGCTTGCGATCTGAAGCCGATGCGCGAGGTGGAGACGGGAATCGTGGGCCATTACGACTTGGTGGGGATAGGGGCTCCGGTCTTTTATTATAAGGAGCCCTTCAACGTAACGGATTTCATCAACGCACTCCCCGACCTTCATGGACAGCCATGGTTTGTCTTCTGTACCCATGGAAATGTTATTGGTAACTTCTTTCCATCCATGACGGACATACTTAGGCAACGGGGCGCTCATGTCATCGGATATCACAATACCTACGCCGATATCACGGTCCCGTTTTATCCAAAGCACAGCTATACCTCAGGACACCCCGACTCATACGACCTCGAAGAAGCAAAAGCATTCGGAAGCAACATGATCAAGACCATGGAAGAGGTAAGTGGTCAACAGCATTATGCTATTGACGAGTCTTTCCCTATCTCTTCCGAGGAATGGATTCAAGACAGCCACAGGTTGACACGAGAGGCGTTGAAAGCAAACCTTCCGAAATTGAATCTTAACCGAGATACCTGTATCCAATGCGGAGAATGCGAAGATGAATGTCCTGTTCAAGGCATTGATGTCGATGCCGAGCCGCCCCGTATTCAGGATCCTTGTATCTACTGCTTCCGGTGCGTGAACATCTGCCCGACGCTTTCCATTCAAGGCGACTGGGATCCGATGGTGCGCATGGCCCCCGCGAATTACGAGCGCTACAAGAAGGAGCTCGACAAGGCTGCCGCGCGCGGCGAATTCCGATGGCTGATGGATCCCGATACCCTCGATCTCGGAATGCCGTTCCACAAGCAGCGAGAGCGTGAGCTGGGGATGAAGCCGGAACGGAAGGAGGACCCCGAGAAATGACTCGGACGCGGATTAGCGTGCAGCATCGGCATGAGCGGGCCACGGCTGTCATCCTTGCCTGCCTGGCACTGCTGCTCGTCCGGGGGCCCGCGAGGGCCGCCGAGCCCAAAGCGTCTTTCACCCTCACCGATGCGCTGGGCAACATGGTGGAGGTGCCCTCGCCGGCCCGGCGCATCGTGGTGACCAACGGAGACGCGGCGGAGATCCTCTGCGCGCTGGGCGCCGGGGACCGCATCGTCGGCGTCACGGACCACATCGCGGGGTCCGGCGCCGATTTGCTCCCACAGCTCAAGGGACGGCCTATCGTCGGGTCGTCCCAGACGCCGAGCGTCGAGCGAATCATCGAGCTTCAGCCCGATCTGGTCATCGCCTATGAAATGTGGATGTCGCGGGAGGCCTTCGAGGCCAAGCTCAACCCCGTCGGCATCCCGGTGATTCGGCTCTATTGCTACCGCCTGGAGCACCTTGAATCCGACATCCGGGTGCTCGGGAAAATCGCCGGGAATGAGACGAAGGCGGAGGAGTATGTTCAACACTTCCGAAAGCTCCTGGACGAAGTGAAGAAGCGGCTGGCGGGACTGTCGAAGAAGACCCGCGTCTACGCCGAATCCTACCGGGATTATTCGACGGTCGCCCGCGGGTCCGGAGCGGATACGCTCCTCGAGGCAGCTGGCGTCGACAACATCGCCCTCTCGCAGCCCGTCCCCTTTCCCAGCATCACACCCGAGTGGGTTGTGGATCAAAACCCCGAGGTGATCCTCAAGGCCTCGAGCTCCGCGTGGCTCAAGATGGGGTATGGAATCTCGGATGTCGACGCCGTTCGGGCCTTTCGGGAGGGGCTCATGAATCGGCCCGCGTGGAGCCGCATCGAGGCGGTGAGGCAGGGCCGGGTCTTTATGCTTTCCAACGAAATCTGGACCGGCCCGAGGGCCCCCGTCGGGATCCTCACCATCGCCAAGTGGTGCTACCCCGATCGCTTCCAGGACATCGACCCGGAGGCGGTGCACCGGGACTGGCTGCTCAAGTGGCACGGGAGAGAGCTGAAGGGGATTTATGTCTACCCTTGAGAGCGGGCAGGGTGCCGCGACCAGTCTCGCCTATTACCGGGAATCCCTTGCCGGTAAGACGATTTGCATCGTCGTGCTCCTCATGGCGCTGATCACGGTGGCCGTGCTTGCGCTCATCCTGGGTGCGGCCAGCATCGGGCCCCGTGAGCTGGTCGAGATCCTGTCCGGGGACCTCACGGGAGCGAATGCGACCACGAAGGCCCACATCCTGGTCTCCATTCGCGCTCCCCGCATCGTCCTGGGGATGGTGAGCGGAGGCGGCCTCGCGCTTTCCGGGGCGATCATGCAGGCGGTGCTGCGCAATCCCATGGCCAGCTCCTATACCCTGGGCGTTTCTTCGGCCGCGGGGTTCGGCGCGGCGCTGGCCATCGGGCTCGGGTGGTCCGTCTGGGGGGGCAAATACCTGGTTGTGGGGAATGCGTTCGTTTTCGGCATGGCGAGCATGCTCCTGGTGGTTGCCATCGCCCGCATCAAGGGAGCCGGCCCGGGGACCCTCATCCTCGCCGGAATCGCCGTGAGCTATCTTTTTTCGGCCCTGGTCGCCGTCGTGAAATACGCGGCCCAGCAGGACGTGCTGGCGGGCATCGTCTTCTGGCTCATGGGCGGGCTGAGCCTTGCGGGCTGGGAGAGCATCCCGATCCTGCTCCCGTTCGTCATCCTGCCCTCCCTGCTGCTGGCGTTCAACTATGCGTGGGACCTGAATGCCATGGGCTCGGGGGACGAGGTGGCCCGCGGACTCGGGGTGCACCCGGAACGGACCCGGATGATCGCCCTGGTCCTGGCGACGCTGATCACATCGGCCATCGTCGCCTTCACGGGAATCATCGGCTTCGTCTGCCTGGTGGGGCCGCACATGGCCCGCATGATGATCGGAAGCGACCATCGATTCCTGCTTCCCGCATCCTGCGTCACCGGGGCCGTGCTCCTGGTCGGGGCCGACACCCTGGCGCGGACGGTCATTGCGCCGACCGAGCTGCCCGTCGGGATCGTGACGTCCCTGCTCGGAGTGCCGTTCTTCCTTCATTTGCTCATTCGGAGCCGGAGGGTCTGGAAATGATCGCGATCGAGGGTCTCGCCTTCGGATACAACGGGACCGAGGTGCTGCGCGGCGTGAGCTTTCGGGTGGAGCCCGGAGAGATCGTCTCCGTCATCGGCCCCAACGGCTCCGGCAAGACCACTCTGCTCCGCTGTCTCGGCAAGATCGTGAAGCCGTCGCGCGGGGTCGTCTCGGTGCAGGGAAAGGACCTGTCCACCGTCGGTCTGCGGGACCTGTCGAAGATGATGGCCACCGTTCACCAGAGCGAAACGGATCTTTTCCCGCTCACCGTCTTCGATACGGTGCTGATGGGCCGGAGACCCCACATTGGGTGGCGGGTGAAGGGGAGCGATCTCGAGGTCGTCTCGGAAGTCATGCGTCGCCTCAATCTCGACGAATTGCGCAACCGGTTCGTGGACGAGCTGAGCGGGGGGGAGCGGCAGCGGGTCCTGATCGCGCGGGCGCTCGCCCAGGAGCCCTCGGTCATGCTCCTGGACGAGCCCACCAGCAACCTGGATCCCCGGCATCAGCTGGAAGTGTTCGAGCTGATCACGGACCTCGCCCGCAGAAAGAAGATCGCCATCATCTGCGCGATCCACGATCTTCATCTTGCAGCGCGATTCTCCCACACGATCGTCATGCTCAAGGGCGGACGCGTGGCCGCCATCGGGTCGCCCGAGTGCGTGATGACGGCATCCAACCTGCGCTCGGTTTACGGAATCGAGGCCTTCATCTGCACCAACGGGGGATGTTTGCACGTGGTTCCCAGAAAGGCTTCCTGAATGTTCGATCACCCACTCCCGCGGCTCCTCGTGTACCTGGCTCTGCTGATCTCCCTCGCGGGCTGCTCCTTGGAATCGCCCCTGGAGATCAAGGAGCTCGTCTTCGGCCGGGATGTCGTGGCCGTCAGACTGAGCCGTGCAGCGTCCGTCGAGAGCATCACCATCGGGGACGACCGACAGGAGCTTGCCCGTCGCGCACCCGACGAGAAGGGGGATTTCTTCGTCCTGGATTGCGCCTGGGAGCCGGGAAGGCCTTACACCGTCCAGGTGACCCCGTCGGGTGCTCGTACCCCGCTGACCGTGCGGCGCACGAGCCCGCAAAAGCCTTCCCCCGTTATCCTGGGAATCGTCGAGCTCGAGCAGGACGTGGAGCCTCGGGGTCTCCGCGAGTCGGCCTACCTCGGGGGGCGCGTGGCCATCTCAGCGGACGGGGCCTATGCGGCCGTCGGAACGGAAAAGAGCCACCTGCGGCTCTTCCGCATGGCGGACGGGCGTCAGCTTTGGAGCCGGCGAATCGGGGAAGGCCGCATCCTGGCCATTGCCTTCGCCGATCGAGGAAGACGGCTCCTGGTGGGCGAGCAGAGCCGGGATGCGTTCGTCACGTGCTTCGACGTGCAAACGGGCGAGGAGCTGTGGAAACGTCGAACGGCGGATGACGTGGGAGAGATGGAGCAGGGGGACCCGAGGGCCCGCTGGCCGGTGATCGCCGGGCTGGCCGTGGTGGAGGGAGAAGGCGGCGGCCCGGGCCCGCGCTGCTTCGTCGCCGCCAAGCGCCAATACGAGGTGCAGTCCAATCTTGCCGCCGTCAGCAAGATCTACGGCCTGGACGTCGCCACGGGGGCCGTGCTCTGGACCTTCCCGGAACAGGGCGCCATGGACGGAAGCCCTTCCATGCTTTCGACGGATGCGCGCGGTCACACCGTCCTGTTCAACAACTGGAAGAAGGGGAACGTCTTCGACAAGGCCCTCTACGGCCTTTCGGGCGAAACGGGGCGCCTGCTCTGGGGCTGGGAAATGGAGCAGCTCTATCCCGGACGCGACTACCTCATCTGGCACGGATTCGGGATCTCCAAGGACGGGACCCGCGTAGTCGTCTTCAGTCAGGACGGCCGCGCGTTCCTCCTGGACCATGCGGCGCTTGTCGAGAGTGGAGGCAGCGCCGGTATCCTCTGGCAGCGGGAGATCTCGACTCCCGTCCTGGTCAACGGGATGCGGCTGATCGGCCAGGGCGCCACTGCCCACGTGACCGATCAATACGTGCTGTTTTCGACCGGAAGCACCATCGTGCAGCAGGCGAGCAACGCCAGGACCTTCATCGAGCACCCCAACGGCAACTCCCTGTTCGTCCACGACCTCGAAGGGCGCCTTCTGTGGACCTACAAGCCGGGAGGGCTCTGCTACGAGATCCCCCTGTCCGCGGACGGACGCTATGTGATCCTGGGTGCCACGCACGGAAGATCCCAGAAAGACACCTCGGGCCAGGGCGTTTACGTGTTCGACCATTGGCGCCCGGGCAGCGCTTCGGAGCGGCTGGCGTGGTTTCTCAACACGGACGGAATCTGCATTTCAGCCGCGGCATCCGAAGACGGCAAGCGCATCGTCGCCCTCGAATACCCGCTCGACATGGATCCTCGCAGTGAATTCGAGGACGTTCGCGGGAAGCACCGACTCTATTTTCTGCGCTGAAGCGGACCGCGAGAGGACCGGCCTTTTGAAGCTTGCAATGACCTTCCGTTCGATGACCGTGGGCGCGGCCGCCGCGGTGGCGCTGCTCGCCTGCATGGTCGACGGCGCCCCGGCAGCCGGACCGAGAGTACTGCTGAAAAACGAGATCCCTTACGGGGAGCGGGAGGGAGCGCTCATGGCCCAGGGGTCCCGGATCAGTGCACTGCTGTGCGTGGAGAGCCAGGCGCAGCAGGACGTGCGGGTGGGGCTCTCGCTGCGGGTGCCGCATCCCTTGAAGGTCTCGACGGATGACCGACGGATCGGCGTCTCGGAAGAGGCGGACGACCAGGTCGTTGCGGCGGACTTTCCTCTGCGCATCGAGGGAGAAAAATGGTTCAGCTCCGTCACGATCACCATCCCGGAGGACGCTCCCCCGGGGGAGTACGCCGTGCGCTCGTCGGCTCGAGCCCGTGGCGGCGACGGAGAGGAAACGGTGGAGCAGGTGGCCCGGTTGCGGGTAGTTTCGAGGGGGGACATCGTGAAGCTGTTTCACTTCGGTGAGCCCACGCTTCCCTCGAACGAGAAAGGAGCGCCCGAAGACCGCCAGGAGCGCGGCACCGTTCTCATCAAGGGGAAGAAGACCTTCTGGCAGGGCCTCGTGGAAGACCGGAAGCAATCGTCGCGGTTCGACACCAAGCCCTCCACCTACCTCAGCGTCCCGATTCGAAATACAAGCCCCCACAAGGCCATCGTGCTGGTCCGGATGGATGTCGTGGACCCGGTGTCGGGAGAGCGCATACCGGGCTTCGAGCTGCCCTACGCGGCCGAGCACGGGGACACGCTGGGCGAGGTCGCCGTCTACCAGGTGGTGGAAATGAATCCGGAGAGTGCGGAGCGGGTCGTACTTCCCGTTTACGTCAGCGAAACGGTTCGGCCCGGGATGGTGACGGCCCGGGTCCGCGCCGTCCTCTTCGGAACGGACATCGAGGCCGATCGCAAGGATCTCGCTGTCAAGGTCGTCGGGGTCCGGTGGCTGCCGGCCCTCATGACGGCCGTGGCGCTCCTGACCGGACTGGGAGGTCTCGCGACATCCTATTGGCAGCGCAAGCGGTACCTGGAGATGAAGGGGCGCGACCTCATTCTGATCGCGCTTTTCGGGACGGTCATGTTCGCCGTCGTGTCGATCCCCGGAACGCTCCTGCTCCATGCGGCCCACATCATCCTCGGTCCGTTCAGCTTCCTCGTCACCGGCTTCTTCCACGAGATTCTGTTCTATCTCCTCCTGGTCTCACTCGTCGTGCTGATCCCCCGGGTGGGAACCGTCTCTCTCGCGGTCGCGGTTCGCTTCCTTCTGAGCAGCTTCGTGCTCGGGGAGCTCAGCCCCATCTCGCTGATCTACTATGCGACGACGGCCACCTGCCTCGAAGCCGCCGTTTACTGCTCCGGTCTTTCCCGCGCCAAAAGAAACCTGCTCCCGCATCCGGGAGCCCTCGGGAACGCGCCGGACTCCTCGGGAGAGCCAAACAGATCCCCGGATCCCGTCGACGACGACCGGGCAGTCGCCGCACCGTCCGGCTACAGTCGAAGCCAAATCCTCCTGGCGGCAATCGTCCTTGGCATCACGGACGCCTTCCTGAGCTTCGTGTTCTTCAATCTCAGCATGTTCTTTTACCGCCTGTACTACGCGACCTGGTATCTCGCCGCCTACCTTTTCATCGACAGCTTCTGTTTCACGCTCATCGCCGTGCCCTTCGGCTTCAAGCTGGGGAGCCGGCTCAAGGTGACCGCCAATGTCTGATCCAGCGATCGAGATCATTGATCTCAAGGTTTCGTATTCCGGCAGGTCCCATCCCACCCTGAAAGGGTTGAGCCTGAGGGTCGACCCGGGGGAATTCGTTCTCCTGACGGGTCCGACCGGGTGCGGCAAGAGCACTCTTCTCAAGACCATCAACGGGCTGATCCCCCACGTGGTCGGAGGGACCCTTCACGGACGGGTCGCGGTCGACGGGATCGAGACCCGCCAGGCTCCCATGTCAGCCCTCAGCCAGAAGGTGGGACTCGTTTTCCAGAACCCGGAAGACCAGATCTTCTCGACGATGGTCCTGGACGAGGTGGCTTTCGGACCGGAGAACCTGGCCCTGCCGCGCGAGGAGATCCGGCGACGGGTGGAGACGGCTCTCGAGGCGGTGGGGCTGGATGGGCTGGGCCATCGCGGCACCCAGATGCTCTCGGGAGGCCAGAAGCAGCGGCTCGCCATCGGCTCGGTGCTGTCCATGGCCCCGGATATCCTGCTCCTCGACGAGCCCTTCGCCCAATTGGACCCGCGCGGCACACGGGAAGTCCTCGAAGTCGTCCGGAAGCTCAACGCACAAGGCATGACGGTCATCCTGGTGGAGCATCGGATTCACGAGGTCATCGACGTCGTGGACCGGGTGGTGGTGATGGATCGCGGGCGCATCGCGCTGGACGGCGATCCGCGGCGCGTTTTCGAAAAGAGCGAGCTGCTCGAGCGACTGGGGATTCGGATTCCGGACAGCGTCGAGCTTTCCTGGAAGATGGGCTTCGACGAGGTGGCGCTCAACCTGGCGGACGTCCAAAGGAAGCTGAACGGACAGGGCGGCGTCGGAGCCGTGCGCGGGACTTCCCCATCTTGGTCCGGGAGGACCTTCCGTCCGCTTCCCGACGAGCCGGTCTTGGAAGCCGAGTCGGTGACCTTCCGCTACGACCGGAAGAAGGAGGCGATCCTTGACAACGTGAGCCTCACGGTCCGAAAGGGGGAAATGGTCGCGCTCATGGGCAACAACGGCTCCGGCAAGTCGACGCTGCTTCACCAGTTCGCCGGACTTCTGAAGCCCGGGAGCGGGACGGTTCGGGTGTGCGGCCACGACACTCGCAGATCGAGCCCCTGGAAGCTCGCGGGCGAGGTGGGGATCGTCTTTCAGAACCCCACGCTCATGCTCTTCAATGAAACCGTGCGCGAGGAAATGGAGCATGGTCCCAAAACGCTTCGGATGGACGAAACGGCCATGAAGCGGACCGTGTCGGAGATCGCGGACCGGCTCGGCGTCGTCCCGCTGGAACGGGACAACCCCCTCGCCCTCAGCGGAGGCCAGCGGCTGCGGGTGGCCCTGGCCGCCATCCTGACGCTCCGGCCCTCCGTGGTGCTACTCGATGAGCCCACCTCCGGGCAGGACAGGGGCAACTGCGACAGCCTGCTCCAGTATCTCCGGTCGCTCTCGCGAAGAGGCGTCACGGTCCTTTTCAGCACCCACGACGTGGATGCCGCCATCCGCTTTTCGGAGCGGCTGGTGGTCATGAAGGACGGGAAGATCCTCGCCGACGACGCTCCGGGTGAGGTCGTGCGGAGAGGGGACATCCTCGAGCAGGCGTGCCTGCGCCCTCCTCTTTCCTTCGAGATCGGGCGGCTCCTGAACATCGAAGCCTTCACCTGCGAGGAGCTTCTGGGGAGGGTGGCATGCTCCAGGTGAGAACACTCGTGACGCCCGAGCGAAAAGACGGCTTCATCTACCGGCTCGACGCCCGTGCCAAGATCCTTTTCATCGTCGCGGTCGGCCTGGTGGTGATCAGCCTGGAGGAGGCCGACCACCTGCTGATGCTCTTCTGCCTGCCCGTGCTGGGACACCTCCTGGCCCGGTTCGAGCCGGGCAAATACAAGCTCACCTTGATGATCCTATGCATCGGCCTGTGGGGCGTCACGTTTTCCCAGGCCCTGTTCTACAAGGATTGGCCGAGGACCGTGGCGCTCACCCTCATCCCGGAGGATTTCCCGGTGCTCGGCTGGCTCACGGGCGGACTCTACTGCTACCGGGAGGGATTCCTCCACGGGATGGTTCAGGGGCTTCGCTTCACGACCATGACAGCCTTCGGGCTGCTGCTCACCTGGACCACGGAGCCGCGCGACATCCTTCTCGGACTGACCCGGCTCAGAATGCCGTACGGCCTGGCCTTCATGTTCATCACGGCGGTTCGGTTCCTGCCGGTTCTGATCGCCGAAATCTCCACGGTGGTAACGGTCCAGAGACTGCGCGGGGCCAACCCCGTGAAGCTCGGGCGGCATTCCATCACGAGCGCCATCCGCATCCTGACACCCGTGCTGGCCAACTCCGTGAGGCGGGCGGGAACCCTCGGGGCGTCGTGTGAGAGCCGCGCCTTCAACCCGCTGGGCGCGCGGACCTGCCTCGAGGAATCGCATTGGACCCTGAAGGACCTCCTGGTCTGCGCCGTCCCCCTGGCCGCTGCCGTGGCGATCCTGACCACCAAGATGGCCTTCTGGCTGTACAAAACGGAGCTGCTATACCTCTCCGAGCTTCGCTGGCTCTACCAGATCGCCCGGGAGCTTTGATCGTCTTCCGACGAAGGAGTGAAGCACGACCCATGAACATCCACGTCAAGCGCACCGTGTTCCTGTTTCTTTTCGTTGTGGCTCTTGGAGTCTTCCTGTTTGCCACGGTTGTCCCCCGGACGAGCGGCTCCCCCTCGTACCGCACCGCAGCCGTGAAACGGGGCGACATCCGGATCACCATCGGCGCCACGGGCACCGTCGAGCCGGAAGAGCTCGTGGACGTCGGGGCACAGGTAGCCGGGAAGATTCTCCGGTTCGGGAAGGATCGGTCGGGGAAAGACGTCGACTACGGCTCCGAGGTCGAGGCAGGGACGGTGCTGGCCCAGATCGACAGCGCGCTGTACGCGTCCGACGTGGCGCAGGCCGAAGGGCAGCTTGCCTTGGCGAAAGCGGGCCTCGAGCGAGCCGAAGCGGACCTGCTGCAGCTGCAGGCGAAGGCCGATCAGGCCGAGCGTGACTGGAGCCGGGCCCGCAAGCTGGGACCATCCGAAGCCCTCGCCCAGGCCGCCTACGATGCCTCCCTTTCGGCTTTTGAGGTCGCCAAGGGGAATCTGTCGGTCGGCAAGGCGGCCATCTCCCAGGCCAGGGGCTCGGTGGCCCAGGCCCAGGCCGCGGTGGCGAAGGCGCGGCAGAACCTCGACTACTGCACGATCAAATCTCCCGTGAACGGCATCGTCATCGACCGGCGGGTGAACATCGGGCAGACCGTCGTGGCGAGCCTGAACGCGCCCAGTCTGTTTCTCATCGCCAAGGACCTCAAACGGCTGCAGATCTGGGTGGCGGTGAACGAAGCGGACATCGGCAGCATCCGTCCGGACCAGCCCGTCGCGTTCACGGTGGACGCCTTCCCGGGGGAAACCTTCGAAGGCCGCGTCTCCAAGGTCCGCCTCAACGCGAACATGACTCAGAACGTGGTGTCCTACATCGTCGAGGTCAACACGGACAACTCGAACGGCAAGCTTCTGCCTTACCTGTCGGCCAATGCCCGCTTTCTCGTGGACGAGCGGCGCCAGGTACTGATGGCTCCCAACGGAGCGCTCAAGTGGACGCCCAAATCATCCGCGACCACGGCCGGAGCCCCCGGAAAGGCCGAAGCCGGGGCGGCATCGTCGCCGTCCGGCGCGGCTCCCCGGCCGAAGGAGGCCGCCGCCGGCGAGGGGGTGGTGTGGCTGAGCGAAGGGGGGGCCATTCGACCGGTCAAGGTCCGGGTGGGCTTGAGCGACGGCAGCTGGACGGAGATCCAGAGCGAGGAGGTCAAGGAGGGCGCCTCGGTCGTCGTGGGTGAGCACGTGGAGACCGGGAGCAAGGAGTCCTCGAGTACGGTCAATCCGTTTACACCCAAGCTCCCGGGCATGGGCCGAGGGGGACCGCCCAGGTAATGGGCGTGCAATTCGAGACCGTTGGTTTCAGGTTTCAGTGTTCAGGCTTCAGTCTGGAGGTTTCTCGCTCTTCTCCCTGACACCCGAAGCCCGACACCTTGGCTACGGTTAACCACCAACGGTCGTGAATCGCACTCAGGTGATGGCTCGGAAACGATGGTCAAACGGAGCAAGACGTCATGAGCTTCATTCGACTGCAGCACATTGGAAAGACCTACCCCATCGGAGGGTCGGATATCCGGGTGCTCCACGACGTCTCGATCGAGATCGAGCGTGGGGAGTACGTGGCGCTCATGGGCACCTCGGGATCGGGCAAGACGACGCTCATGAACGTTCTGGGGTGCCTGGACCGGCCGACCTCGGGAAGCTATCGTCTCGACGGAGAAGACGTGTCCGCCATGTCCCCGGAGGAAAGGGCCGTTCTACGAAACCGCAAGCTCGGCTTCGTCTTTCAGACCTTCAACCTGCTCCCCCGGACGAGTGTCCTCGACAACGTCTTGATGCCGCTCACCTATTCCCCGGGCGCGTTTTCGGAGCGGGAGGCGCGTGCGAGGGCGGAAGCCATCCTGTGCCGGGTGGGGCTCGGGGATCACTTTCATCATGAGCCGTCTCAGCTTTCGGGCGGCCAGCAGCAGCGCGTGGCCATCGCCCGCGCCCTCATCAACGGGCCGGCCCTGCTCCTGGCTGATGAGCCCACCGGCAACCTGGATTCCCGAACGAGCGAGGAAGTCCTGAAGATCTTTCAGGAGCTCAACAAGGATGGGGTCACCATTGTCCTGGTGACGCACGATGAAACCGTGGCCCGGCACGCCGGCCGGATTGTCCGCATCCGGGACGGGATCGTCGAGTCGGTCGAGGCGGTACGCGCACCCGATTCGGCGGGGACGATTCAAGGCCCGTCGAGCACCCTGCCGGGCACGGCGGCGGGCGGCCATGCGGCCCTTTCATCACTCGCCGGGCTCCGCCGCATGCTGCTCACGGCCGTGACCGGGCTGCGCCGCAACGTGATGCGGGCCGCGCTCACCACGCTCGGCATCGTGATCGGCGTGGCCGCGGTCATCGCCATGATGGAGATCGGGCGCGGGTCATCGAGCTCCATCCAGAAGACCATCGCCAGCATGGGCGCGAACAACCTGCTCATCCTGCCGGGGGCCGCGGCAAGCGGCGGCGTCAGCCACGGGACCGGCAGCGCCATGACACTCACTCCGGGAGATGTCGACGCCCTCGCGCAGGAGATCACGTCCATCCGGGCGGCCGCCCCGGCTGTGCGTGCCAGGACCCAGGTCGTCTACGGCAACCGCAACTGGATGCCCAACGAGGTCACCGGGACCACCCCGGCCTACCTCGATGTCCGCGAATGGAGCCTCTCGGACGGGGAGGCCTTCTCCGACCAGGACGTCCGCAATGCCAACCGGGTCTGCCTGGTTGGACGGACCATCGCGCGCGAGCTCTTCCAGGGGGAGGATCCCGTCGGGAAGGAAGTGCGCATCAACAATGTCCCTTTCCGCGTAACGGGGGTTCTCAGCCCGAAAGGCGCCAGCATGATGGGCATGGACCAGGACGACACCATCCTGGCGCCCTGGACCACCATCAAGTACCGGGTGACCGGAAGTCCGCAGACGAGCACCAACCAGAGCGCCACTTCGACCATGTCCCAACAGGTCAACACGACGAGCCAGATCTATCCGGGCTCCCGCGACAACCTGTACCCGGAGCAGTCCGCGACCCAGGCCGCCAACACCCCGTTGCCCATCCGGTTCACGAACGTCGACCGCATCCATGCGGCGGCGGCGTCCACCTCCGAGATCCGAACGGCCATCAAGGAGGTGACCGCTCTTCTGCGCGAGCGCCACCGCATCCGGCCCGGTGAGCTGGAAGATTTCAACGTGCGAGACATGACGGAAATGACCAAGGCCATGTCGTCGACGGCGGACATGATGACGCGGCTGCTCCTGGCCGTCGCGCTGATCTCGCTCGTCGTCGGGGGCGTCGGAATCATGAACATCATGCTGGTGTCCGTGACGGAGCGGACGCGGGAGATCGGGCTCCGGATGGCCGTGGGGGCACGGGCAGCCAGTATCCTGCAGCAGTTCCTGGCCGAATCGGTGGTTCTTTGCTTCTTCGGCGGCGCGGTCGGCATCCTGGTGGGGCGGGGAGCGTCCAAGCTCGTGACCGCGCTCCTGCGGTGGCCCACCGAGCTGTCCCTGGACGCCATCCTGGCCGCCTTCGCCGTCTCGGCGACGGTAGGGATCGTGTTCGGCTATTACCCCGCGTGGAAGGCATCGCGACTCGATCCCATCAACGCTTTGCGATACGAATGATGGCTCCTTGGCACTGCGCCGCACAATCCGGCGCCCGCAATCGAAACAAACGTCATCCCGGCGGTCTCTCAGGCGGGATCCAGCAGTATTTAGAAGTGGACAGACGCATGCGCCTTTTTTGGTACTGCCATAGCTGGAGAGTTGGGGGAGGGTCATCTTTACGAGGAAGGGTGCTGTCCGTTTGGATGCTGCTGCTTTTCGGATGCGCGGTCGGTCCGGACTTTGTCCCGCCGGATATGCGTGTTCCACCCACCTGGCAAGGCGTGTCCACCGGTCCATCCCCTGCCATGAGCGCCACGATCGGGGACCCCGTGAGCGAGGTCGAGTGGTGGAAGACGTTCAACGATCCTCTGCTGACATCACTCATCGAGCGGGCGGTCGAATCCAACCTCGACCTCAAGCAGGCCACCGCCCGAATCCGGCAGGCCAGGGCCGCGCGTCGGGCCGGATCGGCTTCGCTCTGGCCCACGGCCGACGGTTTCGCTGAGGTTGCCCGCAAGGGCACCGGCGGAGGCTACGGAAGCCGGGCCGGCTCTCTCAGCCTAGAGACGGACCTTTTCGAAGCGGGTCTGGATGCCGCATGGGAGCTCGACTTTTTCGGAGGCATCCGGCGCAACGTTGAAGCCCTTACGGCCGACATGCAAGCGGCCATCGAGGCTCGCCGGGCCGCCGCCCTCACCCTGGCCGGCGAAGTGGCCTTGAACTACTTCACCCTGCGAGGACTGCAGCAGCAGATCGCCATCGCCGAGGCGAATCTCGCGGCCCAGGAGAAGACGGCCGCGATCACCCGGCAGCGGCAGGAAGCCGGGCTCGTGAGCGGTCTGGACGTGGCGAACGCCAATGCTCAGACGACGACCACCGCCTCCCGGATTCCGGTGCTGGAAGCCGGCGCTCGCGAGAGCATCCACACCTTGGGCGTCCTGCTGGGCTTGGAGCCGACCGCGCTCATCGAGGAGCTCGAATCCGCCGTGCCCCTCGCGACCGTCCCTCCGGAAGTTCCCGTGGGACTCCCTTCGGACCTGCTCCGACGTCGCCCGGACATCCGGAGCGCCGAAGCTCAAATCCACGCCGCCACGGCGCGCATCGGCGTCGCCACCGCCGATCTCTTTCCCAAGTTCGCCCTGACGGGCTCCCTGAGCTTTGCCGGTGAGTCCTTCGCCGCCATGACCGATTGGACCAGCCGCGCCTGGTCCATCGGCCCGAGCATGCAATGGCGCATCTTCGATGCCGGCCGCATCCGGTGGAACATCGAGGCTCAAAAAGCGCTCCAGGAACAGTCGATGCTCGCGTATCGGCAAACGGTTCTCACCGCCCTCAAAGACGTCGAAACGGCCCTGGTCGCTTACGCCAAGGAACAGGTCCACAACCGGCTGCTCTCGGAGACGGTCGTCGAGAATCGTAAGGCGGTTGAGCTTGCGAAGACGCTCTACGTTGCCGGACAGACGGACTTTCTGAATGTGCTTTCGGCCCAGGGCGCTCTGTTCGTCTCCGAGGAGGCGCATGCGTTGAGCACTCGGGCCCTGTCCGTGAGTCTGGTCGCCCTTTACAAAGCCCTCGGCGGCGGTTGGGAGCGCGCGGAAGCGAATCAGGCGTCGGACGCACGGTCCTGACGCCTGCGATGAAGGTCGTGATGATCGACCGCGGGTTTTTCCAGGAGCCGCTCGACAGACCGCGAGAAGAGTCGGACGCGGTTCGTCCGCGTGGACACAAAGCGTTGTCACGCGCCGGTTGACAACCATCCTGGGTTCGGACTATATGCTTGAGGTACAATCCCTTGCAGCCGAAGCTGCATGCATGACCTGCTCATCCGGTTGACGGTTTACGTCAGGCGATCTTGCTCGCTGATCGGCTGAGCAAAAGAGAGCATCACATATCAATCGAGCATCCAAGGAAGCCATGAAGGCTTCGCCCCCTAAGGGAGGGGCGCCTTCATGGCTTTTTCTTTTGCGGAGGCACGGACCTGCTTGGTGCCTCCGCGAGGGAAAGGAGGTGAAATACGCCCGTGGGAAAGGGCTCCTTCGCGGACCGAATCCGTGCCGCCCATTCCAGCCATTCCCTCGAAAGGGATTGCAGGAGATTGCCCGGACCGAGGGGCCCGGGCGTGCCGGCTGCTCCCGAGGACTGAACGAAACCGGGCAGGTTTCAAAGACAGTGGAACCTCCGACGGAACTCTCGCTGGCTCATCGGAATGCTCATGTTGAGGAAAGGACAGGGAAATGACCCGGAGTTTCAAGAAACTGAATGTTTTGCTTGCTGGAATCATGGTGCTGACCGTTGCCGTGACGTTCGTGGCGGCTACAGGGTCGACCGCATCGGCCTGCCAGGGGGTGGACGATCCATATCGTACCTGGAAAACCGTGGGGCAGAAGGCGGCCACCGAGGCGCTTTCCATGATCTGGAAGCAAGCTAAACGCTTTCCAGACAGCAAGAACCTCATCGCGCTCTCGAATGCCGGTTACGCGGAGATCGACGGTCAAGGCACCATGCCAGCGTTGGATGGCGTGAGCGAGATCACCCGAGCCAGCCGCGGCGCCAACACGCTCGTCGAGGTCCATTCGGCACCGCGCACACCGCTTTGGTTTGCCATTTACGACAAGAAATCGGGCTATTGCGCCTACCTTCAAGTCGATCCCGACAAGGCAGGGAAAACGCAGAAGGCGTCTGAGCTTTTCAGCATTCGCTCCATCGAGAAGATCGATGCCGCCACCCTGTTCAGCGCCGGCACCTTCCCGGCTCCGGACACGAGCACCGGATATAAGGCGTTCGGAGGCAATGAGTTTCGAATCGTGACCATCGCCAACGGCGTCGCGGCCGGGATCCCCGCCTATATCGCAAGATCCTTTGAGTTTCACGATCACTACTGTCCTGGCGTGACCTCGGGGATCATCATGGCCAACTTTGCAAAAGCGTATTTTTCGGGAACCGGCACAGAATCCTGGTTCGTCCAGGGGGTACAGCCCTGGTGCAAGGAAGATGCGCTGCAGGTGATCCTGAACGCAACACCGGGCAAGAGTGGATACGGGGTCACCTATTCGACCCCGGAGATCCGGGCCAATTGGCTTTACCCCAACGCGGCGACGATCATTTACCACATGAGCGCGGGCGATGCCCAGTGGGAGGGAGTCGTTCTCGGATTTACCTTCCCGTCCGGCACGACGACCGGTTGCGCTCAATACACGAACGGCAATCTCAACAAGCTGTGCACCGATCTGTGGTCCCTGAGCAACCTGGAAGACCCAAGTCTGATCCAGGTTTACTACAAGTTCAAGCTCCCCGCGGGCAAGCATCCCAAGGACTATGCGGCTCCCGGCGTGGACGTGATGAGCAAGCTTTCCGAGTTTGAAGCCATTCCATAACGGCCGATTTCGGGAGGTCGCCCGATGGGGACAATCCCTCGTTTCGCCGTTCCGACATCCCCTCATCCGGAGCCAGGGCCTTTTTGTGAATACTGCTGGATTCCGGGCGGAAACATGCCGGAATGACGATGGATTCCTTTGCCACTGTAGGCCAGTTCACGGGATTTCAAGGATGTGGGTGAGTGCGGTCTCACTGCCCATGTCCGTTTCCCTTGCCCAAGGGTCAACGGACAAGGCCGCACTCGCCCCCCTCAGTAAAGCGTCACACAATAAGGTGCGTCACCCATGGGAACGTCATCCCGGCGAAGGACGGGATGACACTGTGGAAGTCGACCAGCGGGTTGTACTCCTCTGCAGTTGGGGCAATGGGGCGAGCGACAATCAAAGGCTGCCAACCCGTGATCTAACCGATCGCGGCGGAAAAAGGGGTGGAAAGAACATGAGACGAGTCATCATCGTGCTGTTTCTAGTGGGGATATTCGGCCTGTCGACGGGGCTGCAGGCTTATGCGCAGGAAGAGGCGGCGCCTCTCGAGGAGATCGTGGTCACCGGGGAGAAGCTGGTGACGCCGACCAAGCAGACCGGTGAAACCGTGTACACCGGCAAGGAGATCACCCGGAAGGGAATGGAGATGGAGGGGAGCAAGGCGGAGACCAGCGTGTACGAGGCTGCGGACATGCTTCCCGGCATCAACGTTGAAAGCCCGGATCCCTTCGGGCTTGCCGCCGAGCAGCGCAGCGTCCGGGTTCGAGGCGTTCGTTCCGTCCTCGGTGCCATGTCGGTCGAAGGCGTGCCCAACTACGGCGGCAATCCCATCGGCCCCCGGGAGTACATCTACGACATGGAGAACATGCAGGGCATCGCGGTTTACAAGGGCGCGATCCCGGCGGATCTCGGCACCGGCGTCGGGGGACGAGGAGGCGTTTTCGAGCTGCGGCCCCGTTGGCCGGAGAAGGACTTCGGGGTTGACATGAGCCAAGGCTACGGATCCTATGATTATTCGCGAACCTTCTTCCGGGTGGACTCGGGGGCACTGCCGGTTACCGGCACGCGTCTTTCCACGTCCGTCTCGTACACGGAAGCGGACAAATGGAGAGGACCCGGCGACCTGGGTCCGAGAAAGAACCTGAACTTCATGTTGAGCCAACCGGTTCCCTGTGACGAGGAGATCAAATTCTGGGTCAATGTCAACGATGTCGTCCAGAACCTTTACCGGCCGCTCACCTACGCCCAAGTCAGAAACCTCGACGACAATTATAGCTTTGACTACAACAACCGCCTGTCGACGAAGGGAACGGCAGCCCAGCAGCGGCTTGAAAACATCAACTACTATCTATACAACCAGGCCGATCTGACAAATCTCGACGTTCTGTCGATCATCCCGGTGAAGATCAACGATTCTTTCAAACTGACCTTCAAGCCCTACTATTCCTTGGAAGATTCCGACCTGCTCAACGGCGCCACCGGCCAGGGCGGGCTGGTGACCAAGCGCATTCGCGAAATCGAGCGGTACGGAGCCATCTCCGAGGCCCAATTCACGTTTCCCTGGATCCAGAGCACCATCGGCTACTGGTTCGAGTCCGTCGACATGTTGATCAACACCGAAAATTACCTTCCGGGCTCCCTCGCCTTCCGAGGCTACGGAATCAAGACGGAGGCGGACGACAATGGGATCGTCCACAGCCCTTATGTGAAGTTCGCCGGCAAGCTGTGGCACTTCGACTGGCAGGCCGGCGTGAAGTACTTCCATTACACCGACCCCGCGACCAAAGGCTTCACAAGCACGGCACCAACCTACGTGCCCGTGCGCGCCAAGGATCTCGACAGAGACGAGAAGACGTACGAGGAATGGCTGCCGAGCGTGGGCCTCGCCTACAATTTTACGGATTCCGCGCAGGTTTATGCCAGCTACGGACGCAGCCTCATCCGCCCCTATTCTTACGTTCCCCTCATCAACCTGTACAACCAGTACCGGGCGGCATTCCAGAACGCTCACGTCACTCTGAACGACCTGTTCAATGGTTATGCTCCCGAGATCTCGGATAATTTCGAGCTGGGCGGCCGGTACAAGACGGACCTTTTTGAAATCATGCCGGCTGTGTTCTTCTCCAAGCATGACAACCTGCTTACGACGGTTTTTGATTCTCGTATCAAACCGCCCAGGCTCAATGGCGTGAACTACCAGCAGAACATCGGCAAAGCGACGGGAATCGGTTTCGAGCTGGATACGAGCCTCTTCATCAAGGACTATCTCACCTTCTTCTTCAATCCCTCGTTCATCAGCCTCACTTATGATGAAGATCTCACCTATGCCGGCAGCACCTTGCAAGCAAAAGGGAATCAGGTGGTCGACACGCCCGAATGGCTCGTGAAATCCGGGCTCATCTTCAAGTATGATGGATTCGAGGCGGTTCCCATGGTGCGCTACGTTGGGGAGCGCTATGCCGATGTGGAGCACAAGGAGCGGATTGGCGACCATTTTCTGGCGGATCTCATGCTCAGCTACACGATAAAAAATGTCCTGAAAGCCGAGTCCATGCGATTCTCGCTTGAATTCAACAACCTCTTCGACAAAAAGTATGTGTCCGTGATCAACGTCAGCGACGACAACCGGGCGGGAAGCACCAGCTATTACCCGGGTGCCCCCTTCACGGTGGTCATGCGGGCTGCCGTGAGCTTCTGAGCGCGTCCACAAGAGTCGGGTGTCAGGTGTCGGATGAAAGCGGGGCACGCGAGGAATCGTCGGGCTCAGACCCGAGCCCTGGCACCTGACACCCCTTGTCTCGGCTCACGGCTTACCATGGAGCTACACGGCGCACGGGGATTCGCGGGCCACGCTCCGATCTCGTAGACCTCGAACAGGATAGGGAATCGTGGAATTCAACGTCACTGCCATCGGCTTCGTCAGGAATGAAGCCAAACATGTCCCCCGACACTGGACGGTCTCCGAGGATGAGGGGATTCTAGAGATCGAGCCGCAATATCGCCAAGGGCTCAAAGACATCCAGCCCGGCCAGCGCATTGTGGTCATCTTCCTCTTTCACAAGTCGCCCCCCTTCGACGAGAGTCTCCTGGTACAGACTCCCCCGCACCGCCAAGGCGAGCGGATCGGGGTTTTCAGCATCTGCTCCCCGAGACGCCCCAACCCCATCGGCCTCTCGGTCTTCGAAGTCCTCGCCGTGGAAGGAGCGCGCATCCGGGTCAAGGGCCTGGATACGTTCGACGGAACCCCCATTCTCGACATCAAGCCTTACGTGGTGAAAGAGCCGTGACTCGCGCGAGCCAGTGCCGAGCCGGGAGGGGCTTCACCCGGGAGAGCCGCTTGGTGACTTGGTGGAGCCCGGCGCGTTGCTGCTTTTTCAGGATAAAGCCCGGATCTCGGCCGCTTCCCGAAAAAGATGGCGCCACTTATCAATATGTAGGGATAGATCGTAGATTGGGTTGAACGAAGTGAAACCCAACGCCCACCGCGAGCCATGTTGGGTGTCGCTACGGCTCAACCCCACCTTCGCGAAGGCACAAGCGCACCCACTGCTATAGAGACAGGATGGCCGTGGCGAGAGAGGATTCGTTCGGGACACCAGCTACGGGCTGAGCTCTCATCTTTCGCTGAGTTTGTTGACGACTCGGCAGCGTCCTTCAGCGACTGAGAACCTTTGACCCTCCCACTTCGCAAAAGCAACGCTCCTTGCTCATGCCCTCTCCTTCGCAGCGAGGATCAACCGCTGCGTCACTGCGTGCCGCGGGCTCGCGAGAAGCTCTCGCGGGGCTCCTTCCTCCACGATTGCTCCCTCGGAGAGCACCACGATGCGGTCGGCCACGTAGCAGGCCGAAGCGAGATCATGGATCGTTATCAGAATGGACGCGCCGCGCGCGGCGATGTCTCGGAAGCAGTTCAGAATGCCGACGCCTGCCGAAGCGTCCAACATGGAGGTCGGCTCATCGGCCAGTAGGAGCTTCGGCTCCGTGATGAGAGCGCGGGCGATGGCCACCCGTTGGCGCTGGCCGCCTGAAAGCTGCGCGGGGTAGCGATCCAGATATTCTTCCGGCGGGGAGAGCTGCACCGAGACGAGTGCCTCGTGAATAGCCTGCTCGACCACGGGTTTGCGCAACCGGATGCGGAGCGGCTCGGCAACGGTCTGCCAAACCCGGAGGTGCGAGGCGAGGGCCGCGTACGGGTCCTGGAAGACCAGAGACATACGCTCGCGCCCCCGGCAGGTTTCCACCAGGGGGAGGGGAGCCCCGAGGAAGGTAGCCTCCCCGGAATCGGCATCGAGGAGACCGGCGAGGATTTGAAGGAAGGTGGTTTTGCCGGCGCCCGACGGCCCCACGAGGGCGACCACTTCACCCGGAAGGAGGGTCAGGTCCACGCCACGGAGCACTTGAGCCCCCTTTCCCCGCGATCCGAATCGGCGGCTGATTCCTTTCACCGCGAGGAGGGGCGCAGGCACCCTTCCCGTACACGCAAGGGACTCCGGACGCGCGCGATCCTCCCCTTCTCTCGCCACGATCTTCACCACCCTCGGCTGTAGACTTCCGAACAGTCAAGGCAGGCCACCTTGCCTTCCCGCACCCTTGCCCTGGGCTCCATCACCGGCTCGCCGCAAAATTCGCACGTGACGGACTTGAAGATGCGGGCCTTCTTCGGGACTTCCGGTGAAACCTCCATCACGGTGAACAGCTTCTCCTGGTCGGCCGCCAGCAGCTCGCTCACGCGCTCCTGCTGAAACGCCCTGAAAACGGCCGTTTCCTCTTCATTGGCCGTACCGCTCATGACCTTCTGGAAAGCGTTTTCCTGCTCCGGCGTCCGGTCAAAGAGCCCCGACTTGCCGACGGCACGAACGGCCCGCCCCTGCTTGCGGTTGATCAGCGTATAGGCCTGCTTCCCCTTGTCCTGGTAGATGAGGTTTCCCTTGCCCAGGGTGCATCCAAGGATGAACTGAATCGCGTCCACCCCGCAGCCATCGGATTCGACGATGGCAACCAGCTCCTCATCCTCGGGGCGCTCCACATCGAGATAGGCCTGGAGTGCCTTGGCTGCGCGATAGCCGATCGCGAGCCCGGGGCACATGTGCCCGTGAAAACGAATCGCTTCCTGAAGATCTCGGGGGTATTCTTCCGCCATGAGGGTCCTCTCTTTCATCGGGCCGAAACAGCCCTGGTTGTCTGAAATGGGGTCAAACGATGACATTTGACCCTATGGCCATCCGTCCCGACCAGGACGGGCCTTTCCCTGAAACAGCGCGGCTCGCTCCAGGGACATCGATCGCTGAACCCGCAGCCTTCGGGCTGCTCCTGAAGGGGTGCGGCATGTCCCGAGATAGCTTGGCGGCTGTAGGGAGCGTCCCCGAGGCGGACCGCCGAATCCATGAGACCCCGCGTATAGGGGTGGCGGGGAGCATTCGCACTCCCGGCAGGCAGCTCCTCAACGATTTCTCCGCGATAAAGCACGACCATCCGCTGCCCCCAGGATCGGGCCAACCCGATGTCGTGGGTGAGCAACGCCACGCTGCAGTGGTGTGTCGACTGCCACGCCCTCAGGAAAGCGACGAGCGCCGCGCGCGTCAACTCGTCCAGCGCGTGGGTCGGCTCATCGAGGATTAAAAGCTTCGGCTCGTTGAGAAGCGCCAGGATGAGCCCCATGCGCTGTTTCTGCCCCCCGGAGAGCTGGTGAGGCCAGGAATCCCATAGACTCGCAGCCACATCAAGGGTCTTTCCCCAAGGATCGACGGCGTCGAGGACCTCGCCTCGCCGGAGACGGCCGGTCGACTCCTTCTGCAGCACTTCGCGCGCCGACTCCCAAAGCCTCCGGGTCGGATGGAAGGTGTCCTGCACGTTTTGCGGAACGAGGGCCACACGCCGGTAATAGAGACCAGCCCGCTGCTCCGCCGAGAGTGCGAGCAAATCGTTGCCGTCGAGGAGCACACTCCCCCTGACAACGTGCTGCCCGGGAAGGGGGCGTCCCAGCATCGCCCACGCCAGGCTGGTCTTCCCGCCTCCCGATTCCCCCACGACCACGAGTCGCTCCTGCTCCCCGATTTCCAGGTCCACGTCCCAGATCGGAAAGATGGCTCGCCTCGCGGCAAGAAGGGTAAGGTTTCGAACGGAGAGCCTCATGCGGCCTCCCTGTGTCGCATCCCGTCCTCGAGTGCGTAGCCGATGAGGGTGAAGGCAAGCGCGGCAAGGCTCACGAGAATCGACGGGGGCAGCAGCCACCAGCTCCAGGCCGGGGTCCAGAAGATCCCCGGATAATCCAGCGCGCTTCGGATCATCGTGCCCCAGCTCTTCAGGGTCGGATCCCCGAGCCCCAGGAAGCTCAAGCCGGCCTCGGCCACGATCGCATGACTCGCCGTCGCGGCCGCCTTGGCCATCAGGAGCGGCAGCAGCTCCCGCCACAGGTGATGGCGCAGCACATAGGGAAAGCCGCCGCCCGAAAAGCGGACGAAACGAATGGCGTCCCGCTCCCGAATGGAGAGAACTTGAGCGCGGATCGTGCGCGCCACGCCCGGCCACAGGAGCAGGATGAGCACGCCGAGGACGTTCATGAGCCTGGGCCTCAGCAGGACGGCCAGGAGAATGATGAGCGGCAGGCGGGGGACGGCCATCAGCACATCCACGAGCCGCATGAGCACAATCCCGAGCCGCCTTGGGTAATAGCCGGCGGCCGAGCCGATCACGAATCCCAGAAACGTCGCGCCCAACCCCACCGAAAGCCCCACGAGAAGGGAAACCGCGCTTCCCGTGAGCAGCTGATGCAGCACGTCCTGGCCAAGCCCGTTTGTTCCCAGGAGATGGGACCGGCTGGGCGGTGCGAGACTCGGACCCGCCATGGCTCCAAGCGGGGCGGAGCTCCACCACGCACTCGCGAGAGCCAGACCCGTCAGGAGGGCAAACGCGACCACACCGGCTCTTCCCGTGGGGTGGCTCCAAAAGGTGGTGGAGAGGATCCCTGACTTCGCCATGGGCTCAGACCTCCTTCACCCGGGGATCGAGGAGCACATACAGGCTGTCGGTGATGAAATTGATCAGAAGCACCCACACGGTAAACGCCGCGAACGTCCCTTGAAGCAATGCGTAGTCATGCGCCAGGACCGCGTCGTAGGTGAGCTTCCCGATGCCGGGATAGGCAAAGAGGACTTCGACCATGATGGTCGCCCCCGCCGAGTAGGCCAGCCGCAGCCCGAAGAAAGTCACCACGGGAAGCAAGGCCGTGCGCAGAACGTATCGGTACCGGATCACCCGCTCCGAGAACCCCTTCATTTCCGCCATGAGCACATAGGCTTCGCGGGCCACAAGCCGGGTCGAGCTGCGAACGACCAGGTAGGCCGAAAAAAAGCTCGAAGCCGCGAGGACCAGGACCGGCAAAGTTGCGTGATGAGCCAGGTCCAGCACTTTCCCCCATCCCGTGACCCCCGTGAACGGCGTGTAGGCACCGCCCAAGGGAAACAGTGGCAGCTTGACGGCGAACAGCACCAGAAGAATGCTGCCCAAAACGAAGGAGGGCATGCTCTCGAGCAGGACCGCCGGCACCAGGACGGCGCCTTCCCCGTGCTCGCTCGAGCCGGCTCGCGCTCCCAGAAAAATCGCCGTGGAAAAGCTCAACACGACGGCGCTCAAGGTGATCATGAGGGTCCACGGCAGACGCTCGACCAACAGGGGCGTCACGGCGGACCGGTAGTGAATGGAATAACCCAGCTCCCCGCGAAGCAGTCCCGCCACATAACGCCCGAACTGGACGGCAAGGGGCTGGTCCAGCCCGTAATAGCTTCGGAGGGCGTCCCTGGCTTGCGGGTCCAGAGCCACCGCCACACTCCCCACGCCGCCGGTGAGCTCCTCGATGGGATTCCCCGGAATGAGTCGCGGCAGCATGAAATTGAGGGTCAGCGCCAACGCGAGAACCGCCGCGTACGAGCAGACCCGCTTAAACAAGTAAACGACCACGCCTCACTCCCCTCTCATGAAGACAAGCTTGTTCAAGGCCATGGGGACTCCTATGCCGATTCCGCCTTCTGCCGTGAAAAACCAGCCCCGCAGGACCTCGGGCCGATACGCGATGACGGTCACGGGGTGGTAGAGGGGAAGCGTGGGGAGCTCGTCGGCGTAGATCCGCTGCATGGCCTGGCAGAGGGACCGCCGCTCGGCAGCGTCCGCCGAGGCCAGCAGCCGCTCTGCGGCCAGACGGTACTCGGGGGTCGAGGGCGTTTGACCGGACCAGCCCCCTTCATTCACCGTCCCGAATCCCATGATGACGGACGGGTCGCCCCCGAGCCCTCCGTGGCCGCTCAGGGCCAGGTCGTAGCGCGCCTCGCGTACTCTGGCGTCAAGCGTCTTCACATCGAGCACCTTGACCTCGATGGAGAAGCCGACCTGCCCAAGCCAGGTCTGCAGCAGCTCGGCCTCGCGCAGGTAAGGCGAGGTCGTGATGAGGGTGAGCGCCATAGGATTGCCTTCGGAAGCATCCGAAACCTTGTCCCCGTCCCGACCCGCGATGCCGGACGACTGGAGCAATTCCTTGGACCGAGTCGGATCGTACGGATAGCGCTCGAGGCAGGAGGGATCGAACCATTGGGAATCCGGCGGCAAAAACCCGGGGCTGGCGGGGTGAGCGCCTTCCAGCCCGCCGGGCACCGCCCGCTCGACCAGCGCCCGTCGGTCGATGGCGTGCGCGACGGCACGGCGCACGTCGAGCTGGGAAAAGGGAGGCCGGTCGCGGTTCATCTGGAGTGCCAGCACCCAATAGGCGGGGCCGGATTTGAGCTGAAAGCGGGGTTGCGTGCGAAACCGGTCCATGAGAGCCGCAGGAATGCTCGCCTGGTCGACCGCACCACTGTCCAGGGCCGCGACGGGGTCGGGCGCCGGAACGAACCGCAGCTTCGCAACCCGCGGCGCGCCCAGGAAAAAGTCCGGATTGGCCGCGTATTCATAGCCACCCTGCGCCTTGTCGTATTGAACCAGGCGGTACGGACCGCTCCCGACGGCCCGATCGGGGAGAGCTGCGGCCCGAGGGTCCGGGACATCCTTCCAGAGGTGCTCGGGGAAGATGGGAACACTCCCCGCGAGATGACCGAGAAACGGCGCATAGGGCGCCTCCAGGTGAAAGCGCACGGTCGCGGCGTCGGGCGTCTCGACCCTGCCGGCCTTCGATACGGGAAACCACTCGACGGGATGGGTCTTGAGGTACTCAAAGGTGAACCGAACGTCCCGGGAGCTGAGAGGAGCGCCGTCCTGCCAGCGGACGGACGGCCGCAGACGAAAGGTCCAGGTGAGGCCGTCCGCCGAGCATTCCCAGCTTTCCGCGAGCCATGGGACAATGCCCTTCTCGTCTTTCCAGACCAAGGTGTCGTAGACCAGGCTCAGGTGCACGTACCCCGGTCCCCTGGGATAGAAGGAAAACGGCGTCGGAAGGCCCCAATCGCCACCCGGCAGCTGGACTTCTTTGAGCTTGCCCGCTGAAAGCGCGGACCTGTCGGACGGTACCCCGCGGTCCGCCTCCGTACAGCCGAAGAGGAAAAACACAGCCAGCCACACGCCCCAGCTCAACCGGCGCCGCTTGCCGAACGCCCTTCCCGCCTCGATCCTCCGATCACCCATGACTCCCCCCGATAAAAAAAGGCCCCGTATCCCTTCATCGGGATTCGGGGCCTTCGTGACCTCCGTTGGCTCGTGCATGAGCCCGCACGGCACGATACCGAATCGCGCACGCCGCGGGCCGTGCCCTGGAATGCTTGGAAGTGCGGAGCGGCTTCATGCCGCCGTTACGATGCTCCCTATACCACAATCCGAGCCCGCAACAAATCCCAACGTTGCAGAGCCCTGGTGGAGACCGCCACTGCACCGAGGCACAGCCAGCGGCTTGTGCCGGTGTTGCAGGCCGGGAGCGGTCTCCGTGCTGAATCAAGGGAAGTGGAGCTCAGGAGTCTTCAGGGGGGCCGCCTCCCAAAGACTCCCCGCAGGGGATGGCATGACCAGTCTTCTCATGCATTCACGGCAACCAGCGAAATGCCCAGTTGGCTCTCCAGCGCCTGAATTTTGGCCAGCTGATCGTCACTGATGGAAGCGGGATTCACGGGGTGGCAGGAAAAGGCCAGGAGAGGATTCCCCAGCTCTTTTTCCAGATTTTGAATGGCGCTCATTTCTTCCTGACCCAGTTTGGTCGAGAGGCTGCACAGCATGATGACATCTCCTTTCTCAAGGGGTGACTCACCTCATGGCAGAAAATCGACTGCATGCCCCATGCATGCGATGGCCTAAGAATGACACGGCGCCGCAGGAAAGCAACAGTAGAAAAACAGGAGCTAAACGGCAGCAAAAAACTACTGCTAGACAAGAGAAAGCAGGTACGACCGCAGGTTGGTCTTGGCGTTGCTCAGGCCGAGCTTCTTCCGGATGTTCTTCCGGTGGAACTCTACGGCATTCGTCGACAAATTCAGCGACAGCGCGATATCCTTGGTGGTGCGGCCCTCTTTGACCAGGGCCGCCACCTGGATCTCCTGCGGCGTGAACTGGAGATGCTGTACGCTCAGCCTGCGCAGAAAGGGTGAGACGATTTCCTTGAGGTGGGATTCCATGATCTCCAGGTAGGTCTGGTGCTGGGGAGCGAGGCGCGCTGCTTTCAGCTTTTCAAGGTAAGGCAAGGTGAAATTGCGAATGTTGACCAGCACGTTTTCCTCGAGATCCCGCTTGTCGTTCTCCCGCTGCTGCAGGAGCACCTTGAGGGCGGTGTTCGCCTCTTCGAGGTTCCGAGACTGCTGCTCGAGCTCCGCTTCTCGGTTTCGCAGGGCTTCTTCCGCCTGCTTGAGCGCGGTGATGTTTTCGTGGCTGACGACCACCCGGACCGTTGTCGCACCGGTCAACCGTGTGGCGCGCATGTAATACCAATCAGCTGCGGCTGGAAGCGACCAGAACTTCGAATGGCGATACCGTTCCGGTAGTGATATAATATTATTTGGTTTGTGGAAGCGAAGCGGAGCTTTCCGGATGAAACATCGCTTGTTAGCAGGGGTTAAGAATGCTCGGTCTTGAGGCTGCCCGCCTGATAAACGAGGATCAGCGCGCGTATGAGGCGCGTTCCAAGGGAAAATCGATCCAATCTTCCGTTAGGTACACACTGATTGACCTGTTCTCCGGGGCAGGCGGTATGACACTCGGTTTTTCCGAGAAGTTCGGTCAACCCTTTGAACCTATCTGGGCTAACGACTTCAATAGATTCTGTGCTGAAACCTATAACAGGAATTTTGGTCCACATTGTGTTTCCGGAGACCTCGTTGATATCCTCAGAGAAGGAAAAGTGAAAATACCATCTGCGGATGTGGTCATAGGGGGTCCCCCATGCCAAGGATTCAGCTTACTGAATAAACAGAGAGCGAGTGACCCGAGAAAACAGTTGTGGAGGCCATTTTTGGAAGTGGTACAAAGATGCGATGCTCAAATCTTCGCGATGGAGAATGTACCCCAGTTGATTGGGACATTTGAGCATGGAGAAATTGTTGGGCTTGCCGAATCTATGGGTTTCAAAATTTGGCACGGCAAGCTTTTGGCGGCAGACTACGGAGTACCACAGCTGAGACTCCGTGCTTTTATTATTGGGTGCAGATTTTCAGATCCTTCAGTCTTGTTCCCTCCTAGAAAAACACACTACAAGCCAAATTCGGGCGGTATTCAGATCACCTTTGCGATGTCTGGAAATGACACGTACATCCGAAAACCGCAACCATGGAAAACGGTCAGGGATGCCATTGGGGATTTGCCTCCTCCGGAAGGCACAGAGATAAGGAAGGTTGCTCCCCCGCTCGACCTTCATTTTGGGAGAACTCCGACTGAGAAAAGTCTAAGAAGGTATAAAGCCATACCTGAACAGGGTATGAATCGTTTCGATCTACAAAGGATCGCCCCTGAACTCACACCGGATTGTTGGCACAGAAAGAAGCAGGGAGGCACGGATCTGTTTGGCCGGCTTTGGTGGGACAGGCCTGCTTTTACTATTCGAACTGAGTTTTTTAAACCTGAAAAGGGGCGTTACCTCCACCCGGAGCAACATCGACCGATCACACACAGAGAAGCGGCCCGTTTCCAGACCTTTCCGGACGATTTTGAATTCACGGGCTCCAAAATTGAAATCGCAAAACAGATAGGCAATGCTGTTCCACCCTTGCTTGCTGCACGCGTAGCCGATGTGGTCCATGTCCTTCTCTCAAGCCGATCTGTTGGGAATTCGGATGGACGTCTTCAGCAAGGATAAACGAAGCCGGATAATGTCCAGGGTTGGCGGAAAGGATACCAAGCCGGAACTACTCGTTCGATCTTTACTTCATAGAATGGGCCATCGCTTTAGAATTCATCGAACGGACCTCCCCGGAAATCCTGACATCACTTTGCCGAAGCACAGAAAAGTCATATTTGTTCATGGTTGTTTTTGGCATGGACACATTGGATGTCCAAGAGCAAAGCGGCCTTCGACAAATGAAGAGTTTTGGCAAAAGAAGCTCGACAAGAACATTCAAAGAGATGGCCAAAATCTAGCCAAACTTGCGGCTCTCGGCTGGACTGTACTGGTAATCTGGCAATGTGAGATAAGGAACTTGTCAAAGCTGAAGTACAAGATAGAGAATTTCCTAGGGAAAGATACTGAACAACCCGGAGTTCCAGTAGAAGATGAAAACATCGGAAACGATTAGAAAAGAACTCGAAAAACTCATTATCAACTTTGAAAATGAGCTGAAATCAGACAGCCTACGACAAAAAGTCCTTGCGCTTGTTCCGTGCTTCCATCAACTGAGAAACCTCGGTAAATCGCTAATCCCAAGGAACGTAGCTCGTAGTGCGAGAGACAGGATACTGCATTATTTCCAGAGGTATCCACAGACGGTAATCGCCGGTGATGAACTTCTTGTTGTCTCGGGAATTCAGGAATATGCTCGAAGGGTCAGGGAACTCAAAGTGCAGTTCGGTTGGCTCATTGTAAACGGAGTAACGGCCAAGGAGATGACCGAAGAAGGTGAGTTTCCCCTTGAGAACGTTGATGCCTCAAGCATGAGCCCTTCCGATTATATTCTGCTGAGTACAGCACAGGACCGGGATGCTGCTCATCGTTGGTTCCTTGCGAACGAAATCAGAAAAGAGAACTTGTCTGTTCGAGACAAGATTCTGAAGTACCTTCTCAAGAATGTTGGTAAGCCAGTATCTGGTGAAGAACTTCGATATGTGGCAAAAGACAGATCAGAATGGGCCAGACGGGTCAGAGAATTGCGCACTGAATTTGGCTGGCCTATTGTCACCAAGAATACAGGTCGCCCCGATCTGGACATAGGCATATATCTGCTGGAAGCAGATCGACAGAGCCCTGAACATGATCGACATATTCCGGATACCGTCAAACGCAGGGTTTTAAGAAGAGATGGCTACAGGTGCCAAAAATGTGGATGGACGCATGAAGAGTGGAATAGGTCCGATCCTCGACATTTGGAATTGCATCATGTGAAACCTCATGTAAAAGGCGGGGAGAACACAGAAGAGAATCTCGTAACGCTTTGTACCATCTGCCACGATGACATTCATCGGAACAGCCCCTCTGTGCCAATGTGACTGAGACATCTCCCCTATGATAAATTAGAGTCGAGGGTGGGGAGGAGACAGCCATGAGAGAGGTAGCCTGAATGAAAGAAGGCCTAGTGACTGCGGGGACGCCGGACCCCGGGGTTCCGGAAAAAGCCACGCGGCGCAAGTTCTCCGCTGAATACAAGCTGCGCATTCTACGGCTGGCCGACGGCTCAGCTCCCCTTTTCGGCCAGGCCCGATGCGGGCGGCATCGCTGGTGCTGATGCTTCATCCGCTTCCAGGACCTCGGGCTCCGGCCATTTTTCCCGGAAGCCCAGGGCCATGGCATGGGCGGCCAAGCGCAGCAGGTCTCCGTTGGCGAGGGTATAGCCCGCCGCGGCAATCTCGTCCCGGTAGGCCGGCAACCGCGTACTGTCACCGGAGACGGCGGCGGCGATCTGGGCGCCGTAAGTGGCCACAAGCTCGGGAGCGCAGCTTTCCGGCAGGATGGACCACACCACCTTGTCCCGCAGGTGAGCCAGGGCCGCCACGGCTGCCACCACCAGCGGGTCCCGTTCAACGCAGGCGAAATTCGCGCGGAAAAGAGCGCTGTCCGAGCCGTTCAGGTGAGCGGCGACCGCCTCCCGCATACCTTCCTTGGTGGCCCCGAACCGCGCCAGATGAAGAACCGCGGAGCGCTGGCCCTCGGGAGTGAGCCCGTTTTGCAGGGCCAGGGTTCCACAGATGGCGTCGTGCACGGTCTTGCCGATGAGCTCTCCCAGGACGCTATGCTTGCCTGCCCCGGTGAGGGGGATTCCGCTGGCGAGGCGCGAGGCGACACCGATCTGGTCGGTGCCCGTGCCTGTCGCCAGCCCGTCCGAGTAGCGCGAGTGGACGGCCAGCTCCTGGAGGGCGGCCGTCTTGGCTTCGGTAGCTGTCATGACGCAGCGCACCATCGCGCCGGGCGTGAGCTCCCGGTTGATGAAGAGCAGCGTGTTGATGGTCCCGTGCGTCACCGGTTCCTGCACTCCCACCCGCTCGTAGGCACCGTCCATCTCGTAGACGGCGGCGGGATCCCCCACGCGCCCGGCGTTGGTCTCGACTCCTCCCGTACACACCGCGATCACCTGAAGCTCCCGAAACGTCCGATGTTTGATGACGGCATAGCGCATGTTGGCAGCCGTTCCGAGCGTGGCGCATTCCGCGTGGGGCAGGCCGTGCCGCGACGCAACCAGTTGGCGGTAGACATCGGGCCGGCGGGCGATCTGGGCGTGCATGGCCTGGTGGTGACCCGTCGGCTCACAGGACTGGTGATTGTACAAGTGGGTGAGATCATCCCGCAGCCCGCCCGCCGCCATGCACGTGGAAATCACCCGATGGGGGACCAGGAAGCGGGCGTAGACGATCTTTTCCTCACGATGGATTTCGAGTCCATCGTAGAATTTTCCGAGCAGCATGGGTGAGTCCTCCAAAACAATCCGCGCGTTACGGGCCTTCAGCCCAACGGTCCGTGACGATCTGGAAGGCCGTGCATCCCGAAAGCCGCACCCCGTCCACGACCTTCACGAGGAGCCCCACGTCCGCCTGCTGGTCCGCCTTGATCTGGATGGAGGACGCGTGCGAATCTTCGAGCCGCCGTTTCAAAATCGCGGGGATGTGGTCGAGGGGCACGGGGTGATCGTCGATGAAAGCACTTCCGTCTCGAGTCAGCGCAATCACGATGGGCTCTTCCATTTGCTCCACCGCCGTCATGGATTCCGGGAGACGGACCTTGATGCCCATCTCACTGGTGACGTTGTAGGTGATCACGAAGAAAAGCAGCAGGTTGAACACCACATCCACCAGCGGGGCCACGTCGATGTGCCTGTGTCGCCGCTTTCGCCTCTCAAACTCCATGGCCTCTCCTTTCCACGAGGACCATGGCCATTTCCTTGATCCGAAGCCCGATCTCGTCCACCCGCCCCTCCAGGAAGTGCAGCGCCACGTGCGCGGGGATGGCGACGAAGAGGCCACCGGCCGTGGTGATGAGAGCCTCGTAAATGCCCCCGGCCACCATAGAGGGCTCCACCCGGCCACCCGAGTGAGAAGCGATGACCATGAACGCCTGGATCATCCCGGTGACGGTGCCCGTGAAGCCCAAGAGGGGAGCGATGACGGCAATGAGGGAGAGCAGCCCGAGCCCTTTTTCCAGGCTTCGGATGGCTCGCGATCCCAGCAATGACAACTGGTCCTCATCCAGACCGCGTCGGATGCCGTCGATGATGGGGGAAACCACCGGAGGATGCTTCTCCAGCAGTCTTTCGGCCGATGATGACAGACGACCCAGGACGCTCCCCAGCTGCAACGCCTTCGCGATGATGAGCGTCAGGGCCACGATGGAGCACAGGAGGATCGGCCACATGAGCAGCCCGCCTTTGAGAAAAAATTCAATCATCGTTAGATCCTTCAAGAATGAATTTGACGGGAAGATTGGCTCGGCACATCACCGGCCTTCCCTCTCGCTTGGCAGGGCTGAACGTGGACTCCTTGACAGCCCGCAAAGCCTGCTCGTCAAAGCCGGACCCGGCGCCCCGCACCACGACGGCCTCGATGAGGCGCCCACGCTCATCGATGGTGAGTCGCAGCAGCACGGTCCCCTCCTTGCCCATCTCCCGGGCCAGCTGGGGATAATGGGGGAGCACTCTCCGGAGGAATCGAGGGCCGTCTGAGGCGCCGAAGCGCGATTCCACCGGACCCTGGACCGCCGATCCCAGGCCTTGGAGACCGGGGCGGGCTGAAGCCACGGTCTGGCCATCGGAAGACCCCTCACCAGCATTTCGGGCCGGCATTTCGCGCCCGACGGATCCCTCGGCCGGGGTCGGCTCGTTCATCCTCGGGGTGGCCTTGACGACCGGTCTCTTCTTCGCCGGTTTCACCGGCGCAGGCTTTGGGATCACCCTTTCGGCCATGACCGGCTCCCGTGGCGGCGGTTCGGGCACCTGCACCGCCTCCGCTGGCAGGTTTTCGGGAAGCTCGGGGAGACCGACCGTGGCCGCCGGCGCGCCTCCCCCTCTCGCAAGGAAGAGCTGGATCTCTTCACAGTGGGGCTGCCGCATCGTATTCATGGAAAAAGGCGCGCTCAGCAGCAAGCCATGCAACAGGATGGAAATCAAAAAGGCGCACCAGAGCTTTCCGCTTCCGATCACCGCTCCTTCCGGGTTTTCAAATCCAGGGCAGCACCTTTCGAAGGAGGCTGAGCCGTGCCTTCGATCGTTCAGCCTCCCTGGGAGGGATTCGAAGACCGTTTCCATGACGTGAGCGACTCCTTAAGATGATTGATCAGCTCGGTCCGCCAACTCGAAGTGCAAACGGTGAAACCCGAAGCTCGAAGCCCATCGCATGGCATCACCTTCTGACGCTGTTGTGGGTTGCAGACGTCTTCACGGACGCGCCACGAGACACAGCCCGCTTTCTCTCAACGTTGCCTCGACCGCCGCGGAGTCCACCGCGGTGAAGCCCATGCGCCACCATCCCCGCTTCGGATGGAGCACGAAGATCCGGTCCCGTGAGGCTCGACTCATGTCGGGCCCGAGCCAGGTTCGAAAATCCCCGGTTCCATAGAGCCTGTACTTCCCTGTCCAAAGGCTCGGCTTCAGCAGGACCACATGGTTGATCTTCGAGAAGGCCACTCGCTTGGATCCAAACGGATAGAAGAAATCGCGAAGCAGGATCGCGTCATGGCTCAATTCGATGAGATGATCCGAATAAAGGATCTCTTTGCTCATGAGGCCTCCTTGGACATCAGATCCTCGAAGGAAGGTCGAGCTCTGCACGCCCCCCTCAAGCGGCGCCGTGCAGACCTCAGTTTTCATGCGACCACCGCCTCCACCATACTGGTCGTCCCGGTGGTTGTATCCGTGGCTTCCTCGATCTCGCCTTCGATGTCGAGGTAGGCGTCGCGCAGCTGGTCGCGCACTTCATCGTCGGCGTTCCACATGCCGCGCTCGATGGTCTCCAGCAGCTTGTCCAGGATATTCTGGAGGGCGTAGGGGTTGACCTCCTTGAGCCACTTCCGCATCTCGGGGTCGAGGGCGTAGCGCTTGGCCACCCGCTCGTACATCCAGTCTTCCATGACTTCCGCCGTGGCGTCCCACCCGATGAGAATATCCATGACCTTGGAAATGTCGCCGGCCCCCTTGTAGCCGTGCCGCTTGAGCCCCTCGAGCCACTTGGGGTTGAGGAGGCGCGAGCGAAGGACATGCTTGGCTTCCTCCTGGGTGGTTCGGAGCAGCACGCGCCGCGGGTCGGAGCTGTCCCCCACCAGGGCGAAGGGCATGGTGCCGCGGACCGTGGCCGATGCGGCGATCAAGCCGCCGTAGTAATTGTAGAAGTCCGTACACGACAGCATGTCGTATTCTCGGGAGTCTTCGTTCTTGACGGTCACATCCATGCGGGAAAGGAGCTGTCGGAAGAGCTTCTGATTCCGGGCTCCGTAGACGCCCTGTCCGTAAGCGTGCGAGGAGTACAGGATATAGGCTTCGCCCAGGTCCTGTTGGGTCTTCCACTGCTTGGATTCGATGAGCTCGGCGACGCCGGCCCCGTACGTCCCCGGCGGACAGCCGAAGACGCGCAGGGTGGCGAGCCGCCAGGCCTCGTCCTCGCCGGCCCCCTCTCTCCGGTACATCTCCCGGTCCGCCAGGACGTGACGGCGGATGAGGTTGGATTCGAGCTTCTCTTCCAGCATTGCCGCCATCTGGACGGCCTTGTCGATGAGCTGGACCAGGTTGGGAAACGCATCCCGGAAGAACCCGGAGATGCGGGGCACCACGTCGATGCGGGGGCGCCCCAGCTCCTCCAGGGGGATGACCTCGAGGCCGCTCACGATGCCGTTGGCCTGCCACACGGGGCGCAGTCCGAGCAGGTAAAGGATCTCCGCGATGTCGTCCCCGCGCGTGCGCATGGTCGTGGTGCCCCAGACGATGATGCCCACGCTCTGGGGGTATCTTCCTTCCTCCTCCAGGCACCTTTCGATCAGCCGGTCTCCCAAGGCCTTTCCCACCTCCCAGGCGCCGGGCGAGGGGATGGTGCGCGGATCGAGGGAGTAGAAGTTGCGCCCCGTGGGGAGGATGTCCGCCTGGCCCCGACTGGGCGAGCCGGAAGGTCCCGGTCGGACAAACCCGCCGGAAAAACCGCTCAGTGCCGCCGTCATCTCCTCGCGGGTGCGCCGGATGTTGGGTACGAGGGTCTCCGCCACGTACCACAGGACCCGCTCCACCCGTGGCTGAGGCCGACCCAGGTGGTGTGCGGTGATCTCGGCGATTCCGTCCGCGGCGTAGTCTCGGTCGGCCAGGTCCCGGATGAGGCGCAGCGCCTGCTCGTGGACCTCGGCGATGACCTGTCCGCCCGTCCGGCCTCCGCTTCCGGGGAGCACCCGGCCGCGACGGTCCAGCAGGTCGTCGTACCGAAAGCCCATGGCGGCCGTGATTTCCTCGCGCAGGGAAGGCACATCGCCGTTTGGGAGCCGAGTCAGCTGCACCAGGAATTCCACCAGCCGCTCGCCTTCGGGCACCTGCCCCAGGACATGGAGCCCGTCGCTCACCATGGTGTCGGAGAGCTCCGAGAGGTACGCATGCAACCGTCCCAGGAAGGAATTCATGTCGGCCAGGGCATCCTCCCGGGTGAGTGAAAGATCGTTGTGGAGGTCGGCCTTCTCGACGGCCTCCCAGACCAGGCCGGCCAGCACCGGGAGCTTCCCCGGGTCCTGGCGCATGGCCTCGGTGTACTCGGCGACGGCGCGCTCAACGCCGGTCAGGTCCTCGTACAGGTCGGCGTTGGTGAACGTGGGTGTCAGGTGGTCGATGATGCAGCAGTACGAGCGCCGCTTGGCCTGTGTGCCCTCGCCCGGGTCGTTGATGATGTACGGGTAGAGGTTCGGAAGGTCCATGATGGAAAGGTCGGGATAACATTCCTCACTCAGCCCCAGAGCCTTGCCTGGCAGCCATTCGAGCGTGCCGTGCTTGCCCACGTGCATGACGGCGTCGGCCTTGAAGACATTCCGGATCCACCGGTAGTGGGCCAGGTAGTGGTGGGGCGGCGAGAGGCTGAGGTCGTGGAGGATGGCCTCGGGGTTTTCCAGCTTCCCACGGGGGGGCTGGATGCTGAGAAAGATGTTGCCGTTCACGAGGCCTGCAAAGAGGAGCTTGTCCTCATGCACGAAGAGATCTCCAGGCATTTCGCCCCAGCTGTCGATCATCTTGTGCCGCACGGTCTCGGGCAGGGCCTTGTGCCACGGCATGAAGACGTCGCGCCCAGCAGTTGCCTCGGCCCGCTCGGCCATCTGGTCCGGGTTGAGCCATCGTCGGTCGCACGTCATGCGCTGCAGCATTGCGTTGGCGAGCTCATCGCCGTCGGCGTAGCGGCGGTCGACACGGTAGCCCTGGTCGGCCATTGCATCGAGCAGGTGCTTGACGGCGGCGAAGGTGTCCAGCCCCGCCGCGCAGCCGATGCGGTCGTTTCGGGGCGGATAGTGGTGGAAGACGATGGCGATGCGCTTTTCCGAGTTGGGCTTGCGGCGCAGCTTCGCCCAGTTGAGGGCCAGGGAGACGACGGCGGCCACCCGGTCGGGAATGGGCTGGTAGCGCGAGAGGAGCGCCCCGGTAAGAGGGTCCACCGTGTCTTCCTCGCGGGTCGCCACGGGAACCGTGATCAGGTTCCCGTCGAATTCGGGCTGAGCGGCCTGGAAGGTCACATCCATGCTGGCCAGCCCCTGGGCGCTCTCCTTCCAGACTGCGTAAGGGTTCAGGCTGGTCATGGCCTGGAGGACCGCTACATTCAGGCTGGGGTAGACACCGGCAAAGGCGGGCTGGGTGAGGGTCATGGACATGGGCATGGCGCACACCAGGACGTCGATGCGCGGGCGATCCCCGTCCATGAAATAGGCCTGCACGATCTCGTCCGATCCGCGGTTTCCGAGGCTGGTGTCCTTGAGGCGCATGCTGAAGACCGGCATCACGTTGGCGCCGCACCTTTCGATCTCGGCGATGAGGGCGTGGATGTGGGCCAGGTTGCCGTTCAGCCAGTGGGTCTGAAAGAACCACAGTCCCACGGTGGGCTTCGCCGGGTCGATGCAGGTGCGGACGTAGTCCCCGATGCGCTCCACGTAGCCGACCTTGGGGTGGTAAAGCCCCTGCTGGACGACGGGCTGGGGAGGCGGAATCGGGTCGTCTCCACCGTTTACAATGCGGGCGAGGTATGCCAGGGCCCGCTCGACGTTCAGTACCCCGCCGTACGCCAAATAGAGGCTCAGAGTCTCCCAAGTGCCCTCCTCGATGCCGTCGGAATGCTCTCGCGCGGCCAGCACCGCCTCTTGGTCGCCGCCCGTGGGCTGAATGTGAAGGTAGGGAGCGTGCCCGCCCTCCGCCTTCCTTTGCTGGAGCGCGTGAATCAGGGAATCGAATGCCGGAAAGGAGGCCTTCCCCCCGTGCAGGCTGATCACGATCACGTCGGCCTCGATGGCTTCCGATACGAAGGCCTTCGATCGTGCCTGATCGAAGAGCTGCGTCTGGGTTCGGGCCGTCACCTCCGCCCGTCCCCCGGATTCCAGAAAGCGCGAGACGCCCTGACTGAAGGACGGGAGCTCGGTGGCCGTGGCGCTGAAGTAGCACAGTTTCATGACTTTCATGGCATCTGCTCCAAAAGGGTGCGGTAGATCACGCACATGGCGGACAGTTGCTCGCCGCTGTTGGTCTCGAGGCGGGAGGGGCAGTCCCCCGGGCATCGCCCCTCCAACGGGCAGCCGCGACATGGGCCTTGAAGCCGCACCCCGCGGTACATCGCTTTGAGCTTCTCCCAGTCGACCTGCTCGGCTGTTCCGACCATCCAAGCTGAATCGCCTGCCGTCTGGCCGCAGGGGGTCACCGAGCCGTCCGGATGGACCGCGAGGCTTTCTCCCCGGCAGGCATGGCAGAAGACACCCTGCGTCTTCCTCCCGGCAAGAGCGTGCGAAACCGCATCCCTTTCGCGCCAGGTGATGGGGACCTTGCGGAGCAGGCTCACGCGATCGTGCATGGCGAGCATGCGCCTCACTCCCGAGCGCAGGGCCGCTTCGGTCGGGGACGCGCTCTCCATTTGCAGTGCCCTTCCCCTCAGAACAACTGGATCCAGCCCCACTCCCCGAATATTGGGAAACGCCGCGAGAGCAAGCATCAGCTCTCCCAGATGGCTGAGGTTGGCCGAAGACAGAACCGTTGTGACGCGCACGGGGATAGCCTCGCGGGCCAGAAGCTCCAACCCCTTGAACGTGGCCCGGGCACCGCCCCGGATGGTCTCCTGGACCGCAGGGGGACCGTCCAGGCTCAAACCCACACGGATTCCATGGCGACGGCAGCATTCAATGAGGCTGCGGTCGATCAGCGTCCCGTTGGTTTGAACGGCCAGCGTGGCCGGCCAGCCCGCCTGGCGTACCATGCGCGCCACGGCATCGATGAGCGCGGGCTCCAGGGTCGGCTCCCCGCCCGCCATCTGCACGTGAAAGGGCAGACCCGATGCCGACGCAAGCTCAAGGGCCGACCGCGCCACCTCCAGGGGCATGGTCCGCGGCGGCTGATCGCCCCGGTAGCAATAGGCGCACTGGAGGTTGCACGCGGTGGTGAGCCAGAGCACCAGATAGCGAACTTGAGGCCGGGGCTCGTTCATCGCCGAAGCAGCACCTCCATGTCCACCCGGTCATAGAACCGCTTGGATCGCAAGGCGGCGGTGTCGAGACGGGCCGCACAGACACCGGAGCCTATGACCAGGGCCTCTTTCCAGGCCTCATGACCCTTGGGAGGCTCGCAGATCATGGCTCCCTCCCGGCTGACAGCGGCGATGGCGGAGCGATCGAGGCACTTCACCCCGAGCACAAGCCGATCGTCGGGTCCGAACCGATCGGGGCAGGTGACCAACAGATCGCACCCCTGCTTCGAGAGGGATACGGCGAGCTCCGGGTGAGCAAGGGATTCGGTCCGTACCAGCGCGATGCGTGCGGGCCCGAAGTCCACCACCACAAAGCTCTCGCCGGACAACAGGCTGATGCACCGCGCGGACGAGAACAGTCCGTAGGCGGGAACCTCCCCGTTCGGCCCCGACAGGTCGGCCACGATCGCGAGGGGGCGCTCCTCGACAAGCCGTGCCAGCTCCTCCCCGGAAAACGCACCGATGCCCTGCGGCAGGACAAGCAGGGTCGGGACCGAATCGCAATCCTCGACGGCAAGCCTTAACTCCGATGCGGCCTGCTCCCGCGACCCGGCGACCACGCACCGCACGTCCAGCGGCCCGCCGCCAGGAAGGCCCCACAGGCCAGCGAAATCCTCGATTCCGTTCACGTCGAGGTAGAGCGCCCCGAATTCCTCGGGGCGGCGCTCGGCCATTTTCGCCTCCCGAATGTCAGTCGGCAGCCGGCCTCCCTCAAGGGGGTAACGCACGATCCAGAGAGCCGATACGGGGCTGGCTTCATCCAGGAGAACCTCGCCGGACGCCGTGACCGCGTAGGACCGGCAGGACCGGCAGTCCATGATGCGGTCCAGGCCGGTGCGGTTGCAGCCCACGACCCCGTAACCGTTCTCGAGGGCTCGCGCACGCCAGACGTGCGTCGGGTCGACTCCCGAGGGAGGCCAGTTGGCGAGCACGAGAAGCAGATCCACGCCATGCAGGGCCAAAGACCTGGGCAGGAGGCCGGCGTAGCTGTCGGCGCAGATGAGAGCCCCGACGCATCCCCAGGGCGTCTCGAAGAGGCTCGATCGGGACAGGGTTCCGGGACAGGCCCAGCGCCGCTCGGCGGCAAGGACCTTGCGGTGGTGCGCCGCCAGCTTCCCATCCGGGCCGACCACCAGAGCCGTGTTGTAATAAATGTCCGTCGCCGGATCCCGTTCGGCGATTCCAGCGGCGATGAAGACGCCATATTGCCGTGCCACGATCGACAGCCGCTCAAAAGTCGGACCGCACAGAACCTCGGCGCAGGCTGAAACCTGGCCGCGGTTTTCGAAGCTGTACCCGGAAACGGCGAGCTCGGGCGCCACGATGATCTTCGCCCCCCGGCGTGCGGCCTCGACCGCATGGGCCGCCAGCGCAGCCCGGTTCTCCTCCACCAGTCCGTGCCGGACATCCAGGTGAATGACTCCAATCGGCAGGGTCTCACTCATGGCCACCCCTCTCCATAGGGACTTTGACGGTCATTTCCAGAGCATCGAGAAGAGACTCAAGGGACGACAGGGACTCCCCACACGTCCCGCGATCCTTGAGGCGCCAGGCGGTCACTCCGTTGTTTTGGTCGACCTCCACACACACGGGCGCCCGTCCCTCGTCGACAACGCGATAGCCCGCCCGCTCCAAAGCACGGTAAGTCCACATGCCGGGAACCCCCCCGGCCTTCAAGGTCACGGACCCGCGAGGAGCGCACGGGACCGTGAACGCCCCCGATCCCGGGTCGAAGAGCGCCCCGGAACCGGCGAACGTTTCGGCGAAGACCCCCCGGAGAACCAGGTCCTCCGGAATGCCGGTATGGAGGGGGCCTCCCGGTGGAAGGAGCCACAAGCGGTGCGCGCACCGGAGCGCCAGGTCGAGGTCGTGCGTGGCGAGCAGGATGGCGCGTCGACCGGTGCGCGCGAGATCGAGGAGCAGGTGCATGAGCTCGACCCGGCGCGGCAGGTCCAGGAACGCCGTCGCTTCATCCAGGATCATGACCCGTGGCTCCTGGGCCAGCGCCCGGGCGATCATCGCCTTCTGCCGCTCGCCGTCGCTGAGCTCGCAGACGGGCCGGTGGGCCAGATCCACAATTCCGACATCCGCCATGGCCTGCCACGCGACCGCTTCATCCTCGCGCGTCAACCGCCCGCCCCAGCGCGTGTAGGGATGGCGTCCCAGCGCCACCAGGGTTGCCACGGGCATGAGGCCGACGGCGGGGCGGTCGGTCAAAACCAGGCTCATGCGCCGAGCCACCTCCCTCGCCGACAGCGTGGCAAGAAGGTCCCCGCCGAGCCGCACCTCCCCTGCCAGGGGCTTGAGCATCCCGGCAAGGGTGCGGATGAGGGTCGACTTGCCGGCGCCATTGGGTCCAAGGAGGCAGACGAGCTCCCCTTCCCGAAGCGTGAGGCTGACGTCCTTCAACACGGCAAGCGGCGGGCACCCGGAGCGGCGGTATCCCACGGCGAGCTGACGGGTCTCCAGCGACGACGAGCCATTCATTTCTGTTGATTTGTGCGAGCAATTCCTACAAGTTGTATTCAATGAGTTATTTTTCTTGTGGAGCATCGTCACCATGCTCCTCCGTCAATTGGGGATCGATTGAAGACGTCTAAAGCCTTCATGGCTCAATAGACTCACCAGCAAGCTTTGCGGCTCGCCCGCAGGATTGGAGAGACACAACCATGCCTCTGACTGTCAGTACCATCGAAGCCAAGGCCAAGCTGTCGCAGTTGCTCGAACGCGCGCGACGTGGAGAGCGGGTGATCATCACACGCCGAGGAGTTCCCGTCGCAGAACTGACCGCCCCGCACGTCAAACAAGTCGCTGAGGTGTCAGAGGTTATCGAGGAACTGAAGGCGCTCCGACTTCGGACACGATCCGGAACGGAATCCATCCAATCCATGCTTCGGGAAGGGAGACGCTTCTGAACCGCTTCATCCTCGATTGCTCGGTTTCTGCCGCATGGTGCCTGCAGGATGAGGCGAGTGAGAAGGCGGATCGTGTCCTCCTGCTCTTCGACCAAAGACAAGCCCTCGTCCTCCCGCTCTGGGTCGTCGAAATGGCCGACGTCCTGGTGCTGGCCGAGCGGAAAGGGCGCATGACCCCAGCAGATACAGCAAGGGCTATAGAGCTCGTTTTGTCGCTTCCCATCGAAATCGAGCCGCCCGATCTCATGTCGCTCAACGCCTGCCGTCTTCTGGCCAGGGAATATGGACTGACGGCGTACGATGGCTGCTATCTCGAATTGGCTCAAAAACACGGTCTTCCCTTGGCCACGCTGGATCAAGATCTCGCCACGGCCGCAAGAAAGTGCGGTGTATCGCTCCTCGTGGATTGAACTGATAACCACGCTCATGTGCTTGCTTCCATGACCTGCCGTCCGCGCAGGATCACCCCGATGACGACCGGCGCTCCGATAAGGGAGGTGACGGAATTGAGAGGCAGCACGATCCGCGTCCCTGGCACCTGAGCGAGCACGTCGGCGAGCAGAGCAAGGGCGGATCCCATCAGGATCACGGCTGGAACGAGGACGCGGTGATCCGAGGTTCTGAGGATCAGCCGGCAGAGGTGCGGGACGGCGATGCCCAGAAACCCGATGGGGCCGCAGTAAGCCGTGACGGTCCCCGCCAGAAGCGAGGCTCCCACAATGATCCAGGTACGGGCACGGCGCACGTTGACCCCCATGCTCCACGCGTAGCGCTCGCCCAGCAGCAGCGCGTTCAGGGGCTTCGCAAGCACCAGCGCCAGGATGAGGCCGGCGGCGATGGTCGGCGCGAGCAGCGCGAGCTGCTTCCAGGTCACCCCGCCGAACGAGCCGAAGGTCCACGCGATGTAGCTTTGCATCTGGTGCTCCAGGGCGAACTGCAGCAGAACGTTGACCAGAGCGCTGCTGATGTATCCGAACATGAGCCCGATGATGAGCAGGGTGAGGCTGCTTTCCACACGGCGCGCGATTCCCATCACGACGGTCAAGACCGCTGCCGAGCCGGCGACGGCCGCCAGGACCAGGGACGTGTTTCCGAAAATCCCCGACCTCTCCAGGATCGGCCGAAAGCCGATCCCCCAGGCGGCCAGGACCACCAGGGCAACGCCGAGGCTCGCCCCCGAGCTGATGCCGAGCACGAACGGGTCGGCCAGGGGATTGCGAAAGAGGGTCTGCATCTTGAGTCCCGCCATCCCGAGGGCAGCACCGCCCAGCATGGCCGTCACGGCCCGGGGCAGACGATAGATGAGAAGGATCTCCCGCCACCCTTCCGGAACGCCGGGCTGCCCCACCAGGATGCTCCATACTTGACGCGGCGGGATCAAAACCGATCCCAGACAGAGCTCCAAAACGAAGGCCACCAGCGGGACCGTCAGCAAAAGCGCCCAGGTGGTCGGTCCGATACCCGGAATGGAGTGCGGCACAGGGACTTGACGGGTGGCTGCCGATTCGGAGCTCAAGGAGCCGCCTCCGACACCGCCGGGAGCTGCCGGTACCAGATGCGCTGATGATCGGGGACCAGCTCCGGGTGAAAGATGCTGATCAGATCCTTCAGCACCAGGTCCGGGCGGGCGATTCCCGTTTCCCAGAAATCATTCCCCCCCTTGGAATTGATCTTGGCGTCGTTGTTGAAGACCTTCCCCGAGCGAAACGACGCGAAGAGGCTGTAGCGGTCATCGAGTCCCTTCAGCTCGGCCAGGGAGCGGCACAGGTTCGTGTCCACCCAGTATTCCGCGTCCCGCGCTCGGTCGACGACCGATTCGATGGCAAGAGGCGTGCTTCCCGCCGACCGGTCATCCCGCCAGAGATAGTGGGCCCCGGCGTCCTCCAGAAACCGGGCGGGGTAGCTGGCACCACCCGGTACGTACCAGGTTCCGCGCCACGCCGCGTTGCAGAAGACCGTGGGGCGGTGCGACACGCTTTTCGTCTTTTCGGCCAGCGCCTCGTAGCGGAGAGCGATCTCGTCGAAAAGCCGCTCGGCCTCGGCTTCCCGGTTGAAAAACGCGGCGATGAGCTTAATCCATTCGGTGCGCCCGAGCGGTGTCGCTTCCATGTGAGAGGCGTTCACGATGGTCTTGAAGCCGGCTTCCATCAGCTTCGGATGCTGGTCGAAATCGGGGATGCCCGTGGCGTAGACCATGACGGCATCAGGCTTGACGAGGGTCAACCGCTCGAGGTGGATCTTGCGGCTCATGCCGCGGCCGCCGTCCCCGATTTCCTCAATCTTTCCCTTTTGGATCAGGGAAACGACCTCAGGGGTGCTGACCCATTCACAACCGGCCAACCCCACGATCGATTCCTCGATTTGGAGCATGGGGAAAAAGGCGGTCCAACTTATCGAAAAGACGGCCATGCGCTCGACGGGAACGGGAAGGACGACGGCATCCTTGGGCAAGTCCGGGGGAGGCGCCTGGCCGCGGGGCACCAGGAAGTACACAAAGGTTTCCCGTGCGTTTCGCCACGCATCCCGTACCACCACTCGTTTATAGGTGCCGTAGTAGTCGATGGTGAAGCAGCGGGCGAACCGCAGCCGCGCCTTGTCGGGAAAGGGGTCGATCGCCGCGTCGCCCGCCGCAAGGGCTCCATCCATGCGCGAGCGTTGGACTTCATCCGTCCCTGCGTGGAGATCCAGCGAAGCGGCGAGCAGCATGAGACCCAGAAGAACCGCCTGAGCGCCCCGCAGCCTGGACATGGATGGCACTCCGCTGCCCTTTGCTGAAATTCGCTTCATGTCTCGACCTTTTCAGAGAGTCTCCGGCGATTGCCTCGACAGGCCGGGCAACGGACGGTCTTTTCGTAGACGTATCTCACGAAGAGCTCCCCGCATTCCCGGCACCGCACCTCGACTTTTCCATGGTAGGAGTCTCCGCTCCCCTCGAGACCGCCCCCAGAGAGCGCCCAGCGCAGGAAACAGGCGAGATGGGGCCGGCTGGAGGCCCCAACGGGATCGGGGGTGTTTTCTGATCGCTCGGTACTTCGGCTCATGCTCACGTTTGCCTCCCGGGCCAGCCCGGGGCGCGGTGCGGAGGACCCACACGGCACCTCGGAGCGAGCCCGCTTTGTCTTTCTCAGAACGTCAGCTTGACTCCCCCGAAGACGGACCGGCCGGGGGCGATGTAAGCGCCCTCCGTGTAGTCCTCGTCCGCAAGGTTTTCGACCCTCACGTAAGCCTGGTATTTTTTCAGGAAGGTGTAGGAGAGAGCCGCGTCAAAGGTCACCACGGAGGGCTCCTCCCATCGAACCCGGTTAAACGCCGGGTCGTAGAGGGGCACGATCTTCTCATCCTGCCAGAGGGTGCGGAAGGATGCCGTGATGTCGTAGGGAAGTTTTAAGGTGAGCAGACCGGTTACCTTGTTTCGAGGGAGATACTCCCTCCGGGTCCACCGATCGTCGTCTTTGTTGATGTATTCCGAGTCGGTGTACGTGTAAGCGGCATCGAGCTTCAGCCAGGGCCAAGGCCTGACGGTCAGGGAGGTTTCGAAGCCCTGAGCCGTGGCTTTGCTGGCGTTGGCGTACCGGTTGGCGAAGCCGTCGTAGAGGATGAGGTTGTCGAAATCCGTGTGGAACCAGGTGAGTCCGACTTTGAGGATTTCGCCGAGGATGGCCTGCTCCACGCCAAGCTCGTATCCGACACTTTCCTCCGGCTCCAGGTCCGGATTGCCGATCGTGATCAGGTTGCCGTTCCAAAGGTAGCCGCCATAGATTTCGTAAAGACCCGGCGTCCGGTATCCCGTGCCGATCTGCCCATGGATCTTGGTGCCGGACGGTTTGTAGAGGTAGGCCATGGAAACCTCGCCGACCACCTTGGGATCAAACTTCTCGTGGTCGTTCAACCGGCCGCCGAGGTTGATGAAAAGGGACTCGTCGAGCAGCTTGAAGCCGGCGAGGCTGAACGCATCCCAGCTGGCCCATTTCTCTTTGAAGCTCACAGGGCTGTAGTCGTTCGCGTTCGGGTTGGACGGCTCACGACCGTCATAATAGGAGAGCTCGTAGTCGAGTCCCACCAGGAGGCCGAGCCAGTCGGTGATCTTGATATTGTGCTGGGTCTCGAAATAGGCGGTGGACCCATCGTAGTTGGACTGATCCCCACCGAGCGTTGACCAGAAATAATGCCGCTGGGTCTCGGTGTATGCGCCTTTGAGACTGTAGCTCCAGCAGGGGGAAACGTCGTGCTTCATGGTGAGGCCGTATTGGGCAAGCAGGCCTTCTCGATGCTTGTCGGGATCCGCAAGGCTGGGCGTCACCTCACCGTTGGCATCCAGCCCGGGGGAAGATTTGCTCAGCGCAAGATCGGTGGAGGAATAGATCGAGCTGAATTCCAGCGTGATGTCGGGCGAGAGCCGGTATCCCGCCCCCGCGGTGAAGCCGAAATTGTCATAATAGAATCCGTGCTCACCGCCGTTTTTCTGCCCGTCGCTGGTGATGTAGATGGGATTGAAATCCAGATAGAACTGCTCTTGGCCGTGGTAGAATCGACCGTTCTCAAGGAAGGTGTTGTACTCCCCGAATTCGCTCCGGATCTCCGCCCCGGTGCCGCGCTTCCACTTGTCCGGAATGATGTTGATGACGCCTCCCATGGCCTGGGAGCCATAAAGGGTGCTCTGGGTGCCTTTCAAAATTTCGACCTGCTTCAGGTTGCTGCCGGAATAGAGGTCCTCGATGAAGTACTGGATGGTGGTCTGGGTGTCGGCGGCATCCCGCAGCGGAAACCCGTTGTACTGGTATTGCACGTGCTGGCTTCCAGCACCCCGGATGCTGAGATTGCTCCACTGCCCCACTCCCCCAAGCCGTCGCAGATAGACGCCCGGCTCGTTGTCGAGGAGCTCCGGCAGGAAGTACTGCTGCTGCACGTCCCGGTCCTTGGCCGTGACCACACTCACGCTTTTGGTGAGCTGGGACTGCGGCGTCTCGCTCCTGGTCGCAGTCACGACCATGGGCTCGATCTCGGCCGGTGCCTCGGAGGTCTGCCTCCGGCCGGATTCGGTCGATGGTTCTTGGGCCGATTCCTGCGTCTGAGGCTCCGCGGAAAGCTGAGCAAGAAGGGGAGTGGGAGCAGGCAGAGAGCAAAGCAAGGCGAAAACGAGGATGAGCCGGGACTTGTTCATAAGGAGACCTCCTTTCCCCCCTCGGGGAACGTTGGAAGGTGATCGCATCGACCAGGTCTCCTGACTTTCGTTCATCCTACTCGCCACGCCTTCCCATCATGCCTGAAACATGACAGTGGCACGGATGCGGCTTTCGTCCCGATTACAGTCGCGGGGCGGTGGGAGTCTTTCACTCCCTTCCCTTGGATCGATGCAGTGGCCGTCTTCTGTCTTGGGTAGTCTTCTACTTGAAGTGAGCGAAAACCGTCTTCAGGTGGTCCAGCCAGATGTCGACGATTTCCGGGTACTCGGCGGTGCCCTTCATCACCGCCTCGCAGGCAAAGCCCTTCTTGGTGAGCTGGGACTTCCAGCTGTCGGGCTCGCTCCCGGCCATGTCGTTCATGGCATGGTCCCCCGCCACGGCCATGAACGGGATGAGATAGACCTTCTTAATCTTCTTGGCCTCGAGCTTGGCCATGACGTCCTCGATGGTGGGATAGCCTTCCACGGTCGCCACATAGACGTTTGGATCAAGGTCCGAGAAGACCTGATTCATGGCGGCGTAGATGGCGTCAGACGGATGCTTGGCGCTCCCGTGTCCCATCAGGACGACAGCTTCCTGCGGCTTCCTGGAGGCGGGGATGTGCTGGATCATGGCCTTCGCCGCCCGGACGTGGTCTTCGTGGGAGGAGAGAAGCGGCCAGGCCACGAGGACGCTTTCGAAGCCTCCTTCCATTTGCCCGAACAGATGGGCGTTGTGCATGAGATTGTGGAATTCCTCCCCCGGAATGGTGTGCAGCGACAGCACGGCCACGTGAGTGAACCCCTCATCCATGAGCTTCACCATGGCTTTCTCCGGAGAATCCAGGACCTTGCCCTGTTTGGCGAGCTTGGCCCGAACGATGCTCGACGTGTACCCCCAGCGGACCTCGACCCCGGGAAAAGCCTGCTTCACGCTGGATTCCACCTTGTCCAGGGCCTTTTGGGCCTCAGAAACCGTGGTTCCAAAGGCCGCAATGAGGATAGCCCTTTTCGCCTCCCGCTTTTCCCCGTGGGCCGCAAAGGCGGCCGAGCTCGAAACCAGAGCGATTCCCGCCAGCAAAGCCATGACGTTGAGCCACTTTCCTTGCATCTGATCCTCCTCCATGGTGATGGCATGCCTGAATGGTTGTTTTTCGCTCGATCGTACCCCTCGAACGATCCGTTGCACCGTGTCCCCCTCGTGCGCCCTGCATCGACGGCACCCCGCGTCCCAAGCCTTCAGCCGCACAAGCGAACGGGCTTCCCCTTGGATGCAAAGCTCCGCCGGACAGCATCATAGCCGACGGTCATGAACAGCACCTCCCCGACCCCTCCGGCGATCAGATGGACCCAGCCCGAGGCAACGTCTTCTTCCTTGAATGCCAGACTGACGGCGGAAACCCCCAATGACCGGGTGGTCTCGACGACATCCTCCATTCCTGCCGGTGAGGACTCGCCTTTCTCCCCCTCGATGTAAAGAATCATCCCTCGTTTCATTCGAAGCCTTTCGCGTGGATGGAGCGCCCGGGAGTGTGGTCTCCCGGGCGGTAAAAGGGTTGAGGGTTACGCTGAGGAGACAAACGGTGCGGAGCCGATGCGCCCTATCGACCCCAAAAAAAAATCCCTAGAGCTTTTGGCCCTAAGGATTGCACCCTGGTTCACTTGATCCTCGAATGGCTGGCCCGGTATCTCCACGTACCGGTTCACCTTACTTTCATCAGGCAGGTCTTCTGACTCACGGATCGCTCTACTCTCCGAGCCTTCCCATCATGCGTGCAGCATCAACAGTGGCTTGATCGGATTTCGTCCCCGTTCACAGCGGCGGGACCGCTCCCGAATTGCACGGGATTCCCTTTTAAACACGTGTACCTGATGGAAATCAAAATTTTCGGTGAGACGTTTCTAATTCAGGACAGCGGCCCTTGTCAAGCACCATGTTCGGTCGTGTCGCGATGTGTGCCGGAAGACAACGAACAACCGGATTGACAGGAGATTGGTCGGACGGGCTTCGCCCATGCCTTGAGCCTCCGAAAATCGAGGCAGGCCCAGCGCTCGACACGATGATCCCCCAGCTGGAGGAGCGGCTTGCGACCGGAATCAACCATCGCCCCACCCCTCCACGAGCCCCTTGACCTGCCGGGTCAAATCTTCTTTGACCCTCTCCCAGCTGATATCCCAAAGGAGAACGGGGGAAACCTCCCGATCCGCCTCCTCGAAGTCGACCAGCCCCTTGAGGAAGAGCAGCCGATTGAAGCGAATCCCCTTCTGATCCTCCATCACTTCGACAAGCAGATCTCCCAATGGCATGACTTCCCGGGTCAGGCAATAGAGATCGATGAAGTCTTTCCTGCTGCCTCGGCTGGCGATGGAAAAGAGCTTCAGGCGTCCGATATCCACGGGATCAGCCACCTTAACGGTTGCATCACCCAGAGCAAGGGTGATGGGAGGATGCTTGAGTGGAATTCTCTCCCGTATGAAGTCCACCTTCACGCCATCGATCATCAGCACACAGTGGCCCGTTGTCTGCCCCATCACGATGGCACTCATTTGCAGGGGCGGCAATTCTTCTAGAACGTCAAGGTGATCCGAGCCCTGAGTGAAGAAGAAATCAAGGTCCACCGAGACTCTGTGGCCCAACTGGACGGCGAGACCCGAGCCACCGGCAAGGTAGCCCGATCGCATCGATCCCAATGAGCTCAATCCCAGGAGCACTCTCCAAACGGGGTCGGGTATCGTTTCGCGGTGCATGATTCCATGTCCAGATCGAGGAGGACACTCCAGAATTTCCTGGATCTTCTGGAAAGCGAGCGGCTCGTGGACAGCGTCATCCTCAGCGCCTCGCGACCGAATGTACGCAGGAGAAACCGGCAGGCTGCCTCATCGCCGTGCTCCATCAAGCGACTCATGATGAAGTGCGACGAGCTCCGGACCGAGAGGCTCTCAAAATCCACGTCCCAGAAGAGTGGCTTCAGGTAATCGGGAAGCTTTGACATTTCTTGGCGTTTGAACTGTTCTCCCACCTCGCAAGCCCGTTTGCGGAAGAATGGCAATCCAATAAACCTTGGGTTCGTCTAACCAAAGCAACTCTAACTGAAACAGCCGCAATTTCTCAAGAGCTGCCGGCCCTGCATGCAGTCGACAGTCACTTCAGAAGCCATCGCCAATGCTCGGCCGCCTCCCAGCGAACGAATGCGTCCGGCCCAATACCCACCAGTCTGTTCTGCCGGGCTTTTCCTTGTTGGCCGTTTCAACCTCATCGCCTCTGAAACCAGTACCAGGCCGAGGGGTGTCCGCTTTCCGTGCCGATCACGTGACGCACCTTCGTAAAATCGCTCCAGATCAAAGCCTCCACCTCTTCGGCCGCAATGCCCCAGGTCCCACCCCGCCAGGGGCGCGGCAGCCAGGCGTAGAGCATGTACCAGCTCCCGGTCCGGGTCAGGCGCGTCAGCTCAGAACCGTACTTCAACCGCTGCAGCTCGCTGAGAACGAAGAGACAGCCGATGTCGAGCACGTAGTCGTAGGGACCGGTCAACATGCTCAGGTCGGATACATCCGCGGCGTGAAACGTGATCGTCAAACCGGCAGCAGCCGCCTTGCGACGGGCCATCCGAATGGCTCGGGGCGCGAAATCCACACCCGTGACCTGCCAGCCATGGCGCGCCAGCGTGATGGCGTTGGTCCCGGTGCCGCAACCGAGATCCAAGGCTTTTCCCGGCGGGGTGTCGGCGATGAATTCCATGACCTCGGGAGGCGTCACCTGGGTATCCCACGGGGTTTGCCCGCGCCAGTAGCGCCATTCGAACCCCAGTCGGCTTCGACCGAGCCGATCTTTCACGCTCTGCAGCATGTCGCCCTCCCTGCGACGGGATGGATGAAACCGATCCATTGGTCATTCGAGCCAGAGCAGCCCAAGATCGATCTCGACCTCGGAAAAAGGCTCCGCTCGCACTTTGGCTGACTTGGCGTAGACTCCCAGGACGACCCAGTGCTCGGGCTCCAGCCGAAAGACCTCCAGGGTCTTGAGGATCGGGTCGACCTGCCAGGCGTGGGGCACCTGGTGTCGGGCGTCAATCGGCATCTTTTCCGTCCGGTCAACCTGAGCGGTGGTCGGGGCGAGAATCTCGCAGACCCAATCCGGGTCCATCGAGATCCAGTTGTGGGACTCTTCGACCGGAAAGCGCTCTCTTTTCCAACCGGCTGTGTCCGGGACGAGGATGTTCTCGCTGAAAGCGGTTTCCGGCTCATCCAGGATAATCCAGCCGCCGGGTCCTCCGCCGCGCCCGAAGTGATATGGCGGCCCGGGCTCATCCCAATGATGCGGCTGTATTGCTGTACCTCCTGGACGGTCTCGGCCTCACGTGCAGCTCACCGTTGATGATCTCCCCCGTCATGCTCTCGGGGATGGCGAACAGATCGTCATAGGTCGCTCTCTTGATGGCCGGCTCCGTCATGGCTTCCCTCCTCCCGAGTGCCTTGACAGCGATGACTTCTTGAAACAATTGCGGCTTTCGGGAGTTTTGTCAAGGTTGGGCCCGTTATTCCACTCCACCCGTCGGCCTGCTCAACGGATGATCCGATCGGCCACCAGGAGACCGATCCCGAATGCCACCCAGAATCCGGCTTTCGCCCAATCTCCTGTTTGTGCACGGAATTCGGCCGCATCGGGAAACGATCCGTCATAGCCCCTCGAGAGCATGGCATCGTAGATACGCTGGGTTCGCTCGAAGCTCCGCACCATGAGCATTCCCAGGAAGTTCCCCACCGTGCGCAACGTGTCCAGACTGCTCCGCATCTCGAACCCCCGCGCCGCCATTCCCTTGAGCATCCTTCGCGTCTCGTCCTGGAACACGAACACGTACCGGTGAGCCAGGAGGACCATTTGGCACACGAATGTCGGGACTCCCAGGTTGGCCAACGCCTGAATCGTTCGGGGAAACGGGGCCGTCGACAGCAAAGGCTCCATCAGCACTGCGATGGAACAGGCCTTGGCGCAGATGAGGAGCGCCAGCCAGAGGCCCCGCAGATTGAGCGTGACGAACGCGGCGTGCTCGAACGTGACCAAGGTGTCTCCATTCCGTACCGGTGCCGTGAGGGGCATGACCACGACGAACATCCCGAGGAACGCTCCCATGGCGGCAAGTCGTTTCATCGGATACCGGAACGGGATGCGGGCGACCCGAACGGCGACAAGCGACGCAATCAGGCCCAGGCCAGCCCACGTCAACTGTTCGAGAGAAGCCAGGCAGAGCATGGTGAACAGGAGGGAGACGATCTTGATGCGGGTATCCCAGCGATGGAACGGCGAGCTTCCTTCCGCATGGGCGTCGACCGAGGGAATGCCCCAGTCCCTCTCGGACTCTTCCTCATCCGGGGATTTCCGAGAACGGGATACGCGCAGGAAGAGGGCACACGCAGCGCCGAGCACAGCCAGGCCACAGCATGCCAAAGCCAAGACGCTCAAGGGGAGCTCGATGGTGCGCACCGAGGGATCCATTGCTTCAGCGCTCTGCTTTCAGCGTCGGTGGAGAGCGTAGCAGATCCGGCTTGACCCGGTAAAGAAAGGAGACGGTGAAGCCCGCAACGGCCGATTCGATCCCAAGGACGGGGAGATGGGCCACCATGGCGAGCTTTGCCACCCCGAGGAAGTCTTCGCCTCCCGACATGAGGAGAAGCGCCAGAAAAAGAACCGCCAGAACGACTCCCAGCCCCCCGGCGACAACTCCAGCCACGACGTGGCGCGTCAGCGTTTCCCCCTTGAGCCATCGAAAGATCCAGCCCGCCACGAGGGCGGGGATGCCCATCATGCACGCGTTGGCCCCGATGGCCGTGATCCCGCCGAACTGGAACAAGAGGCTTTGGAGCACGAGTCCGAGGCCGATCGAGAGAAAGGCGCTGTCTCCGAGCAAGATCCCGACCAGCCCAGGGATGAGCAGGTGGACGCTCGTTGGCCCCAGGGGCACATGAATCAAGGAAGCCACGAAGAAAGCCGACGTGACCACGGCAATTTTCGGGAAATCCTCTGGATGCGTTCTGCGGACACTCCACACCGCGATGGCCGCGGATACCGCAAACCCGGCCAACGCTACGGAAGGCGGCAGAACGCCGTCGGAAATATGCATAGGATTTGTCTTCTTCTTTTTCTCATGTCCGGCCAAAGGGTTGCCGGAACGACGGTCCCACTCGTAAGAAACTCTTACCTTTGGAGCGCTGCGCTAAGATCGCCCGCGATCCTTGCGAGAGTGGACGTACAAGCCGATCCCGGCCAGGCCGAAAATATAGCCGATTCCGGCAAAGATCTCCCGGATCCCCGGTTTCGCGAGATCGTCCCTGAGGGCGGCGATCTCGCGCTTGATCTGTCCGGTCTCTCTGGAAATCAGGCTCCGCTGCTGCTGCAGCATATCCGCAAGCTGCCGGCAATCGCTCGCCGCCTGGTCGAGCGAGGTCCCTGCATCCCCTGCGAGGGCAGACTGCTCGGCACCGGGCTCACCCGCGTGGGCGGAAGGACTCACGTTCCCCCCCACCAGGAGCCCCACAGCGAGTGCGAGCAGCCAGCACAGCACCATGCGTGAAACCAGACGGCTCGGCATGGCTATTCCCCCAATTCGCTCTTCTTGAGTATAAAAGTATTCTTGTGGCCCATCGACGCGTTGATCACGATGGTCAGGTCGTCTTTCTTGGGGACGGGAAGGACACATTTGCCTTCCTTGTCGGTGACGCCCTCTCCGACCTTTTGACCCTGGCTGTCCAGAATTTCAACGGCACCCTGCTCAACCGGCTTCCCGTCCGGAAAGTAGCTCTCCACTTGAATCTTGCCGTTCTCCACGTAGGCGAACAGGTTCACTTTGTGAGCCGATGCGGATCCCTGCCACGCCATCACGGCAAAACACGCGGCAAGGGCAACCACCGACAATTGGTGACTACGCACGATCGCTCCTCCTCCACCCGCAAGATCGAGGTGGCATGACGTGATTGATTCCAACCGGAAACCCGCCGGTTACTTCATGTCCGTCGTGTGAACCCACATGACCGCGCCAATCTCGACGTCCTTGGGCTTCCCGTCCTTCTTGAGCTTCCAGGATGCGTCCTTAAGCGCCGCAAATCCCCACCAGCCAGCCTTGGGCATCGCGTACGTGAACACGCCGTTCTTGTCGGCTTTCACCACCTGAGTCACGAAGGGATCCGACGGCGCCTTGACGGGGGTCTTGTTTTCGGGAGACTCGTTCAGGTATTCGACTTCGACTTCGGCATTGGGAACCGCTTTTCCCTTGAGGGTCACCACCCCCGTGAACACGTTGCCGGTCCAGAGCCCATAGGGGCGCGTGAGGGGGATGATCTCCGTCTCCAAGCCAACCGGCTTGTCCCAGCCCTCCTCCTTTCCGAGGGCTCCCACACAGACCTTGGTGTAGTGAACGATGAACTTGTCCTCGGCGGGCTCCCAGTAGGGCATCGGCTCCGCAAAGAAGCAGTAGTCACCGGGCCTCTTGATGGCATAGCTTGCCTTCCAGAAGGTGAACGTCTTGTCCTGGTCGGCGCTTTTTCCCTTGGCTTCCTGCAGCGTGGGAAGCAGATCCTCGACTTTCCCATTAAACAGGACTCCGAACCGCTTGGGTTTCTCCATCTCCATGTAGTGCATTTCCATGGGGTGGATGAATTTGACCTCGATCGAAAGGGTCTTGGAATCTTCCTGGGAGACGATGTCATCGGAAGGGATGATCGTCCCGAAGTGGGCGTGCGCTATAGGCGCGGCGAGCAAGAAACCGACGATGGTCAGAACCGACAGAAAACGGTGACGATGCATGGAGCTCCTCCTCTTGGGCATGGATGGTTGCGGTGGATCCCGATGCGACCTGACCGCAAAAAAGGCCAGCACCGCAATGCTGGCCTTCATGACCGCGCTGGCTTTTCATGACGAGACGAACCGTTGATGATCGGCCGCGCCTTCTGGCGCCCTCTGAACAAGGAAGAAGCTTCTGCTTCCCGAGTAGTCGATACGTAGGACAATTCCTGGAGTGTGTCAACGACAAAACCTCGCCTGCTCTGATTCTCTTGACAGAATCGTGCCGCATGGTTTCTAGTGGGACGGTCGAGAGCCGTTGGAGCATATCCGTTGATGAGAAAAGGAGATTCGAATCATGGAGGCCGACAGCCAGTCAGGGCGGCGCTCGAAGGAGCCGCGGGCCGATCAGGCCGATCCACTCTTCGAGATTCGCGCGCTTCATTACCGCTATGGGGATGGCGCTCCCGCGCTCAAGGGGATCGACCTGGAGATCTTTCCCGGCGACAAGGTTGCTCTCGTCGGTCAGAACGGTGCGGGCAAGACGACGCTCATCAAGCACCTGAACGGCCTCTACCGTCCGACGGAAGGCCGGGTTCTCTATCTCGGCCGGGAGCTCGCGGGGGACCACCTCGCACGGGCCCGGCTCGAGATCGGCATTCTCTTTCAGGATCCCGACGACCAGCTCTTTTGCAACACGCTCGACGAGGATGTGGCATTCGGCCCCCGCAACCAGCGGTTGGCACGCGATGAGGTCGAAGAGCGGGTGCAGGGAGCCTTGAGCCGGGTCGGCCTGGATCACCTGCGCTACAAGGCGCCGCACCACCTGAGCTACGGGCAGAAGAAGCGAGCCGCTTTCGCCACACTCCTTTCAATGGCACCGAAGGTCTTGGTTTTGGATGAGCCGTCCGCCAACCTCGACCCAAAGCAGGAGCAGTTCTTCATCGAGATGCTCCGGGAATTTCCGGGAACCCTGATCTGCATCAGCCACGACCTTCCCCTGCTCTACGAATTCTGCGATCGGGCGGTGGTCCTCGAAGACGGCCGAATCCATCACGACACCACCATGCAGGATCTCGTTTCCCATCGGGATTATCTGAGGGAGCATGGGCTGGACTTCACCTTCCGGCTGAGCTGCTGTCAGGACCATGGCAGCGGTCACAACCATCACCAGGGTCAGGATCACGCCCCCGAGCCGCACCATCGCGCGGACATCGCGGTTGCGTCCGTATCTCCGCCGCCAGTCGGCCGCTTGGACACGGACGCCGTCATTTGGATCGACGATTACGCCTACCGGTATGCGGACGGCACTTGGGGAATTCGGGACGTCCGGCTTGCCGTCGCCGAGGGGGACAGCGTCGCCATCGTGGGCCAGAACGGAGCCGGAAAATCCACGCTGGTCTCGTGCATTGCCGGGATCTTCGAAGGCCGGGGAACCTACCTCTTCGATGGAAAGCCCGTAGCCGGGAAAACCCGGAAGGGGCTCTGGCGCGAGATCGGGATCACCTTCCAGGATCCCGCCGACCAGCTCTTCTCGCCGTCCTGCAGGGAGGAGGTCGCCTTCGGTCCCAGGCAGCAGGGGCTTCCGGCACCGGAGGTTCGGGCACGGGTCGAGGAGTCCCTCGCCCGCGTGCGGCTTTCGGGATTCGAAGAGCGCGTGCCCCATCACCTCAGCGCGGGCGAGCGCAAGCGAGTGGCGCTGGCGTCCGTTCTGGCGATGCGGCCGCGGGTCATCATTTTAGATGAGCCTACGGCGAACCTGGATCCTCAAAGCGAGCTGCTTCTGTGTGAGATTCTCCAAGAGCTGGCCGTGACCAAAATCCTCATCAGCCATGACATCGACATCATCGCGCTGCTCTGCGACCGCGCGGTGGTCATGCATCAAGGTCGGATCATTCGCGATTACCTCACCACCGAATTCATGCGCGACGAGCACCTTATGTCCATCAACGGGCTCGACTACACGTTCAAGAACGCCTGCTGCCGGGAGATCCAGCGGCTCCAACGGGAAACCTCTGCGACCTCGCCCTTTTTCCACCCATAGAGCTGTGCTCGCGAATTCCCGATCGGCTGGAGAAACGAAGCGGTTACGGCGTCCCTCTGTCGCGCGTGGCACGCCTCCTTTGCGACTTCCGGCTTGACGCCCGAGGCTCGCTGATGTAATGCCTGTACCAAGGCTGGAGACAATTCGAGGCAAGAAGTCTCGTCACCACAAGATGCCAGCTGAATTCAACCGACCCATACGCGCTCAATTCTAAGCCATGAAGGCTTGTGCTCCCTGATCAGGAAGACAGGCTTCGTGGCTTTTTTTATGCCATTCGGATCCCACCCGGGACGGTGGGCCCCCGGCCCCCCATGCATGCTGCAGAGAGGATTGGAACCATGAAAACACAACGCTGCCTTTTCACCGTGGTGCTTGTTCTCGCCCTGATCTGCCCCCTGATGGCTTGGAGTGCGGATACGGCGATGCCGTCCGTCGAGGAGCAGGAGGGCCGGCAGGAGGAAGCCAAGGAAGGGGAATGCCCCGCCACCTTTGGGCCTCTGATCACCGATACGGCCATTCCGGCCGACACCGGCAAGTTCATCATCCAGCCAACCTTCGGGCTCAGCGCCGTCACCAACACCTTTACGAACAGCTGGCGCCGGGTTTCGGCGGGGGGAGACTTTTTCACCTACGATATGAGCTTGAAGCTGACGTATGGCCTTTTCAAAAACATGGAAGTCTACGCGGTCATCCCATACACCCATAATTGGGCAAGCAGCGTGGATGAGCCCGGGCCGGGCGGCGAGCGCTCTTCCAATTTCGGAGGTCTCGGAGACATCAGTCTGACCTTCAAGTACCGCATCGTCGAGGAAACCGAGACGCTTCCCACCATCAGTGCAGTCTTTACACCGACCTTCCCCAGTGGCCATTACCGCCATTTGAATCCCCGCCGGCTCGGGACCGACACCACCGGAGGTGGCGCCTATGTCCTGACACCCGGCGTAAACGTTTCCAAATACATCAAACCGTTCATCGTTTACGGAAACCTCTGGTATTCCTTCCAAACCGACTTCACGGACGATGACGGCCCCCAGTACCCGAGAGACTTCGTCTCCGCCAACCTGGCCGTCGAATACCCGTTCACGAGCAAGTGGGTGGGATGCCTGGAGCTGACCAGCTCCTGGGATACCGGACGCCTCTTCGGACCGTCTCCCAACTCGCCCCCTGCGGCCCTTCTCTCGGTTGCCCCCGAGATCGAATACATCGCCACGGACAAGCTCTCCTTCTCGTTGGGGTTGAACGTCGACGTGGCGGGCCGAAACACGGACGCCGCCATCACCCCGATTTTCTCCATGGTGTATGCTTTCTAAGCGAATTGCGATAAGATGTGCTGACAGAAGAGCCGAAAGGAGGATGGTCCATGACGATATCGAAACGATTGGGTGTGGCTGTTTCCGTGATGGTGCTTGTGTGCCTGGCGCTTGATCTCCCGGCCTGGAGCCAAGGGCGCGGACAAGGGTTTCGCCCGTGTCCGTATGCACCGTACAAATGCCCCGTGAAGGAAACCTGCAAAGCCTTCGAGGACACCGGCAAGGTGGTGCGGCCATCCACCGTCACGTTGGAAGATGGGATGCATCCCGGCATGGCCGTCACGGTCGAAACCAAGACCCACGGCCTGGTGAACGTCCACTTGGGCCCGGTCTGGTACCTGGAGCGCCAGGAATTCGAGCTCAATGCGGGTGACGACGTTCGGATCAAGGGAATGTGTGAAAAGGGGCAGGACGGCAAAATGGATGTCATCGCCTATGAGCTGACCCAAGGCGACCATACCCTTCATCTACGTGACTCCAAGGGCCGCCCCAATTGGGAAGCGTGGAGAAAGACGGCGGATTAGCCGGTCGGAGTGCTACGCCATCCAGCTGTCTCCACAGGACACAGGCTCGGTACATCGGTCACCCACTCGTGCGCCTCTGTACTTGAGACCCCCAGACTACACCAGAATCCAGTGGTGGACTTCCCGAGGGCCGTGAACCCCTTTTGTCATGGACGCTTCGATGTCACCGGTGCGGCTCGGGCCCGTGATGAGGGTGAGCCGGGATGGCAGAGAGCCCTCCAGATCGGCAAGGTGATCCGCGAGGTTGGCCCGACAGCCGTCGGGATGGCTCAAGGCCAGGTGGATCGGAGGAAGAAGTGTCGCGAGGGTGCCCATCCCGGGCCCGGATGGCACAACCAAGCTGCCCGTCTCGGCAAGGAACGTCCTGCAATAGGTGACGCCGAGCAGGGCTTTTGCAAGCAAGCCGCGGTTCCAGCCATATCCGCCATCCTCGGGCTGGGGGCTCACAAGCCGACAGCCGAACGAAGCCAGAGCAGCTGCAACATTCTCCTTCAACCCTGAAGGCCAGCCGTTTGTAGGGAGCGCAACCAGGAAACCTTCTTCGGCTTCGGGGGGAGCAGCACCATCGCACGCTCCGACCTCACCCACCTCGGAGTCGCGGCCGCTCGACGCCTGTCCCGCCAGGGAATCGCACAAGGATCGGAGACGGTCGGTCAGGGCTTCCGGGGAGACAAGCTCCACGCACGACCCGACCGATCGCGCCTTTTCCACGTAGGAATTGATCCTGTCGGCGCCTGTCATCGAGATCCCTGCCCCCTGTTTCGCCACCATGCTCGAAAGGCCTCCTCACCCTGAGCCCTCGGGAGATCGCGGCACGACGTCCAGTTGCCCAGGACCGACCCAACGAATCGATCCTTAACCGATCCGCTGCCCTTCCCGAATAACCCACGCAATCCCCGAAGTCCGCCCTGATACAAGACCGGGCTCAATGCCGC
>CAZIEW010000017.1:0-61076 GCA_964538515.1 uncultured Syntrophobacteraceae bacterium
GAGCCTCGGCTTGGGTCAAACCTGGGCCAACTACACATCACGTGCTGAAGACCATCATGGTCACTGAGAGCGACGTGTCGTTGTCTCGAGAAAACCGAAAGATGTCGTTCCATTTCTGCTGGGCCAATGCCACGGCACCGTGCTGCGTTTCCCGGTCGTAGAGTCCGTCCACGAGCACGCCATTCTCTCTCCGGCTCTGGAGCCGGGTCATCAATGCGCTTGCTTCGGAGCTGCACCTGGTGATCTCACGGCTGATGAACTGATGCGCGGTGCGCAGCAGTTGATTCGCCGTGGGGTTGCTGGGGAGCGTTCTGTCGATGGCGATAATGTCCCGGCTGATGGAGATGGACATGAGGCAGCGGCACAAATCTCGCGCAATGAGCCCCGTGATGTCAAAGTGACCCTGCTCGTGGCGGAGCAAGTCGTCCGTTTGGGCGGCTGCCTGTTTGAGCACCCATGTCCCCAGTGCACTGATCGTGACCGTGACCACGAACCTCCCGGAAAAGACGGGCCGGTATTCGGTGCCGACCAGTCGGGTGGCATAGCCCGACGACGCATAGCTGGCTGACGTCATTGCCTGAAAGGGCGGCTGAGGCGAGTGGCTCACCTTCCGAAAACTCGCCCAGGTCAGGTTGCGCGGGTAGCCGCTGAGCTTGGCCAATACTTCGGCGGTTGTTGGGATCGACATGGCTGCAACCCCTCCTTAGAATGTGGCCTCACCGGCCCGATGCGATTCGAATACAGCCTTGGCCTCACAGGAAATCCCCGTGTCTTCCGTCAATTGTATCGGGCAGAACCGATTAGACAATCCCAAACGCGCCATCGGATGCGATTCACGACCGCTGGAAGCTTCCGGCAACCGAGCTTGCGGTACCGCGCTCGTTGTCGCGCGGATGCCACGGGGCCTCTTCGCGATTATACTATGCCCGTAACCCTGACTCGAACCTGTGGAGAAAGGACGACGTGCCATGCTCTTCAATGTCCCGGTGATTCCCGATGACACTCTTGCACTCGTTTTGAATCGGCACGCCAGCTCGTTTTATTCCTGCTACTTCAGCCTTCATGCCGCGGGTGTCCATGACTGCAGGCACAAGCAGCGGCTCCTGGAAACCGATCGATGGATCGAGCTCTTGGGCTCCATCCGCATCCCGAGGAAGTATCTGCTCCTGAACAACCGCGCTCATGGGCATGGGGCTTACTTTGGCCGAGATCATCTGACGACGGTTGCTCAGAGTCTCTGCTCGATGTTGAGGGCCGGAGTTATCGACGGGATCGTGTTCGCCGATGCCTACTACCTGCAGGCCCTCTCGGATGCCGGGGGAGAGGAAGTCTCGCAGCTTCAGGCTGTCCCCAGCATCAACTGCCGGATGGAGAGCTGGGATCAAATCGCCGCCATGCTCGATTTCATCGAATCCACGCGGTTTCGCCTCCCGGAAGTCCTCCTCTTGGACCGATCCCTCAATCGCCGCATGGAGCAATTGGCGGCAGTCTCGGACCGCTGCCGGAAAGCTCTCCCCGGTGTGAGTCTCGAGCTTCTGGCTAATGAAGGTTGCCTTTACCGCTGCCCCTTCAAGCTGACCCACGATTGTCACATTTCCATGGTGAACACGGGACAAGCCCTCGATACCCACCGGATCAACCGGGAGCTCGGATGCTTCCGGACGATTCAGTCCACTCCCTCCCGAGTTTTCAAATCGCCCTTCATCCGGCCCGAAGATGTCGGGGCTTACGAGCCTTACGTGGATGTGCTCAAACTGTGCGGTCGAACTCTCGGAGCTCCGTTTCTCCACAGGGTCATCGACGCTTACCTGAAAGGTCGGTTCACCGGAAATCTTCTGGACCTGATGGATGCCATGGACGCAGCGGCACAGTGGCTGTATATCGAGAACGATCTGCTTCCTGCCGATTTTCTGCGGCTGCTCACATCGTGCTCCAAAACGTGCCGGGACTGTTCCACGTGCGAGGCGCTCGCGGCGCGCTGTGCAAAGCCCAGGGGATTCAGTCTCGAAAAACGCTGAACCGACGCCATGTCGGTCATCGCCCTTGATACAAGCTCGATCTACCTTTATCGATGGAAGGAAGAATCAGAGGATGAGCTGGCGCATTGTCCACCGAATTGACGAGATCCTGACCAAGGCAGCCGACGGCGACGGCATTACGAGAGACGAAGCGCTCGAGCTGATGCATGTGCCGGTCCACTCCAGGGAATTCTACGCCCTCTTGCAGACTGCGAGCCAGTTGTCCCACCAGAGCTTCGGAGACAAGGGTGAGATCCACTTTCACATCGGCGTCAACGTGGAGCCCTGTCCCATGGACTGCGGATTCTGCTCCCTCACGCAGCGGGCAGGCATTTTCAGGGAGCGGCAGGAGTTTTCCGAGGAGCAGATCCTTCTCTGGGCCAAGACAGCCGAAGCGCAATCGGCGGATGCCCTGAACCTCATGACCACGGGAGCTTTCCCATTTGAGCGGCTCCTCGAAATCGGCCGCATGCTCAAGCGGGAAGTGGCCGTGCCTCTGGTCGCCAACACGCGGGACATCGACCATCGGGAAGGGGAAATGCTGCTGGATGCCGGGTTCGTCGGTTTTTACCATGCGGTGCGCCTCGGAGAGGGGCGGGACACGCCCTTCAACCCGAAAAGGCGCATTCGCACCATCCGCGTTCTCAACGATGTGGGGCTGCTCTGGATGAACTGCGTCGAGCCCGTCGGTCCGGAGCACGACATCGAAGAGATCGTCGATCTCATGGTGCTTGCGCGCACCTTCGGTGCCGTTTACAGTGGTGCCATGCGACGCATCAATTTCCCTGGCTCTCCCATGGAGCCCTATGGCATGGTGAGCGAGCTCGATCTCGCCAGGATCGTGGCCGTCAGCCGGCTCGTCATGGGAACCGTTCCGAAGGCCCATTGCACGCATGAGCCCCACACCACTTCCCTGTTGGCGGGAGCAAACCTCCTCTTCCCCGAGGCGGGATCCAGCCCCAGAGATGAACGGGCGGACAGCAGCCATGGCATCGGAAGGGGTGTGGACGAATGCTCGCGCATGCTTCGGGAAACGGGATGGAAGCCCGAGGCGGTTTCGAATTGCTTCAAACCAGTCAATGGATTCCAATCTGAAAACCTGCCGAAATGATGCTCTTTGGGGGGAGCGTCGATGCGGCCATGCTCTCATGCGGCCTTGGACAACAACGAGCGCGGAGAAATCTGCAATGATGACAAGTATCGCCAAGCTCCGGAGCGCATTCCTTTTCAGCCTGATCGCTTCTCTGGTGTGGGCCCCGTGGGCAGCAGCGGAGGAGCTCAAGGTCGGAACGTGGAAGACGGCACAGACGATTCAGCCGTTCTTCTACGGACAGTTCCTAGGCGGCAAAGCGAATGTGACCGTCTTCCCGTTCACCAACCCGGCGGACCAGAAGACGGCCTTGCTGGCCGGCAGTCTGGACATGTGCGGAACGACCCTCGCGCATGCCATTCAGTCCGCGTCCCAGGGACAACCGGTGGTGGTGGTTGCGTCGCTGTGCAACAAGTGCTCGGCCTTGGTGGCGCGGAAGGACGGAGCGGTCGACGCGGTCGCGGACCTCAGGGGAAAGAAGATCGGGTATGTTCCCGGAACGATGCATGAAATCCTGCTTCGGGAGGTCTTGACGCGAAACGGGCTCTCCCCCGAAAAGGACGTGACGCTGGTGCGGGTGGATTTTTTCGATATGGGCACGGCGCTCGCCGCGGGGAATATCGATGCTTTTCTGTCTGGCGAGCCATTCCCTTCCCTGGCCGTGGACAAAGGATATGGAAGAATCCTCGCCTCCCCCTACTTCGATGAAAGCGTCGGCACGATCAACGCCGGCATGCTGGTCCGGCGGAGGACGATCACCGAAAACCCCGAGCAAGTTTACCGCCTGGTGCTGGCCCACGCCAGAGCGACCCTCCACCTGAACGCCCACCGGGAGGAATGGCTCAAGCGGGCAGCGGAATTCGGAACCCCCTTGCATGTCCTCGAGAAGGCCGCCGACAACATGGAGCTCGCCTGGGACATGGACGAGACGTACATCAAGCGAGCCCGCGCTCTGGGAGAGCGCATGCAGAGCCTAGGGGTCATTCAGGGGCAGCCGGATTATGCGGGGCTCTTCGATCTGTCCTTCGTGAAGCGGGCCAGGGAAGAATTGAGCCCGCCGGCTCCCGGTGGTCAGTGACATGCGCGGCGTTGCGCGAAAGCTATCTCCCGGCCTGCTGCCATGGGTGATTCCCATTGCGTGCGTGGGCGCCTGGCTCGCCGTGAGCCAGACGGGGCTGGTCCCATCCTACCTGCTCCCCCATCCCAAGGAAGTCGCGACCGCCGGATACCACTACGTCTTCGCCACGCCGGGAAGCGCTCCGTACGCGGGGCGATTCCCGGGTGACCTCCTTGCGAGCTTGACCCGCGTCGGGTGCGGGTTCCTGATCGCCGTCCTCCTGGGCCTCCCGCTCGGCGTCCTTTCCGGCCGCCTCCCTGCCGTCCAGCGGCTGCTCGGAGCCTCCATCAACGGACTTCGCGCCGTACCCGGTATCAGCTGGCTCCCTTTGGCCATGGTCTGGTTCGGCATCGGCACCAAAACGACGCTCTTCCTGGTGGCGCTGGCCGCTTTCTTTCCCATCTATCTCAACGCAGCCGCCGGCGCCAGGCAGGTCGACCCGCTGCTCCTGCAGGCGGGTGCCATGATGGGGGTGAGCCGATCCCGCCTGGTGCTCGCGATCCTCTTCCCCGCCGCCATGTCCCACATTCTGACCGGACTCCGGCTGGGCCTCGGCATTTCCTGGGCCTACCTGGTCCTGGGGGAGCTTTCCGGGGTCCCGAACGGTCTCGGGGCCGTGATCATGGACGCCCGGATGGTCGGGCGGATCGACCTGATTGTGGTGGGGATCATCCTCATCGCAGCCATCGGCCGCATGAGCGACCAGCTGCTCAAAACCTTCATGCGAGCCTGCTTCAAGAGCGCGAGGAGAATGGCATGACCGACGCCAGGCCATTTCTGCGCAGCGTGATTGCCCCCGCACCCGATGGAGGCGGGACTCTCCTCGAGGTCAAGAACCTGGGCAAGGTCTTCCAATGGAACGCTTCCTCGAAGCGCGTCCTGGAAGGGATCACCTTTGACGTCACGCGGGGGGAGCTCGTCTGTCTCCTCGGCCGGAGCGGGTGCGGGAAGACCACCCTCCTGAAGATCCTCGCCGGATTCATCACGCCCACTTCTGGGGACGCCCTGGTCGAGGGAGAGCGCATCTCGCACCCCGGACCCGACCGGTGTGTGGTTTTTCAGGAGGATGCCCTTTTCGGCTGGCTTACGGTTGCGGAAAACATCGCCTTCGGCCTCAAGGCTCAAAAGATGCCCAGGGCTGCCATCGACCGGGAAGTGGACCGTTACCTCGACCTGGTTGGCCTGACCGATTTCAGGGGATACCTGCCGCGAGAGATTTCAGGCGGGATGAAGCAGAGAGTCTCCCTGGCGCGCGTGCTCATCTTGAAGCCAAAGATTCTTCTCATGGATGAGCCGTTCGGCGCCCTGGATTCCCAGACTCGCGAAGCGATGCAGGACCTCCTGCTTCAGCTCTGGAGGGAGCTTTCGATCACCATCGTCTTCGTGACCCACGACGTGGACGAAGCCCTGCTGCTCGCGGATCGGATCCTTGTCATGGACAGGAGCCCAGGGAGGATCCGGAAGGATCTGCGCGTGCCCTTGAGCCGTCCGAGAGCACGGGACGAAAGCGAATTTCTCTCAATGAGCCGCGAGCTTCGACTTTCGCTGCGTTTTTGAAAGCGAAGCGGGCGATGATCTTCATGAGAGCCATCTCCCGGTTGGCAATCCCCGTTCGCAGCCACCTCACTTGCCACGCGCAGCATTCCCTTTCCACGAGGACTCTTCAGGATTTCTCGCTCTTTGTCATTTCAGCCTGAACGTGTACTCTCCGTTTGTAGCGTGGCCGTCGCGGCTCACCACGCTCCACGCGACGCGATAGACGCCCGGTTTCAGCGGGAAAAGAGTGACCTCCAGAAGAGTCGAGGCCGAAGGGTCGACGTGTCCGTCCCCCGTGTCCACCTGCCGCCCGTTTGCGTCGTAGACGCGCAGCGTGCTGGAGGCTGGATCGAGCGCCCCATCAAACCAGATCCGAACGTGTTGGGGAGACGCGGTAACGACTTCCCCAACCTTGGGGATGCTCCGAGTGGGAAAGGTGTGCCCCCAAGTCGGGGCGGCCCCGAGTGCCATCATCAGGAGCGCACCACAAACATGGAGCCTGAATGCACGCATGGGCTTCCCTCCTAGCGGCCGAACAGGGGCTTCCCCAGGCTGTTCGGAAAAAGATCGTCGATGAACACGTGGACCAGCCCAAGGACGCCCACGTTGTGGCCGGTTTTGCCGTTGGTGGGAATCCGGGCTTCGATGCCGAGCTGCACGTACTTGCCGAACCAAATGATGCCCGGGTTCACGTACCCGGTGGTCTCACCCGCGCAACCGCGCCCCAGGCAGGTTTCGAACGGAAATTCCACAAGGAGAATCGTTCGATCCAGGGGCGTTGGCAGTCCCACATCTTTCACATGGGACTGAAGGTACTGGAGGCTGTACTGCAAGGTGAATCCCCAGCTGAAGGTGATGGGGTTGTTCTCCACATCCCGGTCGACGTCACCCGTTGCAGGGTCACGGGTCACGGTCACCGTATTCGCTCGCGTCGGGAAATTCACGCCGAAGGCGCCCGTCACGGCGAACGGCTTGAGATACCGGGCCGACTCCGGAAGGTCCCCGAAGCCCTTACCGAAAAACGCCATCGGGGTCCAAGTCGAGAAGGAATCCGCATCGACCTTTCGGTCTCCCGTCCCCCCGATTTCCGCGTCCACGCCGACGGAAAGCAAGGCTTCATGCGCTGCGCTCGTCAAGAACCGGTATTTGGCCCCGACTTCCAGATTTCCGAACCCAGTCCTGGTCTTCTCTCCATCCGGTTTGACGCTCCGCACCGCATCGCCGATCTCAATGCCGAATTCGGGCGTGATCCTCTTCGCGTAGTCAAAGGAAATCTCCGTGCTCGTTCCATCAAGCTCTTTGATGTGGCTGGTGAGAAGGGAAAGCTCGTCCGAGGCGAAGGGGTCGTCCACCGCGAGGGTCGTTGGAAAGAAGCGGTTTCCGGCAACTCCATGGGCGAGAGTCGGATGCGGGCTCAGGAGTAGGAGCAAGGCGCCGAGGACCAGGCAACCAGCCTTCTGCGACGGTGAGCCTTCTGTCAGCAGCTTGACCATGAATTCCTCCTGTTTGGTTTCTGCGCGATCGGTGGGGAACGGCGGCGCAATCGCCACGACTCGCGTACGCACAAGCTGAATTACTTGTATTCAATAGCATCCACCACGCGTGATGAACATCAGGAAATTCCTGTTTTCGAACATCGAAATGGATGAACGTTACGTACGTGTCGCGCCCTCCTGCGCAAGGCGGTAGGGTGGTAAGGCGACATCGTCGATGGTTGAAGCATCGAAGAGGCTCGATCTTTTTTCGGAGCGGGTTTTTAGGTGGCGAGAGCGGCGCCGACGTTGTAAGATCATATTCCCTTCGGATATCACTCAAGCATGGATCGTGAACTGCCATTTTTTTCGTTGTACGGCGTCCTTTCAGGCGATCGGCAGAGGAGGCTTCCATGGCTTCCAGGCACGCAGCATGCCGGACCGGAAGGATTCCCGCTATGGTTCACCATGGTTTGGGTGGCCGGTGCATCTGTTGGACCTTGAGCCCTTGAGGAGGCCGCGCCATGGAGCTCAGGAGCACACTGCCGGAGGGCAGCAACGACCACGGGAGCGATCTCCTCAGGGAACAGGCTCGCCTGGCTTTTGAGCACCTGCCAACGATGCAGGCGGTGTCTCTCGCCGTTGCCCTCCTTCTCTGCTACGTCGTTTGGGATGTCATTGCACCGCGAAAAATCGTGACATGGGCGCTGATGCTTCTGGTCATCGCCGTGGCTCGAATGGTTCTTTGGTTGCGTTTCGCCAAGGTGCGACAAGCTCCGTTCTCCGGTGTGCGGTGGAGGAGTGCGTACCTGACTCTGGCCGCAGCCTCCGGGACAGTCTGGGGATTGGCCGCCTTCCTCATCTTTCCATCCGGCAGGATGGAGCTCATCTGCCTGTTTCTCGTTGTGACCGTGAGCCATGCAGCGGCCGCGACGGTGTCCCATTCCTCCATTCGATACGCCCCAGCCGCCTGGGCAGGACCTGCCTTGCTGCTCTATGCCGTCCGCTCCGGCATGGAAGGTGGAAAAATCGGATACACGCTGAGCGCTTTGATCCTCGTTTACCTGCTCGCTCTAATCCGTTATTCGCTAACGCACAGCGCCGCCATCGCGTCCGCGATCGGCTTCAAGCTCGAGAATCGCGATCTGCTTGCGGAGCTGCAGCAGACCACCGCCAGCCTCGCGAGGGATCTCTTGGAGCACAAAAAGACCAAAGAATCGTCACTGAAGTATCGAATTGTGGTTGAGCACAGCCGCGACATCATTTTGTTCCTGCGTTATGAAGACGGTCACATCCTCGAGGCCAATGCCGCCGCCGTGAGCGCGTATGGATATACGCACGAGGAATTGCTGGGCCTTACCATTCACCACCTCCGGGTGCCGGCGGCGCGCTGCAAGACCGCCACCCAGATGGCGGAGGCGGTAGCGCGTGGCATCCTCTTCACGACCGTTCATCAGCGCAAGGACGGCAGCACCTTTCCGGTCGAAGTCAGCTCGCGGGGTGCGTCCGTCGGCGACGCGGGCGTCCTGATCAGCATCATCAGGGATATCACCGAGCGTCTACAGGCCGAGGAAGCGCTTCGAGCAAGCGAGGACCGTTTCCGCGCCTTCATGAGCAACAGCCCGGCTGCAGCCTGGATAAAGGATGATGAGGGACGTTACGTCTATCTCAGTAAAACGTATGAGGAGAGCTTCAGAGTCAGCCTCGAGGACAGGTCCGGCAAGACCGACTTCGACGTGTGGCCGGTGGAGATCGCCGAGCAGTACCGCAAGAACGACGCCGCCGTTCTCGATTCCGATCGGGCCATCGAGTTTGTGGAGGATGCCGTGAGTCCCGATGGCACCGAGAGCCATTGGCTGATCTATAAATTCCCACTTCAGGACGCGGCGGGCAAGCGTTACGTGGGGGGCATCGGCGTGGACATCACCGAGCGGGTACGCATCGAAGAGGCCCTGCGGGCGTCTCAGCAGCTCCTGAACATCCGGAATCGCATATCCGACGTCCTGTTGGTGACTCCAGACGACGGCATGTATTCCGAGGTGCTGAAGGTGGTCCTCGAAATCACGGAGAGCGACCTTGGGATCTTCGCGTATCAGGACGAGAACGGTGACTGTGTCAAGCAATCCATGAGCGAAGAGCTGCTGGAGCGGTGCGCCCTTCCGAACAAGACGCTGCGGTTCCCACCGGGGACTTGGGGGGACAGCCTCTGGGGGCGAGCCATCCGCGAAAAAAGGAGTATGCTCTCCAATCAGCCGGGACGCGTTCCCGAAGGCCATTTCCCCATTCACCGGGCCATGGCGGTGCCCATTGTTCACCAGGGGGAAGTCTTGGGCCACTGGATGGTCGCCAACAAGCCCACCGATTATGGATCCAAGGACCTCGAATTCCTGGAGCGGATCGCCGCCGAGATGGCGCCGGTCTTTCACGCCAGGCTGCAGCGGGATTTCGAGGAGCGAAGACGGAGACGGTTCCAGGCCGAGCTGCATCGGTCCCAACAGATGCTCCGGTTGGTCATCGACAACATTCCCCAGCGAGTCTTCTGGAAGGATTGCAATTCGGTCTATCTCGGCTGCAACCTGCCTTTCGCGCAAGACGCGCGACTTCCCGGCCCCGACGACATCGTCGGCAAGGACGATTATGCCCTGGCCTGGAGGGAGAATGCGGAGCTTTACCGACAGGATGATCGTTTCGTGATGGAGGCCGACATGCCGAGGCTTCACTACGAAGAGCCGCAGTTTCGCACAGACGGCTCCCAGGCATGGCTCCAAACCAGCAAGATTCCCCTCCATGACGAAGACGGGGCTGTTGTCGGGATCCTTGGGACCTACGAGGATGTCACGGATCGCAAGCGCGCCGAGGAGGAGCGCCTGGAATACGAGCAGCGGCTTCACCGTGCCCAGAAAGCCGAAAGTTTGTATCGCATGGCGGGGGCGGTCGCACACCACTTCAACAACATGCTTGCTGCGGTGATGGGATACCTGGAGCTTGCGCTGTTCTACGACACGGCTGTACCGGATGCGACAAAGGCCAACATATCAGAGGCCATGAAGGCTTCCCGGCGAGCCGCGGAGATCAGCCGGCTCATGCTGGCATACCTGGGGCAAATCGGCGAGGAAAAGCGCCGCCTTGATCTTGCGGAAACGTGCGAGGAAGCGCTCCCCCTGCTCCAACCCTCGCTTCCGGAAAACGTGCGGCTGTGCGTGGACCTGCCTCGCCCGGGCCCCGTTGTCCTGGGCGATGTGGCCCTGATCACGCAAATCCTGGCGAATCTGCTCTCGAACGCGGCGGAGGCCATGGGGGACGATGGAGGGGCAATCACGATCGCAATCCGGACGAAAAGCGCGCAGGAGATCCGGAGCGCACGGTTGTTCCCGGCGGACTGGGAGCCAAAGGCTCCATCCTATGCCTGTCTTTCGGTTTCGGATACGGGCTGCGGCCTGAATCCCGCACTGGTTGAAAAAATCTTCGACCCTTTCTTCACGACGCATTTCATTGGGCGAGGCCTTGGTCTTCCGGTAGCTCTCGGTGCCGCAAGGGCCCACGAAGGGGGCATCAGCGTTGAAAACAATCCCGGAGGAGGTGCAACCTTTCAAGTGTGTCTACCCCAGCTCGAGGAGCTTTGGGCACGGGGGGAGGACGAGCCCTCCGCTTCCGGCGTGCGCCTGAAAGGGGGGTGATGCATTGTCGGATCGCGGATTTGAAGAGGCCACGCTGCGGGATATGACTCCCATCGCAAGGGTGAGGCTCAGCGAAATTGTCGGCCGGACCTCCACCCTAACGGGCAGGGGCAGGGGCATTTCCGATGCCTCAAGTGAAGTCGAAGGACCGGTTTATGAGAAACTTCCTCGATGGGTGGCCTAAGAGACTCCGTCCATGCTGCTTCCATGGGCCAATCGATGGCTCAGCGCCCGGCTCAGAGCCGCCCGGTGAAGCTCCGCAGCCAAGTGGACCGGGCTCTTGCCGTACAGGGGGTCCCACCCCGCAGGGTCTGCGGTACAGAAAAACTGGACTTCCAACCCCATGCGATCGGCAGCCCCTTCGACGGGAGATCCCGTCATCCGGGCGGCGGCCTCCCGGGTCGCTCCGCAGGGAGCGCCCCGGACAACGGTGATGCTCCGGATGGCTCCGCCCTCCGTTTCAACGGTGAGCTCCGGCGATCCGAAGTGCCGTCCGTAAAGTCCGAGACGGTCATGCCGGGGAAGGGCGCAGCAGATCGTCGGCGTGAAGGCGCCCTGGACGCGATGACGCTTGCCCGAGGCAATGACGGGAATCCCTTTGTCCCGGCACAAGCTTGCGAGGTCCCGGGAAAGATCCGGATGCGTCAGATAATCCAAGACAAGGTCGGCCTCGAAATCCGGTGGCAAGTAGTCGCTGGAATCATCCAAAATGGAGGGAATCGGATCGTCAATGGAAAAGACCTCCAGGCAAAAGTGACCCCCTCCGCATGCACGGATCCCCCGAATCTTGCTCTCTCCCTTTCCATGTTGCTGGAAAACCAGCAGCCTTTGGATTTCAACGGTCGGCTCCCGTCGAGCCGTCCGGTCCGATACGCCTTCGCGCGCGCCTCCGCAGCTATTCATGTCTCCGTTACCTCGGATCCTGTGTCCGTGGGGCCCTGCCTTTGGCATCGGGCAAGGCCCCCAAGAGCCATTCAAAGCCATCCCTCGCGGGTCTTCACAATGGTCGATCCGGTGCGCGCATGGTCCGCGCACCGGACCATGAGATCAGGTCAAAGCTCGGGCGCGACCGCCGAAGAGCTTGATCAGGTCGCGCCGAGCCAGCTTTCCGCCGGCGCCCGGCGTGGCGCTCGCCACTGCATTCTTGTGATATTTCAAGGGATCGTCCACTACCAGGAAGATCACCCGCACCTCGTCGGCGTCCAGGGTCCTTGCTTTGGGATAAGCAGCTTTGAGTTTTTCCAAGCGCTCAGCGGCCATGGCGAGCATCGCGTCGCGCTCGCCGAAATTCATGGCTCCCGTCGGACAGCTCTTGACGCACGCGGGGATTAGACCGTTGCCGACCCGATCGATGCACATCGTGCACTTGACGAGCTGTCCCTTCGCTGTCTTTCTCGGAATATCATACGGGCAGGAGCCCCGCACGGCATCGAGGGGCACCGCAGCCGACTTGTCAGTGTACACCACGGCGCCTGTTGCCTCGTCGTGGATCACGCCGTCGGCGACATACCCCTGGATGGCGTCCTTGCAAGGGGGATCGAGGCAGTGGCGGCACTGGTCCGCGAAGAAGTACCAGGCCACCTTGCCGTTCTCGAATGACTCGCTGAACCGGACCAGCTTGAAGGTATTTTCATCCAGGTCGGGAGGATTTTGGTGGCTTCCGACGTTCTTCGTCTTGGAGACGCCGTTTCCGTTCCAGTTCTTGCATGCCATTTGGCAGCCTCTGCACGCCGTGCATTTGGTGGTATCGATGAAAAAGCTTTTTCCCGCCATGGCTCACACCCCCTTCTTTTGGACATTGACCATGAACGCCTTGCTCTCCGGAATACGCGTGTTGGGGTCTCCCACGGACGGGGTCAGCAGGTTGGCGCTGTCGCCGCCATCGGGGGGCCACGCCCATCCGTAGTGCCATGGCAGGCCCACCAGATGGATCTCCTGGCCCTGAATCTGGAAGGGCTGAATCCGCTTCGTCACAATGGCCACGGCTTCCACGCTGCCCCGCGGGGACTCCACGACGACCTTCTCTCCGTTGGCGACGCCTTTCAGCTTCGCCAGCTGCTCACTTATTTCCACGAAGACCTGCGGCTCCGCTTCGAGCAGCCAGGGGAGCCAGCGCGTGAGAACGCCGGTCTGCCAGTGCTCGGTCAGCCTGTAAGTGGTTCCGACAAAGGGATAGCGTGGATCACAGGACTTGATGATGTCCTTGTCGGAACGATAGACGGCGGCTACCGGATTGTTCAGCTGGGCGCCCAGTGGATTCTTTTCGACGGGGCATTCCATCGGCTCGTAATGCTCGGGGAACGGACCGTCCTTGAGACCGGGCCCGAAGAGGGCACCGAGGCCATCCGTCTTCATGATGAACGGGTACTTGCCGTCCTCGCGAGGGGTTCCGTCCGGATTGCGGAGGGGGTACCACGGGCCGTCGGGCACATCCCCTTTCCATTTCTGGCTGGTGTACTTGCCGTCCTTGACGTCGCCGACGAACTCCACCACCGCCTTCCGGGGATGCCACGGCTTTCCGGCCAAGTCCACCGAGGCCCGGTTGTAGAGGATCCTGCGGTTGACGGGCCACGCCCATGCCCACTTGGAGTAGAGCCCGATGCCGCTCTCATCGATCTTGTCCCTGCGGGCCATGTTGTTCCCATCCTGGTTGTAACTCTGGGAGTAGATCCAGCAGCCGCATGACGTCGAACCGTCCGCCTGGAGCATGGCAAACGCCGGAACGAGATCGCCCTTCTTGAAGCTCTTGTCGCCGATCGTCACATCCTTGGTGAACATTCCGTTGATGGCTTTGGCCACTTGATGCGCATCATAGTGGCCCCCGGTGGCGTAATCCCACTTGAGGTTGAGGATCGGCTCGGGAAAGGCCCCTTTTCCCTTTTGGTACAGCTTGCGGATCTCCTCGAAGAGCTTCAGCATGATGTCGCCGTCCGGCAGAGCCTGCCCCGGCGGGTTTTGAGCCTTGTAACGCCACTGGACCCACCGTCCGCTGTTGGACAAAGAACCCTCTTTCTCGAAAGAGGCCGCGCAAGGAAGATGGAAAACCTCGGTCTTGATCTTCTTGGGGCTCATGCCCGGCCCTCGCCAAAACGAGGCCGTTTCATTGTCGAAGAGGTTCACCACCACCATCCAGTCGAGGTTTGCCATGGCCTCCCGGGTCTTGTTCGCGTTGGCGCCGCTGCAGGCCGGGTTCTGACCCCAAGCGAAGAAGCCTTTCAGCTCCTTGCGGTACATGGCATCGAAGAGATCCAGCCAGGAATAGCTCTTTCCGTCTTCGAGCTTGGGCATCCATTCGTAGCAGAAGTCGTTTTCCGGTTGAGCCTTCTCGCCGTACATCGATTTCAGGTAGCTCACGACGTATTTGGGCCGGTTCTGCCACCAGTTGGCACTGAGCGGATCCTTGGACACGGGCGTGTGCTTCTTGTTGTAGTCGCTCAAGGTGGCGAGGGATGCCGTGGGAGTGGGGTTGTAGCCGGGCCAGATGTGGAACAGCAGACCGTGATCGGTCGATCCCTGGACGTTCGACTCTCCGCGCAGGGCGTTCACCCCGCCGCCCGGGATTCCCATGTTGCCGAGGAGGAGCTGGATGAGGGCCATGGTGCGGATGTTTTGAACGCCGACCGAATGCTGGGTCCAACCCATCGCATACATGATGGTCCCGGCCTTGTCGGGACTTCCCGTCGAGCTGTAGGTCTCGTAAACCTTCGTCAGCTCGTCCTTGGGCGTCCCGGTGATGCTCGAAACGGTCTCCAGATCGTACCGGGAGTAGTGAGCTTTCATCAATTGGAGGACGCAACGAGGATCTTGGAGAGTCGGATCCTTCTTTGGGATGCCCTGGGCGTCGGTTTCAAACGCCCACGAAGAACCGTCATAGGCTCGCTTCTCCTGGTCGAACCCGGAGAAAAGGCCGTCCTTGAAGCCGTACTTGTCGCTCACGATGTAAGAGGCGTTCGTGTAGTGGACAACGTAGTCCTGGAAATACTTGTTGGTATCAAGAATGAATTTGATCATGCCGCCCAGGAAGGCGATGTCCGTTCCCGAGCGAAGTGGAGCGTAGATATCCGCCTTGGTCGAGGTTCGGGTGAAGCGAGGGTCCACGTGGATGACGGATGCCCCGTTCTCCTTGGCCTTCATGACCCAGCGAAACGAAATGGGATGGTTTTCGGCCGCGTTGCTTCCCATGATGAGGATGCAGTCGCTGTTGGCCAGATCGATGTAGTGATTGGTCATGGCGCCACGTCCGAAGGATTCCGCAAGGGCAGGCACCGTGGAGCTGTGGCAGATTCGCGCCTGATGCTCGATGTAGACCAGCCCCAGAGCCCGTAGCATCGCCTGGTAGGTCCAGCATTCCTCGTTGTCCAGGGCCGCGCTGCCCACCGAGGCGATCCCTTCGCAGCGATTGACCACTTGTCCCTTGGCGTTCTTGGTGACGAAGGTCTTGTCACGGACTTCCTTCACCTTCGCCGCAATCCGCTTCAGAGCCCAATCCCAGCTTTTGGTCTCCCACTTGTCGCTGAAGGGGGCTCTGTAAAGAACCTTGTCCAGTCGCTTGTCGTTTCGAGCGATCTGGTAGAGGGAGGCCCCCTTGGCGCACAGGGCACCACCGTTGATGGGGTGATCCACGTCACCCTCCGTGTAGATCACTTGTCCGGTCTTGTTGTCCGTGTGGCAGATGATTCCGCACCCCACCGAGCAGTAGCAGCAGATGGTCGGCGTTTCCTTGGCGTCCTTGGTCCGCAGCTCCCGGGCGTAGGCTTCAATCGGCTGGAGGCTCAACCCCATGCCGCCCAGAGCGAGTCCGGTGGTTGTGGCACCGGCGACTCTCAAGAATTCTCTTCGCGTCAGCTTCATGCTTCCTCCCCTCCGTGGCTCATCCCCGGAACCCTTTCAGGAATGATTCGGGTTCACATGACAATCGGCCCTTCGTTCGTCATGACCTCCCATGCGGCCGATCGATCCAACCCTGCAACCGCCTCACCTCCTTTCTCCCTTTCGGAATGCGGAACCGAAGTGGCTCCGAGCGCTTCCATGGCCTTACGGCTTCGGCTCACCTCTCATCCCCCGCTCGCGGGTCTTTGTCCTCCGTCTTCGATGCCGAGCCCGTCGAATGCACCACGAAGACCTGGACCTCACAGTTGGCGGAAGGACCGGCGTCTGTTTCAATCACGAGGGGTGTCTTTTCGCGGGCTCCCGTCGGGATGTTCTCCATGACGGGCTTGATTTCCAGCGCATAGCCAGGCTCTTTGTCGAGCGGCGTTTGGCTCACGGTGATGAGCCGCGGGTCATAGGTGAGCTTCGTGATTTTGAAGGCGCGCCCGCGGGTGCTCACAACCGAGAGCTTTCCTTTGCGCGGCGGCTGCTGGGCCGCCAACCGCCCGACGACGATGGTGTGGGGCCTGACGGCGATGTCGCCTTCGATGCTGCCGGTAATCCGGATGGTGATTTCCGGCTTCTTGGCGATATCAGTGGTGATTCTAATGGCTCCGGCGTAGCTGCCCTGCTTCGCGAGGTTCTCGAGCTTCAGGCGATAACCCTTGCCGGCATCCAGGGGCTCCAGCTCATGGGCCACCTTCCCCTCGAGGGTGTTTTCGACCTTCTGGATCCGAAACGGTTTGACTCCCACCAAGTCGACAACTTTCTGGGTCTGCTGGTCGGCAGGTCCCCGGAAAACGACGCTGCTCGAAGGCCCCACATCGACAAGCGTTTTGACGACGCCCTGCAGAGTGAGGATCAGACGGGGCTCCCGAGGGTCGTTGCTGAGAACCAGTGCCGTTTTCTTGAGCTTTCCGTCATAGCCTCGGGTGTCCAGCCGGAGCGTGACTTTCCCGGCCCCCCCGGCTGGAACGGTCCGGTCGTAACGGGCCGCCGTACACCCACAACCGGGCCGCACCTGCTCAATGCGCAGCGTACCCTTGCCATCGTTTTTCACAACGAAATCGTGCGTGACCTCGCTGCCCTCCATGACCTCGCCAAAGTCGAACACCGGGTTCGACACCTGGATGGACGGCGCTCCCGGCTCCGCCGCCTGCGCGACGCCGAGCCCCGTTGCAGTGCTCGCGTGGAGCATGGTGCTCGTCCAGAGGAGAAAGGTCAGGATTGGGAGCAGCCATGGGTTGAGTCGTTTCATGCCTCGCCGCCTTTCCTTGATGCCTCCAGGATCCGGGCCGTTTCCGCAACCTCCTCCGGCGTCACGCTTCGACGCAGCTCGTCCATGCGCTTCATCACACCGGAGAACCGGGTGCCTTCGGCCGCGCTGATCCATTCGAGCTGCAGCCGCTCGGGACGCAGCCCCAGTTTCTCCATCCGCTTGTGCATGCGCTGCACGCGCTTTTCGGTCCAGTGATTGGCGCTGATGTAATGGCAGTCGCCAATGTGGCAGCCCGTGACGAGGACGACCGGGGCGCCCCGAGCGAAAGCATGCCAGATGAAGTCTTCCGACACGCGACCGGAGCACATGGTGCGGATCAGGTGGGCGCTCGGGGGGTACTGGAGGCGGGAGACTCCCGCGAAGTCGGCTCCGGCGTACGAGCACCAGTTGCAGGCAAAGGTCAGGACCTTCTCCTGCGGGTTGTCCGCCAGGAGCGCGTCGATCTGGTCGAGGACCTGCCGGTCGGTGAAATGGTTCATGGTGATAGCCCCGAAGCGGCATTCGGCCGCACAGGTGCCGCATCCCATGCAGGCGGCCGTGTTGACGGCTGCCGGGGTCTTCTTCTTCACATCCACCGTGATGGCGTTGTACGGGCAGACTTCCGCGCACTTGCCACATGATTTGCAGTGCTCCTGGACGATCTCGGAGGTAATGGGCTCCGTCAGGATCTTCCCCTCGTGCATCAGGCGCACCGCCCGCATGGCGGCGGCCGAGGCCTGGGTCACGCTGTCCTTGATGTCCTTGGGACCTTCGGCGCACCCGGCGAAGAAAATGCCGCGCGTGGCTGCGTCCACAGGCTGAAGCTTGGGATGGGCTTCGAGGAAGAAGCCGTCGGAGGTGAGCTGGAGCCCCAGCATTTCCTGGAGCTTTCGGGTTGACTTGGCGGGCTTGACCCCGACCGCCAGCACCAGCATGTCGAGGTCATGGAGCTGGAGGCTCCCCGTGGATCCGTTTTCGACGGCAACGCGCAACCTGCCGTCGGGCAGCTCCTCGACCGTTCCCGGCAGCCCTCTCACGTACCGGACCCCGAGCGACCGGCTCCTCCGGTAAAGATCCTCGAAGCCTTTGCCGTAGGCCCGGATGTCGATGTAGAAGACGGTGAGGTCCACATCCGGGTCGTGCTCCTTGGCGATGAGCGTGCTCTTGATGGTGTTCATGCAGCAGACGCTCGAGCAGTAGGGGTGGCCCTTCTGGACGGATCGTGATCCCACGCACTGGATGAAGCCGATGGATTTGGGGTGCTTCTTGTCGGTGGGCCGGACGATCTCCCCGCCGGTGGGTCCCGCGGCGTTGATCATCCGCTCGAATTCGATGCTGGTCAGAACGTTTTCGAACCGGGTGTAGCCGTATTCGTCCATTTCGGTCGGATCGTAAGGCTCGATACCCGTGGCCACGATAATCGATCCGACGCGCTCCACCACCTCCTCGTCGGACAGGTGAAAGTCGATGCAGCCCTTGCTGCAGACCTCGATGCATTTGCCGCATACGACGGGATTGCTGCCGAGACATTCGTTTGCGTTGACCAGGTACGCCGACGGGACGGCCTGAGGGAACGGGGAATAGATGGCCTTCCGCGAGGAAAGCCCCTGGTCGAATTCGTCGGGGCGTACGACGGGGCAGACTTTGGCGCACTCCCCGCAGGCCGAGCACTCCTTTTCCGAAACGTAGCGGGCTTTCTTGCGGACCCGGACCTCGAAGTTGCCCACGTACCCTCGGACATCGGCGATCTCGCTCAGGGTGTGGAGCCGGATCCGGGAATGCTTGCCCACGTCGGCCATTTTGGGACCGAGGATGCAGATGGAGCAGTCGATGGTGGGGAAGGTCTTGTCGAGCCTGGCCATGACGCCACCAATCGACGGCGACTTTTCCACCAGGACAACGTCATAACCGGCGTCCGCAAGATCCAGGGAAGCCTGAATTCCCGCAACGCCCCCGCCGATCACGAGGGTGCGCTTGATGAGCGGCACGGTCTCGGGCTCCAAGGGGCGAAGGTGACGCACCCGCGCAACGGCCATCCTCGTCAGGTCCACCGCTTTGGTCGTGGCCGCATCGGGCTCGTTCATGTGAACCCAGCTGCAGTGCTCCCGGATGTTGGCCATCTCGAACAGGAACGGGTTGATGCCCGCCTCGTGCACCATCTGCCGGAACGTGGGCTCATGGAGCCTCGGCGAGCAGGACGCCACGACCACCCGGTCGAGCCGGTGCGCCGCAATGTCTTCCTTGATGCTCTGCTGCCCGGGATCCGAGCAGGCATAGGCAAGATCCCGAGCCACGACCACATCCTCCAAGGTGGTCGCCGCCTCGGCTACTTTCGCGCAGTCGACGGTGCGCGCGATGTTCAGGCCGCAATGACAGATGAAAACCCCGACACGGGGGCGGTTTGATTCCATGGTGCATGGATCCATATGCAGCATCTCGTCTTAGCAAGCGCAGGCGCAGCCCGCCGCCGGTTTTAGTTTCTCCACCTTCGCCGCGCACACCTTGAATTCCGGGATCTTGGCGATGGGATCGATGGCGGCGATGGTCAACCGGTTGGCCGCGGCCTCCCAGAAGTGGAACGGGATGAAGATGGTGCGTGCATCGGTCATCTCTCCGACACTCGCCTTGGCCTCGATCCTGCCGCGCCGCGTGCTCACCCCGACGGTCTCGCCGTCCCGGATGTCGAGCTCCACGGCGTCCCTGGGGTTGATCTCCACCCAGCACTCAGGGCAGATTGCGTTGAGACCCGCGGACCGCCGCGTCATGCTGCCCGTGTGGTAATGGTAGAGCACCCTGCCGGTGGTGAGGATGAACGGGTACTCCTCATCCGTGGGCTCCGCAGGCGGGATCCATTCGACGGCGGTGAACAGCCCCTTGCCGCGGACGAACTTGTCGCGGTGCAGGTACTTGGTTCCCGGATGGTCTTGGGTCGGGCAGGGCCACTGGAGGCCTTGAACGCCGAGCCGCCGGTAGTCCATCCCGCCGTAGGAAGGCGTCACGCTCGCCATCTCGTCGAAGATGGCCTCGGCGCTTGCGTAGCTCATCGGGTATCCCAGCTTCGTGGAGACGGCGCTCAAAATCTCCCAGTCGGCGAGGGCCCGGCCTGGTGGCTCGACCACCTTGCGAACAAGCTGAACGCGCCGCTCCGTGTTGGTGAACGTGCCGTCCTTCTCGGCGAAGCACGCGGAAGGCAGAACGACGTCCGCCAGTTGCGCCGTCTCGGTGAGGAAGATGTCCTGCACCACGAGGAATTCGAGGGATTTCAGCTCGTGCTCGACGTGGTGAATGTCCGGCTCGCTGATCATGGGATTTTCCCCCATGATGTAGAGCCCCTTGATCGCTCCCTTCGTGGCCGCGGCCATGGCCTCCAGCATGGTGAGGCCTACGTTCCCGGGCAGATCGCGCACGCCCCAGGCCGTGGCCATCTTCTCGCGCAGTTCGGGCGAAGTCACCGCCTGGTATCCTGAAAACACATTGGGTAAGGCCCCCATGTCGCAGGCGCCCTGGACGTTGTTCTGGCCTCGGAGGGGATTGACGCCACCCGATTCGATTCCGAGGTTTCCGCAGAGCATGGCCAGGTTGGCCGTGCTCTTGACCGCATCCGTTCCGTTGATGTGCTGGGTGATCCCCATGGCGTACACGATGGATGCGGCCGGTGCCGAGGCATAAAGGCGGGCGGCGGCGACCAGGTCGTCCCGGGGAATGGATGTGATCGCTTCCACCCGCTCCGGCGTGTACCCGGCAACGAGATCCCTCACCGCTTCGAAGCCTTCGGTGCGCTCGGCCACGTATTCCTTGGCGTAGAGCCCTTCTTTGATGATCACGTGCATCATGCCGTTCAACCAGGCCACATCCGTCCCGGGCTTCTGGCGCAGCCACAGGGCACCGTGGTCGACCAGGTCGATATGCCTCGGGTCCACCACGATGAGCTTCGTCCGGCCGCTCTGGACACCCCGCTTGATATAGGTGGAGATGACCGGGTGCATTTCCGAGGTGTTCGACCCAGTGATGAGCACGACATCCGACCGTTCCAGCTCCTCGATGGAATTGGTCATGGCGCCGCTGCCGAACGAGGCGGCCAGGCCGGCGACCGTCGAGGCGTGGCAGAGACGGGCGCAGTGGTCGATGTTGTTCGTCCCGACGACCGCCCGCGCGAGCTTGTTCATGAGATAGTTCTCTTCATTGGTCACGCGGGCCGAGCTGAAAAACGCGAGCGCATCCGGCCCTGAAGACTCCTTGATCGCGCGCAGCCGCTTGGCCACCAGGCTCAGCGCTTCGTCCCACGAAGCCTCTTGGAAAGAGCCGTTCTTCTTGATGAGCGGGACCGTCAGCCGGTCGGGATGGTCGATGAAATCGAAGCCGTAGCGGCCCTTGACGCAGAGGCGCCCGTCGTTGGGGACGGCTCCCTCGACCCCCGTCACCCGGACCACCTTGCCGTTTTTCACATGCAGCAGCTGCTGGCATCCGACGCCGCAGTAGGGGCAGGTCGTCTGGACCTTTCGCTCTTCCTCCCAGACCCGCCAGCGCAGATCCGACCGCTTCTCAACCAATGCGCCGACGGGGCACATCTGGATGCATTCCCCGCACTGGACGCACTTGTCCTTGTCGTAGACAATCCGAGGTCCATCGGCTCCGTTGGAGACCGAAAGGGCACGGATGCCCTGAATCTCCGCGCAGGCGTGGACGCAGCGCAGACACAGCACGCAGCGCTCCGGCCAGGACCGGATGAAGGCCACGGAATACGGTGCCGTGAATTTGGACGTCGGTGAGGGTGGCTCACCCCCCGTGATCCCGTGCTCCACCACAAGATCCTGGAGGCGGCAGTCGCCCGCTTTGTCGCAGACCGGGCAATCCAGGGGATGATGCGCCAGCAGGGTCTGCAAGGATTCGCGGCGCAGCGCGAGGAGGGCGTCCGACTGGGTTCTCACCGACATGCCATCCGAGACGCATGTCTCGCATGAAACCACGGGCGCCGCATGGCCGTCGACTTCCACGATGCACAGCCCGCAGGACCCGATTGGCTTCAACCGTTCGTGAAAGCAGAGGGTCGGAATCCTAATCCCCGCGCTCTTGGCCGCTTGAAGAATCGTAGCTCCCTCGCTTGCCGAGATTTCCATGCCGTCGATGGTCACGTTCACACGCTTCATTCGAATGTCTCCTCCCACAGGTCCGATTAGAGCGATTTCGAAGGTCAATGAGCTTGACGCCCCAGTCTCGAAAGGAATGATCTTGCCCCAGGCTCTTCAGCTAAAGATGCTCGATCATGGCGAAGAGCTGGGCGTCATCGAATCCTTGGAGTCGGATGGCTCCCGACCGGCACGATGCGCTGCAGAGTCCGCATCCTTTGCAAAGAGCCGAGTTGATCTCCGCCTTGCCCTTGTCATTGAATCGCGGTGCCGAGTACGGACAGATCGCGACGCATGTGCCACACCCGCTGCAGAGCGACGGGCTCGTCACCGCAACGGTCCCCGGAAAGTGGATGGTCTCGCGCGCCAGGATGGTGGCCGCTCGGGAGGCCGCCGCCTGGGCCTGGGCGATGCTTTCATCGATGCTTTTGGGGTAGTGTGCGAGTCCGCACAAAAAGACGCCGTCCGTGGCGAAATCGACCGGGCGCAGCTTGACGTGGGCTTCCAGAAAGAAGCCGTCCTCGTTGACCGACACCTTGAATGCCTGCGCCAGCGCCTCGACCGGGCTCGGCACGATGGCCGAAGCCAAGACGAGAAGATCCGCTTCGATCTCGATGGGGCGCTGCAAAATAGCGTCACGTACGGTCACGGTGAGCCCACCGTTTCGAATCGCCGCCGTGGGCTTGCTGTCGAGATCATAGCGCACAAAGACAACCCCTCGTCTGCGAGCCTCGAGGTACAGCGTCTCGCGCTCACCGTAGCTTCGTAAATCCCGGTAGAGTGCGAAGACCTCGCAATCGGGGTTGAGGGTCTTCAGATGCAGGGCGCTTTGGAGGGTGTGCGTGCAGCAGACACGGCTGCAGTAAGGCCTTTGCGGCTCCCTCGAGCCCACGCATTGAATGAAAACGGCCCGGTGCAGCGACCCGAGAGACGGGTCGTTCCCCATGAAGCGACGATCGAGGTCCTGATGCGTCAGTACTCTCGGATCTTGCCCGAACAGGTATTCGTCGGGCTGCCATTCGCTCCCGCCGGTTGCGATGACGGACACTCCGTGCTCGATGACTTCGGAAGCGCTTCCATTCTGGATGGTTGTCTTGAAATTGCCGACGAACCCGTCCACCCGAGACAGGGTGCTCGAGAGATGCACCTTAACGAGCGGGTGCGTGTGGAGGGATTGCGTCAGATCTTCCACGTAGGTGGAAATCGATTCCCCTCGCCATGTCTGGTGGAGGGCCAGTGCCTGCCCCCCCAGCCGATCCGTCCGTTCCACCACATGGACGGGGAACCCTTGATCGGCCAAGGTTAGAGCCGCCACCATGCCGGCGACGCCTCCTCCGACCACCAGCGCGCGGCGAGTGACTTGAAGCTCCGGCTCCTGCAGGGGCTCGAGAAGTGCGGCCTTGGCCACCGCCATGCGCACGAGGTCCTTGGCCTTTTCCGTGGCGGCTCGCGGGTCGGCGGCGTGCACCCAGGAGACCATGTTGCGGATGTTCGCCATCTCGAACAGGTAGCGGTTCAACCCCGTTTCTTCCATGGTTTCCTGAAAAAGCGGCTCATGGGTCTTCGGCGTGCAGGCCGCAACAACGATCCGATTGAGGCCGTTTTCCGTGATGAGCCGTTTGAGGGTCTCCTGGGTGTCCTGGGAGCAGGTGTAGAGGTTGTCGCCCACGTATTCCACGAACGCCAGATTCCGTGCGTAGTCGCGAACGGCGGGAACGTCTACGACGCCACCGATGTTGATGCCGCAATGGCAGACAAAGACCCCGATGCGAGGTCTTACTCCCGAAACGTTGATTTGCGCGGGAATGGGCTTGGCCTTGACCAGGGCTCCGCGGGCCGCGCTGAGAAGCGCTCCCGCAGCCGCAGCCGCCGCGCTGGCTTCCACGACGGATTGGGGGATGTCCTTGGGTCCTTGCATGCACCCGCACACGTAGATTCCGGGACGGTTCGTGGCAACGGGGAGGAAGCTGCCGGTGTCCGTGAACCGATGAGCGTTCAGCTCGACTCCCAGGCGATCGGCCATCTCAACGGCCTGCCGGCTCACTTCGAAGCCCACGGAGAGCACGACCATGTCAAAGATCTCGCTTTGCGGCACGCCGGCCTCATCCACGTAGGTGATCCGCAGATCACTTTCTCCCTCTCGCTCGATGGAATGCACCCGCGAGCGGAGGAACCGGACGCCCTGCTCTCGTGCCCGGTTGTAGAAGTGCTCGAAATCCTTGCCGTGGGTTCGCATGTCCATGAAGAAGATCGCCGTGTCGAGATCGTGGCGAGCGTGCTCCTTGGCGATAACGGCTTCCTTGATGGCGTACATGCAGCAGACGGCCGAGCAGTAGCTGTGATCGCACTGGTTGATGTCGCGCGATCCCACGCACTGGAGCCAGGCGATCTTGCGCGGCTCCTCGCGGTCGTAAGGACGGCCGAGGTGCCCTCGATAGGGACCGGAGGCACTCAGGATGCGCTCGAATTCGAGGCTCGTGACCACGTTGGGAAGGTTGGCGGCGTTGTAAGTCTCGAAGCGGGAGGGATCGAACACCTGATTTCCGGGCGCCAGGATGATCGCTCCGACATTGCGCCGCTCCATGCGCGGCTGATCGTCGTAGCGGATGGCCTTGGCCAGACAGACCGTCTCACACAGGCCGCAGCCGATGCAGACGGCGCGGTCGATGACGAAACCGCGCGGAATGGCTTGGGGATAGCGCATAAAGGTGGCTGCCCGCGAGTCCAGACCCTGATTGAACTCGTTCAAGGCCGCGACCGGGCACACCGAAAGGCATTGACCGCATGCCGTGCAGGCAGCTAGATCGATGTATCTCGGGCGGGAGAGCAAGCTGACCGTGAAATTCCCGGCTTCGCCCTCGATGGCGTGGATTTCACTGTTGGTAAGGATGTCAATGTTCAGGTGGCGACCCACCTCCACCAGCTTCGGAGACAGGATGCACATGGCGCAGTCATTGGTGGGAAAGGTCTTGTCCAGCTGAGCCATCAGCCCTCCAATGGAAGACTCGCTTTCCACCATCGTGACATGGTACCCCGAATCCGCCAAATCAAGGGAAGCCTGGATTCCCGCCACACCGCCGCCCACCACCATCACGGACCCAACAATCACCTGCTCGCTCGCTTTGAGCTCTTCTTGCATAGGATTTCCGCTCCAGCTTCTGGAAGAAGAGGATCACACCAAGTCGGTTGAAGCCGAAACATCCATCCGTCGCCCGATGAGCGGGACGACGGTGCGGAAAGCGAATCCGCGCGGACGCTCAGTCTTTTTCCGGCGTGAGCCATGCCATGCGTGGTTCGAGCAAATGGGAGCCGGCAGAATGAATCAGGTCAGGGATTGGGAAAGGATCATGGAGCGATGGTGAAACCTTCGGCCGGGCTCTGTCCCTACCGCCGCACGGGCAGAATCAGGCAAACGCGCTCAAGTAAAGCCGAAGGATCGATACACGGAATGACCTCTGGATGAGTGAACGCTCAAGCTGTCTAGTGCTCGGTTGACTTTGTTTCGCAAGGTACCCCCCCTTTGATCCCCCTCGAGGGGGTTGGGGGGGTGTCTTGCCCGGCATAGCTTCTTTGACGGAGCACTAGAATGACGAGAAGGTAAGCTATCTTTCTCGATTCCGTTAGTCGAATAGGAAGTTTGAATGGAAGGTGAGGCTTGCCTGCGCCTAATCCCGATCACTCCCCGGGAGGCACGGGGGGCGATGAAAACCGGAGCGTCGGCGTCCAGGTCCCCGATCGGGATCGCGCCCTTGCGGGTGATGGCGCTCTCCATGACGGTCGACGGAATCTTCCTTTGCCGCCAGCTGCCCAAAGGCTTCAACCGCCCGTGCCCTGCACGGGTCGAGGAAAAAGGGAGGGGGCAGCCATCGTTCCAAGACGGCGGTGAGGTCCTGCAGGCCGATCGGCTTCGAATCTCGGCCGCGCTCACGTCGGCGTAAGCGGTCAGGATGACGATGAAAACCTCGGGGTCGATCGAGCGTAAGGCTTCCGCCGCGGTCAGACCGTCCATGGTCGGCATGCGCATGTCAAGCAGACAAATGGGGATCCGCCGCCCCTCTGCATGCTCCGTTCTGAAGAAGTCCACCAAAGGTGCGCCGTCCGAAAACGTGGTCACCTGGAACGCATCAGGAGGCTCCTCCGCCTCGAAGAAATTCAGGCTATTGTCCCGCTCGAAAATATTATGAAAATATTCCAATAAATCGGGATCATCGTCGGCGATGACGATGCGTCTCTCATTCATCTCCCACCTCGACCGTGAATTCCGTGCCCTGATTGGGGCCCGCGCTGTGGACCTCAATGGAGCCGTTGTTCTCGTTAAGGAAATTCATGAACGAATGCAGTCCAAGTCCATGTCCCTCCGGTTTGGTCGTGAACCCTGACTGGAACAGGAACGGACGATCTTCTTCCCTGATGCCGACGCCATTGTCTTGCACCTGGATGCGAGCCCGCTTCCCGTTACCGTTCAAGCGGCGGAGTGTGAGTCGGATTTCCTTGGGCGCGGCGAGGGAGGCACTGACGGCATCCATGGCGTTGTTGAGCAGGTTCGTCAGGCCGTGCAGCAACGGGCTCTTCTGGTTCCGCACAATGACTTCGGGCTCCAGATCGAGCTGAATCGTAACGGCATACTTCTGAAGCGTCGGCTGGAAGTCGTCGACCATGCCCCGAATCAGCTCGGTCACATTGACGGACTGGATGAATCGCAGCCCGTTGTGCTTGGACTGATTGAAGGTGTCCTGCTGGAACTTGATGGTCTGGATCATGTGCTGCTGGGATTTTACGATGGCATCCACGTCCTGCTTGACCCGTGGCAGCATCCGACGCATCAGAATGTCTTCCAGCCTTGACAGCAATGAATCCGTCTGGTCCGTTGGAGCATCCGTTTGCAAGGCCTTCGCATGAGCCTCGCGAATGAGTCGAAAGGCCTCGGGATACTGGGCCGTCGATTCCAGGGCTCGCCGGATACTGGTCAGCCTGCCTTCGATCCCGGCCACTGCGTTTCCGATGTTGTGAAAGTAGGAGCTGGCCGATTCGAAAAGCCCGGCTTTAAGCGATGAGCGCGTCTTTTTCTCTGGTTTTCTCCCGCAGTTGGCTTTCCACCAGGTTCCGGATGGAGTCTTGCAGCTCGTCCGCCATTTCATTGAACGAGCGTGCCAGATCCCCCATTTCGTCGTTGGAGCTGACCGACAGCCGGTGATTCATGTCTCCTCGCTTGAAGAGTTGAATGCCGGCGATCATGGCTGTGATCCGGCGCGTGAGGACTGCAGCCATCCAGACGGCGATCAAGATGACCAGAGCCACCATGACCAGCGTTGAGAGACCGAGGGATTTGGCTGCACCCGACAAGGATGCCGCAACCTGCATCTTGGTCTCCTGGTTCTTCTGCTCAGCCCTCGCAAGGTAAGCACCGATGAGAAGCTCAAGGTGCTTGGCGGTCTCGATGGCGGGGGCATGGAACTCATCCACGTTGGCCCCGATGGTCACATACCCGAATCCCCGAGGAGAGCCCGCGTAGCGGCCGGTGTGATAGGGGATCGAAGCCGCCGTCGTGAGCTTCCAAAGGCCGCTCCAGAAGATGAGAAACGAGCCCGAGCCTCCCCGGCTGGTGAGCTCGTGCCAGCCCTTGCATTGCGGCGCAAAATTGAGAAAGCGTCCATCCAGACCCACCATTCCAGCCCGCGTCAGTTCCGCAGCGGGCTTTCGCTTGAGCGATGGGGAGTCGAAGGGGGGAGCCTGCTCCAGGAAGTCACTCAGCTTCAATCCGCTTGCCTTGTATCGTTCGAAGACTTCGGAATCCATCCACGGCATGGCCGGCTCGCCGGTTTTGGGATCGTAGCCCCAGATGCTGTGATGCCTCGGGTGGCAGATGTTGCGCCCCTTGTAGTCCCACATGAACGCGTAGTTTCCCGAGAACGCGTCGTTGATATCCGTGTAGCGGGCATTCGTGGGGACAATGGTCCGGGTGAGCTCATTCAAGTGCTCGTGGTTGAGAGGAAGGCTCACGTGGCCAATGATCGCTCCGCCTTGCAAGACTGGCGTCACCCAGCGTACGATTCCCTGAAAGCGTCTGCCCACCGGGAACGGCGGTAGTGCGCCTCATCGGGAGGAATCTGAGCGGCCAGGAGAATCTGCTGATCCCGCTGTTTCAGGAAATCCGCCACCTGTCGAGCCGTATCCGTCGTCAATCGTTCAATGGCCTCCCGTGATTTGTCGTCCAGGGCTCGAATGGAATCCTGCGTGGCCTTTAGTCCCACATCCTGAACCAGGGTCCGGGATTCGCCGATGATGCCCTGGGAATGGCCTTCGATCCAGCTCCCGAGCGAAGCCAGCACGTGCCAGGAGAGCCAGCACAGAAGGATCAGGGGAACAACCTTGATCGCCATGAAGATGAGGATGAGCTTGAGCATGATGCCCATGCTGCGCTCCGGTCTTGCTTCGACACGGCTGGCGCCGGGCCCAGTCGAGCTGGAAGGCACACTGCTCGATCCGCCGCCTTCGGGACAGGGCTCTCCCTCGCTCTTCCCAGCGTCAAAACCTTGTTCGGCCACACTCATCAAATAGGTCCTTCTCGGGATTAGGCACGACAGGAAATGGCTTGTTTTGTGTCATCCGTCAACGAATCGCGGAAGCAGCCGCCAAGCGCTTCAGCACGATTTCAGGGCTCTCGGGCTATGGAGAGCAAATTCTGTTCCCGGGTGGGCCGATCCGGCGACAAGGAAGCGGTGTCCTGCTTTCGGGGGAACGGTCCCGTGTTCTTCTGGCGAGAATGAGGTATTGGGGATGGCTCCCCGTGCCCTGTGGCGTTGAGCTGGGTGGTGGGGCGAGGGCAAGATCGATCAGGTGATTTTTCGGGTGATGGGGCGCACGACATGCGCCCCATCACGATCAAGCTTTCATCACGTTGACACGGGTGTTGCTGAAGTCCGGGATGCCGGCGGCCAGGTCCACGAGGGGCGTGTTGTTCAGGGCTGGGTCGAGGCGGCCTAGCACATTGGGATTAACGCCGGTCCCGTAGCGCGGCTCAGCCGCGAGCTTTCCCTCTTTCACGATCGTTTCGGCTCCGAGGAAGGCCTTTTCGATGTTGCTTCCCTCGACCGCCGATGCCCCGAACTGCGTGTGACCGTAATGAAAGGAAACGGCCAGACAGCCGGGCTTCACGGCTCGGCTCACCTGAAGCTTGCCCACAACGCCGGCTGGGTTGTGCCGCGACACGAGCCGCACGGCATCCATCGGCTTTAAACGCAGCCGCATGGCATCGTCCACGTGCATGAGGATGTGGTTTTCGGGAAAGAGCTCCAGGCTGTAGGCGTGCCAGATGGAGCGGGACTGAGTGTGAAGGCTCGTCTTGTAGCTGACGAGGGTGAAGGGGTAGTCCTGATCCTCCTGTTCGATGAGCTTCCCTGCCGAGTCGAGGGCGCCCAAGTAGACCGGCGCTCCGGAAAACGGCTTTCCGGTCAGGGAATTCTTCATGGAGGCGAGCTGCTCGTTGTAGATGGCCGCCCGCTTCAGCCCGTATTTGAACATCTCGCCATCGAAGCAGTCCTCGTAGGGTCTGAAGATGCCTCCGCGCGCCAGGGCGTAACAGAGACGGCTCCATTGGTCGGCCGGGAGAATGTCCCGGTGCCTGGCGACCGGCAGATTCCGTTGGCACCACGCGATCTCCTCGGCGCTCGCTTCGGGGACCTTGGCGTTCTTGACGATGTTCGCAAAGGCCCGCAGGTAGAAATCCTCCTCGCGATGAATGGCGAGCACGGTGCCGTTCGGCCCCTTGATGGCCCCATCGCCGAAGCCGGGAAGCTGCAGCTGTCTGGCAAGGTCGATCAAAAACGTCTCGGTGGAAAAGGATCGGCCATCCTCGGTCTTCCCCGTGAGCGGCTCGATCATGGGCGTCCGCAGCCCGCTGAACTTCATAGCGGGAGCGTGCGGGTTGAGCCATCCGTAATGGCCTTCGGGGTAGCACAGGTCGGGGACGATGTAGTCGGCGTAGAGGTTGCTCTCGTTGATGGCGGTGTCGAGGGAAACAAAGAGCGGGACTTTCTTGGGGTCTTTGAGGGTTTCGATGTACCGGGTTCCGCCCGGGATGCTGTAGACGGGATTAAAGAGATAGGTCATGAGCACGCCGCACGGGTACGGGTAGCCCTCGTCGATCCCGCTCAGAGCTTCCACGCACAAGCCGCCTGCCGAAAACCCGAACCAGGGGCGTTTGGCCGGATACCCCCTCCCGCCGGACTCCTTTTTCTTCTTGTACTCGGCGGTCTTTTCGTAAACAGCCTTCTCGCGTGAAATGAGCACCCCTTTGGGCTTGCGGATCCCCGGAAAATCGGCCAGATCGTAGTCACCCTTGTCCCAGGCCCCGGCGCCTCCTCCTCCTTTCATGTAGCCGCCTTTGCGGTCCACACTGCCGATCAGGACATTGAGAACGGCCACGGCGTAAGCGGCGAAGGTTCCATTCACGTAGTTCCCGGCTCCGTGGTAGGCGGTCACGGCCGCTCGAGTCCCGTGGGAGGTAAACTCCCTCGCGATCTTTTCGATCTGAGGGAGCGGCACGCCACAGAGCTTGGAATATTCCTGGAGGGTGTGTTGGGCGGCGCTCTCGCGGAGGAGCTGAAACGCCGTCTTGACGGGGATCTTTCGCCCCGAGGTGCTGACGGCCTCTCCCACCTTGTCGAGCTCGGCCGCCGCGATCCGATCAAACCGAGCGGGCTTCCCCGCCTGGCCGTCCCAGACCATGAACGTCTTGGCACCTTCCTCCCCCGATTCGGGATCCAAATCGCTCAGCCGCAGGAATTTCCCGTTGTTGGGGTGCTCGGGGTCGCAGATCACCAGGTACGTCGCGTTGGACGGGCAAGGGTAGCCCAGAGCTTTGGACGCCTCCGCGCTCGGGGCGGCCAAGTAGGTGACGTTGAATCGTTTCTGGTCGATGATCCACCGGATCATGGCCATGGCCAGAGCCCCGTCTTGCCCGGGCTTCACGGGGACCCAGTCTTCGGCGTGCGCGGCGGCCTTGGTGGCCCGTGGGTCCACCACGGCAAATTTCAGTTTCCCCTCGCCGTGACGCCTGGCCACGATGGCCCCATATGTGTTCACACCGGGCTGCAGCGCTTCATAGATGTTGGCTCCGAAGACGAGCATGTAGTCGCAGTTTACAGGATCCGCCTTGAGCTCGATGTCAGACCCTTCGGTCAGCGCAAAATTGCCCATGCGGAACCCGAGGCCGCAGATGTCCGTGTGGCCGATGCGGTTGACCGACCCGAAGGATTGCTTCACGAAGCGGTCGATGAACTGCTGGCGCCCCGCCTGGAGCCTTCCGGTGATGAAGACGAGTCCGTTGCGCTTGGGTCCCAGATCGGGGTCCGATGGCTCGATGGGGTCGTCCGAGCAGAGCGCTTTAAGCCCCGGCACGGTGCGGTCCTCACCCAGGTGGGTGAAGAGCTGTCCCCCCTCGGCGATCTCTCGAATCATCCGGTCCCATGCGATGGGCTCGAAACGCCCGGATCCCCGGGGGCCGCTCCGCTTCAGGGGCGCAATCACGCGATAGGGATTGTACGTGTGGTTGATCGTTTCGAGACACTTGCCGCAGACGGAGCTGGGGACGGTCAGGGAATCCCGGACAGGAGTCTCGTATTGCAGCGGGTGGAATTGCTGGTTGTAAGGATGATAGGGATTTCCGGAAATGCTCACGAGTCTGCCGTCTTCCACGATGCCCCGCACTCCGCAGTGGGCGTTGCAGGCCAGGCAAACCGAGTGCACGACTTGCGCCTTGCCGGCCAGAGCGTCGTTTCGATCCGCGGGCGGCTTCTGGAGTGTGCGGGGATTGACGCCATCGGTCTTCGCAGGGGCTCCATCCGAAGCGATCGCGTCTCCGACGGCACAGGCCGCGGCCGACGCGGCAAGGGTCAGAAGCTCACGTCTCCCGAGCAACGGCTTGGCTCCCGCTTCATCATCCCGTTGGTTTCCACGTTTTTCAAGGTCGTCATCGGCCTTCATTTGGAAACCCTCCTTTTCAAGGGGACGTACAGGACATTCGTCTTCAGCCGAAGCTCAGGTTTGGCGGTCACGAGGTCGGTGCGTTTGAGGTATTCCGCAAGCAGGGCGCTTGGATGCTCCCGATCGCCGAAGACCCGGGCACTGGGGGGGCAGTGCTCCACGCAGGCCGGCGGAAGTCCGACGGCGAGCCGATCCATGCAGAAGTCGCACTTGTCGGCTTTGTTGCCGAATCGCGGATCCAGGACGCGGGCGCCATAGGGGCAGGCCTGGACGCAGTTGCCGAGTCCCTTGCACCGGCTCCAATCGGTGAAGACGATGCCGCTTTCGAGCTTGGTGGTCGCTTTCTCCGGACACGCCGGCACGCAGGGAGGGCTCTCGCACTGGTTGCATTGAATGGGCTTGAAGTGGAGGGCAAACGGATACGACACCGGGGGCTGCACCTCGGTGACCTTGGTCAGAAACAGACCCGGTGCTGTACGGTTCCGCCCCTTGCATGCGATGACGCAGGATTCGCACCCCGTGCACTTGTTGAGGTCAATGATCATCACATAACGGGAAAGGGGGCTTTGGGCCGGGCTCACGGCCGCCTGCGAGGTCGCAGCGCTTGCGGCCCCGAGCAGGACCACCCCCACGCCCTTCTTCAAAAACGCTCGCCGATCCTCCATTCAACCTCCTTGGACCCGATGGGGGGCATTCGATGCCCCCCATCTCAGCTCCTGCCCCCTGTTGCGCAATCCCGATCACAACGGTGAAAAGGCCCGCTATTTCTCTTTGAAGGTGAATTTATACTTGAAGGAAGCCGGTTCGAGCCAATCGATGGTTCGGTCCCCGACCTGGGCGAAGGGATACCCGAAGGTGTTCAGCGGCTCTCCGGACTGCGGCGGGTTGAGCGTCACGTCGCGGCCCACCGCGATCTTGATCCGATACGCATCGATGCCGCCCCAGAAGTAGTCCTTGACCTCCTTGGTCTTGGGGTCCTCCAGCTTCAGGTTTTCGACCAGCATCGCCTTTCGGACGTCGGCGGGGTCCACGGGCACCCATCCGTAGCCGGGCATATAGAATTCCGCCCAGCAATGCTGGTAGCCCGTGATGTCCTCCTCGGGCTTCTTGCCCAGGCGCAGCCCGAAGATCTCGCGAGCCGGCACGCCGGCCGCGCGGCAAAGGGCGATAGTGACGGAGGAGATGTCCGTGCACTTGCCCCCGGGCTTCTGGAGCAGCGCGCACACATCGCCGGTCCCGCAGCCCCGCGTGTTGGGGTCTCGGTACATATTGGAGCAGGTCCAGTCATAGATGGCCTTGGCCTTGGCGAGCACGGTCTTCTTTCCCCGGGTGATCTGGAGCGCGAGCTTCTTGACCTCCCCGTCGATGGGACCGAGGCGCGTACCACTCAGGTAAGGCTTAAAGACCGCCACATCCCAACAGGGCTCCCGCGATGGAAAATCCCGCCGCACGACTTCCAACCGCTCCGCCTGGAAGGAAAGGGTCATTTTCCGGCTCTTGGCGGCAGCATCCCAGCGGGCGAACAGAATGGGGGTCTGGTTTTCCCGGTCCGTGTACACGGCGGATTCACTGTAGTCGCCGGAGACCTTGATGTCCTTGATGAGCTGATCCTCATCGGAAACCGGGTAGGGAATCCAAAGCCGAGCTTCCTTGCCGCCCTCTTGGGCGGAGAGATCGAAGTCCATCGTGACGAGACCCGATCGGGTGGCCGCATGCGCCCCTTGGACGACCAGGGCGAGCCCCACGAGCAGCACCACAGCAAACCGTTGCTTCATGTTGTCCTCCTCATATTTTTCCTTGAACGAACACTTCCTTGTACGGCCATCCCTCGATCCCTTTCTCCAGGATGAAGAGGCGCTCCTCCGGAATCCCCTTGCTCTTTAAGTGGTCACAAGTGTTCTTGGCCCCGCCTCCTCCGCGTGGACAGACCACCACCACGTCATCCTTGGATGCCTGGAGAGCAGGCAGAATCCGATCCAGCTTCTGCTTCTCCTCATCCGTCTTGGCGGGATAGGCGTTCGTTTGGATCGAGCTCTTGAAATGATGCTTTTCGTATTCCTCGGGCGGTTGGATATCCACGATCTGAACGGGCTTTGCGGCTTCCAGCCACTGCTTGAACTGATCCGGCTTGACATAGTTTTCCGCGCAAACAACGGTTGCCGAAAACAACAGCACGGCCAGACCCAACACGAGAGCTCTCTTCATGGTGCTCCTCCTCTTAGCTTGAAGGTATCCGACCCGCCGGTCCGCGAGCACCGGCCCACGAGTCGGTGACCCAAAAGGGGTCCCGCGATCAGGAAACAAGGCGAGGCGAACTGTCTGCATTCTGCTTTGTGGCATCCAGGACCAAGGCGCGAGGCGGGCTCAGCAACACGCCCCGAATACTTGGTCACCCGAAGCGCGTCAATTCGGAAAATCCTATTGATCTTTCGTCGATAGATCGAGCTTCTCAATGCAGGGAGCGCAGCGCTCACTTCTGAAATCCATGGCCGCACCCTTGTTGAGGCGACCCGTTATTTCTGCTATCTTGCACAGGAGAAATGGCTCTATCACCGACAGGGATTGGCGATGAATCCTGAACCGAACACTAGATACGCCACAGTCAGCTTGTTCTCGGGAGCTGGAGGGCTTGATCTCGGACTCGAAGCGGCCGGCTTTGATGTCCGCGCCGCGATTGAGATCGATCAGGACTGCGTGGCCACGCTGAGAAAGAATCGGGATTGGCCGATCATCGATCGATCGATCCATGAGGTTACGTCCCAGGAGCTTCTGCGTGTCGCCGATCTCGATGTCGGCGAGGCGGATCTGCTGGTAGGTGGGCCACCGTGCCAACCCTTCTCCAAGTCAGGCTATTGGGCGAGCGGCGACACCAAGAGGTTGGACGATCCGAGAGCTACGACCTTGGAGGGTTTCCTGAGAGTCCTCCGTGACATCCAACCGAAGGCTTTTCTGCTCGAGAACGTGGCTGGATTGGCCTACGCGGGCAAAGACGAGGGAATCCATTTCATCACCCGGACAATCGACCAGATCAATAAGGAATGCGGGACCCGTTACGGATCGGAGCTGCTCCTACTGAATGCGGTCGATTTCGGGGCTCCCCAGATCCGGGAGCGTGCCTTTCTGGTTGGATGCAGAGAAGGCGCGAGCTTTGGAAGGATAAAGCCCTCTCACCATCCGCCCGAGGTTCAAGGATTCCCTCACCAGCTAAGCTTCAAGCAGTCTCCGCAAGTCTACCGAACGGCCTGGGACGCAATCGGAGACCTTGAGGAGGAAGCCAGCGACGAGCTGAAGCTCAGCGGCAAATGGGCGGATTTGCTCCCCGCCATTCCCGAAGGCGGCAATTATCTGTATCATACTGAAAAGGGTGATGGTTTGCCGTTGTTTGGATGGCGTCGCCGGTTCTGGAATTTCCTTCTAAAGCTGGCCAAGAATCTCCCTTCGTGGACCATCACCGCCACTCCGGGTCCGGCAACCGGCCCCTTTCACTGGAGCAATCGCCGCCTTTCAGCCCGGGAGTTGTGCCGGCTTCAGACGTTTCCGGACGACTACAACATTGTTGGAGCCTATCGATCCGTGCTGCGACAAATCGGAAATGCGGTCCCTTGCGTGCTGGCGGAGGCAATCGGGATCGAGATCAGGACCAGACTCTTGGGCGACGTGTCTGCAAAGGGATTGAAGCCTACCATGGCTCCGCCGCAGCGAATCCCCGTGCCACCACCTGAGCCGGTCGCCCTAGTACCCCCTAAATACCTGCACCTGATTGGATCCCATGCCCCTCATCCCGGAACCGGCAAGGGATACAGGGCAAGAGTAAATCGATTAAAGGCGGAAGCCGGGTAGAATCGCGGGCTTTATGACGTATGCGCGATACTCAGTGAGTCAACGAGACAAGCAGCCCTTGCTGGACTTTATCTTCTTTGCCCTCCAAGAATGCGGATGCCGCGTTCTGCATCATTCTTCGGCAAGAGAAGCCCCTCTACGCATTACGTTTGAGGCTCCCGACGGCGAAAGGATGGGAATCATCGCCTATGTGTTTTTCGCCAACTCCAAGATCACTCCGAATCGCCCTGCGGACGAGCACCGTTTCCAGGTGAAATACGGCCGTAACGACGGACGGCTACATCCGGTCTGGCAGGACCCCTTTGAGCTCTATACCACCCTATTCTTCGGCATCAACTTGGAGCGAGGGGTCTTTGTAGGAGCTGATCCCTGTCTCCACAACCCCACGAAATTCTTCATCTCAATCGAGTTCAAGGAGCACCACGTCGAGAGGATCCTGCAGGAGGGATGGACGTGGTGGGAAAGAGGGAAGCGCTCCTTCCGGGGAATGGATGAGCCGGTCGAAATCCTTGTCGGGGGCACACCCCGGCGTTTTCTGGACTTCGTGCGCTTCGAGCGTGCCGCGAAAGAGCTCGACCAAGGCCATCGGGCACTGCTCGCCGACAAGACGGGCGAGCTTGCGAGCTTTGTTCAGTCTCGCCGCGCAGCTCCATTTGCCCGGCATCTGTCCCCCGACGTGTCGCATACGCTCTCCGCAGAATTTCAGCTGTCAAATGGCGAAATCCTGGATCTCATTCAAAGTGCTCCCCGGCTGAAAATGGCCGTGAGGGGCTGGGTGGCCGAGGAGCATCTCCAGAGACAGTTGTCGGTACTACCGGAAATCAGCGAGTGTGAGCGCATCGAAGAGGACGGAAAGCCGGACTTCGCTCTGCGATTCCAAGGAAGCAGACCCATCTATGTCGAGTGCAAGAACGTGCTGCGCCATAGGAGAGCGGACGGAATTCCCCGAATTGACTTTCAAAGGACGAGGGCATCCAAAGTCGATCCGTGCTCCCGCTACTACAGAAGAGGGGAGTTCGATGTCGTGGCGGCGTGTCTGCATCCCTGCACGGAGCATTGGGAGTTCGCATTTGCGCTGACTCAGGATCTGGATCCCCACCCAAAATGCGACAAACGGCTGAGCAGCAACGTCTACATCAATGGACGATGGACACGCGATCCTTTGAATATTTTCGCCAGGGTCGGTTAGCATTGCTGTTCACGTTTTTTCGGGTCGACCCAAGCCTGCGCCCAATGAGCAAGCAAATCGCCAAAACTCCGCGTTACGACGCCTACCGTCCCTCTTCCCCAGCCGCTTCGCGTGCCAAGCGACGCAACAAGGCCAAGGATACGGGAGCGGAGGTGCTGTTGCGCAAAGCCCTTTGGGAACGGGGGGCTCGATATCGACTTCACGCAAGGGGGCTGCCCGGGAAACCTGATATTGTGTTTCCGAGGCAGAAGGTGGCTGTTTTCGTCGACGGCGATTTTTGGCACGGCAGGAATTGGGATGAGCTGCGGGAAAAGCTGAAACATCGGGCAAACCCGGATTACTGGATTGCCAAAATCACATACAACCGCACACGAGATCGTGAGCAGACGGAAGCACTCAAGGGGCAAGGGTGGACGGTTCTGCGGTTATGGGAAACGGAGGTCAATAGTGATCCTCATGCGGCGGTCGAAAAGGTCTTGAGCGCCCTCACCGTTGTCAGTCAGAGCCGTGTCATCCCGAATGGAGATGAGGGATTCGAAGATTTCTAACTTCACTTGACATGACAGGAAGCTCGAGCCCTGACGGTCCGGGCAAGAGGATCTCAGCCGTTTGATTGGTGACTTTCGCTGCACCGAACTGGTGGGGGTATGCCAGTTGCTGAGAGTGGGCTCACCTCTCTCCGACTGCCCAAGGGGTCAGGCTTGTCCGGTTCGCCCGTCGAAGTCGGGCTGCTGGGATTCGGGGGCGCGGAGGTTGTATCGCTTGATTTTGTTGTGCAGGGTGGTGCGGTTGACCCGGAGGATTTTGGCGGCTTTGGAGATGTTCCACTGGCAGTACTTGAGGATCTGGTCGATGTGGCTGCGCTCCATTTCTTCCAGGGAGTGAGGGGGGGCTTGGCCTGGCGAGCGAAAGAGGAAGGCGAAGTCGCTTCGAGTCAATTGGGTGCCTTTAGCCAAAACGACGGCCCGCTCGATCGCGTTCTCCAACTCCCGGATGTTGCCCGGCCAGTTGTGGGATTCCAGCAGCTCCAGGGCTTGTTTCTGAATAGATGTGACGGGCTTGTTGGTTTCCTTGCGGAATCGGTCCAAAAAGTGCTGGGCCAGGATGGGGATGTCGTCCACCCGCTCGCGCAGAGGCGGGACCTCGATTTCGATCACGTTCAGGCGGAAGTAAAGATCTTGGCGGAAGGTGCCGCGCTTGATTTCTTCGAGGAGATTCCGGTGTGTGGCCGAAATGAGCCGAAAATTCACCAAGATGTCCTTGGAGCTTCCGACCCGCTGAAACCGCTTTTCCTGGAGCACCCGCAGGAGGTCCACCTGCATCTTGGCCGGAATCTCGCCGATCTCGTCCAAAAAGAGAGTCCCGTCCTGGGCCAGCTCCAATCTGCCTTTCTTGCCGGATCGCGCCGCTCCGGTGAAAGCCCCCGCTTCATGGCCGAAAAGCTCGCTTTCGAGCAATGTCTCGGGGAACGCGCCACAATTGATGGGAACAAAGCTGCCCCCCGACCGGTTGCTCCGTGCGTGGATGGCCCGCGCGATAAGCTCCTTTCCCGTGCCGGTTTCGCCATGGATAAGAACAGCCGAGTCGACCTTCGCGATCTTTTCGAGCAGCTCAAAAAGCCTTTGCATGCTTTCCGAGACCCCGATCAAGTTGTCGAATCCGGCCAGGTCCTGCACCTGCTCGCGCAGGGACAGGTTCTCCTCGATAAGCCGTTTCTGCTTGAGGAGCTTGTCGACGAGAACACTGAGGAGCTCTGGGTCGAAAGGCTTCATCAAATAGTCGTTTGCACCGAGCTTCATGGCCTGGACGGCGTTCTCGACGGACCCGAAGGCTGTGATCATGACCACCATCACGTCCGAATGACGCTCCTTGATGGTCTTTAGGATGTCGAGGCCGCCGACATCCGGCATCATCACGTCGAGGAAAACGAGATCGAAATAGGCTTCCTGCATCAGTTTGAGCGCCGCTTTCCCGCCGTCCGCGGCTCGCACTTCATGCCCGGATTTCTTGAGCCAGCCGAGCAGGGACTCTCGAATGATCAATTCGTCATCGACGATCAGGATCCGCGCCTTCTGGCTCATCGTGATTCTTTCTTATTTTCCGCGAGCGCAGGCGGCTCAATGCGGCATTCCCGAGCAACCTCCTGCAGCCTCGACACAGCCCCCTCGTTTGACTCCGCCCTCGGGAACCGCAGGATGAAATTGGACCCCTTGTCGACTTCGCTCTTGATGTAGATCGTTCCCTGGTGCTCCTTGATGATGCCGTACACGACGGAAAGGCCCAGGCCGACCCCCTTTTCTCCCTGCTTGGTGCTGAAAAACGGCTCGAAGATCTTCGAGATCATTTCCTGCGGGATGCCGATTCCCGTGTCTTCAAATTCGGTGCAGATGAGATTGTGGACGCTGTCGAAGTAAGTCCGAATCGTCACCCGGCCTCCGTTCGGCATGGCCTCCATCGCGTTGAACAGGATATTGATCAGGCATTGCTGGATCTGGCAGGGATCGCCCGTCATCTCGGGGAGGTCCTCGGCGAGCTCGGTCTGGATGCGAATCACGTTCTGCTCGGCCTTGTGTCGAAACAGAAATACAATTTTATTAATAATATCGTTGAGCTGAAAGTCGCGATACTCGATTTTGTGCTGCCGGGAGAAGGAGAGCAGGTTGTTGACGATGTTGCTGCACCGTGCGGCTTCGGTATCGATGAGATGCAGGTAGTAGCCGAACTGCTTGAGGTCGGCTTCCTCGATGGAGCCTTCGTCCAGTCTTTGGTGCATGAGGCGGGCAAGGGCCAGGATGCCGGAAAGGGGATTGTTGATTTCGTGCACCGCGCTCGAGACGAGCTTTCCCAAAGCGATCATCTTGTCTTCGTGAATCAGCCGGGCGAGGTTCATCTTGAGCTTCCGCGTGCGCTGCTCCACCCGCCGCTCAAGCTCCTCCGTGATGTCGCGCATGATGGCCAGAACGAGCTCCACCTTCCCGTTCTCGTTCTTCAGGGGCATGGTGGTCATTTCGCAATAGATCGGGTGTCCGTCCTGGATGAAATGCTCCCGGATCGCGTGGGCGGTGCCTCCGGTCTCCAGACTCTTGACGAGTGGGCACAGGTCCCCCATTTCCTCGATGGGGTTCTGAGAGCAGTGGATGACCTCGTAGCAGCGCTTCCCGATGATGTCCTCTTTGCGGGTCGAGACGAATTTCTCGAACGCCTCGTTGACGTCGAGAATCCTGAAGTCGGGCTGCAGCAGCAGCACTTCATCCTGGATGTTCGAGAAAATGCTGTCGACGAGGGTTTCATGGATGGCGAGCTGGCGTTTCTCGAGGAGATACTCGTTGCGAAACCGGATCATGTCCCCGATGAGCCGGGAAAGGGCCGACTCCAGCTGCCTGACCGCGACGGGTGCCTCGGGGTGGAACGACTCGATGATGGAAAGCGCTTGGGCGTCCATCAGCTCGATGATGCAGTCCATCCCCGCTATGCTGCGGAAGTCTTCGTAATCTCGAGTGGTGTAAATCCCTTTTCTCTGGGCGTATCTGATTCCGACGGCGTCCATGTTCGGATCCGCGACCCCAATCACCTTGACGTTGAAGCTGGGCAACCGGTTGGAGTCCAGCATCTCGAGCAAGGCCTTGCAGCGTTTGCCACCCCCAACGATGCCGATTTTCATGGGCTCACACGAACCTTTCATCACGCCCTCACTTGTGGAGCATGTTGAATTATTCAGCATGGTGTTTAAATTTTCAACATACTTCTGGAGCAAGCATCAGCGCCTAGGTCACGGCGCTTCGGTTTATTGGCTGTCTATAAATCCAACACTTTCCCCAAAACCATCCGGTTGGGACGTCCGTTGCGGCCTGTAGGGGATCCTGTTTGCCTTTTATCCGGTCCGTTGGATGCCCCGACGTGTCGCACCTGTCCCCGCTTGGGGGCCTTAAGCCGCCGTTGGCCCGCATTGCGGCCATGTTGTCGTCAGGCCATGCCTTGTGGTTGTGGAAACGGGCATCACCGTTGAGGCGAAACCCCCGGGCGTAGCGACGAGGCATCGTGTGCGAATGCGTCGGGGAGGGCCCCGGCTTAGAGCTGAGCCTCGTTTAGTGGTTGCGCTTCCTGCAAAAAGAAGGCATTTTCAAAGTCAATTTCATGCAATTAAGGCACCTGATTCGATCGCTCCCTCTCGCTGCTCTGAGTAAAACCTCATCAATCTGCTGTTCAATTTTGCCTCAGGTGGTCTGAGTTGGCTCCCGGGGTTGTTTTCCGGCAACGGTTCTCCCCTGTTTCGTAATTGAAAAGGGACCGCTTTGCCGTGGAGATAATCTTCCTGGCATGCTTGTTGATTCAATGAGCAAGGCGGCCACTAAGGACTGCTTCCACCCAAGCGTGCTTGTTGTAAAGCGGTCTATCGGTAGAAGTAGGTAACGATAAGGCCAAGCGAGTTTAGAGATGTAGATTTTTTGCGTCGTATCTTCTACTTGATCTAACATAGCATAGAGTTGGTCGTGTTTTGAATACATATCAATAATTGCTTGAAATAGGTTAATTGCGGATTGATCTGCTGCTAATCGATGGTTGAACAAGGTATGGATAGCGATTTTCCATCCCTTTTATGTCGACGCTCAAGGGGAAGATCGTGAAGAGCAACGGTGTGTACCCGGATCTCTACAATGAGGTCGCAAAGCTTGGGGCCAGGGATATGGAAATCTGTATGCAGTGTGGCAACTGTGCCTCTGCATGTCCTTTGTCTGGCCAGGAAAACACGTTTCCTCGAAAGATTTATCGCTATCTGCAGCTCGGCTTGAAAGACAAGCTCCTGGAAGCACCCGAACCGTGGCTTTGTTACTACTGCGGCGATTGCAACATCGATTGTCCCCGGGGAGCCGAGCCTTCCGAGACAATGATGGCGACTCGCCGCTGGCTGACCACTCAGTACGACTGGACGGGGCTCGCGAAGCGCTTCTACCTCTCCGAAGCCTGGGAGCTCGGTGCGCTGGGCGCGGTGGCACTGCTTGTCGTGCTCCTCTTTGTGTTCTTTCATGGTCCCATCGTCACCGACCGCGTTGCCGTGAATACCTTCGCGCCCGTGATGTGGATCGAAATCGGCGATCTCGTGATGGCCGCAATCCTCTCGACCTTTCTGCTCTCAAACGCCTTCAGAATGGCCCGGCTGATCTTGAACGGGACCCGCGTCCCCCTTTCGCTCTGGGTCACGGAAGCCAAGACCTTTGTGGTGCACTTCCTCACGCAACAGCGCTGGCGCAAATGCGGTGAGGACCGGAGCCGGTGGTTGAAGCACCTGATCCTGGTTTCGGGTTATCTGACGATGATGACCCTGATTATCGTGTTCATCCGCTGGTTCCAGGTGGATGACTCAAGCTGGCATTTTTCGAGTATTTTCGGTTACTACGCGACGGGTGTCCTGCTGTTCATGACCGTGGAGATGTTCCGCAGTCGCCTCGAGAAGAAGGAGCGCATCCACCGGTTTTCGCACATGTCCGACTGGCTTTTTCTGAGTCTTCTCTTCCTCACCTCCTTGACCGGCATCATGATGCACATCGTTCGGCTCCTCGGGTGGCCGGTGACCACTTATGTCATGTACGTCATTCACCTGGCGATTGCCGTGCCGATGCTGGTGATCGAGGTGCCCTTCGGAAAATGGTCGCACCTCTTTTACAGACCCCTGGCGATCTTCCTGACTACGCTCAAGGAAAAGGCCCTGCAACCCTCGAAAGCCGCTGTGGCCGTGATCCAGAAAGACGTCGGCGAGACCTTCCAGAGCTGCATGCAGTGCGGTGCGTGCAGCGGGGCTTGTCCCTGGGGTGAGGTGTTGAGCTACAGTCCCCGGAAGATTCTCCGTGACATCGGCCTGGACAAAGGCTCGGACGTCTCTGTCGACCAGGCTTCCTGGACGTGCTCCACCTGCAACAGCTGCGTGGAGCAGTGTCCTCGTGGGATCGGGATCGTCGATCTCTTGAGATCGGTCCGTCGCCAGGTTGTCGATGCCGGATTGATGCCCAAATCCTTTGAGGCGCCAGTCGCGAATCTGAAGCAAAACGGCACCCCGTGGGAAGGAAGAGCGCAGGACCGCCTGCAATGGGCCCCAGGAGCTTCGCTGCCAGCCTTTAAAAAAGAAGAGCACGAGTACTGCCTGTTCACGTGCTGCACCACGGCCTTCGACACGAGCGCCGACAAGGGGCCGCAAAAGGCGGGCCTGGCCCTCGTGAGGTTGCTCGATCATGCCGGTGTGGCTTACGGGTCTCTCGGGACGCAGGAGTCCTGCTGTGGGGACCTGGTCGACAAGATCGGGGCGTCGCAGGCGACGGCCGATCTCACCCGGAAAAACACCGAGCTGTTCCTGAACGCCGGTGCTTCCAAGATTCTCACCGTCTCGCCGCACTGTCTGAATGCCTTCAGCAAGCACTACGACGGCCTGAAGGGCATCATGCAGGTCCACGCGACCGAGCTCCTCGATGCGCTCATTCAAGAGGGGAGCATCAAGCCCGTCAACGCGCTCGATCTCACGGTGACGTACCACGACCCCTGTTATCTCGGGAGACACTCGTCCATTTACGAGCCACCCCGACGAGTTCTTGAGTCCATCCCGGGGGTCACGCTGATTGAAATGCAGAACAGCCGGGAGAGGAGCTTTTGCTGCGGGGGCGGAAGCGGCGGACCGTGGAAGAACGACAACGGGAAGGAAGGTCTCGGTGAGGTCCGGGTCCGGGAAGCCCTCTCGACCGGTGCGACCGTGATCGCCACGGCGTGCCCGTACTGCATCCGAATGCTCAACGAGGCAATCGCAAGGCTCGGTGTGGGCAGCAGGATCCGCGTTCAGGATGTATCCGAGCTGCTATTACAGTCGGTTGATTTGTTTGACATGTCAGGCAAGACCGAAAGCCAATCGACGAGATCTTTTCAGGAGGACCGTAATGTCTGAGCGAATCGGCTTTTACATCTGCCACTGCGGGATCAACATTGCCTATCGTGTCAGAGTGAAAGAAGTGGCGGAATATGCGGCCACCTTCCCGGGCGTCGTTGTTTCCAAGGATTACCTCTTCATGTGCTCGGATCCGGGCCAGGATCTCATCGAAAAGGACATCAAGAGCTTTGATCTCACGCGCGTGGTCGTCGCTTCCTGCTCGCCGCGCATGCATGAGCAAACCTTCCGGGCCGCCTGCCAGCGGGGCGGGCTGAATCCGTACCGGGCCTTCCACATGGTGAGCGTTCGCGAGCAGGGATCGTGGGTGACGGAAAGCGAGGATGAGGCCACGGCCAAGGCGATCGTGCTCGTTCGGGCCGGCCTGATGCGGGTTACCAGGCAGCATGAGCTTTATCCGAGCCGGTTTTCGGTCAATCCGAGCACCCTGGTGGTGGGGGGCGGTATCGCCGGCATGCAGGCCGCGCTCGACATCGCAAGCTCCGGAAACAAGGCGTACCTCGTCGAGCGGCAGCCGACCGTCGGGGGCCACATGCTTCAGTACGACAAGACCTTCCCGACTCTGGACTGCGCCGCCTGTATCGGCACCCCCAAGATGGTGGCCGTCGGTCAGAACAAGAACATTCAATTGATGACCAACGCCGAAGTGGACAGCGTCAGCGGCTTTGTCGGCAATTTCAAGGTCAACGTCACCCAGCGCTCCCGCTTCGTGAAGTCGAACTGCACCGGCTGCGGCGACTGTGCGAAAGTCTGTCCCGTCGAAGCTCCGAACGAGTGGGACGTCGAGACGAAGATGCGCAAGGCCATCTACATCTCCTTCCCGCAGGCCGTGCCGGTTCGCTACGCGATTGACAAGAAAGATCGCGGCCCCTGCGTCCAGACCTGTCCGGCAGGCATCAATATCCAGGGGTTCGTGGCGCTGATCAAGGCGGGCAAGTACCAGGAATCCTTGAATGTGATCATGGAGACCATGCCGCTGCCGGGAACGCTCGGCCGCATCTGTCCGGCACCCTGCGAATCGCGGTGCCGCAGGCAGGAAGTGGATGCGCCGCTTGCGATCTGCCAGCTGAAGCGATTCGCCGCGGACCAGGTGGACTGGGCCACGCTGCCGCTTCCGGACATCGACAAGAAGCCTGAAACCGAGAAGGTGGCGATCATTGGGGCCGGCCCCGCGGGGCTATCCGCAGCCTACTTCCTTGCCAAGAAGGGATACCACCCGACCATTTTCGAGAAGGCGCCCTTTGCCGGCGGCATGCTCCGTCTGGGGATTCCCGACTATCGGCTGCCGCCAGCGGTCCTCGAGCAGGAGATCGGCTACATCCAGAAGCTGGGTGTGGACATCCGGTTGAATGTGACGATCGGCAAAGACCGGCCGGTTGCGGGCCTTTTCGATGAGGGGTTCAAAGCCGTCTACCTGGCCGTGGGCGCGCACCGCAGCATGAAGCTGAACATCGAGAACGAGGATGCGGAAGGCGTCGTGCACGGCATCGACTACCTCGGTCGGCTCAATTTGAAGCAGCCCGTCGAGACCGGAAAAAAGGTCGTGGTCATCGGCGGCGGCGACGTGGCCATCGACGCAGCCCGTGAGGCCCTGCGGCAAGGAGCATCCGAGGTGAGGATGCTCTACCGGCGGAGCAGGTCGGAGATGCCGGCGGTGAAGCATGAGATCGCGGCCGCCGAGGAGGAAGGGATCCAGATCGAGCTGCTCGTGGCTCCCGTTGCGGTGCTCACGGAAAACGGCAAGGTTTCCGGGCTTCGCTGCATCAAGATGGAGCTGGGTGCTGCGGACGAATCCGGCAGGCGCCGACCCGTTCCGGTTCCCGATTCGGAGCTCGATATCGCATGCGACATGATCATCCCGGCCATCGGCCAGCAGGTGGACGGCAGCTTCCTGGAAGGCACCGAGCGAGTGCACCTGACCCGCTGGGGCACGGTGGCGGCCGACCCGGTGACGTTCCAGACCGGTTTCCCGGGGATCTTTGCCGGCGGCGATCTGTTCACCGGTCCATCCGTCGCCGTGGACGCCGTGGCCGCAGGGCAGCAGGCCGCCATTTCCATCGAGAAATATTTGCTGGGCGAGGATCTTGCGGAAAATCGGCCTCCCAGGCCGAGAGGCAATGACTGGAAGCCGATTCCGGAAAAGGTGAAGCCCACGCCGCGCGCGCAGATGCCTGTCCTCCCGGTCGACCAGCGCGTTCGCAACTACCGGGAAGTCGAGCTCGGATTCACCGAGGAGCAGGCACGGGCGGAGGCGGCCCGTTGCGTGGATTGCGGGGGATGCTGCGAGTGCAAGCTCTGCGTGACCGCGTGCAAGGCCGGGGCGATCGACCACGAGATGACCGACACCAAGGAGACCATCGATGTGGGCTCGATCATCATCGCGACCGGCTTCGATCCCATGAATCCCGTGAAGATGACCCAATACGGCTATGGCAAGTACCGGAATGTCTTTACGAATCTCGAGTTCGAGCGGCTGTCCAACGCGACCGGTCCGACGGCCGGAAAGCTCCTGAAGCGGGATCTGAAAGACCCGATGACGTTCACCGATCCTCCGAAAAGCGTTGCGATTCTCCACTGCGTTGGCAGTCGCGACAAGAACTACCACGAATACTGCTCCCGCACCTGCTGCATGTATGCGCTCAAGTATGCGCACCTGCTAAAGGACAAATGCGGCCACGATACGGAAATCTACAATTTTTACATCGATATGCGCTGTTTCGGCAAAGGCTATGAGGAATTCTACAAACGGGTCCAGGCCGAAGGCGTGAAGATGATCCGGGGCAAGGCCTCCTCCATCACCGAAGGGGAGAACGGAATCCTGACCGTCAGGGGTGAAGACACGCTGTCGAACCGCTTGATCGACGTCAAGGTGGATATGGTCATCCTTTGCACCGCCATGGAGCCCAGACCGGATGCGCCCGACGTCATGCGCAAGTTCGGCATCGGCATCGGGCAGGACGGGTTCTTCCAGGAGCAACATCCCAAGCTGGCGCCCGTCTCCACTCCGACGAGCGGTGTCTTCCTGGCCGGAGCCTGTCAGGGGCCGAAAGACATCCCCGACACGGTCGCCCAGGCGAAGGGGGCCGCGGCGGAATGCTTGGCCCTGAGCTCGGCGGGACAGGTCGAGATCCCGCCCATGATCTCCTCCATCGACCCCGACATCTGCGTCGGGTGCCAGCTCTGCATCGGGCTCTGCGCCTATTCGGCCATCACCTTCAATACGCGGCTCGGTATCAGCGAGGTCAACAGCGCAATGTGCAAAGGGTGTGGAAGCTGTTCCGGGGCTTGTCCGAGCGGCGCGGCCAAGGTGAGGCATTTTACCGACAAACAGATCTTTGCGGAAATAGACGGGCTTTTGACTTGCTAAGGAGTTTGTTGCGATGAGCGAATTTGAACCCAAGATCGTGGCCTTCTTTTGTAACTGGTGCACCTTTACCGCAGCGGATCTGGCCGGTACGTCGCGTCTCACCTACCCGCCCAACCTCAAGATCATCCGGGTGATGTGCAGTGGCATGGTCGATCCCAAATTCGTCCTCAAAGCCTTCCTGAATGGGGCGGATGGGGTCTTGATCGGGGGGTGCTGGCCGGGAGACTGCCATTACATCAATGGCAACTACAAGGCGCGGCGTCGCGTGGCACTCCTCACCGAGGTCCTGAAGCAGTACGGGATCGGCGAAGACCGCTTCTGGCTCAGGTGGATCGCCGCCAGCGAGGGCACCATGCTGCAGGAAGTCGCCTTTGAGATGACGGAAAAAATCAAACAGCTGGGGCCGAGTCCTTTGCGGAGCCTGGGGCAATTGGCAGTCTGAAGACACGGAGACGACTCACAATGGCTAAATTCGCAAAATTGTCTTTTCAAAAAGACGAGATGAACAAGCAGCTGGCCGGCTTTTTCAAAGGCATGCTTGAAAATGGTGCGGTTGACGCCGTCCTCGTTCCGATGGCTCAGAAGAAAGGGGTGCGGCTGACGCTGGTGACCTCCGCCGCCAACATGGACCGGGTGGACCCGTTTGCCCCCGTTGCCGCCGTGAGCGGCGCCAAGATCGCCTCATCGCTGACCGCGCGACCGTCCGGCCGGAGGCTGGCGATGGTCCTTCGGCCGTGCGAGATCCGGGCGGTGGTGGAGCTCGTCAAGCTGAAGCAGGTGAACCTCGAGGATGTCCTCCTGATTGGCCTGGACTGTTACGGCCGCTATGAGAACACGGATTTCGCCAGATTCGAGGAGCTCGGAAAGACGACCGAGCTCTTCCTGGAAAACGCTCAGGCCGGCAAGACCGCCGTGGAGGATTTCGACATTGCCGGTGCCTGTCGGATCTGTGAATTCCCGACGGCGGAGAACGTCGACATGAGGCTCTGTGCCATCGGCGCGGGAGACGGGGGTGTCTTCATCGAAGCCGTGACCCCGAAAGGCGAGGCGGCTCTCGGCAAATCGGGGGTGAAGGCGGGTGGGGCTCCCGCCGGCCGGGATGAAGCGGTGAAGAAGCTGGTCGCGGCGCGCACGGAAGCCAGAGATAAGAGATTCGCCGAGTACCGGGAGGAGACCGGGAGCTTCGAGGCACTTGCGGACAAGCTGGCTGCCTGCGTCAACTGCTACAACTGCCGGGTCGCGTGCCCCGTCTGCTACTGCAAGGAATGCGTTTTCGTGACGGACACCTTCCGGCACGACGGCGAGCAGTTCATGATGTGGGCGGATCAAGGCGGCATGCTGAAGATGCCCAACGACACCCTGTTCTACCACCTGACCCGCATGACTCACATGAGCCTCTTCTGCGTTGGGTGCGGGCAGTGCACGAGCGCCTGCCCCAATGATATCGATGTGATGCCGATGTTCCGGGCGTGCGCGGACAAGACTCAGGCCCGGTTCGACTATCAGGCGGGACGATCGGTCGATGAAGAGCAGCCGATGGCCGGGTTCCAGGCGGACGAGCTCGTCGAAGTGACCGGTCAAGTCAAATAGGAGCGGGATCATGGCTGATAAGAAGCCGATAGGAACAGTCCTCGTGGCTGGCGCCGGCATTTCTGGGATCAAGGCGGCCATCGAGCTCGCTGAATCCGGCTACAAGGTGGTCCTGACCGATGACTCCCCGCAGATCGGGGGGATCCTGGCCAAGCTCGACTACCAGTTCCCGACGGACCACTGCGGCATGTGCCGCATGCTGCCGCTCGTGGGCCGGGAATATGCGTCGCAGTACTGCATGCGCAAAAGCCTGTTTCACGAAAATATCGAAATCCTGCCGTTCACGGCGATCACGTCGGTGCAGGGCGATGGGGGGAATTTCAAGGTCCAGCTTCTGAAGCGGGCCCGCTTCGTCGATCCGGCCATCTGCAACGAGATGGGGGAGTGCATCGACGTCTGCCCGGTGGAGGTCGACGATGCGTTCAACCACGGGCTGACCAAGCGGAAGGCCATCTACCAGCCCATCCCGCACAACACGCCGAAGATGCTGCTCATCGACAAGGACGCCTGCACACGCTGCGGGGAGTGCCTCAAGGTTTGCACGACCAATGCCATCAATCTGGATGCCCGCGACGAGGAGGAAACCCGGGAGGCTCACTCGATCATCCTGGCATCCGGCGTGAAGCTCTACAATACCCATGAGTTCGATGACGCCAAGTCGTATGCCGTCTCGCCGGACGTCGTGACCTCGCTCGCCTTCGAGCGCATGGTGAGCGGATCGGGCACCTACAAGGGCGGCGACATTCGGCGGCCCTCGGACGGAAGGCCTGCGAAAAGCATTGCCTGGGTTCAGTGCATGGGATCGCGAAACCGGCGTCAGAAGAGGGACTACTGCTCATCCATCTGCTGCATGTTCGCCCTGAAGGAGGCCGTTCTGGCCAAGGAATACGGGGGGCCCGACGTTGAGACCACCATTTTCTACATGGACATGCGAACCTTCGGCAAGGGGTTCCAGCAGTATCGGGACAAAGCCGTGGAGGAGCATGGTATCCAGCTCATCCGATGCAGGGTGCAGGGCGTTTCGCTCAACACCGATGGCAGCCTGCAGATGCGGTACTTCGATCCCGAGACCAATGAATTCTCTGTGAGCGACTACGACTTGGTCGTGCTGTCAACGGGCCAGGTCCCATTCGAAACCCACAAGAAGTGGGCGGATCTGCTGAGCCTTCCTCTGGATTCGCGCGGTCTTCTTGCAACCGACCCGGAGAGCAAAACCCGGGTTTCCGCCAGACCGGGCCTGTTTCTCTGCGGGTCCCTGATGGGACTGACGGATGTCAGTGAGGCCATGGTGAGCGGCACGGCCGCAGCGGGCGAGGCCAGCAAGTTCTTGCGTGCTCTGGGCGTGGACACCACGCAGGAGGAAGCAATCCCTGAGCCGCCCGCCCGGGAGCGGGAGCTGCCCCTCGTTTCGGTTGTCCTTTGCCGGTGCGGGGAAAAGGCCGGGGCGCAAGGGCTCGACTACCAGGTTCTCGGTGACGCGCTGGGTCGCATCGGCGGCGTGGGGGAAGTCCTCGCCATCGACTCCGTTTGCCGCGAGGAGGGAGAAGCGGCGCTGGCCGACATCCTCGGCAAGACCCAATCCAACCGGCTGCTGATCGGGGCCTGCCAGCCGTTCATGTATCGGCGGAAGCTGAAAGCAGTGGCAAGGAAGGCGGGCTTCAATTCATCCCTGGTCGAGGTTTTCGATCTGTTCAGCATCGCCAGGCGAGGCATGGTCGAGCCTTCGACCGGGGACTGGACCTTACGGGCAGCGGCGGAAGTGAGAGCGGAGATCGAGAAGCTGAAATACAAACCTGCCCTGCAGGTGAGCGTGCTGCCGATCAACCAGACCGCGCTGGTGGTCGGCGGCGGGATCGGAGGCATGACGGCGGCCCTGTCGCTTGCGGGGCGCGGCGTGCCGGTTCATCTCGTGGAAAAGGGAGGCCAGCTGGGCGGGTATCTCGGAAACCTGGTGGAGCATACGGTCGATGGGCTTGCTCCCGTTGCCATGGCCAAAGACATGCAGCTGAAGGTGCTCCATAACAAGAACATCACCGTCCATTTGAACTGCGAGGTTGAGAGGAGCGTCGGCACCCTCGGCTCTTTCGAATCCAAACTGAGCTTTAAGGATACCGGGGAAAGCACGTACCTGCATCATGGTGCGGTGATCCTGGCCACGGGCGGGCGTGAGGGCGCCACCACCGAATACGGCTACGGGGCTTCGGAGATGGTGTTGACTCAATCCGAGCTGAAGCAGGGGCTGGCCAGCGGAAGCATCGATGCGAGCGGGCTCGAAAACGTCGTCATGATCCAGTGCGTCGGCTCGCGCGAAAAGGAGGGGCGTCGGTATTGCAGTCGAATCTGCTGCATGGGGGCCATCGGCAATGCGCTCAAGATCAAGGAAATGAATCCCGATGCCCGGGTCTTCATCCTCTACCGCGACGTGATGACGTATGGCTTTTATGAGCAGTACTACACGAAAGCGCGGGCGGCCGGAATCATCTTCATCAACTACGGCCTGGAGAACAAGCCTCGGGTGGAAATGGGCGAGGAAAAACCGGTCGTTATGTTCACGGATCCCGTACTGAATCTGGAAATGCAGATTCAGGCGGACTTGGTGGCTCTTTCCACCGGCGTGGATCCCGTGGAGTCCAACCGGAACCTTGCCGATGCCTTCGGGGTTTCCCTGACCGAGGACGGGTTCCTCGCCGAGGCGGATTCCAAGTGGCGGCCGGTCGAATTCCAGAAGCTGGGGATTTACCTGGCGGGGACGGCCCATTCCCCGATGCCGCTGCGGAGCGTGATCATGCAGGCCGAGGCAGCCGCCCAGAAGGCCTATACGTATCTGTCGGGGCGTGAAGTGCATTCGGCAGCCGTGACGTCCACGGTCAAAGACGCGCTCTGCATTCGCTGCCAGCGGTGCGTGACGGTCTGCCCGTACGGGGCGCGATCCTACAATGAGGCCGATGGCTGCATCGAGGTCGATGCCGCGGCCTGTCAGGCTTGCGGGGCGTGCGCGGTGGAGTGCCAGAACAACGCGGCCGAGGTCAAGGGATGGAGCGACAAGCAGCTGATGGCGGTCCTGGATGCAAAGCTGATGGATAGTCTTTTCGCTTCGTCGGCGCGATGAGAGGTGTGACGATGGATTTGCAGGAAGCGTCAAACAAGGATTTGTGGAAGGATATCTACAACACGGGCGATCTCCACTTCTGCTTCAACTGCAGCACGTGCGTGTCGGGATGCCCGGCATCCCACGGAGCCCCCCCGCTCTTGGTCCGGAATCTGGCGCGGCTGGTGATCCTCGGCCTCGAGGAGGAGCTGCTCCAGGAAGATACGCCGTGGGCTTGCGTCTCCTGTTCCAAGTGCGAGGAGATGTGCCCGATGGATGTCAAGCCGTTCGAGATGATTCTCGCCATTCGGCAGTGGCAGAGCGCCAACGACGAGACTCGGGTGCCGCAGGCGATCGTCGAAATCTACAAGCGGGGTTATACCCAGGCGGTTGGCGTGAACAAGGAGCTGCGTGAGTCGCTGGGGCTGCCCCCGTTGAAGACCCTGACCGAAAACATCGAGCAGCTGGAATTGTTTCGAGAAATGCTCATGAAGACAAAGGTGGTCAGCGAGAACGATTATATGTTCGGGGAATGAGCGACGCGACTTTTGGTTGAGCGAGGAAATAGCAATGCAACTGTGTCTTTTCCTGGGCTGTAATACACCGGCCATTCGGCCGGATGTGGAGCGGGCAATTCGGGCGACGATGCCTGTCCTTGGCATTGATCTGGTGGACGCCGACAACTACGTTTGCTGTCCGGCATTTGGCTCTTTTCCGTCCGCAGACGAGGAAGCCTGGCTGGCGACAAGCGGCTGGAATCTTTCCATCGCCGAGGAGAAGGGGTGTGATTTCGTCGTCCAGTGCGGCTCTTGCTACAGCTCCCTGCGCATGGGACGGGAGCATTTGATGCACAATGCCGAGATGATGGATCGCGTCAATGAGCTTCTCGACCCGGCCGGGCGGAAAGTCACGGGGAAATCGGGAGTCCGCCATGTGTCCGAGGTTCTCTACCGGGAGGTCGGCCCGGAGAAGATTGCCTCGCATCTCAAGAAGAGCCTGGAAGGGCTCCATGGGATTGTTCAGTACCCGTGCCACACCTTGTATCCGAGTGAGGTCGTCGGGTTCGAGGATTCCGCCCGAGCGCCCAAAGGGCTGCGGGTGCTGACGGAGGCGCTTGGAGCCAAGGTGGATGGCTACAGCCGCGAGCTGCAGTGCTGCGGGGGAGCCGGCGGCTTCATGAAGAGCACGCCGGAGCAGGCGATCGAGTTCGCACAGTCAAAATTCGATGCGATCCTCGATGAGACACAAGCCGATTTCATCGCGGTTTCCTGCATCACCTGCCTGATGCACATGGAAAATGTTCAAAATACGATCAACAAGAAGATCGGCGAAGAGCGATACAAGATCCCCGTTTTCGATTATAATCAGCTGCTCGCCCTCTGCCTGGGATTCGATCCGAAAGAGGTCTCTTCGATATGCAACGTTCCGAGGGATTCGGTCATCGACCGTCTGGTGCCCGTCAACCCGGCTTAGCGGCTTGTCGCCTTGGCTGTGCCGGGTAACACCCCCTCCAACCCCGCTTGAGCACGGGGGAATCAAAAGGGGGTGTTGTCCGCGAGACGATGGATTCGGCCGGAAGGGCAAGCCCCTTGGGTGATGGGGGTGAGCGAGTCTCGTCGTAGGACATCGCAGCGGCTCCAACGTCTCTCCGGCCACGTGATATGCCGTCAAAGCCACGAAAAACCAGGACGCATGCACCGCGGATCGCTCTCATCCCCATGGGCCGGACGCCGCACACCGCGGTCCGCGTGATCGAGGCGAACATTCAAACGATGTTTGAAATCCCGGTCGAGATGCTGGCCGCGATGCCTGTCCCGGAAGAGGCGTTTCAATCGCACCGATGCCAGTACGACGCGGGACTGATCCTCAAGCACCTCGCCCAGTTTCCTTTTCCACGTCATTCCCGCATCCTTGCCGTTACGGATGTGGACCTGTGCTCACCCATTCTCACCTATGTCTTCGGGGAAGCCGAGCTGGGATTGAAGCGTGCCGTCGTCTCGGATTGTCGTCTGAAGCACATGGAAGACGGGGGGGTCGCTTCGGAGGACGTCTACTATGAGCGGTTGGTCAAGGTTGCCTTGCATGAGCTCGCCCACACTCTCTCGCTCTACCATTGCGAGACGCCCAAATGCCTCATGCAGTACAGTCCCAAGCTTGGCCACCTGGACGATTTGGACATCTACTTCTGTTCTCGGTGCAGCTTTGCTCTTCAAGAGCAAGTGAGGGAGCTGTACACGTAACAGCTCCCTCACCAGGTTGTGCTCAGTTCGGACTGGATGTCCTATGTGTGGAGAAACTCGTGAACGAGGTCGTCCCACTTGAGATGCTCTCGCAGATTCCCGTAGATGTCATCGACGATCTCACCACCGGTCGCTGCAAGGGGGACGCCGTAGGCGCTCGTCACCATGTCTTCCAGCTTCTTGACTTCGGTGCTCAGCCATGAAATCGCGGTCCGCTCGAACAGAAGCCCTTTGGTCTTTCTCCTGAGGCCGCCAAGAGGGTCGATGACGACGAGCCACCCGTCCCCGTAAGGATCCTTGCGCGAAAGCTGCGGCTGCCGCAAAGCGTTCTGGTTGGTTGCCATCACGACACCGTTCATGGGAGATAGCACCGGAGCGATCCGTTTCTCCCGTTCAATCGTCCACCCGTTTTCGCCTTGCTTCAGCTGAGAGCCGATCTTTGGGAGGGAAATGTCGGTGGGGCCGCCGAGCAGCTTCCAGGCAAAGTCGTCCACGCCCATGCGGACGAATCCGCCGTGCTCGATGCGGGCCCAGCTGTGACCCTTGTGATAGTAGTAACCATCGGCAACCAGGAAACCGCCTACGTTGTTGACGGGAATGGCGGGATACTGGACTCCCAGGTCTTTGTCGTAATCGTACAGCATTTGGTCGTAGGCACAGTTATGACATTCGTAGTCATGAGAGCACAGCTTGAAAATAACACGCCCCGTGAGCATGTGCCTGCATTCCTTTTGCGATGTCCATTCATTTCGTTTTGCATCTCTCCAGCTGACCAAAGCAGTTGGTTTTTTAGCGGATTTCTTGCTCATGGCTTTGTCGAAAGGACAAGAAGTGCAGTCGAATGCGTTATCACAAATCTTATAATTCACTACTCCGGCTTTCATCCAAATGCATTGGTTTTCTGTCATAGAAAGAACGTGCAGTCCACTCTTCTTTTCTTCATTTTGTGCTTTCATGATGGATCTCCTATGTCTGTCGGAAAATATGGGAATGGAAGTTATCAGGCATCCAGTAAATACATTCGCTGCTTTCGTGCGCTCTCCAATTACAAGACGCGTGCCACAGTTTGACAAGCCAATGCGTGACATGTTCTAAAGTGGCTCTGGGCTTACGAAATGAGAGAACAAGGAGAATAAAGCGAGGGCTGAATTCAAAAGAAGCATGCGCTTCCGGTGAATTTTCTGTAAAGGTTTTTTACAAATGACCTCGGAAGCCAGCCTTTCGGCTTGTGGAGCGCCCGTTCATGAGGTGTAAAGTTTCTTGGCAGCAGGATTCAAGATCTGTACACCCCAGCCCAAGACGCGACCGCATCGCTCCGTGGGGCGGTCGGCTGCCCCGTCACTCACCCGCAGCGAGCGCGATGGAACGCCCTGTCTTGGTTTTGTCAGAGCCCCGGTACTAATCTTGCAATCAGGAAATGAGCGGATTCACCCATAAAATGGCATCAAGCTCAGACGGCACGCCGCCTTCGATGAGGCGCGTCGCAGCGCGGTTTTCCGTTCTTCCCCGGGCACGCACCATCCTGAAGAAGGGGGATTTATGACCGGAAGTTGGAAGATCCTTGTTGTCGATGATGAAATGATCGTGCGTGAATCCCTCGTTGCCTGGTTTAAGAAGTACGGCTACGACGTGGACAGCGCTGACGGGGGCCGGATGGCTCTCGAAATGGTGGACACCAAGGACTACGATTTCATCTTTCTCGACATCAAGATGCCCGAGGTGAGCGGCTTGGAAGTGCTCGACTACGTCAAGGCCAACTGCCCCTATTCCATGGTGGTCATGATCACGGCGTTCGGATCCATCGAAACGGCGGTCGACGCGATGAAGCGCGGAGCCTGCGATTATCTCACCAAGCCCTTCGAGCCCGGAGAATTGACCTGCCTGCTCGAAAAGCTCCTAAAGCAGAAACGGACTCTCGAAGAGAACATCATCCTGAGGGAGCAGGTCGCGTGCCGCGTGCGATGCGAGGACCTGATCGGAGCGTCCGGCTGCATGCGTCAGCTCTTCTCCCTGATCGAGCAGGTTGCCACTTTCGATTCACCCGTGCTGCTGCGCGGGGAAACCGGAACGGGAAAGGAGTTGGTGGCGAAGGCCATCCATGCCTTGAGCGACCGAAGCTCCGGGCCTTTCATTCCGATCAACTGCGGGGCGTTTACGGAGACGCTCCTCGAAACCGAGCTGTTCGGCCACGAGAGCGGAGCGTTTACCGGCGCCAAGCGCGCCAAGAAGGGCCGACTGGAAATGGCTGAGGGCGGCACCCTCTTCCTGGATGAAGTCGGGGAGATCCCTCTGAAGATGCAAGTCGATCTGCTTCGTGTGCTGGAAGTGAAGACGTTTCATCGCGTCGGAGGGACGGAGGAAATCCCGGTGGATTTTCGCCTCATTTGCGCCACACACAAAGACCTAGCCAAAGAGATCGAGCGTGGGGCCTTTCGCCAGGATTTCTATTATCGCTTGAACGTCATCGAGCTGGAAATTCCGCCGCTTCACGCGCGCATCGACGACATTCCGGAGTTGGCGCAGCACTTTTTGGAGCGGATCCGCAAAGAAACCAGCAAGCCGGTTGTAGGGATCCAGCAGCAGGCCATCAAGGCGCTGCAAAGCTACCCCTGGCCGGGGAATGTCCGTGAGCTGGAAAATGCCGTCGAGCGGGCCGTTGTGCTGTCCAAAGGCCACTATCTCACCAAGGATGACTTCGCATTCCTCTTCAGGTCCTCGCCTCAGGATCTCCCTCAATCGCTCAAGGAAAACGAAAAGCAGCACATCGAGCGCATTCTCAACCTCCATGGGTGGAACATTTCGAAGGCGGCTGCGGCCCTGGAAATCAGCAGGGTTACGCTCCACAGCAAGATCAAGCATTACAGTCTCAGCCCGGGTGCCGGTAAAGCGGATGGCTCGCAGGGCTGACATGGAACGAACCCCTGCGCGGCGAGAGACCGAAGATGGAAACGCCCAACGTCTGGAAAGCCAGGCTTTTCGATTGCTTATCGGTGCCCACTCTGATTCTGAAGCCCGATAAGCTGATCGTGGACGTGAACGCCAGCTTCCTGGAGAAGTTCGAGTGCAAGAAAGAGGATGTTGTCGGGAAGAAGTGCCACGATTACTTCTATCACTCGGCGGAGCCGTGTCCCGAGGAAAGCTGCGCGATGGCCAAGGTCCTGGCGGATCGTCTCGGGCACTCCGTCTTGAAATACGTGAAGACGCGTGGTGGAAAGAAGAAGTGGGACAATCGGGTCTTTTCCCCGATCCTCGATGACGCCGGCAATGTCCTGTATATTGTCGAATCCATGCACGATGTCACCCAGATCAAGAACCTCGAGCGAGAGCTCTCGGGAGCCAAGGACTTCACGCAGAAGCTTATCCAGAGCTCGACCACGGCCATCATCGCCGCGGATCGGAAGGGGCGGATTCTGACCATGAACCCCGCTGCCGAGGAGCTCACAGGGTACTCGCTCAAGGATGCCCATGAGCAATTGACCACCGAGAAGCTCTACCTGCCGGGACAGGCCAAGGAGGTCATGAGGATCCTGCGGGATGAGAGCAAAGGGGGGAAGGGCAAGCTGCATCCGGGCCGGTTCACCCTGATGCATGCCAACGGCGAGGAAATCCCCGTCGAGCTGACCGCCGCGATCATTTACGAAGGCGATCAGGAAATTGCCACCGTCGGACTGTTTAATGATTTGCGGGAGAAGCTCAAGAACGAGCAGGCCATGCGGGAAATGCTCGCCCGGATCGCGAGAGCGGAAAAAATGGCTTCTCTAGGGCAGCTCGCCGCCGGCGTCGCGCACGAGATCAACAATCCGCTGACGGGCATCATCTTCTACGCCAATCTTCTGCTGGACAGCCTGGACGAGGATGATCCCCGCAGGCACAGTCTGACATGCATCTACGAAGACGCCAAGCGGTGCGGCAAGATCATTAAAAATCTTCTCGCTTACAGCAGGCAGGAAATCCCGAGCAAGGAAATCCTGCACGTCAACACCCTCTTGGAGCATGGGCTGGATCTTATTCGTGACCGGAAGTTCTTCATGGGGATCCACATCCGGAAAGAGCTCTCAGACGAGATGATCCTGATCGAAGGGGACAAGGATCAGCTGGGCCAGGTGATTGTGAATCTCGTCTTGAACGCCGTCGATGCCATGGGGCACGAAGGCACCTTGACGCTTCGCACCTACCGCGACAAGCCCGCGCAAAAGGCCTACATTGAAGTGTCCGACACCGGGCGGGGAATCCCCCCGGAGGATCTCGGGCGGATCTTCGACCCGTTCTTCACGACGAAGGCGCCGGGAAAAGGCACTGGGCTGGGCTTGAGTACCGCTTACGGCATACTCAAGGAAAATGGGGGGCGTATCTGGGTCAAGGAAACCAGCGAAAAGGGCACGACGTTTGCCATCGAGCTGCCTCTCTATCGGCATTCCAGCCCCGGCAATAACGTCGGCAATAAGGCGACATAGACCAAGGACCTTTGCTTGAGACTCATTTGATGTCAAGAGGTATTGTGGGTGACACGTCGTATCTTCCATCTTGACGCTATTGGGTTCAAACGGTGTGGATCAGCCCATGAGTCAGTTGTATCAAAGACTTAAAGATATGTATCAAAGCTTGATTTCCAAGCTAATCCTTCTGGTTGGGTTGGTCCTCCTCGTTGTCATTTCAATCTGGGCTTATTTCAATATCAACTACTACAGAAATGAAACCCTCGACGTCGTTGTGAGAGACGTGGACCGATTAGGAAGTACGATTAGACTGGGAGCCCACTATGCAATGATGCTCAACTCAAGAGGTGATATTAATAAAATCATCAGCAATATAGGAACACAAAAAGGAATAGAGAATGTTCGCATCTATAATAAACAAGGCGAAATTAAATTCTCAAACCTTGTGAGTGAGGTCGACACCAAGACGACCATCAAGGACGAAGCCTGCTTTATTTGTCACCGGACAGAGCCGCCTTTGGAGGCGGTGGACGTCAAGTCCAGGACCAGGATCTTCCGCTCTCCGGAAGGCCATCGGCTGATCGGCGTCATCAGTCCCATCTACAACGAGGAAAGCTGCTCGACCGACGCCTGCCACTTCCATCCGGCGGACAAGACGGTGCTGGGGGCTCTCGATGTAGTGGTGTCGCTGGAGGAGACCGATGCGGGGATGCTTTCTTATGAGCGGCGCATCCTCTTCCTCGCCGGTTTGAGCTTCCTGGCGACGTCCATGATCGTCGGCGGCTTTCTGTTCGTGTTCGTCAACCGCCCGATCAATGAGCTTATCAAGCGAACGAAGCAGATTGCGCGCGGCGAGTATGGGGTGGCTGCAAACACGGGGAGGGCGGGTGAGGTCGCTCAGCTTGCCGCGGCGATCACCTCGATGGGGGAGAAGATCCGGGAAAAGCAGGAGGCACTTGACCATCAGCGGCTTGAGTACCAGGAGCTCTTCGAGCAGGTGCCGTGCTACATCACGGTCCAGGATCGGGACCTGCGCCTGGTGCGGTTCAACCGGGATTTTACCGAGCGTTTCGCCCCGAAGGAAGGCGACTATTGCTACAAGGTTTACAAGGGACGTCTCGAGAAATGCGACCCCTGCCCCGTGCTGATGACCTTTGAAGACGGGGAGCCGCACATGATCGAGGAAACGGGCGTTACCAAGGAGGGAAGTGTGTCGCACTGGCTGGGGAGGACTTCGGCCATCCGCGATGCTTCCGGACAGATCACCGCCGTGATGGAGATGAGCCTCGATATCACGCAGATGAAGCGACTCGAGGAGGAGATCCGTAAGTCCGAGGAAAAGTACCGCACCATATTCGACAACATTCCCAATCCGATCTTTGTGCTGGACCGGAAGAGCCTGTCCATCCTCGACTGCAATGAAAGCGTCAGGCAGGTCTACGGGTACGCGAAGGAGGACCTGATCAAGACGAGCTTCCTGCGGTTGTTTGAGGAGGCCGAGCAGCAGAACTACGCCCTCGAGATCCGGTCGGCCGATGTGATGAGCCAGACCAGGCAGGTGACGAAAGACGGGCGGATGATCTTTACGAATATCCGCGTGTCCCCGTATGAATACCTCGGGAGGGCGTCGTTTCTGGTCTCGACAAGCGACATCACCAAGAAGCTGATGGCCGAGCAGCAGCTCATCCAGGCCAGCAAGATGGCCACGCTTGGAGAAATGGCCACGGGCATTGCGCATGAGCTGAACCAGCCGCTTTCGGTCATGAAGACGGCAAGCAACTTCCTGATCAAGAAAGTGAAGAAGGCTGAGCCCATCCGGGAGGACATCCTCAAGACAATGGCCGAGGAAATCGACCGACATGTCGACCGTGCCTCGAAGATCATCAGCCACCTCAGAGATTTCGGGCGCAAGTCGGAGGTCGAGAAGGTCCGCGTGGATGTGAACCTCGCCATGGAGCGTGCCCTGGACCTGTTCAGCCAGCAGTTGCGGGTGCGAGGAATCGAGGTTATCCGGGAATTCCAGGTTCCCCTGCCGCCGGTGCTTGCCGACCTCACCCGTCTGGAGCAGGTGTTCATCAATCTTTTGATCAATGCGCGGGACGCCATTCAGGAGCACTCTGAAAGCGGCGGGGGTGAGCTGGGGGCCAAACAGATCCGCATCAGAACTGGGGTCAGGGACCGCCAGGTTGTCATCGAGGTGCACGATACCGGCCCAGGAATTCCGAAGGCCATCATGGACAGGATATTCGAGCCC
>CAZIEW010000017.1:61086-72351 GCA_964538515.1 uncultured Syntrophobacteraceae bacterium
GGACGAAGAGGTAAGGCGGCGAGCGATGGAGCCGTTCTTCACGACCAAGGAAGTGGGGAAGGGGACCGGGCTGGGACTGTCCATCAGCTACGGCATCGTTCAGGATTACGATGGCTCCATTCGCGTGGAATCCCGAGACGGTGAGGGAGCGACGTTCATCATCCAGTTTCCCATTGCACAGGACCGGCAATGAGTCATGCAATCTTGCTCGTAGACGACGAAGAGGGTATTCGCAACGTGCTGGGCATAGCCCTGGCGGACAGCGGCTATGAGGTTCTCACGGCGGCAAGCGGCGAAGAGGCGCTGAAAATCTTTAGAAGTCACGAGCCCCTTCTCGTTCTCACGGACATCAAGATGCCCGGCATGGGTGGGATCGAGCTTCTCAAGAGGATCAAGGAGGAGAATGCCGACGCGCAGGTGATCATGATGACGGGCCATGGCGACCTGGAGTTGGCGGTGAAGAGCCTCCAGTGCGACGCTGCCGATTTCGTGACCAAGCCGATCAACGACGAGGCACTCGAAGTGGCCTTGAAGCGCGCCAAGGAGCGGATCGAGCTGACGCGCAAACTGCGCGAATACACCGAGGGGCTTGAGCGGATGGTCGAGGAAAAGACCCGGGAGCTTCTCGCGGCCGAGCGATTGGCCTCCGTCGGCCAGACCGTGGCCACCTTGGCGCACTCGATCAAAAACATCATCGGTGGTTTGAAAGGCGGCATGTTTGTCCTCGAGAAAGGGCTCGAGCTGGGAAAGCGGGAGTACGTGGACGAAGGCTGGCGGATGACCCGGTCCAATGTGGACAAGATCAAAGGCCTCGCCCTCGATCTGTTGAACTACGCCAAAGAGAGGGAGCCGATCCTCACTCGGTGCGATCCCAATGAGCCCCTCCGGGAGATTTTTCAACTGATGGCTCCCAAAGCGGAGGAATCCAGCGTCAAACTGACGCTAAGCCTTTCCGATGAGCTGCAGCCGGTCTGGATGGATTCCGAGGCCATTCACTGCTGCCTGCTGAACCTCGTGACCAATGCCCTCGACGCCTGCGCGGATATCCAGTGTACCGCTCAAGAGAAGTCGGTTGTGCTCGCTTCGCACAAGGCCGATGGCTGGGCCGTTGAATACGCGGTGAGCGACAACGGCTGCGGTATGGACGAAAAAACCCGTGAGAAGATCCTCAAGGGCTTTTACAGCACGAAGGGCAGCAAGGGAACGGGCCTGGGACTCATGATCGTCCAGAAGATCGTAACCGAGCACGGAGGGACGATGCGGGTTGAGAGCGAGAAGGGGAAGGGGGCAACCTTCTTCATAAGGCTCCCGCTTCTGGCCGGACCGGATCAGGCCTGACAATGAGCCGCGACTGTTACCATGGGCACGCTCCGGTGTGCCCGGATGCATTTCCTGAGACATCGGCTCGGAGCTTGTCGAAGGGGTTGGTGCCCCGCTTAAGGTCAGGAGCCGTGATTTCATAGCCTCTTTGTCGCCCCTTCGTCACGGTCCGGGGGCGTACCATGCTGCTTGTATTCTCTGATGACCCGAGCTCAGTCGATCGAGCATTCGGACGAATCACGATATCCGCCGTCACTATGCGAGCATGGCCAGGATGCTCTCCTTCAGGTCCTGAATCCTCAGGGGTTTCGGAAAAAAGTCATCCACCTTGCCACGCAGAGCACTGATTGCCGAATCCATGTTGGCAAACGCCGTGACCATGATCACCTTCGTTTCGGGTGACTCCGACTTTACCGTTCGCAAGACCTCCATCCCATCAAGTCCCTTCATCTTCAAATCGGTGATCACGACATCGAAGCGAGCCTCTTTCAGCCTTGCCATGGCAGGTGTCGCGCTGAGAAAGGCCTCTACAACGTAACCGTCCTTTTCAAACGTTGCTTTGATCATCTTTCCGACAATGCTCTCATCGTCAATCACCATGATTCTGTGCCTGTTCATTCCCTCTCCCTTCGATGGTTGGAATGGGAAGCTCCACGGTAAAGCACGTCCCCTTTCCCACTTCGCTTTTGACTCTAATCGCCCCGTTGTGATTCTTAATGATGCCATAGCTGATGAAAAGCCCAAGTCCAGTCCCGGAAGCTCCTTTGGTAGTAAAGAATGGATCAAACACATTGCTTAAATATTCAGAAGGAATTCCTTTTCCAGTGTCTTTTATTTCAATTTCGACAAAATTGCCGTTATCTGAAAGTTTAGTTTTTATGTATATGTCATCTCCTGGTGACACTGCTTGAACGGCATTCGTTAGAATATTTATTAATACTTCTTGAATTTGATAAACATCTATTACCAGATCTGGTAAGTCGGAATCTAGTGTAGAATGTACCTCAACATTGCATATGCATATCATGTTTTGAACTAACTTTAGGCTCTTTTGGACAACTTCATTGATATAAGCCACGACCATGTTTGGCTTCTTTGGCTTGGAAAAGTCAATCAGATTCTTTACGATCTCCTTTATACGATCTGCCTCTTCGTCTACTCGTCTTACGTACTCAAGGCGCTCATCTTTTTCAAGGTCATCGTATAGCTCTTGGAAGCCTTGGGCGATCATGGAGATATTGTTTAAGGGATTCCCCAGTTCATGGGCAACTCCGGCTGTGAGAACACCGATCGATGCCAGCTTCTTCGCCTGGATGATGAGCTCTTCCCGGTTTCGAAGCTCTTCAGCCATTGAATTGATCGCCTTGGTGACGGATCCCAGCTCGTCGCGTGCGATCTCGGTTGCCACGGGATTGAAATTGCCTTCGGATATGAAATGCGCCGTGGTTTCAATCCTTTTGAGGGATCTCAAAATCCTCAGAAAAATGAGCTGACTGACGCCGATGGCGGAGAGCAGAATCAGGCAAAACGACGTAAAAAGCCCTCTCTTGGATTGCGAGATGATCTTGTTCACATTGGTTCGTTCGAGCTGCGTGATCTTGCTTGAGAACTCGCGCAGCTTTTGGCCCGCTTCCCTCACCCTGGCCTGCATGGCTGGCCGATTCAGCTCCCCTTCCTCGGGCGGGGCGATGGCCTTGAGATAGGTGTGAAGACTGGCGTCGAGCTGCTGGTGGTTCTGTTTCCCTGTTGCCCGGACGATATTCTCCTCTTCACCATTGACGGTCTTGAGCGCCTCGTCCAGTTTCGTCCGGATGTCAGAAAGGGCGGACTTATCGCCGTACAGGAAGTAATTTTTCTCCGACAGCCTGGCCTCGAGGAAGAAGGCATTGAGGTCATCGGCAATCTCCACAAAATGGAGCTTGGTGAGGACCAGATTGAGGTTCTGGTAAGCAAAAAAGGCGGTCAGGGCAATCAACAGGATGTCGAACACATTTGCAAGGACGATCTTATGCGCGATCTTCATCGGCGATTCCTTCGCTGGGGCGCAAGAGATCGGGCGCTTCCTGCTGCTCCTGTCGTACCGGCCAGTACCATACGATACCGTCCACAATCAGCAGGGCTCCACACACAATGACAAAACCATCAAGCAGGGTGAGCAGGCTCACACCAAAGTATTGGATCATGGCAAGGCCGATGCTGGCAAAAGCGACTCCCGTTCGAATGAAGGAGAGCCCCGTTCTGGCTCGCGAGTAAATCGTACGGTAGCAGGCCAAAACGGTGCGCTGGGCGGCCTGGGAGCTTCGTTCATGAGCGAGAAACGAGCGAACCTTGTTGTCCGGGGAGCTCTGGATGAAGACGCAGGAATTGGGTAGGAGATCGCAGAGACGGGAGAGCATCGTCTGTTTGTCTGAATAACGCCTCTTCTTCTTTGGGACAAACTGATAGTCTTCCAGGAAATGTATGGTGGCGGCGGTGACTTCCACCAACGTCTGGGGGCCCGGAGGGCTCATGATGGAGCCCTTGATTTTGAAGTAGTAGAAGACCCCCGTGCCGACAAGGATAAAACCCACCAGGATCATCAACTGGTAGAAGAGTGTGTATGCTGAACCGGAGTGCATATGCAGGAGACCCCGTCCCAGCGAAATGAGTCCGAGTCCCCATCGGAGGGTCCCGAAATGAGTTCGTGCTATGGCGAAATCAGTCCTGTAGCACGCAAGTCTGGTCCTCCATCTCGCCATGGTGTTGCGCCAAAAGGCCAGCCCTGTCCGTTCGTTGCCAACAAGCCGTTCGGGAGGTGCGTGCAGGTAGTCCTGGATCAGCCACGCGATGTCATCCGCCAGGGCGACTCGGAGCTCATAGCGGCTTGCCTTTTCCTGGAGAAGGCTCCTGGCTTGTTCCAGGACCATCGGATCGCTTGGGTCGTTTGCAGCGATCACGACCGTGTCTTTTTCTTTGATGAGAGGAAACCACAGGCTCTCGCAGAGGGTTTCCGGATCGAGCCCTCGGATCAGCTCCTCCGGCACCGGCCGTCGCTCATCGTATTCCACCCACGGGCATCCATAGTGGTCAGACAAGGCTTCCAACAATTGCCTGCGCCGGATCGGGTAGTCGTGAAGCAGGATGGTCTCGGCATCAATGTGCCGAAGAGCGGATGCCTCCCCGATGGAGTGAAGGGCTTCCGAGCTGAGGAGCCCCGCGTCGACCAACGCTCTAAACCGGTCCATCCCGTCGTGCGTGAGTACTTCACGATTCGTCATGGGTGAACACAACCTTGTGCCATGACTCGCATGGCACAGCATATTCCGGGAAGGCAAGCTCCATATCGTTGAAACAATATGGAAGTTGTCTTCTTAGCTTTTCAGCTGGGAAGTGCCAGATCGTCCCGTCGACTGCCAGCGCCACTCCAATCCCGATCAGTGCTACATTGACCGTGACCCAGGCGAGGTTGCTGAAGCCGAAAAAAACGAGAAGCCCCATTCCCACGGACATGGTGCTCGTTCCAGTCCGAATGAACGCCAAGCCGGTTCTCGATTGGGCCATGGTGGTTCTCAATCTCGATTTGACGTTGCGCCTTTCGGCGATGAGCGTGCGCTCCAAAGCCAGACCTGTCGTTCCCAAAATCCCTGGCGCCTGATGCTCGGAAATGCATAGCGGCAGGGGTTGATCTTCAGCGATGGGCCTCTTGTGCGATCGGGGGAACATGAAATCCCAGATGGACGTCCTTTTCACCGCTTCCTGAACGGCCGCGACGCTCCTCCTGCCTGCGCGATGCCCGGGAAAGCACCAGTAGAAACCTTCCAACATCATGCCTCCGCCGAACAGAATCAGGCTGAGATCCAAGATCGTCCACGGTCCCGTGTGGAACTGTTTGAAGAGGGCTATGCCCAGCCCGAAAAAGGCCACGCCCGTTCGAGTGAACGCCAGCCCTGTTCGGGCCTGCGCCATGACGGTCCGATAACCGGCGAGGATCGTGCGTTCCTCGGCGAGATCCGTCCTGTCGATCGCGAGAAAGCGTCGCCTCATCACGGGTGTCAGCCTCCCCCAGTGGCGGCGGAGCTCGTCCCCTCCCGTGATCGGCACGCTTCGAGCCAGGCGGTTTTCTTCTCCGTTCGTGACCAATTCGAGGATGGTGCTACCGAAAGTGGGCTCGGTTTCAGTCGGAACGGCAGGTCTTCTCCTGACATGGTGCGTCGGCATGTACCACAGGAAGCCATCCACCGCCATGACTGCGCCCAGCACAACGAGTGCCCCTTCCAGGAACGAGAGGTAGCCAAGACCGAAGATTCTGAGCATCACCAGGCCGATGGATACGAAGGAGATGCCCGTGCGAATGAAGGCAAGCCCTGTTCGTCCTTTGGCAAGCGCGGTTCTGTAGGTGCTGAGCATGCACCGCTGGCCTGCAAGCCAGGTACGGAGCTTTGCGAGGCTCGTTCGGCAGGAGGAAACGGGAAAATGGGGGTTGACGTCCTGATATCGCTCGATGACCGCGACAATGTCGCATGCCAGTGAAACCCGAAAGTGGACGGTGTCGACGCCAAGGATTGCTTTGATGGCGGCCGCAAGCCCCGGGTTGCCGGGGTCGCAGGCTACCACGTCTGCAACCGTGCCGCGGATGGCCAACGGAAACCACAGCTCATCCTTGAGTCTAACGAGATTCACCCGTTGCAGGAGCTCGTCGGGGACTTTGATGTCTTCGTGATACTCGACAAAAGGAAGGCCATAGTGCTCGGAAGCACAACGGAGCAGTTCATGCCTCGGAACTCCCAGGGCGGACAGAGAGCCTTCAATGCTTTTCACGTGTGCATCGGTTCTGTCGACGACATCCCTCAGAGTCTTTTCCGGGACGAGACCCTCCTCGGACAACCGTGCGTACTTTGTATAGTTGACTGAGGCGAAGCATGCATCGAGTGGCATTGCTGATCGTGCTGTGCTCATCTCTTTCCAAAGCCCAAGCCCAACCCCGTTGAATCGCGCTGGTTGAATCGCCGGGCTGGTGAGCCATTCAATGGTCAAAGTCTGCTGAGAGGTAGTCTTTGACCCGAAAGCGTGGCGGAGGTGCGCGCCTCAGCCTTCGGGGAATCAAGTGAAAGCACGGGTCCGCTGCCGAAAATCATCCAGACAGCGCTGGACCTGCTCCTCGCTGCTCATTCCCACATCGAGCTGGCGTGAATAGCCGATGAGTCCGCCTAGCACCTTCATCGTTTTGGATGTCTTTCCGGGGGAGGACTTCTTGAGTCTGCCGATGACCACGTCTCCGCGTGTGTCGACGAGGAGCTCCAGGTCTCGGAGCACCTCAGCAATGAAACGCCCCCGTCGGTTTCTGCGGATGACATCCGCCATGCCGCCGGCAAACCTGAAGTGGATGTAATTATCATTGGATGCCTCGCCAATGTAGGCATCCAACATGGTGAAGTGATAGCCGAGCTTGATGTTCAGGTTCATGTATTCCCGCGAAACCACGACGAGGTTCCTCGTGCCGTTGAGCGCTGTTGGCATCGGCGTCGCAAACGAGCGGCTGATGCTCGACATCAGGCTTCCCATGTCCATGGGGACCGGGTCAGTTCTCCACATCCCCGATTCTGACAATCCGTACAACAGAGCCTTGAAGGGTCGGGAGGTTATCTGGTCAGGGGTGACCGAGCGCGCATCTCGAGGCGCACTGGTGCCATCCTTGATATCGATCACTGTCAACCCAAGCGGTGGATCCGACTGGAGCCGCTTGGGTCTTCTGCCGTGATACTTGTGCTGGCTCTCGCTCAGCTCGATGAGCCGCTCCACCGCCTTCTCGTGGATGTAGCGTGTGATGTCGTGGTAGGTCTGACACCGCTTAGGCACAAAATCCTTGCTGAGAGGATCGACAAGATTCAGCGGATTGATTTTCCTCAGCACCCGTCTCAAAAGCCGGTACTCGTACGCTTCCTCGAACACCCGTTGTTCTGCCGAGTCAGCATGGGGAAGGCCCGCTACGATCCCGCGGTAGACCACATTCCGGATGGTGTCCAGGGTAACTTCCTCACCCGGCTTCAGGGTCTTGGTGGCCACCTCCGTGCCGACGACGGTCGGAATCCGGTACTCTCGGGCCAGAGCGGCCATGTGCCCGGTTACGGAGCCACAATCGGTCACGATCCCATTGGCTTTTCGCATGATACGGGCGTATCGGGGGCTGGTCTGCTGGGCCACTAAGATCGCACCTATGGGGAAGTCCTTGATGTCTTCCTCGCTCCTTGAGAGGAACACCTTTCCCGAAGCAACACCCTTGTGGACTACGGCTCCCCGGTTCGAGAAGAGCACCTCGCCAGCGTCGATGGCCCAAGAAGTGCTCGAAACCACACTCGGAAGATCCGTCTGGACGGTAAGAGGCCTGCTTTGAAGGACGTACAGGGCTCCCTCTTTGTCGAACGCCCACTCGATGTCCTGAGGGCTCTTGAAATGCTGTTCGAGGGTCAAGGCCGTCAAGGCGAGCTCGGTCACCTGGTCGTCAGAGAGGCATGGAGCCGCACGCAGATCGTCGTGGACGTCGGTCCATCCGGCACCCCCTTCAGGCGTTGAAAGCATCATGCGTACCTTGGGCTTGATTGCTCTGGACAGGATAAGGTGAGGGGCCGATCGCTCAACCAGAAAGGTATCTGCCTGGCCGCTGCCCTGAGCTACCGCAGGCCCAAGTCCCCACGCACCGGTGATAAGGATCGCGCTCGCTTCATCCGGTGATGGGGACCGGGAATACATCACCCCACTTGCCACTGCACAGACCATTGTCTGACAGCCGACAGCCATGGCGATTTCGTTTTCTTTATAGCCATAATCCAGCCTGTAAGTCCAAGATTCAGGAGAATAGGCGCTTGCAATAACTTGACGATAGGCTTGGGGAATCATTCTATCCGGGACGCCCAGCACACTCTCATACTGCCCGGCGAAGCTGTTTTCTCCATCTTCGCCCCAAGCAGTGCTTCGAACCGCAAATCTCAGGAGCTTGTCGGAACGCCGCCTCATCATCTGCTCGGCCGCACGACCGACTTGCTGCGTCAGCCTCCTCGGGAGCTTCCCCTCAAGAATGCGACGCTGCACGTCTCGGCACAGAGATTCAAAACCTTCCTCATCGTTGCGGCTCAGACGGTCAGAGATCTTCTCCAGGTAGGCAAACAATCCATTTTCTTCCATAAATTCGGAAAAGACCCCGGTGCTGATCACAAACCCATCCGGCGTCCTCAGCCCGAGCCCATTTCGAACTTCTCCCAGGCAGTTGAATTTATTGCCAACTTCTTGCTCCATATCGGGTCTGAGCTCATCGAGCCAGAAGATAGGGGCCGACTTCGAGCGCACCCGTTGATCAGCCAGTATCGCTTCAAGCTCCTCTTCGATTTGCTCGAAGGCTCTGAACAGTTCCGCATTATCCGACTGAGTCAATATGCTCAGGCTTGATATCAGTCTGAAAACGAGCTCGCCGATGCGTTTGGACGCCGCGATGATGCACTGGCGGTCCAGAACCGACTCTCCGCCGAGCTGACCGGCCATCTCCGCGAGAAGTTCCAGCACCTCGTTGTTTGCCTGGAGGATGCTCTTGAAATTCCTGAAAAGGATGGGGAGGGGGAGTCGGCGACGGCTTGGGCGCGATACGTTTAAGATCTCCCGGAGTTCCTCAATGACATTCATGAGAAGCTATCACACCCCAGTGCTCGAATCCGACCCGTCTATGTGGTCTCGCTATCCGCTGTTCTTGAATAAGTCGCAGTTACTCCAGTGTGAGTCACGTAAACAAACGGCATGCCATGTCTGTAACATATTAAGAACACTCGGTTATGTCTGTGTTAGGGGGCAAAACAGGGGTCATTATGCCAGGCTTGCGTTTCAAAGTGGAATAGGGACAGAGTGTAAAGATTCCATTGTGAAACGCATGGGTCCCTCGGCTATGGGCCGCCGAACAGGTCCAGTTCAAGGAGGGGAGCACGAGACCCGTGCCGAGAAAGAAGGGGCAAGGGGAAACCTGAGACCTCAAAGGACCCGTCACAGGAGGTGATTCGTTTCCCGAGCCAACTCGCATGCCGCACCCATTGGGCGGATGATACGATAATTGGAATGTGAGCTAAAGAAGAGGGCGACGGCTATCGGCCCCCTTCTTTACCAGAAACGTGGCAAGTTCCGAGTCATTACGCCTGATCAGGCACAGGTGGTCTTGTGCCGCCGGACCTCTTCCTGCAATTTCGGAAGGAAATCGAACAGGTCTTCCACAATGCCGTAGTCGGCCTTGCTGAAGATGGGAGCTTCGGCGTCCTTGTTGACGGCGACGATGAACTTGGAGGCTCCCATGCCCGCCAGATGCTGGATGGCTCCGGAGATCCCCACCGCAATGTAGAGATTGGGGTTGACGACCTTTCCGGTCTGGCCCACCTGATCCGAATGGGGGCGCCAGCCTGCGTCAACGGCGGCGCGAGAGGCACCCACGGCGGCGCCGAGCAACTGGGCCAGATCTTCGATGAGCCCATAGTTTTCCGGGCCTTTCATGCCCCGCCCGCCTGAAACGATGATCTCGGCTTCAGTGAGCTCCACTTTACCCGAGGTGTCGAGCTCCACGGACTTGACCCGGGAACGTGCCGACGGGATCGCGATCTCAAGGCGCTCCACTTCCGCTTTGCGATCCTCCACGGGGGCTCTGCAGTCCATCACATTGGGCCGGCAGGAAATGACGGGGAGCGCCCCTTGCGCCCACTCACACCAGGCGAAGCATTTTCCCGAGAACACCGGCCGTTTGGCCCGGATGGAGCCATTCGAGCAGTCGATTTCGGTGCAATCCTGGGCGAGGCCCGCATCGAGTCGGGCTGCGAGCCGGGCCGCGAGGTCCTTGCCGTCCACCGAGGCGGGGAGAATCACCACTATCGGGTCACACTTGGCCAGCGCGTCGGCGACTGCGGCGACGTAGGTTTCCGCCAGGTAGCTCCCCAAAGCCGGGTCGTCCACCGCATACACTTTGTCCACGCCGTAGCGTCCGAGCTCGGCTGCTTTGTCCGTTACGCCGGACCCGATGGCGATCGCGCGCAGATCGGCTCCCGTGGCCTCCGCGATTGTCTTTCCGGCGCCGGCCACTTCATGCGTGACTCGGCGGAAATTCCCGCCCCGAAACTCGGCTACGATACAGACTGATTTTGCCATCTTATCTCTCCTCGGCTCTCAAATCACTTTGGCTTCGTCATGCAGGGCCTGAACGAGCGCAGCGGCTTTCCCCGTTGCGTCCAGACCTTCGTCAATGATCCGCCCCGGTTTTCTCTCGGGGGGCATCTCGAGGGACGTGATGCGAATCTTGGCCGCACTGGGTCCAAACTGGCCTGCATCCAGGCCGAAATCAGCCAGTTTGCTCATGGCGAGGGGTTTTTTCTTCGCTTTCATGATCCCCGGCAAAGAGGCGTAACGGGGGTTCCAGACCGCGTGCGAGCCGCCAACGGTCACGACAAGCGGGAGCGTCCCTTCGAGGAGCACCTTTCCGCCTTCTACGGGTCGCTCGATGCTCAAGCCGGCTTCATTCGAGTCGAGGGACACAGCCATGGCCAGGTGAGGCCACCCGAGGAGCTCGGCGACCATGGGGCCCCTTTGGGCATGGTCATAATCGACAGCGCGAGAGCCGCACAGGACGACATCGGCTTCGAGCTTGCGCACGGCTGCCGCCAGTGCCTTTGCGATGGCCAGGCTGTCGCTCCCTTCGAGGGCCGGGTCATCGATCAAAACGCCCGTATCCGCGCCCATGGCGAGGGCGGTCCGGATGGATTCGACGACCCGTTGGGGACCGAAGCTCACCACGGTCACGGTGCCGCCATGCTTTTCTTTGAGCCGCAGAGCCGCTTCCACAGCGAATTCGTCGTAAGGGTTGATGACCCACTTGAGGTCGTTGGTCGCAATCGACTTCCCGTCGCCGTCGATGCGAATGACGGACTCCGTGTCGGGGGTTTGTTTCAACAG
>CAZIEW010000018.1:0-40754 GCA_964538515.1 uncultured Syntrophobacteraceae bacterium
CTAGATCTGATTACAACTTTTTACATCAAATTTGCCTACTGGCCGGAAACCCAGGGACACTGAAGGGGATGAATTCGCCTACGTCTGCAGCTTCAAAATACTCATGGAATGCACGGCCACCTCAGCAGCAGCCGCACGGAATCAGCTCATTCAGGATGTCATCAAGCTGCTCGAGAATGACGCAGCGTCGATGGAGCTTATCACGGTTGTCAAGAAGGATGGCGGCACCGACCTGGATTGTCTTCAGGCGGATGCGGTTCAAAATGACAGCGACGCTCTGGACATGTCGACTCTACCGGGTCGGGCAGAACTTTGCGGGATTGAGACTTCCACGATTAACTGATCCTGAAGGGGCACATGGACAGGATCCCTCTTTGAACTGGACCGCCTGTGCCCTTTTCTGAGGGTCTATACGATAAGGAGGACGATTTTTTATGGATAAGTCGGATGAATACCTGACCACAAAAGAACTCGGGCTGCGGATCAAATACGCGACCCAGACTATCTATAACATGATCAGCAAAGGCGTGTTTATCGAAGGGCAGCACTATATCAAACCTTCAAAAGGCAAGCTCTTGTTCATATGGAGCGCAATCAATGCTTGGCTGGAAGGTGAATCCAAGCCGGAACCCGTGTTTGCCGAGGCACAAAAGCATCAAGGTTCGTCTATGAGCCTAGGGCTTGCACGTAAGTGCCTGATACGCCTATGAAGTCGATCTGAACTATCCAACCGCCACTGGGACCCAGATTATGGTATTATGGGTCCCGGTGAAAAACAGCGGAAGGAGGTGCAGTATGAGGAGAACATAAATGGCAAGAACAGCACAAGCCAACGTGGTCGCTTTTCCGGGCAAACCGAAAAAGACGGAGAAGCGACGGAAATCCGGCCTGAACAACAATCGAGAGGGATCGGTCCGGAAAGTCAACGGGAAAGTCTATGTGGATTTCATCTACCTTGGCGAGCGGATCCGGGAGTCGTCAGGGCTTCCCTGGAGCGAGAAGAATGCAAGGTATGTTCGGGACTTGCTGGATAGCCTCATGGTCGAGATCAAGAACGGGATGTTCAAGTTTGCCAAGCACTTTCCCCAAAGCAAGAATGCCGAGGTGTTCAGCAGGAAGGAACGAGAGCTTGCCGGGGACCGGAGGGATCCGGACCAGGTTCTCTTCGGGGAATATGCCCGAGAGTGGATGGAAATGCTCGAAGAAAGCAACAGGGTCACAGGGCGGACGTTGCTAGAGTATAGGAAATACCTCGATCTTTACCTGATCCCCTTCTTTGGCACGATGCCCTTTGACAAGCTCAATGCCACGACCATCGAGAGATTCATCTCGTGGGCTCGCAAGCGCAAGTACAAGGGCAAATCGGTAAGCAACAAGTCTATCAACAAGTACCTCGTTCCCATGAAGATGATCTGCAAGCAGGCGGCCATCGAGTATCAGTGGGGTAGTGGTTTCGACCCCTTCTTCGGCCACAAGAGGCTCAAAGAGGATGATGCGATCGAAAAGATCAGGCCTTTCAGCATTGAGGAGCAACGACGGCTACACGATGAGCTTCCTGACCATTGGAAGCCCTACTTCGACTTTGCATTTCGGAGTGGACTTCGGCCGGGTGAACAGATCGGCCTTAAGCCGATTGACATCGATTGGGAGAACGGAGTGCTGCAAGTGCAGAGGGCCATCACGCTAGACAGGAACGGGAAGCGCACCGAGGGGAAGACCAAGAATCGCCATAGCAGACGTACCATCAAGCTCACTCCTCCCATGAAGGAGGCGTTGGCTGCTCAGCGTGAGATCCAGAAGAACCTCGGATCTCAGTATTTCTTCTGCACCCCAAGCGGTAGTGCGGTCCATTTGAACAACGTGCGGAAATCGGTTTGGATCCCGACCTTAGAGAGAGCCGGACTCTCGATACGCGAGATGAAGCAGACGCGACACTCGTTTGCAACAACGGCGATCAGTTGCGGAGAGGACCCTTTGTGGGTCGCCCGGGTCATGGGGCATCGGGACATCGAGATGGTGGTCAAGACCTATAGCCGTTACGTCGCCAACAACCGGGGAACCGAAGATGGATCGAAGCTGTCCGCCCTGTATGGTTACGGACTGCCGGGAACACCAGGGAACGCCGGGTAAACAGAATTTTGGCAAAATTATGGCAAGAAATTCAAAAGGGGCCACGAGATTTCCTCGTAACCCCTTGATTTTCCTGGAGCTGGCGATGGGATTTGAACCCGCAACCTGCTGATTACAAATCAGCTGCTCTGCCGTTGAGCTACGCCAGCCCGTGTTGAAGTGCCGATGATTATATGCTTCATGGGCGGCGATGCAAGTCCAATCTCGATCAGCTCACTCTCGATCGAGTACGATCATTGCAATACTCCCCCTCCAATGACGCCACTTGAGACAAATCATTGACGATGCAGCTTCACCCTTTGGCCGACCGGTCCATTGCTGGAAAGCGCAAGGGAGTTTGTCGTGCGAGGAGAAACCGTGAATCGGAATGCTCGGGAGGTGGTTTTGGAAGCGGGGAGCGATGCGGAGCTGTTGCCGCTCGTGACGTCTTTTGTGGAAAAGGCGGCCCTCTGCTTCGGGCTGGATAGAGACGCAGCGATGGATCTCACCCTCGCCACCGAGGAGATTTTCATCTATCTGTGCCGTCTTGTCCTGCCGGACGCGGAGCCTTTGGAGGTGCGCTGCACCAGCGGCGTGTACTATGTCCAAACCGATTTTTCTTTCTCCGCCGAAGTCCTCGACGTGCGTGCGTTCAATCTCACAACAGCGATTTCTCTCGATGACGAGTCGGAGCTTGACGAGATGGGGCTGGTCCTGGCTTCCCGGCTTGTGGACCGCTTCCGACTCAGCCGCGAGCAGGGTCGGCAGGTGCGCCTCTCCCTTATCAAGGAGAAGTCCTATCCTTCCCAGAAAGGGGATCCCACAGCAGTCTGTCGAGCCCTTGACACCTTTTCCATTCGGCCTCCCAATCCCGAGGAAGTGAAGCTCATCGCACAGCGGGCCAGAGGCTGCTATGGTGGCCAGTATCTGGCCGGCTTTTTTCAGTATCCCGGCAAGCTCGTGGACATGATCGAATCGGGGGAATACCGGGCCGTCGCGGCGGTGGGACCTGCCGGAGAGATTGGCGGGGCAACCCTATGGCACTGGGTCGGCCGTCAGACCGTCGAGTGCTTCGGACCCTATGTCTTCGGCAATGCTGCGGAATCCGCGATTCCCGACGCGCTTGTCGAGGCGTGCATCGGCGCAATTGCTCGGACGCAAGCCGTCGGCCTCATCAACACCCGGCCCACACCGCAGCTCCCGAAGCATCATTTCGAAAGGCTCGGGGTACTCACCATGACCGCCGAAGACGGCTCCGTCATGCCCCTTCAGGCCTGGTTTCGACTGATGCGAGAGGACACCGGGTGCGCCATCTGGGCTCATGACACCATCCGGGATTTCGTCGAGAGCGAATGCCGACGGATGGTGCTGCCTCGAGAGATTCGATCGTCTCGAAACGTCGGCGAGCGTCTTCCAGACCATTCGGTAGTCGCCGCGGAATTCGACCGACTCCAGCATCGCGTGACTTTCCGCCCCATATGGCCGGGAGCCGATGTCGACGCTAACATCGAAAAGCACGTGCAGCTTGTGCGGCGCGAAGCCGTCCCCAATGTGTTTTTCATGATGGACCTCGGGCAGGCGTGGCAGGCGGACTTCGCTCCCGCGCTGATCCGGCACGGATTCACACCCTGCTGCCTGCTTCCGTATGCAGGGGAATCCGACGTGGTGCTCTTTCAGCTCTCGGAGGCGAAGTCGTGAGCCGTCAGCCGCCCCTGGACAAGCTGGTTCCCGACTACATCCGGCGATTCGAAGCCTACATCCCAAGCAAGCCGGACGACGTGCTGCAGAAGCTCTACGGCTGCTCGAAACTCTTCCGCCTGAACAACAACGAAAACCCGCTGGGCCCGCCTCCGGCTGCCTGCAGGATCATCCGCAAGTTTCCCCCGGATCGCGCATCCGTTTACCCCAGTGGGGACGCGTATCACCTGCGCTGCAAACTGGGTGAGACCTTCGGCATGCACCCCGATCAGTTCCTGGTGGGGAACGGGGCCAACGAGGTCATCGCCTTCGTGATCAAGGCGTTCTGCCAGCGGGGAGACAACATCATCACGGCGGACAAGACGTTCGCCGTCTACGAGTGGGTTGCGGAGTTCTCCGGCTTCGAGGCGCGTCTGGTGCCGCTCAAGGATTTCGGATTCGACCCGGACGGCATGCTCGAGCGCATCGACGAGCGCACCAAGATCCTCTTCGTCTGCAATCCGAACAACCCAACCGGAAGCTGGTGGAGCGAGGAGACGCTTCGATCGTTTCTTAACCGCGTCGACGGGCGCCAGATCGTCGTCGTGGACGAAGCCTACCGGGAGTTCATCGATGGCCGCACCTTCACCGACTCGATGGCCCTCATCGCCGAATACCCGAACCTCGTGGTCTTCCGCACCTTTTCCAAGATGTACGCTCTCGCGGGCCTCAGGATCGGCTACCTGGCGGGAAGCCACGAAGTGGTGGATATCATAAGGCGTACCTGCGTGGTGTACTCGGTGAACGGGCTGGCGCAGGCGGCAGCGTTTGCCGCCCTCGACGACGACGAGCACGTCTTGCGCACCCGCGAGCAAGTTCGGCAGGGTAAGGAATTCCTTCGAAAGGAGCTGGGACTCCTGGGGATTGAGGTCGTCCATGGCGAAGGGAATTTCATGATGGTGCATCTCCCGATGAGCGACAGCCTCGCCTATCGCAAATTGATGACGCACGGAGTCATGGTTCGCTCCATGACCGGATTCCGGTTTCCCAACTGGATACGGGTCACCATGTCGCACCAGGAAGCCATGGAGACCTTTGTTCAGGCCCTGTCGGACATCCTTGACGACTGCTGAGGGGCGATTGGGCTGAGATTCGCGGCCGTGGCTCGTGGGTCGGTCGTGCGTGGCGGAGGTGTCGGGTGTCGGGTGTCAGGTAAATCTAGTACTGCGCGGCGAAAGTCCTAAACTGGTGACCAGGCAATTCCTCCTTCAGGGGGTAATGAAAACATTCGCCACGCCGTACTAGTTTGTAGGCGAGGAAGCACCAGCACGGAACTAAAGAAGGAGAATACGGCATGAGGAAACGTTGGGGACTGTTTGGGATTGGCATCATGATGATGACGGGCCTGGTCTGGGTCAACGACGGGGCTGCGTCGCGCCCCGTTTCGAAAGATCTCAGCGGGTGCGTGATCCGCGGCACCTTCTATTCGGTGGCAGAAGGCTTCGCTGGCGAGAGGGGTAGAGGTCCGGTCGTTTATCGCATCACCGTTCGAGACATGGATCTCTCTCCTTATGAAGGCAAGAAGATCCGCCTGAGCGGCCATTTACTCCCGGGAGACCGCTTCACGCCGGAGCCGAAATCCCTCCGGGTGCTGGGCCCCTGCGACAAAGCATCCCGGAAAGCGATCGAGAAGCGATCCTTCTGAACTGCCTGTAACGGTTCTGAGAGCGGTGGCCATGGGAGACAAGAAGCTCTACACGTTCGAATTCCTTTGCCTGAACCTCGTTTCCTTTTTCGCCTTCTCCAACATGGCTGTATTTTACAGCTTTTTCAGCTACCTGGAGAGAATCTCCATTCCGGTGCAATGGCGAGGCTTCCTGCTTGGGCTCGAGCCCATGGCGGCGTTTCTGCTGCGTCTTGCGGTTATTCCGCTCCTGCACCTGGGCAACGCGGCCGGCGTGATGCTCCTGGCACTCCTCATGCTGGTCGGAGCACTCGTCTCTTACGGATGGGCGCTCACCATTCCGAGCCTCACCGTGCTGCGGCTCTTCCACGGCGCAGCGTTTGTCCTGCTCGTCTCATCGAGCATGGCGCTGCTCGTCAACTACATCCCGAAGGAGCGCAGCGCGGAGGGGTTTGGATTCGTGAGCATCAGTGTGCTGATTCCCTACGCGATCGTGCCGCCGGTCACCGAGGCTCTGCTTCCCCACGTGCGAAGCGAGGCCGATATCTACCGGGGAGTCACGCTGCTCGCAATCCCCGCACTCCTCATCCTGCTGACCCTTCGGAAACGGATCCGCTCAACTCTCGCAGGCTCCGGCGCCACATTAGCCCGTCGCCCGACCGTCGAGGAAATCCGGCTCAACCTGAAAGAATCCCGGGTAATGCTCCTCCTGGCGGTGAACCTGCTCCTGTACCTGTGTTACGCCTCGGTCTTCTTCTTCATGAAGGACCACTGCCAGAAGATGGGCATCCCGAATGTCGGGCGGTTCTTCACCATCTCGACTCTGGTGATGATCGCGCTCCGCCTGTCCGGGGGATTCTTCTTCGACAAGGTCAACAAGGTGAAGGCCCTTCAGCTCTCCATGGCGCTGCTGGTCCCATGCTTCATCCTGCTCGGGAGCATCCGGTCCGACGGCCTGCTCGCGTCCATGGCTGTTTTCTACGGGTTGTGCCTTGGAACCATCCTCCCCCTGCTGAACGCGACGCTGTTCGTCGCTTCACCGTCCCACTTGCGGGGCCTGAACACCAACCTGTCGCTTTTCATGATGGATGCCGGCTTCTTTCTCAGCCCCTACGCCGGTGGATTGTTTCTCGCATCGGGGGGGTCAGCGGCGACGCTGTTCACCGTCTGCGCAGCCGTTCTCACGTTGAGCCTGGTGCTGCTGGTCCTGCTGGGGCGTGTGCCGACGGTTGCGCCCGCAGGAGCCCCGATGCAGCCGGATTGCTAACCTACAAGGAGGGAGCCGCGCTTGAAAACCGAAATGCTTGCAGTGGGAGCTCCCGCACCTCGTTTTGACGCCCGAGCGAAGGTTACCGGACAAGAAAGGTACGCGATCGACCATTACGGGGAGAATCTCCTTTGGGCCGGCGCCAAGCGGGCCGGGACTCCCCACGGCCGGCTGCTCGGCGTCGACGCGTCGGAGGCGCGACAACTGCCCGGAGTCTTCAAGGTCCTCACGCGGGAGGATATCACCGGATCAAACCGCCAGGGGATCGTCCACAAGGATCAGCCCGTTCTAGCCGGCAGCAAGGTTCGCCATTGCGGCGACCCGGTGGCCCTCGTCCTGGCCGAAGACCGGGAAATTCTCAAACGAGCCCTTTCGCTCATTCGGGTCGACCTCGAGCCGCTGCCCGGTGTCTTCGACCCCGACGAGGCCCTCCGTCCCGACAGTCCCCTCGTCCATGAAACCGGAAACACCCTTCTCCACGCAACCATCGCAATCGGCGAAGGGCGGGAAGCGCTCGACGCGTGCGACGTCGTCGTGGAAGACGAATTCGAGGTCCCCGCCCAGGAGCACGCCTTTCTCGAGACGGAAAACGGTATCGCGTGGCGTGAGGAGGACGGCCGGATCGTCATGATCGTCTCGACCCAGGCGCCGTTCCGAGACCGGTTTGAAATTGCGCATGCCCTGGGAATCGAAGTTGGGGCGCTACGGATCATCGGCCCTCACCTGGGAGGCGGGTTCGGCGGGAAGGACGGCGCCACGGTGCAGTGCCTGCTGGCCCTAGCCGCCATCAACGCCGGAGGGAGACCCGTTAAGATGTGGTGGGAGCGGGAGGAAAGCTTCATCGCCGGAACCAAGCGGCACCCGGTTCGGATGCGCTATCGTCTGGGGGCGATGGCGGACGGAACGCTCCATGCGCTCGACTGCCGCCTGGTTTACGACACCGGGCCGTACGCCCACCTGGGGGGCGAGGTCATGGCGCTCGGCATGGAGCACGCGGGCGGCCCGTATCGCATCCCCAACACGCACATCGAGGGATGGTGCGTGTACACCAACAACCCCATCAGCGGAGCCATGCGCGGGTTCGGCGTCTGCCAGGTGGCTTACGGCTTCGAGCGCATGATGGACCGCTTAGCTGACCGGCTGAACATGAGCCGCCTGAGTCTTCGTCTCAAGAACGGACTTCTTCGAGGCGATAAAAACTGCTCGGGGGTGACCCTGGTCCACTCCACGGGGATGGTGCCCTGCCTGGAGGTCCTCGAGCGACACCCGCTCTGGACGCAGCGCGAGGCGTGGAAGCGGGGCGCGGGTCCCTTCAAACGGCGAGGCGTCGGTGTTGCGGCGGTCTTCAACGCCATGGGATACGGACGAGGGCTTCCGGATTCGGCCATTGCCAAGTTGGAGCTGACCGAAGCCGGCTTGATTCGCGTCTACAGTGGCGTTTCGGACATGGGACAGGGCAACGCCAGCGCCTTCGCTCAAATCGCCGCCGAGATCCTGTGCCAAGATGCGTCCCATTTCGAGCTGGTCTTGCCTGACACCGACCGCACGCACCCGTCGGGCTCGGCCTCGGCGGGTCGCACGACCTACACGTACGGAAACGCCCTCATTCAGGCCTGCGAGGCCTTGCGTCAGAAGCTCCTGCACCGGGCGGCGCTCGTCCTGATGCTTGATGAGCCGAGCGGCTTGGCGCTCCTCCCCGGGAGGGTCCGTCATCTTCCCTCCGGCAAGGAAGTCCCCTTCGGCCTTCTCGGGAAGCTCTTCCCGGATTCGGACCGCTGTGCCATGGGGCAGTCCATCATGCCGGTCACACAGGACGTTCCCGACACGGGCAAGGAGCTCGTGATCGGCTTCCCGCATGCGCTCTTTTCCTATGCCGCCCATCTGGCTTACGTGGAAGTGGATGTGCTGACCGGCAGGACGGATGTCCTGGATTACCTTGCCGTGACCGACGGGGGGCGAATCATCAATCCCCAGGGGTTCGACCAGCAGGTCCAGGGCGGCGTCGCCCAGGGAATCGGCTACGCGCTCATGGAAAATCTCCTCGTGGGTCAGGGTAGGATCAGAAACCCGGACCTCACGACCTACATCATCCCGACGGCGCTAGACATCCCGGAGATCGCGTCCGTCGCCGTGCAAACGGTGGAGCCGACGGGGCCGTTCGGCATGAAAGGGGTCGGGGAAGTCGGCGTGAACGCCCCCCTCCCCGCCATTGCGAGCGCGGTCGACGACGCGCTGGGACGCAGCCTGAATCGCTCGCCGCTTCTGGCGGAGCGAGTGCTCACACGGTTATGAGGATACAAACGATGCGTCTTGAATTTGTTCTGAACGGGGAGGCAGCCGCCCTGGAGACCCGGCCGGACCGGAAGGTCGTGGACCTGCTTCGCGAAGACCTGGGACTGACCGGCACCAAAGAGGGCTGCGGAGCCGGGGAATGCGGCGCCTGCACGATCCTGGTGGATGGCGAAAGCCGCCTCTCCTGCCTCATGCTGGCCGCGCAGATCCAGGGGCGGCACATCACGACCATCGAAGGGGTGGCGGCTGGCGAGAAGCTCCATCCGGTCCAGGAAGCCTTCGTTGAGCATGGAGCGGTTCAATGCGGGTTCTGCACGCCCGGGATGGTGCTGTCCGCCGTGCACCTGCTCGACCGCAATCCGCACCCGACGCGGGAGGCCATCCGCGAAGGGCTCGCGGGCAACCTGTGCCGGTGCACGGGGTACGTGAAGATCGTGGATGCCGTCGAGGCCGCCTCCAGGAAGACGGCTTCGGGAGCTTCGAAATGAGAAACGTGCTGATGCCGGCCTCCCTGGACGAGCTTTGGCTGGCGGTGGAGAAAGCTCCTCGCGGTTCGGTTTATGCAGGCGGAACGGATCTGCTCGTGCGCATGCGGAGCGGACTGGTGAATCCGGATGCTTTGATCTGTCTCGAACGGATTCCTGAGCTGCGAGGGGTCCGGGATCAAGGCGACGTACTCCGCATCGGCGCATGCACCACACACACCGCAATCCTTTCAGATCCTGCGGTTGTCGCCCATTTTCCCGTCCTCTCGCAAGCCGTTCGCGTACTCGGGTCACCCCTCATCCGCAATATGGGCACCCTTGGAGGCAACATCTGCACCGCGTCTCCGGCGGGGGACACGCTGCCGCCCCTCTATGTGCTGAACGCCTCGGTTGAGCTGCTCTCACGCGACGGTGCCAGGACCCTCGCCATCGAGGATTTCATCGCGGGGCCGGGAAAGACACGCCTGGAGCCAGGAGAGATTTTGGCCTCCATTCGAGTGCCCAAGCCGAGACCCAGCGTGCTGCATCATTTCGAAAAGGTCGGCCTGCGCAACGCGCTGGCCTGCTCGGTTGTGAGCCTCGCCGCGCTCATCGATCTATCGCCTGAGGGGACCGTCGAAGCAATCGAGCTGGCCTGGGGCAGCGTCGGCCCGACGATCGTGCGGTGTCCGGAGGCTCAAGCCTTCCTGCAAGGCAAGGTTCTCGACAGTGAAACCCTGCGAGAAGCCGCGGCCATCGTTCACAGGACCGTTTCTCCCATCGCTGACGTACGGGCCGGCGCCGATTATCGGAGGATCGTTGCGGGCAACCTGCTGCTGCGTCTGGCTCTGCTCCGCAAGCCGGAATCCGCACTGAATCCGGAAATGCCCGGGTCCCGGCTGAGAGGTTGACGGGATCACGTCTGTGAATGTGAGCCCCTCATGCTGCTGCCGAATGCCAAGGAGTCATGAAATGAATGACATCAAGGACTTAGAACGGATTGAGCCGGAGGAGCACGCGATCGGCGACGGCGAGACAGTGATCGTCGGTCTCTTCCGCAAGGAGGATGGCCCGGGAATCGCCCGGCTTTTCGAGACCGTGTATGGTGACGGGTATCCCGTCAGACGGTTCTACGATCCCGATGGGCTGGCTGAGGCCCATGCGTCGGGCGAGAGCTATTCTCTGACCGCGCGAAAAGCAGACGGGGAGGTCATCGGCCACGTGGCCCTCTTCCGATCCTCTCCCTACCCCAACCTGTATGAAGCGGGGGCCGGCCTGGTCCTTCCCGAATACCGCAAGGCGGGGATCAACAAGATGCTGCTCACCCACCTGTATGATCGGCTCGCTCCCGGCCTCGGGGTTGACGAAGTCTGGGGGGAAGCCGTCTGCAACCACATCATCATGCAGAAAACGGTTGGGCACTACAAACACCTCGAGACCGGTCTCGAGGTGGATCTCATGCCCGCTGAAGCCTATGAGCAGGAAAAAAGCGCATCGGGCCGCGTGGCATCCGTTGTCTGCTTTCGAGCCTACAAGTCGCGGCCGCACACGGTCTACCTGCCGCCCGCCTATGAATCGGAGCTGCGCTTTCTCTACGGGGCTCTGGATGACCGACGGGTCTTGGAGATCAGCCGGGAGGTATTGCCACCCACGGTTCAGACCAGCGTCACCACCGAGGCGTTCGAATTCGCGCAAGTCTCGCGCATCGGGGTATCAGCGCTCGGCAAGGATTTCCAGCCTGTTTTTGAGAGACTGGAGCAGGAGCTTCTCGGGCGTCCGACTCGGGTCATTCAGGTGTGGCTCAACCTGGCCTGCCCGTGGGTGGGACCGGCCGTGGCGGAGCTCCGGAAGCGCGGCTACTTCCTCGGGGGCGTCCTGCCCCGTTGGTTCGATGACGACGGTTTGCTGATGCAGAAGATCATTGGAAGACCGGACTGGGACGGGATCAACCTGTACAGCGATCGGGCCAAGGAGATTCTCGATCTGGTCAAGGCGGACTGGGAGCGGGCGACGGGGGCGGTGTGAGGTCCATCTGACGACTCCAAGGACGCCCCCATGAACGGCGGCGCTGCCATTAGGGATGTGTCGGTTGCAATACTATCGCGTCCAGCCCCGGTAGCTCATCACCAGCACCGTGATGTCATCCGACTGCGCGACTCCCGACGCATGGCGGGTCACGGCATCAAAGATCCGCTCGGTGAGCGCCTTGGGCGGCAAGGACGCATCCCCGGCCACCTGCTCCATCAACCGATCCTCCGTATACATCGCCCCGCCTTCGCCGACGGCTTCGGTCACGCCATCCGTGTACACGACGATCGTGTCCCCGGCTTCCAGCATCGTTTCACGGGTCTCGAAAACGGAGTCTTCCATGACTCCGAGCACGAATCCAGGGGGCAGCTCAAACCACTCGGGAGCACTTCCCCGGCGAATGATGATGGGGTGCTCATGCCCGGCGTTGGAATATTTCAAGAGCCCCGTGCGAAGATCCAGAACACCGCAAAACAGTGTCACGAACATCATCGAATCGTTGTCGATGCACAGCTCCGCGTTGGTCCTGCTGAGGATCTCGGAAGGCTCCATGCCGGGCTCGGCGATCCCTTTGAGGAGCGTCTTCGTGACCGCCATGAACAAGGCCGCGGGGATCCCCTTGTCGGAAACGTCGCCCACGAGGAAGAACAAGTGGTGCTCGTCGAGCATGAAGAAATCGTACAGGTCCCCACCAATGTGCCGGGCGGGCTCGATGGCCGCGTAAAGGTCGAACGCCTGGCTTCCCTGGAAAGGGGGAAAGCTCTTCGGAAGGAAGCTCATCTGGATCGTTCGGGCGATCTTGAGCTCGCTTTCGATCCGTTCCTTGGCGGCCGTCGTCTCCGTGAGATTCTTGACGTATTCCTTCAAGGCCACGCGCATGCCTTCAAACGACGCGGCCAACCGCCCGATCTCATCCCCGCTCGTGATGGGCGGAAGCTCCGTGTCCAGGTTGCCGCGGGCGATCTCGACCGTTGTTTCGGCGAGGGATTTCAAGGGCCTGGTGATCCGGTGCGCGATGAGCATGACGGTGACGGCGATCAACAGGAGCCCGCCGACCCCGATCAGAATGACTTCGCGTCCGAGCCGCTTCACGTCGGCGAATAGCTCGTCATCCGGGATGACGATTCCGAGGGACCAGCCCATTCGGGTGAGGGGCGCATAGTAGAGCCATGACTTCGCCGAACCGAGGATTCCCCGATCGAGCGCGACCATGCCCTCCCGGCCGCGCACCATCTCCTGCCCGATGCGCCGCAGAGGGTCGCTCCCGCGCTCTTCGGCCATGCTGAACACGGTCTCGCGCATGATGTTCCGGCTGTTCGGGTGCGTGATGAAAACCCCGTTCTGGGAGATGAGAAAGGCGTGTCCCGACCGGTACAGCCGGATCTCGGACACCAGGTCGTTCAGCCACGATAGGGAGACATCCGCCGTCACCACCCCCTGAAACCGGTTGGCCCCGTCCCTGTCCCGATAGAAGGGGGCCGAAAAGCTCGCCATGATGATGTCGCCCCCGCCCTCGTCATAGTAGGGCTCGGTCCAGACCGGCCGGCGCAGCTCCTTGGGCAGCTGATACCAATCCATGTTGAAATAGCGGTAGGACGCATCGCCGAGGAGGGTATGAACCACGCGGCCGTCGGGTTTTCGATAGCAGTAGGGCGCAAAATACAGCGCCTTGGGATCAAGCGCGCTAGGCTCGAAAGCGATGGCCGAGCCGTAAATCTCCGGGTTCCCGGCGACGATCCGCTCCACGAGCTGTGGAATCTCCTCCGGGCGGTAACGCCGCGTCGACAGGAGCCCCGAGAAGTTGAGGGGCACCTTCTCGACACTTCCGAGGACGGAGTCGATCCGATTCACCGTCGACCACGCGAGGTTCCTCGCGTTCTCCTCCACCGCCTTCATGACGGACACCCGGGACGCCTCGTAGTAGTACAGGAATGCGGCCACGAAGACGACGCCCGTCCCCGTCAGGATGAAACAGATCAGCTTGAACGCGAGGCCTTTATCTTTCATGGGCGCCAACACAATCCACGCGGAATTCGGTCATGGGGATCGCCTCGTGGGTCAGTCCGCTCGCTTGCAGCTGTGACACAACAGCCTGGTAGTCCTCCTCCACCAGACCTCCGAGCACACCTCCCGGGTGTGTCGGCTTGACCAGCTCGCGCATGCAGCGCAGCATCCATTTCTGGTGAACCCGGTTGGTCGCGATCTGGGCTCCGTCCACGAGCTTCATGACGATGTCGAGCGCTTCCTCCTCGTGATCGAAAGCATAGCGCCAGCCTTCCAGAGATGCCCGAACGAAGCGGCAGCACAGGTCCGGGTCGCTCCGATAGGTCGCCTCCAAGCAGTAAAGCCCGTCTTCCGGGAAGCTCAGACTGTCGGAGAGGCGGAAGACGACAAGGTCCTCCGGGTCCACACCGGCACTCACAATGGTGTGGTACTCGTTGTACCACATGGCCGAGACGACATCGACGCCGCCCCTGAGGAAAAGGTTTACGGTCGAAGACTGGGGAATGACGGTGGGATGCACACCAAGGTTTCGAAAGAGCGCCGACGGCAGGATACTCAGCTCCGACCCCCATAGCCCCACCTTGCGCCCCTCCATGTCCTTAAGACTCTGAATGCCGCTCGAGCGCCTGGCAATGAGCAGCTGCGAGGAGACCTGAACGATCTGCCCGAGGTTGACCACTGGCGTGCCTCTGGACCGTTCCAGAAGGGCCGTCGACAGGAAGAGCGTGGCGAACTGGGCTGCTCCCGTTCGAAGCCATTCGGCCGAAGGCCTGTCGGGACCTCCTTGATGGATGGTCACGTCCAGGCCGTGGCTCCTGTAGAATCCCTTTTCGAGGGCGACGTAATACCCGGCGAACTGGGCCTGGGGCTGCCATTGCGGGATAAAGGAAACTTGCTTAAGGGGCTGCTCCGCGGACGGCCCTTCGCCGGCACCCAAGACACCTGGCACCCCGAAAACGAGAAGCCCCAGCAGAAGCCCGATCATCATTCCCACCGAAGCCCGCATCCTTTTGGCAACGAATCTGCCCACGACATCAGTACCCCAGATTCTCGCCCACAAGCTTGACATGAATGCGCCCTTTGGCCATGTGTCCCTCGATGATGCTCCACATGTTGCAAATGCGCTGCGGAGACCGGCAATCGATGCACAGCCCGGTCTCCGCGCACGGATTCCGGTAGCCGATACGCATGACGTTGATCGGGGCCGCGTAGTGCTTCACCCGCGACATGGCCGTTTCGATGTCCGGGGCCACCTTGTTCATGCCCACGATCAGAATCACCTTCTTCGGCCCGAACGTCATGGCGGCGATGCGATTGCCGCTGCCGTCCAGGTTGACCAGCACACCGTCCAGGGTAATGGCGTTGGAGCTGGCGATCATGATGTCGGACAGCATGCCCTGGCGGCGGAGCTCCATCGCTTCCTCGGGAGAAGCCCCCGACTGGTAGGGGTCGAGAACCGTCACGCCGGGCTTTTCCGCGAGCTTCTCCCACAGCCCCATGCCGGTCGTGGTCATGGAGCCGCACCGGTACACGCAGGCTCCCTCGGGGATCATCGCCAGAACCTCGTCCCGTGCCTGTTCCGCGGTCGGGGCGTAACTTCCCTCCATGCGACGCTTCTCGAGGCTCTGGATGATTTCGCTTGCAACCTTCTCGTTCCATGCCGCCTGATGCTTATCCATGACTCTTCCTCCTCCTCAGTGAAAACGGACTTCAGCTCGGACGGCGCGCGAGCAACCGCGCACAGGCGACGCCGCCCAGCAGTCCGAACAGGTGACCCTCCCAGGAAATAGCGGGGTGGACCGGCAAGACGCCGAATATCGTCGAGCCCCATCCGATCAGAACCAGCACCGACAGGATGATCGAGCCAAGGCGTCGTTCAAACCAGCCGGTGAAGAGCAGATAGCCGAAGTAGGCAAAGAGAGCTCCACTGGCGCCGATATGATACGCCGGGCGTCCGAAGAGCCACGTGCCGATCCCGCTTGAAAGCGCGCCGACCAGGGTCACCAGCCAGAAATGAGCCTCGCTTCGCAGGATGACAAGGCCTCCGAACACCATGATGCCCGTCGTGTTGGCGATGAGGTGCCCGATGCCTCCGTGGAGAAAGGGCGCAAACAAAATGCCCCAAAGACCGCGCTCGGTGCGGGGAAGGATGCCGTAGGCTCTGAGCCGCCCCGCGAAGGCGAAGGCGTCCACGAGGCCGACGATCCAGATGACCGCGATGAAGATCACAATCGTCCGAATCCAGCGCTGAACATCGCGCCTCAAGGAGTCCCCTTCCCCGCCCCGGCCCGGGCGGAGCTTAGGGTTGTACGCCGATCCGATCACTGCAGCCTCCAGTTGGTGAGTTGAGGAGCATGCGTCTTGTCGATGAAACCGGAAGGTGCCCCCGACAATCTACTCAATTTTCCAAAGCCTGTGGGAGGAAAGTGCGACGATCGAGAGGATTTCCCGCAACGGCTCCAATCCAAGATTCTGATCCGGAGCATCATTTGGTCGTTCGCTGTGAGCCCGATGCGGGTTAGAATGCGCGGACGATTTTCTCTCTGATCGACTGAAACATCAAGCTGACATGTGGGAGCGGGAAGTGGCTGAACTGAGCGGCATGCTGGTGGGAGCGTGGGGCGACCGGGTCGTGGACAACCGCCACGGCGGTGGAGAGCCCGGGGGCTTTGGCGGCTTGGAGAACATCGGGGAGTACGAGCCCGGCAACCGGGTGAAGGCCGTCCTCGGCTGGAACGGATTTTTCCTGTTCGATCACGACGTGGATTTGATCGACATGGCCCGCGCCTACCTGGATGTGGTGCAGGGGGAATCCTGCGGGAAGTGCGTTCCGTGCCGCATGGGGACCCGCGTCGCGGCGGATATTCTGACGCGCATTGGCGAGGGCAAGGGCGTCGAGGAGGACCTCGAGACCTTGAAACGGGTGGGCGAAGTCGTCAAGGCCGGGTCCATGTGCGAGCTGGGCCACACGTCGATGAACGCCGTCCTTGCGCTGCTCGAGCATTTCGAGGACGAGTTCCGCCAGGCGATCGTCGAGGGAAAGCACCGCCGGCGGGGGCGCTATCACACCAAGGTGACCGCGCCCTGCATCGAAGCGTGTCCCGAACGGCTCGATATTCCAAGATATATCGAATACATCAAGTCCGCCCGGTACACGGAGTCGCTTTCGGTGATTCACGAGCGCAACCCGCTTTCGTCCGTGTGCGGGAGGGTGTGCGTCCGCTTCTGCGAATTCGCCTGCCGCCGCGCCAAGCTCGACGATCCGGTCAACATCAAGCACCTCAAGCGGTTCGTCTCGGACGTAGAGATGGATGCCGCCGTCAAGCGCTATGACCCGGTCGTGACCATCAAGCCCGATGCCCCGAGAATTGCCGTCGTCGGCGCGGGGCCCGCCGGAATGACCGCCGCCTACCATCTACTCCTGAAAGGCTACCCGGTTGAAATCTTCGAGGCCCTCCACGAGCCCGGGGGCATGGCGGCCATGGGGATCCCCGACTACCGACTGCCCCGCGACGTGCTTCGCGCCGAATTCGAGATCCTCTCAAAAATGGGCGTGACCATTCATTACGGAAAGTCTCTCGGGCGCGATTTCACCCTCGAAGGTCTCAAGAAGCAGGGCTTCGGAGCGATCTTCCTGGCCATCGGGGCCCAGAAAGGCACCGTCATGGGCGTCGAAGGCGAAGACCGAAATCCGAAGGGCTACTTCCCGGGCATCGACTTTCTCCGCCGGGTGAATCTCAATGAGCCCATCGAGGTGGGAAGCGTAGCCGTCGTCGTGGGGGGCGGCAATGTCGCGATGGACTGCTCGCGCTCGGCCCTCCGGCTTGGCGTCAAAGAAGTCCATCTGGTCTATCGGCGGACGCAGGAGGAAATGCCCGCGGACAAGGAGGAGATCCACGATGCGATGGAAGAGGGCGTGGAATTCCATTTCCTGAGCAATCCCGTGCGGCTTTTGATTGAAGACGAGCAGATCGTCGGCGTCGAGTGCGTCCGGATGGGTCTCGGCGAGCCGGATGCGAGCGGAAGACGACGCCCGGTGCCGGTCGAGGGCTCGGAATTTGTCATCTCCTGCGACATGGTCGTTCCCGCCATCGGGCAGAAGGTGGATGCATCCTGCCTGCAGGGCGAATGCTGCCCGGATCTCACCCGCTGGGACACGGTACAATGCGACGCGGATACCCTTCAAACCTCGCAGGAATCCATCTTTGCCGGCGGAGATTGCGTGACGGGCCCGGCCACGTTGATCGAGGCCATGGCCGCAGGGTTTCGGGTGAGCAATTCGATCGACCAGTACCTCCGGGAGGGATGCGTGACTCTCACCGAGGATGAGCGCATGAGCAAGGTCTTCCGTACGGTTGCCGCCATCGACGAGGACCGTGTCGATCGACTGGGCTCGGGTCTGAAGCGGATCAAGATGCCCATGCGCTCCGTCGAGGACCGCGTGGACGATTTTGAAGAAGTCGAAATGGGATTGTCCCCCGAAGATGCCCTTCTTGAAGCGGATCGCTGTCTGCGCTGTTACCGGATCCTCCTTGTTGCTGCGGAAAAGTAAGTGAAAAGGACACGTTGAATGAAGACGATCGTAAAGAGGGAGCTAAAGCACGTGCGGGTTGTCATAAACGGTGTCCCCGTCGAAGCGCGGGAGGGTAAGAGCATCCTCGACGTCGCCCGGAGCCATGACATCCCCATCCCGACGCTGTGCTATATCCAGAAGCTGAGACCGCTGGGGTCCTGCCGGATGTGCGTGGTGGAGGTGGAAGGAACGCCGACGCCCGTCACGGCCTGCACGACCCCGATCGCCGACGGCATGGTCATCACGACCCACTCGCCCCATCTCGAAAAGCTGCGGCGGGAGATTTTGAAGTTCATCCTCCAGAAGCACCCGCTCAACTGCTACGCCTGCGAGATCAACGGCAATTGCCAGCTCCAGGACCTCGTGCACGCCTACGACATCGGCCACAACGACCTGCACGCCTACAACATCCGCCCCATCGAATTCGAGCCGGAGCCCTATTCGACACCGCTGATCAAGTACCACCCTCAGCGTTGCATCCTGTGCGGACGATGCATTCAGGCCTGCATGGAGATCAGCGAGGTCGGCGCGATCAACTTCAAAGGGCGCGGGGCGAGCACGCGGATTGCCCCCGTGCTGCCCACGGCCGAGTTCAAGCCCGAATGCATTTCCTGCGGCGAATGCATGTCCGTTTGCCCCGTCAACGCCCTCACCGAAGCCACGGGGCGCCCGCGGGGAAAGGCCTGGGAGACGACCCGGGTGAAGACCACCTGCGCCTATTGCGGCTGCGGCTGCCAGCTGGAGCTCAACGTCACCAACAACCAGGTGACGGGCGTGAACCCGTGCGAAGGTGGCGTCAACAAGGGCGCCCTCTGTTCCAAAGGGCGGTTCGGGTACGATTTTATCAACCACCCGGATCGTCTGAAAAAACCCATGATCCGGCGCAACGGAGCCCTTGAGGAGGTCCACTGGGACGAAGCCCTCGACTTCTGTGCGGAAAGGCTTGTCGACGTGCTGGATGCGCACGGACCCGAGGCGATCGGGGGGTTGAGCTCCGCCCGCTGCACCAACGAAGAAAACTACCTCTTTCAGAAATTCATGCGGTCCGTGCTTGGAACGAACAACGTGGACCATTGCGCACGCCTTTGACACTCGGTCACCGTGGCCGGTCTGGCCGCAGCTTTCGGAAGTGGCGCAATGACCAATGCGATGGGGGAAGTCGAAGACACGGACCTGATCCTCATTACCGGGAGCAACACCGCCGAGTGCCATCCCATCATCGGCCGCATGGTCAAACGGGCCGTCGACCGCAAGCGGGCAAAGCTGATCGTCGTCGATCCGCGCGAGGTCGAGCTGGTCAAGTTCGCTCGGATCTGGCTGCGCCCCAGACCGGGAACCGACATCGCCTGGATCAACGCCATGGTGCACGTGATTCTCGAAGAAGGCCTCTGGGACAAGGAATACGTCGAGACGCGCACGGAGGGCTTCGAGGCGCTCCGGGCCGGGGTCGCGAGCTACACGCCCGAGCGGGCCGAGCAGATCACGGGGATTCCGGCAGACGACTTGCGCCGCGCCGCTCGGCGCTACGCGCAGGCCCCCAAGGCCATGATCCTCTACGCCATGGGCATCACCCAGCACACCAAGGGGACGGATAACGTCAAGGCTCTGGCCAACCTCGCCATGCTCTGCGGAAACGTCGGCATCGAGGGCGGTGGCTTGAATCCCCTCCGAGGCCAGAACAACGTCCAGGGCGCCTGCGACATGGGTGCGCTCCCCAACGTGCTGCCGGGCTATCAGCCGGTGAGCAACGAAGAGGTCCTCGCCCGGTTCCAGCAGGGCTGGAGCACGGGGGTGCGCCTCTCCGACAAGGTCGGCCTGACCGTGACCGAAATGTTCCCCGCCGTCTTGGAAGGCAACGTGCGAGCCATGCTGATCATGGGCGAAAACCCCATGCTGAGCGACGCGAACACCTCTCACGTCAAGAAGGCGTTGGAGCGCCTCGACCTCTTGATCGTCCAGGATATTTTCCTCACCGAAACGGCCCAGATGGCGGACGTGGTCCTGCCGGCCGCCTCGTTCGCCGAAAAGGACGGTACTTTCACCAACACGGAGCGTCGCGTCCAGCGCGTGCGCAAGGCCCTCGATCCACCCGGAAGGGCCATGGCGGACTGGGAGATCCTGTGCGGCCTGGCCCAGCATGTGAGCATGAAGCTCCAAGCCCGGCAGGCGGCAAGGAGCGAGGGGAACAGCTCGCCTCCGTTTGCGCGTCCCTTTTCCCGCGGGTACTGGGACTACAAGTCCGCCGCGGAGATCTTCGAGGAACTGTCCGCCCTGACGCCGGCCTATGCGGGAATGAGCTACGACCGGTTGGAGCGCGGCGGCTTGCAGTGGCCGTGTCCCAACAAGTACCATCCGGGCACCCCGGTCCTGCACAAGGACCGCTTTGTGCGCGGGCTGGGCAAGTTTCACCCCGTGGAGCACGCTCCGGCGGCGGAAGAGCCGGATCAGGAGTACCCCTTCTTTCTCAGCACGGGTCGTATCCGCTTCCATTACCACACGGGAACCATGACCCGCCGCTCGCGGGGACTCAACTGCGTCGCCCCGGAAGGATTTGTCGAAATGCACCCGGAGGATGCAGCCGAGCTCGACATCCAGGACGGCGAGCGGGTGCGTCTCTTGTCGCGAAGAGGCTCCATCACGTCCCGAGTGCGCCTCACCGAGCGCTCGCCTCGGGGAGTGGTCTTCAGCACGTTCCATTTCAAGGAGTCGCCGGTCAACCTGCTGACCAACGATGCCTTGGACCCGACGGGAAAAATCCCGGAATTCAAGGTCTGCGCCGTTCGCGTGGAGAAGATTTGAGAAGGGCAGACCCGGTATGCTCATGAGGCTGACTTCCGGAACCGAGGAAATGGCTGGGGAGGTGCTCGTCCCGGAAGAGAATGGTGAGGCTCTCTCGTATTGTCTGCACTGTTTTACGGGCCTTTGGAATCCCGACGACCCAGGATGTCAACACTCCAGATCATTGTCGTCATGCACTCCGCGCCCGTCGGCGGTTTCGAATTCGGCAAGTTGTCTTGACTACCGCTGAGCCTGATCTGGAGCTACTTTTGGGCGATATATCGCGTACGGTATCAAGATCTGATGACTTTGCATGCGAGGGTGCGACGCAGGTTCCCAAAGCCTTTTCGAAGTTGTTGGGAAGCCACTCCCGAAATGATTGATGGTTGATGTGAGCAAAGGCACCGGTGAGCTCTGGATTGTATGGAGGTTAATGCCCATGTCACGGGCGTCTCGTGAAACACAATATCAGCACGTGGTTCTTGACGAGCAGAGGGTCCCGATCATTGCCGGAACGGACATGAACGTGATTGAGCTCGTTTTGGAAAAGACCGCCTTCGGCTGGAGTCCCGAAGAGCTCTGCTTTCAACACCCCTTCTGAGACTGTAATCGCCGTGCAGCTCAGCTACGGATATCATTGACTTTGCCGGGTAGACGCTGCTATTTTGCTGAGTGATTACTCAATCGGTCAGACGGCGATACCGCTACATCATACCCGCTGAGGATTGGAATCTTCATTTGGGCCGCACGCAGGGACAATGGCGAAAGATCGTTTGCCCCTACTGACCCTGATAAAGAAGCGTTCGACCCCGACGAGTCTGTTCTGGAAATCTACTGGGAGAGTGTATGAAGCGCAGCGCCAAATCGATCTTGCTCCTCGTCGTCCTGATCGGGTTGATAGCGGGTGGCGCAACCTGGCTCATGAAACGGGACAACAATCGCTCGGTCGCCTACCGGACAACCCCCCTCAGCCGGGGCAATCTTCTCGCCACCATCAGTGCCACCGGTACGGTGGAGCCGGAAGAAGTCATCGATGTCGGCTCCCAGGTGGCGGGGAAAATTGTTGCCTTCGGAAAAGACAAGTCGGGCCGTCCCGTGGACTACGGGTCCACGGTCGAAGAAGGCATGATCCTGGCCCAGATTGACGACTCGCTCTTTGCCGCGGATGTCGCTCAGGCCAAATCCCAACTGGAGCAGGCACTGGCCAGCCTGCTTCGGGCCAAGGCGGATCTCGGCCAGCTCGAGGCAAAGCTCTTCCAGGCCGAGCGCGACTGGAACCGGGCCAAAAAGCTGGGGCCCTCGGAGGCTCTGGCTCAAAGCGATTTCGATGCATCCAAGTCCGCTTTCGAAGTGGCCAAAGCGAACGTGGAAGTGGGAAAGGCCGTAATCGCTCAGGCCGCCGGCACCGTGGCCGCCGCCGAAGCGACTCTCAGGCGCGCCCAGCAGAACCTGGACTATTGTACGATCCGCTCGCCGGTCAAGGGCGTCATCATCGACCGGCGGGTCAACATTGGCCAGACCGTAGTCGCAAGCCTGAACGCCCCGAGTCTTTTCCTCATTGCCAGAGACCTGAAGCGCATGCAGGTGTGGGTCGCGGTGAACGAAGCGGACATCGGGAGCATTGTTCCGGGGCAGCCGGTCAAATTCACCGTGGACGCGCTGCCCGACCGGACCTTCGATGGCACGGTGGGAAAGATCCGCCTGAACGCGAGCATGACGCAAAACGTCGTCACGTACACTGTGGAAGTGATCACGGACAATTCCGACGGGGCGCTCCTGCCCTATCTTACGGCCAATGCCAAGTTCATGATCCGTGAGCGTCAGAACGTGTGGCTCGTCCCCAACGCAGCCCTCCGCTACATTCCGACTCCGGAAGTCCTGGCTGCGGGCAAGGAGCGCCCGTCACCCAGGGAGCAGGAGAAGCCCAAGACATCACCCGAGGCCGGCAAGGCACCCACAGGTGGTGCACCCAAGGGGACAATCTGGGTCCAACAGGGCTCTCAGCTGCGTTCGATCCCGGTGACGATCGGTGTGACGGACGGCTCTCAGACTGAAATCCACGGGGATGACCTGAAGGAAGGATTGCTCGTGGTCCTTGGCGAAGAGCGCAAGGATTCCCAGGGCGCCTCAGCCGGCGGAAGCCCTTTCACGCCGCGCCTCTTCAGGGGAGGCGGTGGCTCATCCGGCCGATGACGGAAACCTCCTTTCATGAGAGAGGTCCATCCATGGAACTGATCACCTTGCGAGGGATCTCGAAATCGTATCAGCTCGGCGAGATCGAGCTGCCGGTCCTTCGGGACATCTCGCTCACCATATCCAAAGGCGAGTTCGTCGCCCTGATGGGAACGTCCGGGTCGGGGAAGACCACCCTGATGAACCTTCTGGGCTGCTTGGACCGTCCCACCTCGGGAGAGTACTGGCTGGATGGGGACGACGTGGGAGGCCTTTCTTCCGATGAGCAGGCCATTTTGCGAAATCAGAAGATTGGCTTTGTCTTTCAGAGCTTCAACCTGCTCCCCCGCACCAGTGCCATCGAAAATGTGATGATGCCCCTCACCTATGGCGTCACGGTGCTTTCGGACGATGCGGCACGCGCACGGGCCACCGAGCTGCTGAGCCGCGTGGGGCTCGGCGAGCGGCTGGACCACGAGGCGTCGCAGCTTTCGGGCGGTCAGCAACAGCGGGTTGCCATCGCGAGAGCCCTCGTGAACAATCCCCCCCTGCTGTTTGCGGACGAGCCCACCGGGAACCTCGACTCCGCCACCAGTGAAGAGGTGCTGCGGCTCTTCCAGAAGCTCAATGAGGAGGAGGGGGTTACCATCATCCTCGTCACCCACGACGAAAGCGTGGCTCGCTACGCCCAACGAACGATCCGGATCCACGACGGAAGAATCGCGTCGGATGGCACCAGCCCCACGGCGAGCCAATCCCAAACCGAGAGCCCGGTCGGTTCGAGCCCTGGATCGAGCCGGAAGTCGTGGCGCTCGGCGGGGCTCTCGGTACGGTTGCTCCGTATGCTGAAAACCGCCCTGCACGGCCTGCGGCGCAACATCATGCGGGCGGCCCTCACCACGCTTGGCATCATCATCGGCGTTGGCGCCGTGATCGCCATGATGGAAATCGGGAGAGGCTCCTCCACAGCGATCCAGTCTACCATTGCGAGCATGGGGGCCAACAATCTGATGGTCTTCCCCGGGACCGCCTCGAGCGGCGGTGTAACGTTCGGTGCCGGCAGCGTCATGACGCTCACGCCCCAGGATGCCGAGGCCATTCTGGCCGAGTGCAGCGCGGTCCGGGCGACGGCTCCGGTGGTACGGGCACGGGCGCAGGTCGTGTACGGGAATCGCAATTGGGTGCCGACCTTCATTTACGGCACGACGCCTGCCTTTCACGATGTGCGCGAATGGCCCGTCTCCGAAGGCGACCCCTTCTCCGAGCGCGACGTGCGCAACGGCAGCAAAGTGACGGTTGTCGGTCAGCGGTTGGTTCGGGAGCTCTTCCAGGGAGAGTCGCCCCTTGGCAAGGAATTGCGGATCAAGAACGTGCCCTTCAAGGTGATTGGCGTCTTGAGCGCCAAGGGAGCCAACATGATGGGAATGGATCAGGACGACATCCTCATCGCTCCCTGGACGACCATCAAGTACCGCGTGACGGGCACAGCACTCGCCAACGTCAATCAAAGTGGGAGCTCCACAACGGACTCGAGTACGTCGTCGTCGGTCAACAGCCTGAACCAGCTCTACCCCGGAAGCCAGAGTCTCTATCCTCAGCAGTCGGCCACCCAGGCGGCAGACACCCCTAATCCGGTGAGGTTCACCAATGTCGACCAGATTTTGGTCGCCGCCCGATCCACCGAGGAGGTCCCCGTTGCCATCTCCCAGATGACGGAGCTTTTACGCCAGCGACACCGCATCGGCCCCGAAGAGCCCGACGATTTCAACATCCGGGACATGACCGAGATGAACAAGGCTCTGACTCAGACGGCCACCATGATGACCAAACTGCTTCTCGCCGTGGCGCTCATTTCCCTGGTGGTGGGAGGCGTTGGGATCATGAACATCATGCTGGTCTCGGTGACGGAGCGAACGAGGGAGATCGGCCTCCGGATGGCGGTGGGCGCCCAGGGAAGCGCCATCTTGCAACAGTTCCTGGCAGAAGCGATCGTCCTGTGCTTTTGCGGCGGAGCGGCGGGCATTTTGATCGGGCGCGGAATCTCCATGCTGGTCCGGCTCCTTCTCGGCTGGCCCACGGAGCTTTCGTTGGATGCCGTCCTGGCGGCGTTTGCCGTTTCGGCGGGCGTCGGCATCATTTTCGGCTACTACCCCGCGCGGAAGGCGTCCCGGCTGGATCCCATCAACGCCCTGCGCTACGAATGATCCTCTCGACCCATACTTCCGGCTTCCCCCGTCGATGCAAGACGCTGCGGGCGTCCGCAGGCGGAGGGACCGATTCTGACCCTGAGCAGAGGGATAAAGGGTATGCCCGCTTTCGAAGGTAGGACAAGGTCCTCTGGAGCCCCTGGGCACGACTCCCCGCGATCGAGTGTCCGAAGCAACGGTGAACGTCATTCCGGCGAAAGCCGGAATCCAGTTTGCTCAATAGGAACACTGCCGGATCCCGGCCTTCGCTGGGATGATACTGTGAAAGCCGGGCACCACGTAAGCGCCGGGCAGCAGGTGAACATCGGGTGCATTGTGAGCGTCGAGCACGTTGGTGTGCTCCCGTGGACGAAGCGGCCCCGTGCATGGACCGTGTGGCTGGTCCTGGTCTGCCTTGTTCTGGCATCGGGCTGTGCTGTGGGACCCGACTTCAAGTCGCCCAAGATGCCCGTCCCCGATCAGTGGGTGGGCGCGGCCACATCGCCCGGTATTGAAGCCGGTGCCACCGCGGATCAAACGCAGGATCTGGTCCAGTGGTGGAGGAATTTTGGCGACCCGACACTGGATTCACTGATCGAACGAGCGATCGCCTCCAACCTCGACCTGGCCCTCGCCAAGTCGCGCATCCGGCAGGCCAGGGCTGCTCGCGGCATTGTCGCCTCGGGCCTTTGGCCGCAGCTGGACGGCAGCGCAAGCTACCAGCGGCGCCACGCGGAAGGCGTCGGTGGGGCTGGCCCCGAGAGAAACCTGTTTCAGATTGGGCTGGACGCCGCCTGGGAGATCGACGTCTTCGGCGGCACTCGCAGAAATGTGGAAGCATCCAACGCGGACATTCAGGTCGCCCACGAGGACCGACGCGATGTGCTGGTGAGTCTCGTCGCCGAAATGGGGACGAGCTACGCGATCCTCAGAGGAACGCAGCAGGAGATTGCCATTGCCAGAAGGAACCTGGCCGCACAGCGGCGCACGGCGGACATCACGCGCAAACGCTATGAAGCCGGTTTCGTGAGCAAGCTGGACGTGACCAATGCGGACGCCCAGGCTGCCACAACCGAATCGCTGATCCCTCCTTTGGAATCGACCGCGGCGGGAACCATCTACAGCATGAGCCTCCTGTTGGGACAGGAGCCCGGAAGTCTCACGGAGGAGCTTTCGACGGAATCCCCGATCCCATCCACTCCTCCCACGGTGCCGGTCGGTATTCCTTCGGACCTGCTTCGGCGAAGACCCGATATCCGGAGGGCCGAGGCGCAGATCCATGCCGCAACGGCGCGCATCGGGGTGGCAACGGCCGACCTGTTTCCGAAATTCTCCCTCACCGGGTCTCTCGGCTTTTCAAGTACCGACCTGGCCATGGCCCTCAACTGGACCCAGAGTCGAACCTGGTCCTTCGGCCCGAGCGTCACGTGGCCCATCTTCCAGGCCGGAAAGATCCTCTCCAACATCGAGGTCCAAAACGCCCTTGAGGAGCAGGCCCTTCTCACCTATCAGAAGACGGTGCTCAGCGCCTTGAACGAGGTTGAAACCGCGCTGGTGGCCTACGCCAAGGAGCGCGAGCATTACACGGCACTCGATGAGGCCGTGAGGAACAACCGTCAGGCCGTGGACCTCTCCATGCAGCTCTACGTCGCCGGCCGTACGGACTTCCTCAATGTGCTCACCGCCCAGCGGTCGCTTTTTGTGAGCGAGGAGGCGCTTGCCCAAAGCAGCCGGGCCCTCACGACAAACCTCATCGCAATCTACAAGGCTTTGGGCGGTGGATGGAGCTCGACCTTGGAGGAGGCCAAGTGACCCAGCCAGAGGGACCCCAGCTCGGGCTCCACCAGGGGCGTGGCACGATTCGAAGGACAGTGAGCCGCAGAGAGCTCATCATTGCCGCGGCTGTGCAGTTGTTTGCCGCGAGAGGTTACGAAGCGACGTCGACGGCCGAGCTCGCGCGGGTGGCCGGCGTATCCGAAGGCACGATCTTCCACCACTTCAAGACCAAAGACGGCGTGCTCGTCCATATCCTCACGAACATGATGGACGACTATATCGAAGCCATGGAACGTCATCTGTTGCGAGCGAAAAGCGGACTTGAAGCCATCGAAGATCTCATTCGCTTCCATTTCGCCTATATCGAAGAGCATTCCCGGGAATCCCTGGTCATTTTCAGAGACATCCCGTCCCATATCCTGATGCCGGGCTTCCCAGCTCGTCCCCTGATCGAAACGCGAACCCGCCGTTTTATCCAGTCTTTACGAAACAGCCTGGAACGAGGCCGGCAAGACGGGACCATCAGAGATGTTCCGGTCGAGCAAACCATCTTCATCTTGCGGGGCATGCTCGTGGGGTTGACCCGCCTGAAGCTCCTTGGCCCCACGGAAGTCCCCGACCTTCGCGACGAGCTGATCGATTTCTGCCGCAGGAGCCTTGCCAAAGCGGTCTAAAGCAGGGCGATCCATTTGACGACAGGTAATACGGGCTCAATATTGAGAGGTCTTGTGCCGAAAACCTTTTCGCATCTTGATTCAAGACTTGAGTCGTGCTAAATGCGTCGCCGGTTGAGCATGCACCAACGGCTCTCGACCGCGGGTCCGAATCGGCTCCAATTTGAGGGAGAGTTTTCACGGCAATGATCAAGCCCATTCTGCTTCTGGTCTTATCCAACCTCTTCATGACATTCGCCTGGTACGGCCACCTGAAGAGCATGAGCACCAAGCCGTTGATCTTCGTGATTCTTGCCAGCTGGGGGATCGCTTTCTTCGAGTACATTCTGCAGGTCCCGGCAAACCGAATGGGGATTCACTATTTCAACATCGGCCAGCTCAAAGTGATCCAAGAAGTCATTACGATGTCGGTTTTCGCCGGCTTTGCCTGGGCCTACATGAAGCAGCCCCTCAAGCTCGACTACCTGTGGGCCGCCCTCTGCCTCGCCGGTGCCGTGTACTTCATGTTCCGAGGCGGACTCCCCCACCAGCCCTGAACCGTGTGTCTCACCCACCCTCCACGACCGTCACTCACTCTCCCGTCTTGCGTGACCCGGAAATGAACGACCCACGGCAACTGATCGAGACTGAAGAAACAAGGCTCCAGACCGTCGTCGGCGCCATTCGCACCACATTGAAGACCGAAGAGGTGGATCGGCAGGGGAAAGAGCGTGAGATCGACCAGCTCAAACGGCAGAAGCTCGATGCGGTGGGTTGGCAGGAAAAGCGCGACATCGACACGCTCATCGACACTCATGTGCAGCAAAAGTCCATGCGGCACTACCAGGAGGACAAGGCGCTCTCTCAGCCTTACTTCGGCGTCCTGGAGCTCGATGACGACAAGCTCGGCAAAAGCAGCGTCTGCCTGGGGCGCCAGTCGTTTTTCGCCGGCGGCAAGGCGCTGGTGATCGACTGGCGTGATGCCCCCATCAGCCGTCTCTACTACGAATACGAAAGCGGCGAGCTCTACGAAGAGGAGATCCGAGGGCAGGAGCGCTCCGGGGTCATCGCGGCAAAACGCCAAGTCGAAACCGCTGGAGCGGTGCTGTCCAAGATCAGCGAAAAGGGTCTCGTCCTCGTTCGAGGCGAGGGCGGCTGGCACAAGAGCGGTGATCCGGGCGGCGTGATCTTCAGAAAGGAGGAGGTGGAGGACCACCGGCTTCCGGAGATCACCGCCTTGATCGACCGGAATCAATTCCGATCGATCGCAAGCCCGGAATCGAGCATCGTGCTCTTGCAGGGAGGTGCCGGAAGCGGCAAGACGACTGTTGCCCTTCACCGTATCGCCTATCTCCATTTTCAAGAGCCAGAGCGCTTCAGACCCGAGCGCATGATGGTCCTGGTCTTCAATCGGTCCCTTCAAAAGTACCTTTCGAAGGTCCTCCCGGATCTTGGGGTGAATGGAGTGCGCGTGGACACCTACCACGCCTGGGCCGGCAAGATGCTTCGATCGGCCGGCGTACGCGTCTCTTATGGGTCCGAGGAAATCCCAGGCCCCGTCGCCAGGCTGAAAAAGAGCGCTTTGATGCTCACCGTGATCGAGCGACACTTGAAGGAAGTGGCTGAAAGAGCCTGCGCCTGGCTCGCCGACCAGCTCGAAACATCCGGCATGTCCGCAGCCCAGCTCCGCTCGGTCCGACACTTCCAGGATCTCTATCGAGGAATCAGCCACCGATCCGGGATCTTCGCGCAAGTCCCCAAATCCATCCGGGATCGCTTGCTCCCACGGATGCTCCAGCGATTGAACGACCACGAAAAGGACCTTCGAGCGGCCCTCGGGAACCGGGAGCTACTCGAGTCGACGGCTCGCGATCTAGGGGTCCCGATTGCCCCGACCGCGTTGGAAAAGCTCAGCCATTGGCAGGACCTGCTGAGCGAATCGGGCAGGGTCGACTTCACCGACACGGGGCTGCTGCTGTGGCTCATGCAACTGAAAGGGATCCCGGCTTCCCTCCCGGCTTACGCCCACGTGATGGTCGATGAGGCCCAGGACTTCAGCGAGGTCGAGCTGGCGACTCTCGTTGCGGCCGCCGACGAGCGCCAGTCGGTGACCATTTGCGGAGACATGGCCCAAAAGATCAAAGGCGAATTCGACTTTGCGGGCTCGGATGGCTTTGCCGGCTTCATCAAGGGTCAGCAGGTCCGGATGGGGACCGGCCGGATTTGGGCCGACAGTCTCGTCGTCGGCTACCGGGCCACCCGACCCATCATGGAAGCTGCCTGGCATGTGCTGGGGGAAAGACCGCCCATGACGATCCACCGGGACGGCGAGCCGGTGACGATCCTGAAGACAGCGAGCTATCAGGAGAGCCTCGCGCGATCGCGGGAGATTCTCGCAGCCCACATGGTGGAGCGGCCGAAGTCCCTTGTCGCGGTGATAGGCTTGTACCCGCGGGATGCCGACCGACTGTTCCACGAACTGAAATCCCTCGGGCTGGAGAAGGTTCGCCGGCATTCGAGGGATGATTTTACATTCGCTCCAGGCATCATCGTGACCAGTGCCCACCAGGTCAAAGGACTCGAGTTCTCCGCCGTCCTGGTCTTCAACCCATCGGCAAGCCAATACCGGGACACTCGTGAGCACCGGATGCTCCTTCACGTGGTTTTCACCAGGGCTGCCGACCGCCTCTGGGTCGTTGGGCATCAGCCGTTGGCCTATGGGCTGGGTGCTGACTCCCGGCGCGAAGTCAGTCCTCCGCCGGCTTGAAGGTCGGCCACTCTTCGTGGATCAGGTCCGGCTCGCCGCAATGACTCAAGATGAAGGCGCGGGTCCGTTCCCGGAGCTCCAGCGCGATCGCCCAAGCATTCCCACCCGATCCAGGCGCCGCCTGCTTCGGGTCGATCGCCTCGCCGATGCTGATGCGGATGGCACCGCGACGGGGGAGCCACGAGTCTGAGCGGAGGATCGAGCGTGTGCCTCGGATGGCGATGGGAAGCACGGACATCCCCTGCTCCGCCGCGGTCAAGAATGCACCCATGTGGAAGGGGAGAAGACCGGGAGCACGCGTAAAGGTCCCTTCCGCAAAGAAGACCAGCGGCCGTTCCGCCCCCGTTCGCTCTCCAATGCGTCGCGCATCGTCGATGCTCTTCTCCCGGTCGAACCGTTCGACGAAGTGCACTCCAAGCCGGTTCAACGGCAACCGCGTGCTCGCCTTCAGCGCCAGCTCCCCTTTGGCCACGAAGCTCAAGGGGCGAGGAAGAGCCGCCGCCAGAACAAAGCTGTCCAGGTAGCTCGCGTGATTGGAAACCAGCACGCACGGCGCTTGAGAGGGAAAATTCTCCAGGCCATGGACGCTGATGCGAACACCCGAGGCCCATGCCAAGAACCGCGCCGCCGCTCTCGCCGCAGCCCAGCACCAGGATGGACGCGGCAGGGCAACGATCAGAATCCAGATCAAGGGCGTTGCCAATCCGAACAACGTCCACACGTAGGCCGCATAGAGCGCTGCCTGCACGTTCAACCAGATGCGGCGCCCCCGAGGCCGGACGCCCTCCGCAAGGATCCGGGCCACCTGGCACCAGGGCGGCCGCTCGGCTTTTCCCAGCCAGCCGCGCTCGTAGAGCTCGCGGTTGGCGGACCGTCGGATCTTCCCGCTCGAGGTCTTGAGGACCGTGCGCGGCCCGACCAGGGCGACGTCATCGGGCGGCATCCCCAGCAGGTCGTTGGCCAGCTCGTTGATGCGACTGCGCAGCCCGTCGAGCACCTCCGCACTCGTTTCGGAGGTCTCCGCAACAATCACCAGCCGCTCGGTGGCCGATCCGGGATCTTGGCTCGCAAAGGCGACGACGCCCCCTTTGCGGACGCCGGGAACACCACCGACGGCTTCTTCCAGCTCTTGAGGATAGATGTTGCGCCCTGCACGGATGATGAGGTCCTTGGTGCGCCCCGTGAGATAGAGGTCGCCGTCCGCAATGTACGCGAGATCTCCGGAATTCAGCCAGTCCTTGTCAAACAGCCGCTGGGTTTCTTCCGGATTCCGGAAGTAGCCTCCCGTGGTTGACGCCCCTCGAAATTGGAGTCGTCCTTCGTGGCGGTCGGGGAGCTCCCGCCCCGTCTGATCGACAATGCGGACTTCATGTCCGGGAAGGGGGCGACCACACGCGGTGAAGCAGAGGGGCCGCGCATCCCCCGCCTCCGCCGGAACGGCGCGTCCCTCACTCATGAAAAGCTCGCGTCGGATCACGTCGATCACCGGTCCACGGTCCAAGGGAGGAAAGGCAAGGCCCACCGCGCTTTCCGCAAGCCCATAAACCGGCATCAGCGCTTCGCGTCGAAAGCCGCATGCTTCGAACCGCTCACAGAAGCGCTCCACGGTGGCTGGGCTGACCGGCTCCGCTCCGTTGAACGCGCCACGCCAGCAGCTCAAGTCGAGACTTGCCAAATCCTCGTCCTTGACCCGCTTCAGACAAAGCTCGTAGCCGAAGTTGGGCGATGCGGACAGCGACCCCCGAAAGCGGTGGATGGCTCTCAGCCACCGCTGAGGCCGTGCGATGAACTCCAGGGGCGATAGGATCACGAGCGGCATGGCGAAATAGAGACTCCCCAGCCAGGCTCCAATGAGCCCCATATCGTGATACAAAGGCAGCCAGCTGACGAAGACGTCGCTGGACGACACTTGAACGGCCTCCCCCATGGCGCGGATGTTGGCCAGGAGGTTGTCATGGGTGAGGATCACGCCCTTGGGGTTGCCGGTACTACCGGATGTGTACTGCAAGAAGGCCGTGCTCCCGCCGCCGACAGCCGGCTCATAGTAGGCTCCGGACTCGGCGGCGAGCTCGGCAACCGTCGTGATGCTTCGCAGTCCCGGAACGAGCGATTTCAGCAGATGAGCGACCTTCTTCGCCTCCGGCAGCGTGACCAGGGTCACCGCCCCACAGTTGCTCACGATGGTGCTGTTTCTCCGAAGGTGGTCTTCGATCTGGGACATCCGCGCGGGCGGGTAAATGGGCACAGGGATCCCGCCGGCCAAGAGCACCCCGAAGAAGCCGTTGAAATAGTCGGGGCCGGTCGGCAGCATGATGACCACGGGCTCCGCCGTCTGAGCGCCCCGCCGTTGGAGTCCCGCGGCCACCGCCATCGCTTCCTGCTTGAGCGCCAGGTAGGTGATGACATCCCCATCGCCCTCGTCCTGGTAGAGCCGGATGTGTGCGCGGTCCGGGTGGCGCGACGCATGCCAGTCCAAGACATCGAGCAAGGTTCGAGCCCCATGGGGAGGGGTCACGGCATCTGCAGGGGAGAGCGATATGACATCGGAGGTCGGACTGGAGACCTGCCTGACTCCCGCGCTTCGGAAGGCACGCACAAGATCCCGCACCGACTCGGCATCCGCGAGCACACGCTCCGGCACACTGACGCCGAAACGATCCTCGATCCGCGCGAGCAATTCGACCCGAGCCAGGCTGTCCAAGCCCAGCTCCCGATCCAGTGAGCGGTCCAGGGTGACGGGTTTTCCACGCCGTTTTCCCGGATGCATCTCGTCAACCAGGGCTTCGACTTCGCGGAGAAGCCCGACGGCGAGCGCTTCGTCATCGGCGGTGTGCTTCCCGTCATGGGAGGTTGAGTGGTTTTCCACGCTCGCAAGTCCTCAAGCCTTGGGTTTCGTGAATCCAATGCGAAAACACCTAAGCTGTTGAGCCAACCCCGACGGCCTACCGACTGCTCCACCCGACGGTGGTCGGACCGGGCTACTCGAGCCGGCCGGAAGCCGGACCATCCGAAACGGACCCGTGGGTCAAAAGCCCCTATCTCAAGGCGGGAAGCCTGTACGCAGCCGGGACAGGACAGGACGAAAACCGCTCCGAAGTGACGGCCCTGGGGCTCAACTACGGCTTGCCAACCCGTTACACTTCGTTCATCGCCGTTCTCAAAGCCGTGCCTATCAGGACGACGACGGCCCGAGACGTGGACCAGCCGCTCCTGCTCCCCCAAAACGTGTCCGACCTCGCGGTCGGCGGAGGCATGGCGAACGCCCCAGAGCCCGAGCTGGCCCTGCTTCTTTCGCTCCTCCCAACAACTGCGTCCGGCCTATTCCCGTTGGTGAGGCATAGACCCGGAGGTCACCGGCACGAACGATGACTCGAGGGACAGCGATGGTGAAACAGATGGCGAATGTGGTAACCGACGTGATGGACGGCCCGCTTAATGGCCGCGACCGGGTGGGGTCGATGGAAGTGCGTGCGGGCATCCGCTTGCGTGGGAATCAACAGAAACAGCGAAGCCAATAAGGTGGTCAGCAGCATGACGGTTCGTTTGGCGTTCATCTTCCTCTCTTCACGATTGTCCCCTTCGTCCGGGATCCGGGGTTTTGCTCGGATGGGCTCTTGATTGGCCCTGATCATCCCTCTGCTCGGGCTAGAGCCAGGATTGCTTCCGCGTAGGCGTCCTTGAGTGCATGGAGGTATTCCTCGTTGATTCGGCCCCTCCACGTTTCTACCTCCAAAAACCGTTTGGGAATCGAGACGGCGCGGGGATCAAAGCCGGTCTTGAGGCGCGCTTGCCACCGCAGCCTCTGAACGTGACCGGAAAGCGCACCGGTTGAATCCGCCAGCGCGGTGTAGCCGATCGATCGGAGGCAATCGGCCAGAACCGGCTCCCCGTAGACGCCTCTCGCGAAAAGGCAGCTCACCATGGACGTGAGCAGCACCCGGGCGCGCTCGTCCTGCAACAGGAACTGGACCGCGTCGTCGACATCGGGGTCCTTGCCTTTCTGGTCATAGGAATACCCGCCGGTATCCAGGTGGGAATGCCGCAAACCGAGGGCTTGGGAGACAAAAAAGACCTCTCCCGTCGCGTAGCCCGCCATTTCCTGGCCCAGGACGCAAGCGAAGTCTTCCCCTCCGTAGTGCTTTGCAGCCTGCATGGCCCCCTGCCCGAGGAGCCGGTAGAAGTCGTTGGACGCCGCGCCCAGATGGCGGACCGCTTCCCGATAAGTCTTCTCATCCCCAAACGCGAGCGGGACTATCGTCTCTTTCGTGGAGATGACTCCCTTTTCCAGAGCCTCCGTGGCCCAGGCCAGGGCCACGCCTGCCGACATGACGTCGAGCCCTTCGCGCTCGACCGTGTCGAGAAGCGCCAGCACGGAAAAGGCGTTCGTCACCTGGAGCATGGCGCCGCAGGCAAAAATGGGCTCGTGGTCGTAGGAAACCTGCCGGTACAAGTACCGGTTCTCACCCATGAAGCGCTCCCGGACAAATCCCAGGTGGATGCACCCGACGGGACAGCCGGCGCACGCGGCGTTTCGAAGCAGGGTGTCTCGAGCGAAAGTTTCGCCTGTGATGCCCTCGATCTGCGGATCACTCGTCTTTTGGAGGTTCCGAATGGGCAGCGCATGAATCCCGTTCAGAACCGCCATGTTGATGGGAGTCCCATAGTTGTGGTACTTCTCCATCATGTCGGTGTCGGTCATCTTGCGGTGCACCTCGGCGAAAAGCTTCGGGTATTCCTTGCCCTCGGGCAGCGGAAAGGTCCCGTCGCCCAGGACGACGATCCCCTTGAGGTTCTTGGCGCCCATAACTGCTCCGCATCCGAGCCTTCCGAAGTGGCGGTAGGTATCCACGTTGATGCAGGCCATGGCCGACCGGTTCTCGCCCGCCGGCCCGATTCGCCAGATGCTCCGGTGCCCGGCCCCCTTGTACATGCGGCGAAGCATCTTGCCCGTCTTGAAGAGATCCATCCCCCACAGGAAATGGACGTCATCGACATCGAGATGCCTGGACCCAAGGGAAAGGCAGGAAGGCGTTCGCGCCTTTCCTCGAATGACCAGCGCATCGTAGTCCGCGAATCGAAGGGAGAGCGCCGACCGACCGCCGGCGTGGCTTTCGGCATACTGGTCATGGTAGGGGGACTTGAACGCGCACACGGTCTTGCTCATCAGCGGAAACGCACCCGTAAGGGGGCCAATGGCGAAGATCAGCGGCTGGTCGGGGTCGTCCCAGGGTCGGGCCGGAAGGGCGTAGCGGTCGAAGAGCTGGGCTGCGAGCCCGCTCCCGCCTGCGACCGTGTCCCGTCCGTCAACGGCTTCGATGATGCCGCGCCCTGATGACAGGTCAACGAGTAACACTCTGAAATGATCCCTGATCATAATGCCCCCTCCTGAGCGTTGCCGCTCTCCGCTGGTCCTGGCTCCACGTCCATGAGCTCCAGGCAATCATGCGGACAAAATGAGACACAGCGTCCGCAATGGATGCACACGAAGGGCTCCCGTGTCTCGTCGAGGAAGACGGCGTCCACCGGGCAAGCCTTGGCACACTCGCCGCAGCGGATGCACAGGCTCTTCTTCACCACAACCCCGCCGCCTTTTCTCTGGGAGTAGGCACCCGTCGGGCAGGCCTCCACGCATGGCGCGGGCAGACACGCAAGGCACGTTCGGGCCTCGAAGCCCGTCGAAAGCCCTCCGGATGAGGAAATGCGGATTCCAGCCGTATCCCACGAAAGGTTCTTGTGCACAAGACGGGCGCACGCCAGGGAGCAGGAATGGCACCCGATGCAGCGCTCCATACGCGGTGCGGTGAGGATTTTCATGGTGGCCTCCTTCCAGATTCGCTTACTCGGTCATCGGACTCAAGAGCCAGCAAAAAAGTTGCGCCTGCCGAGACGGAAAACTCACGGGCCGTGTCGGGATCATGACGAGCGCATCCGAATTTCTTCCTTGTAGCCGAACGAGCGACTGTTGTCGATCAGGCGAATCCAGTCCGGGGTCAGTTTGTAGACGTCGGCCTCCCGCAGGCGCGACGCGATGGTCGCTTCGTTGGTGTCTTTCGGCCGTTCGAGCAGTGTCCCTACGTCGGGGAATTTGGCGAGGAATCGCTTTAAGGCCGTCAGGCGGGCCATGCCTTCCAGGACCGTCACCCCACCCTCCAGCTGGACGCCTCGAATGTCCGCCCAGCTTCCGCAATCGCCATGGATCGCCCCGGCCGCCCGCCCGCCGGCAGCGAGGTTGCGACCGTGACGCGTGCGACGATCCGAAACGAAATACAGGTTGAGCGCGTCGTCATTGACGTAGAAAACGGGCGTGGCCCAAGGCTCCTCACCCGCGCACGTGGCGAGCGTGAGCGTCTTGTGCGCCTCCAGGAGGCGCCGGATGGCCTGGCGTGCTTCATCCATCACCGGATCGCTCCCTCCTCGGCGTCACCTCGGACGCGCGGGGCTCCTCTCCCTCCCATCGGTGGAACAGGCGATGGTCCAGCTCGAGGTAGTCAAAGGCCTTGCCGATGGTCTGATCGATGATGTCCTCTATGGTTCGGGGCTTGTGGTAAAAGGCGGGTATCGGCGGCAGAAGGTGAGCACCCAGGTCCGCGGCCTTGACCATCAGCTCGAGGTGCCCCTTGTGCAAGGGAGTCTCCCGCACCACCAGCACGAGCTTCCGCTTTTCCTTGAGACAGACGTCCGCGGCCCGGGTCAGCAGATTGTCGGCGTAGGAATGAACGATGCCTGAGAGGCTTTTGATGCTGCAGGGAATCACGATCATGCCGTCGGTCTTGAAGGACCCCGACGAAATCGCCGCCGCGAGATTTTCCGGGTGGTGAACGACATCGGCCATCGCCTCGACCGCCTTGACGGCATGGTCCGTTTCGATTCCGATGTTCAGGCACGCCCCTTTCGACAAGACCAGATGGGTTTCCACATCTTCCATGTCCTTCAAGTGCATGAGAGCGCGGATTCCGTAAATCACGCCCGAGGCACCACTCATGCCGACGATGATGCGCTTTTTCATGGGGACGTTCCTCCTCGCGGGCTCAGCACGGAGCCGAACGAATTCGCATTCAGAGTTGTCGAGACCCAGGCATTCTCTATACACTACGACGGGATGGAGCAAGTCGTTCCTTCATCTCGAGACAACAGCATGAACATTTTCCTTGGACGTGCCCCACTCTGCCGCTACACTGCTCCCCAGGCGCCTGACAAATCTCCAGATCGCGGTCGGACGGTTTACGTCCTTTCTCGTAGACAGCATGGCATTCACTCGCAATCTTCAGGATCTTCGTCGAAGGTTGTCGGATCGTGGAGGAGAGGCCTATGACGACTCCCGTCGATTATCTGGATGTTGAATGGCAGATGGAGCGACTTTCAAGCTTCCACAAGGAATACCAGCATTTCGAGAGGGAGCACCTCGAGCTCAGGACACTCCTGCGCGACGCCGAAACCGCACTCCGGTCCGATCCCGAGAACGAGGCCCATCGAGTGAGAGAATATTATTTGAAACGGAGGCTGGGGGAGATCGAGGAGCGATGTCCGTGGCTCGCATCGGGCAATGCGCCGGAAATCGTGCTCTGGACGCCGTTCTGCGGGTAAGCGGCTCAACCTCCACCACGGCTCTTTGCTGCAAGCTGGTCCTCTTTGGAGCAACAATCCGTAACGAGAACCGGGATGAAGGGAGACGAACATGGGCAAGGTGGTCAAGGTCGTTTTCGTGATAGTCGGAGTGTGTCTTCTGATCATCGGGGCTGCCGTTGGGTATGTCGTCGCCACCTTCGATGCCGGCCAATACAAAGGGGTCGTGATTGATGCCGTGAAGAGCGCCACCCATCGGACGCTGCGGCTCGAAGGCGAGATACATCTGTCTGTTTTTCCGCAGCTCGCGCTGTCGGTGTCCCGGGCCTCCCTCTCCGAGCCGAATTCGGACCAGGTCTTCCTGCAAGCCGAAGCCGTGCGGGCATCCGTCCGCCTCCTCCCGCTGCTGTCCAAGCGCGTGGAGATCAAGCGCATGGAGATCAAGGGAGCGGTGGCGCACGTGGTACGCTCGAAAGAGGGCAAGCTGAACTTTGAAGACCTCCTCGGGGCGGGCGCGACCAAGCCCGGGAAGTCGCTGGAGCCGCCTCCCGGCAGCGAGGGGAAGCCCACACTCCCGAAGCCACCTCAAACGCCACCGTCCGCCGCGACGATTGAAGTTGTGGCCGTCGAGCTGGATGGGGCAACGATCGATTACCTGGACGAAGCCGAGAACAAGCGCTATGCCCTTTCAAACGTCCAAGTGCAAACGGGGCGCATCGCAGACGGAGCACCGGGCTCGGTTCGTGTCGCATTCGCCCTCAAGACCGATCAGCCCGCCGTGGATGTGACGGTCGCCGGGAAGACGGATTTCTTGTTCGAGGCCTCAAAGCAGCATGTTCGATTGAACGACCTCGATCTGACCGTTAAGGGCATCTGCCCCGGTGTGACCGGACTCGACACCGTCGCCCGGGGCGATATCGACGTCTCGGGAGCGACGTCGGAGATCTTGATCTCCAAGCTCGAGGTCAGCGCATCGGGAAAGCGGCCGGACGGCGACTTCAAGCTCAAGCTCGAGATCCCCAAGCTCGCGGTGACTCGGGACAAAATTAGCGGCGAGACGATCCGCCTCAATATGACCGCGAAAGATGCCAAACAGACCACGGCCATGCAGATGAAAATCCCGGGGATCGAAGGCACCCGCCAGACGTTCTCGCTGGGGCCCGTGGATGCCGAACTGAGCGTCGAGGGGAGCGGGCGCTCAATCAAGGCCAAGCTGAGCTCGAAAGTGACCGGCAATGCGGAGGCCAGGCAGTTCGAAATCTCTCAGCTCACCCTGGTGGTGAACGCTGTCGATCCTTCCCTTCCCAAGAGCCCCGTGGACGCCAAGATTGAAGGATCGGCCCAGCTCGACCTGGCCAAAGAAGACGTGGCCGCCCAGTTCGCAGCCCAGCTGGATGAAAGCCGAATCGACGGGAAGGTGGGTGTCACGCGCTTCGATCAACCGGCCTACACGTTCGACCTCGGGATCGATCAGCTCGACGCGGACCGCTACCTGGCAAGACCAGATGCCAAGAAGACGGACGGAGCCGGACGAGAAGCAAAACCCGTTCAGACGGGGGAAAAGGGCCCAGAAAAACCCATGGACCTCTCGGGTCTCAAGTCCGTGACAGCCAACGGCGACATCCGTATCGGGCGTTTCAAGGGGGCCAATGTCAAAGCGTCTCAGGTCCGGGCCGAAATCAAGCTGGGCAATGGACGCTTGGACATGAGTCCTTTCACGGCGAGCCTCTATGATGGAAGTCTCTCGGGGGCGTTTTCGGCTCAGTCCGCGTCCACGCCGACCTTCGCCCTGAAACAGCAGCTCTCCGGCGTCAATGTGGGGGCGCTCTTGAAGGATGCCGCCGGCAGTGAGAAGCTCGAAGGCAAAGGCACGTTCTCCCTCGATGTGACGACTCAGGGGTCCACGACAACCGCGCTCAAGAAGGGACTCAACGGCACGAGCGCCCTCTCGGTGGTCGACGGGTCCATCAAAGGAATCGATCTGGCCGCTACCCTCCGGGAAGCCAAAGACAAGCTGCGCGAGCTGCGCGGGAAGAAGACCCAGGCAGAAGACAAGTCCAAGAAAACCGCCTTTACGGAGCTCAAGGCCACCTTCACCATCAGGAACGGTGTCGCCCATAACAGCGACCTTTCCCTGAAGTCTCCGCTCCTGCGTGTGGCGGGCGAGGGGCAGATCGACATCGGCGACGACCGGCTGGACTATCGTTTGAAGCCAACTCTCGTGGGAACGACAAAGGGGCAGGGAGGACGTGAAGCCTCGGACCTGGCCGGAATAACCATCCCGGTACGTATCACCGGCCCCCTCAAGGATCCCCAGTACACCCTGGACACCAGCGGCCTGGTCGAAGAGCTCGGGAAAGGCCTGTTGGACAAAGCCACAGAGAGCCTCAAAGGCGACAAAGGGGGCGGCCAGAAAGTCCAGGACCGCCTGAAGGGCCTTTTAGGACGCTGAGCCTGTCCAATGAACGGAGACCTACAGTGTCCGCGAAGACCGCGTTCATCTTCCGGGTGCGGCAGCATTGGGGCTACACCTCGGAGGACGGACGCTCTTCAGGATGCAGCGCTCTCCTGACGGCGAGGGCCAGTTCTTTCATGACGAGCGGTTTATTCAGGAGCTCCTGAATACCGCATTGCTCGACGGTTTGCTCCGTGACGAGCTCGCTGAAGCCGGTGCAAAGCACAACGGGCATGTCCGGCCGCATTGAAAGGACTTCTCGGGCAATGTCCAGGCCGGTGATCCTGGGCATCGTCATGTCCGTAA
>CAZIEW010000018.1:40854-70961 GCA_964538515.1 uncultured Syntrophobacteraceae bacterium
AGGACTTCTCGGGCAATGTCCAGGCCGGTGATCCTGGGCATCGTCATGTCCGTAATGACCAGATCGAAGGCCTGCGGCGCTGCTTTGAACTGCTCCAAAGCAAGGGTGCTGTCGGTAAACGCGGTGACGGTATACCCAAGCCGGGACAGAAAGGCTTTTCCCATCTCACACAACATCTGCTCGTCATCGATAAGGAGGATCCGTTCGCTCCCGGTCGGAAGGGGCGAGCCCACAGCGCTTTCCTCACTTCCTCCCGCCAGATTCACCAGAGGCAAGTGGATCCGGAACCGCGCTCCTTTGCCCGGTCTGCTGTCAACCGTGATGCGACCCCTATGGCTCTTCACGATGCCATGAACCACGGACAGCCCCAGTCCGGTCCCCTCCCCCTGCTGCTTCGTGGTGAAGAAAGGATCGAATATCTTGGCGATCGTTTCTTCACTCATGCCGGCACCGCTGTCGGACACCTCCAGGCACGCATACGATCCAACCGGCAGATCGTGCTGCTCCATGCCAGGCAAAATCCGCTCAGGCTTCAGGGAAACACGCAGGATCCCGCCTTCCCGCCCCATGGCCTGCTTGGCGTTCGTACACAGGTTCAAGATGACTTGGTGGATCCGGGTCGGATCCGCGAGGACGGTCCCCGTCATGGGATCGAGCTCCTCACGGATTTCAATGGTAGACGGCAGGGTGGCGCGCAGGAGTTGGAGAGCCTCCTGCACCACGACATGGATCCTGACGGGCTTTCGGTCCAACTCGCTCTGACGGCTGAAGGCAAGGATCTGCTTGACCAGCTCCTTAGCCCTGTTTCCAGCCTTCATCACCTGAGCGAGGTGGGGGACGGCGGGCGAGTCGGAATCGAGATCGTCCAATGCGAGCTCCGTGAAGCCGAGCACGGCCGCCAAGATGTTGTTGAAGTCGTGGGCGATGCCACCGGCGAGAGTCCCCACGGCTTCCATCTTCTGGGCTTGCAGGAGCTGTTCTTCGAGCTGCGCTCGCTCCTCGGCGGCCCTTCGCCTCTCCGTCACATCATGGGCAATGCCTTCCACGGCGATCACAGCTCCCCGCTCGTCGAAGACAGGCGTGTCGCTCGCTTCCACCCAGACGCTCTGTCCGTTCCGGTGTTTCAACGCCATCAGAAAAGACGGCTGTTTGACCCCTTCCATGCTGAGCATCGTGTGCTCTCGAGCGGCCTCATTCGCAGGGTCATCGGCAAGAAACATGTCGAAACGATTTAGAAATTCTTCCTGAGTATAGCCCAGGATGTGGGTAATGGACGGACTCACGAATTGAATGACCCCGGCCGCATCATGCGAATAGAAGAAGTAGTCCGCCTGGAGGTTTTCGGTGATGCGTCGGAACTTGTCCTCACTCAGGACCAGGGAGCGCTCGGCGGATTTTCTCGCCTCGATGTCCCGGATCAGGTTCTCACGCATTTCATTGATCGCCGAGCTGACGAGTCCGATCTCGTCGTCTTCATGGCCGCGTCGCCGATCGATTCTAAGCGGGGTTTCCAGCTGAGACAGGTTCAGAGAAAGTGCGTACTGGGCGAGGGCGTGAAGGGGCCTCCCCACCATCAGATAAAACAGAACAAACAGGAAAGCCGCGACGAGGAAGGTTTGGACGGCTTCCGAAGCGAGTATGAGTCCCGCCTTGTCCGCGAGTCGATCCGTCAGACCCTCTGGGCAAGCCTGCACGATCAAGGTCCCAAGAGACTGCCGTCTGTCGCGATGCTCAAAAACCAGAGGGTACTCGCGCCTCATCCCGTGCGTCGGGTGCGGGGCTCCCAGGCTCTCCACAACGGTGCCATTGCTCCGCACTTCAACGTAGTTGATGGCCGGCAGCTGCAGAATGCCGGCCAGTTGGACGCGCAGCATGTCCAGGTCGAGCGTCCACAAACAGGACTCGATGCTCGGCACTCGGCTGTTCCCTATTTCGGCAAACCGTTGCTCGACCTCCGCCAGCTCCCTCCGGTATTCGTAGTGCAGCTGAGCTGCCGTCCGAATTAGGGTCAGCATGAAGCTGGAAAGGACCACATAGAAGAAGAGTCTGCGTCCGATGCCGTGCCGTTGTCCGAAGAATCCGCTCAAGACGTTTCCCCTCAAGGCAGATAAGGGTTCAGAACCGCTTGCTGAAGCCGGTCGTAGGAGCCGTCTTGCTTGATAGCCCGAAGGGCCTCGGTAAGCCGCGGCACCAGTGCTTCCTGACTCTTGTGGAGGTAAAGAAACATTTCGCGAACCGCAAGCGGCGGGTCCAGCACGCTGACCCCTTTGAGACCGTTGTCCTTGATAAGGCCAAGGCCATTGAGTCGGTTATACACCACAAGCTCCACGCGTCCATCAAGAAGCATGTCAAAGAGAATCTCAGGGGTTTTGACGCACTTGACTTCTTTATCACTTCGAACATTCATTTCCAGGATTTTCCACCCCCGGATGATCCCCACCTCATAAGGTCGAAGGGATTCCCACCCGTCGATTCTAGCTTTGACTCCGGTCGTGAACGCGACGAATTCGAAATCGACGATCCGTTCGGGCACCCTCACAAGGTTGTGGTAAAGACTGTCCATGTCGCGGATCCGAACGTAGACTCCCTGCTCCACCCCTTCGTTGGCGTTGATCAACGATCGCTCTGCCGGAAGATGGACGACTTTCACATTCATGCCGATTCGTCGAAATGCCTCTTTCACCAGTTGATCGATGAAACCGGTGTCGTCCGCTCGGGACAACGGCGAGCTGTCCGCGGTCGCGATGTGTATGACCGGGCGTGCCGCGATCTCTCCAGGCAGGAGCGCGCACGTGCAAACCAGAATCAACCAGAAGCGATGCCACACTGGGGGCTATCCTTGCCAAACGCCCACGACGGGCATTGTTCGTCTCCAGCAGCACTCGGGGTGCCGATCCCGATCCTGCATGGACGCCTCATGCAAAAGTCGCGCATCGGCAGTCCACGTCCCTTTGAAAAATGAACGGGCCCCGGGCTTAACGACGTCCGCGAGCCGGGCCGCGTTTGCCGTTGTTGAACCTCGGACCGCGTGTTAAAGAATCTATACAGAATGTCGAACCCTCAGCATGCAAGGAGTCGCGCCATGAATTTCTCCGTCCCCGAAACGTTCAAGCAGGAAGACGAGCGCTTTTCAGCGTTTCTCGACACCCATTGCATGCCTCACCTTTCGGCCTGGAATCGTGAGGGGGCGGTTCCGCGATCCTTTATCAAGGCCATGGGCCGAGAAGGGTTTCTTGGCTTTGAGGGGAGCGGTGCACAGCTCCGGGAGCAGCCGGCACTCAAGCAGGCCCTTTTCGTCGAGAATCTTGCCAGGCGCTCTCCGGGCGTAGCCGTGGTCATCCTCGTCCAGATCTCGCTGGGGTGCAAAAGCGTGGCACTGTACGGGAGCCCAAAGCAGAAGGAAGCTTACCTCGAGCCGGGAGCCAGGGGAGAGCTGCTGCTCTGCCTTGGAAACACCGAGCCCCATGCCGGGAGCGACGTCGCCAATGTGGCCATGAAAGCTCAGAAGGTCGACGGAGGCTGGCTGCTCAACGGAACCAAGGCCTATTCCACCAACGCCGCCATCAGCGATCACGGGATCGTCACGGCGGTGACCGATCCGGACGAACCGCGAAACAAGCGGCTTTCGATGTTCATCGTGGACCTGAATGCACCGGGAGTCACCCGAAAACAGCTCAACAAGCGCGTCTGGATTCCATCCGACCTCACCCGCATTCAACTGGCGAATGTCTTCGTCCCCGACGAGAGCCTTCTGGGCGTTAGAGGGCGCGGTCTGCAGCAGGTGCTCGAGATTTTCACCAACAGCCGCATTCCCATCAGCGCCCTGACTCTCGGGACGGCCGTCGGGGCCTTCGAGCTGGGGCTTGACCATGCGGCCAAGCGATCCGCCTTCGGGACAAAGATCATCGGGTTTCAGGCCAAGGCTTTCGAGGCGGCGGACCTGTTCGCTCGAATCGAGGCCGCGCGCCTTTCGGTCTACAAAGCCTGCTGGGCGCGGGATGAAGGGCTCGACTTCGCAACGGAGGCGTCCATCGCCAAGTATCTCACGGTGCAGGTCGCACGGGATGTGGGAACGTGGGCCGCGGATCTTTTCGGTGCGGCGTCGGTTGTGCTCGAGCACCCCATCCACAAGTTTCCCATGGATGCCTGGGCCGCATCGCTGGGAGAGGGCACCCAGGACATCCAGAAGCTGATCATCTATCGAGCGCTCATGAAGCAGCGCGGCATCAACGCTTAGATTTCGTCCCCGTCAGGGCTCCAGCACGATCTTTCCGAACTGCTCGCTTCGCTCCATGAGGGCAAAGGCCTCGCGTCCCTCCTTGAGCGGGCGGATGCGATCGATCACGGCTTTGAGCCTCCCCGACCACAGCAGATCGGTGACCTCGTGGAAATCCTGGTGGGACCCCATGGTGCTCCCGATCAAGCTGATCTGTTTCCCGAAAAGGAAGCGGATATCGATCTGGATTTCGGGACCCGACGTGTTGCCGATAATCACGATGCGCCCCCCTCGAGCCACTGCCTTGATGCTCGTGTTCAGCGTTGCCGCGCCCACGTTGTCCACCACGACGTCCACGCCCCTCTTGCTCGTGAGCCGGGCGATCTCCTTGCCCCAGTCCACCTTGGACCGGTCGATCACCACATCCGCACCCAGGTCATAGGCTGCGGCCGCTTTGGCCGGGTTGCTTGCCACGACATAGACAGTCGCCCCTGCGAGCTTGGCGATCTGGGTCGCCATCGTGTTGGCCCCGCCCCCAGCTCCGACAACGAGCACCGTTTCTCCGGCGCGCAATTTGGCCCGATGGATGAGCATCCGCCAGGCGGTGAGCGTGACCAGGAGAGGGGCAGCTGCAGTGGCGAAGTCCAGCCCGTCGGGAATGGCCTTCAGATTGTGCACGGGCACGACGGTATACTCCGCAAGCCCGCCCCGTCGATGCTCGCCCAGGATCTGGTAGCCGGGACTCACGCTGGATTCCCCACGCCGGGTGAATTCATCTTCGAACCGGTTCACGCCGGGATCGACCACGACCCGCTGCCCCGGCTCCCACCCGGCCACTCCCGCACCCAGACCTTCGATCACGCCCGCGATGTCAGATCCTCCCCAGTGGGGCATCTCCAGCGAGAGTCCCGGCCAGCCGCGTCGCACCCAGATGTCCAGGTGGTTCAGCGCGCAGGCCTTGACCTTGAGGAGGACTTCGCCAGGACCCGGCTTGGGAGTTGGAACCTCTTTGTAGGACATGACTTCGGGTCCCCCATGCTTCTCGAAACACAGTGCTTTCATGTGCTGTCTCCGTCAAGAAGGTCCATCCTGTGCCAGGTTCTTCGCCTGCCCTGAGCCGCTCATACCCTTCTTGACGTTATCACACTCGGCATCAAAATGAACCCTCTTCCACTGCCCATGTGGCGCTTCTGGCGGCCCCCTCAATGGACCGCATCCTCAAGGACGCGAATTGGCTTGACCCGGAAAGACGGTTCATGATGTATAAGGCGATATCGCATCCGTTTTATCCGAACGCTGTCTGCTAAGCTCTTTCCTGGTTTTGAGTCAAACGAGCGAGATTCCAACCATCAAAGGAGGAGATCACCATGCTCAAGGAATTCAAGGAATTCGCCATGCGAGGCAACGTGGTGGACATGGCCACCGGTATCATCATTGGGGGGGCCTTTGGAACCATCGTGAAAAGTCTTGTGGACGATGTTTTGATGCCGCCCATCGGTCTCCTCCTCGGGGGGGTGGATTTCACGAACTTTTTCGTGGTGCTCAAGGAAGGCAAGACAGCCGCTCCCTACGGGGCGTTGGCCAACGCCAAGGCTGCCGGAGCGGTGACTATCAACTACGGTCTTTTCATCAACGCCGTGATCAGCTTTCTCATCGTCGCCTTCGCTATCTTCATGGTGATCAAGGGGATGAACTCGTTGCGACGCCAGCAGGAAGCTGCGCCCGCCGAGCCTACGACGAAGCCATGCCCCTTCTGTGTGACCGACATCCCCATCAAAGCGACACGATGCCCGCATTGCACTTCCGAGGTGCCGGCAACGGCGTGATCGGCGGTGAGATCGCGATTCCGACTCGAAGCCCCTCGTAAAATCGGGTCGAGGGACTGACGTCGGGCTCGCCTGTCTTGGCAAAGCAAAGGGCCTTTGTTCGGCTGGAACGGTTTTTCTTCGTACAATCGGGAAGCTCTTCGGCGTCCGGCACGCACCCTTGGGGAGGGGTGGAATGCCGTGTCAGGCTGCGGGGCAATGGGAATGGATGGAAGCTGACTACGAGGAGAACAACCATGGAGAAAATTTTGCGCATTGATATGGGTGCGCCCGGAGGTCCCGCAATTTCAGAAACGGGGTTGGGCGAATACGCGGGTCTGGGCGGCCGAGCACTCACTTCGGCCGTCGTATCCAAAGAGGTGCCGCCGTTATGTCATCCGCTCGGAGCGGAAAACAAGCTCGTCATCGCTCCGGGCCTCTTGAGCGGGACGGCGGCCGCCATGTCCGGCCGCCTGTCCGTCGGCGCCAAAAGCCCCCTCACCGGCGGCATCAAGGAATCCAATGCGGGGGGCCAGACTTCCCAGGTCCTGGCCCGCCTGGGGTATGCGGCCATTATCTTGGAAGGCAAGCCGGCCGGAAACGACCTTTACAAAATCGTCATCAACCAGGACGGCGTGAAGGTCTCGATCGACAACACCCTGAAGATGCTGCCGAATTACGACCTGATCGAGAAAATGAAAGCCGAGCATGGCGAGAGCATCGCCTGCCTGTCCATCGGACCCGCCGGAGAAATGAAGATGGGGGCGGCTTCGATCGCCAACACGGACATGGAGCTTCGGCCGACCCGGCACTGCGGTCGCGGAGGACTCGGGGCGGTCATGGGCTCGAAAAACGTCAAAGTGATCGTTTTGGACGACACGGGCGCGAAGATGCGCTCTCCCGCGGACCCCGAGAAGTTCAAGGCCGCGAACAAAGCCTTCGTCGAGGGACTGAAGAAGCATCCGGTCACGGGACAGGGGCTTCCCGCCTATGGGACCAACGTTCTCACCAACATCATCAATGAGGCGGGGGCGTATCCGACCTACAACTTCAAGGACGGCCGCTTTGACGGGGTTCACAAGATCAGCGGCGAAACCCAGGCGGAAACCGAAACGGCCCGAGGGGGCCTCGCCACCCATGGGTGCCACCGCGGCTGCGTCATCCGCTGCTCCGGCATCTATCACGACAAGGACGGCCATTTCCTGACCAAGCAGCCCGAGTACGAGACCGTGTGGGCCCACGGCGGCAACTGCGGCATCTCCGACCTGGACGCCATCGCCATGATGGACTTTCTCGACGACAACTACGGGCTGGACACCATCGAGATGGGGGTGACCATCGGGGTCGCCATGGAGGCGGGCATCATCCCCTTCGGCGACGCTCAGGCCGCCATCAACCTCCTGAAGGAAGTGGGACAGGGCACGCCGCTGGGACGCATCCTCGGGAGCGGGGCCGCGGTCACGGGCAAAGTCTTCGGCGTCGAGAGGGTGCCGGTCGTCAAGGGGCAGGGCTTTCCTGCTTACGACCCAAGGGCGGTGAAAGGCCTCGGCGTGACCTACGCCACCAGTCCCATGGGCGCCGATCACACGGCCGGATACGCGGTGACCGCCAACATCCTCAAAGTGGGCGGAGAGGTGAACCCGCTCAAGCCCGAAGGGCAGCTCGAGCTGTCCCGCAACCTCCAGATCGCGACGGCGGCCGTGGATTCGACCGGCATGTGCCTCTTCATCGCCTTCGCGCTGCTCGATCAGCCGGAAACGTTTCAGGCCCTCCTGGACCTGCTCAACGGGTTTTACGGATTCAACCTGACCGGTGACGACGTCACGGCCCTCGGAAAGAAGGTCCTGTCGATGGAGCGCGATTTCAACGCACGCGCCGGATTCACGTCCGCCCACGACCGGCTCCCCGAGTTCTTCAAGCGCGATCCGCTGTCGCCGCACCAGGTGGTGTTCGACGTCAAAGACGAGGAGCTGGACCAGGTTTTCAACTGGTAAGGCAAGCGTCAGCCATCGGATATGCTTGTTGCCAATGCCTGCTCCGGGGCGCCTGCGGAGCAGGCATTGTTGTCATGGGCTGTGATCGAGAACGTGCCGGTTCACTGCCACACAGGTGGGTGTCCGTGCCGTTTCCTCGTCTTGCCAACACGGATCCACCAGGTCCAACGCCGTTCACCGATAAAGGCTTGCCATGCAGCCATCACAGACTGTCGACTACTATGCGTCCGAAGATCTGCTGACCGATTCCGAACGGACAATCCGCGACCGGGTGCGCCGTTGGGTTGAAGAGCGCTATCTCCCTCACGCGTCGGATTGGTTCGAGCGGGGGGTATTTCCCCTTGAGCTCGTGCCCGAAATGGCGGACCTGGGGCTTTTGGGCATGAAGCTCAGCTCCCATGGCGGACGGGGATGGAATGCGATGACCTATGGACTGGTCTGCCAGGAGATCGAGCGCGGCGATTCCGGGCTCCGATCGTTTGTTTCCGTCATGAATTCCCTGGTGATTCACCCCATTGCCACGTTTGGAACGGAAGCACAGAAAGATCGATGGCTGCCGGGGCTGGTGAAGGGTCACCTGATTGGCTGCTTCGGCATGACGGAGCCGCAAGCGGGCTCCGACCCGCGGAGCATGCAAACGACCGCGGTGCGTGACGGGGGCGACTTCCTCCTGAACGGCCGCAAGATGTGGATCACCAACGGGGAGATCGCCCATCTGGCCGTCGTGTGGGCAAGAACCGAGCAAGGGATTCGCGCCTTCCTGGTGGAAAAGGGCGCACCGGGGTTCTCGGCCCAACCCATCCAACGAAAAATGTCCATGCGTGCTTCGGTTACCTCCTCTCTTCGGTTCGACAACGTGCCCATCCCTGCCGAGAATGTGCTCCCGGGAACCGATGGCCTCAGGTCCGCCCTCCAGTGTTTGAACGAAGCCCGTTACGGAATCGCGTGGGGGGCCGTCGGCGCCGCCATGGCCTGCTACGAATCCGCCCTCCTGTATGCCCGAACCCGGATTCAGTTCGGCGTACCGCTGGCCTCCTTCCAGTTGGTGCAAAGCAAGCTCGTGAAGATGCTGACAGAAATCACCAAGGCCCAGCTGCTCTGCATCCGCCTGGGGCGCCTCAAAGACGAGGGCCGCGCCCATCATACCCAGGTCTCACTTGCCAAGATGAACAACGCTTCCGAAGCCTTGAAAATTGCGCGAGCCGCGCGAGACATCCTCGGGGCAACCGGCATCACCCTCGGACACCCGGTGATCCGACACATGCTGAACCTTGAAACCGTCAACACGTACGAAGGGACTCAGGACATTCACACGCTCGCCATCGGGCGAGACATCACGGGAATCAGCGCGATCTCTCAAGGCGGTTGAAGTTTGCCTCGGATCATCACGAAGATGACACGCCGGACTGGAGCGCCTCAACCAAACCCTCAAGCACCGGCGTCATCCCAGATCGAACGAGATCCCTTGGGCGAGCGGCATTTCGCTCGACCAGTTGATCGTGCTTGTCTGGCGGCGCATGTACACCTTCCAGGCATCCGATCCCGATTCGCGCCCGCCTCCCGAATCCTTTTCCCCCCCGAAGGCGCCTCCAATCTCGGCCCCCGAGGTGCTGACGTTCACGTTGGCGATCCCGCAGTCGCTCCCTTTGGCGCTGAGGAAAAGCTCCGCCTCCCGGAGGTCGTTCGTAAAAATGGAAGAGGTTAGCCCCTGGGGAACGCCGTTTTGGATGGCGATCGCCTCATCCAGGGTCTTGGCCCGCATGAGGTACAGGATCGGAGCAAACGTCTCCTCCATGACCGCGGGAAGATCCGGCTTCGCCTCGCAAAGGCACGGTGTCACATAGGCTCCCGCCTCAAAGAGCCCCCCGGAAAGCACATCCCCGCCGTACACGATGCCCCCGCCCTGCTCCCGGACCGATCCGAGCACCCGCTGCATCTTCTGAACCGCTGCACGGTCGATCAGCGGCCCCATGAGTGTCCCCTTGTCCAACGGATCTCCGATTCGAACTTGACGGTAAGCGGCAACGAGGCGCTCGACCAGAGCCTGATAGACGCCTTCGAGGATGATCAGGCGTCGGATGGTCGTACAGCGCTGGCCGGCCGTTCCCACCGCACCGAAGAGGATGGCACGCGCGGCCAGATCGAGATCCGCGTGCTCCGTTACGATGACGGCATTGTTGCCCCCGAGCTCCAGAAGCGGCCGTCCAAGCCGGGCAAGAACCGTTTGCCCCACTCGACGCCCCATGGCGACGCTGCCCGTCGCGGAAACCAGAGGCAACCGTCTGTCCGCGATCATGGCCTCGCCAACCCCGTGCCTGTCCCCGATCACGATGTTTAAAATGCCTTCCGGAAGATCGTTCTCCTCGAGGACGCAACCCAGGATACGCTGGATGGCGAGTGCTGTGAGCGGTGTTCGGCTCGAGGGCTTCCACACGATCGTGTCCCCCGCAACGAGCCCGATCATGGCATTCCAGGACCACACGGCCGCAGGGAAATTAAAGGCCGTGATGACGCCGATCGGTCCGAGGGGATGCCACTGCTCGTAAAGCCGGTGCATCGGCCGCTCACTGGGCATCGTGAGACCATAGAGCATCCGCGACTGCCCCACGGCAAAATCGCAGACGTCGATCATCTCCTGGACCTCGCCTTGGGCTTCCGCCAGAATTTTGCCGTTCTCCAGCGTGATCAGCTCCGCAAGATCCTGCTTCACCTCCCGCAGCCGCTGCCCGAACTGGCGCACGATCTCCCCGCGCCTGGGGGCCGGCACGGAGCGCCAGATTTTGAAGGCGCGCGCCGCCTTTGCCGCCACCCGATCGTAGTCCGCCGCCGTCGCCTGCCGGACCTCCCCCAGCACCCGGCCGTCAATGGGCGACACGGACTCCAGAAGCCCGCCGCCGCATTCCAGCCACTCCCTCCCGGTCGCAGCGCCCGGGCTCACCGAATGCAGTCCCAAATTTATCAGTACCGTATCCACGGTTCTCCTCCGTTCCTAGTGCGTCTTCTCGCGCGACGTGCGCCGTTTCATTCATAAAACGATCGCAGGTGGGTGGCTGAGCGCAGCCTACAGCTTGCCGATATACTCTGCGAGAGTGATCCCTTAATTTTTGCAGACTTGCCGGAGTAAGACAGGCGAAATATCCCTCCCTGCATGGAAGGGGACTCTGGTACCCCGTCCGTCCGGATGTCGAAATGGCTTGTTCGCCCCCCGCCGACGAATCTCCTGAAAACCAAGCTGCATCAACACCGCGGCAAGCTCCTGGGGCTTCAGTACCGGAACCCTCCCCATCTCAAGCCACCATGACCGTCTGCGTGCCGACGAATTCGGCTTCCAACTTGGGCGCACCCTCCTCGAGAAGCATCTCGATCACTTCCTTCACAGTTCTGTTCACCTCATCCAAGCTCTCACCCTGAGTGTGAGCGCCTGGGAAACCTGGCACATAGCCCACGTAAAATCCTGTCTCCGAACACCTTTCCACGACCGCGGTAAACACCTTCATGCCATGTCTCCTCAAGGACAGATGACGCTTCAACCTGCTGCTGCCCTCAGAACTTCTTCCAGAATCGTCAGGCTGGTGTCCACTTCCTCTTCGGAAATGGTCAGGGCCGGTGAGATCCGGATCGTGTTCTCGCCGCAGCCGAGGAGGAGGAGTCCCTTGGCGAAGGCCGCCTGGACGATGGCGTTGCGCCATTCGGGGGCGCGCTCCTTGGTTTCACGGTCCTTGACGATCTCGATCCCGATCATGAGTCCTTTGCCGCGCACATCCCCGATGCATTCGATGGATTGCTGAAGCGCGTGCAGACCTTCCATGAACTGCTCGCCGCGAGCGGCGGCGTTGGCCATGAGCGCCTCTTCCAGGAGGTCGATGGTGGCCAGGGCCGCGGCGCAGGAGACCGGGTTTCCACCGAAGGTCGAGGCGTGGGACCCTGCTTCCCAATCCATCAAGTCCGTCCGCGCCACCATCGCGCCAAGCGGCATGCCGGACGCGACGCCCTTGGCAATGGCGAGGACATCCGGGACAACGGCGAAGTGCTCGACGGCGAACATCTTGCCGGTCCGCCCCATCCCGGATTGAACCTCGTCCGCGACCAACAAAATGCCGTACTTCTCGGTCAACGCTCTGAGAGAGGCCAAGAACCGAGGTGGGGGAACGATGTAGCCGCCTTCCCCCTGGATCGGCTCCACAAAGACCGCCGCCACTTCTTCGGGCGGCACGCAGGTGCGGAACAGGACGTCCTCGATCCACTGCACGCATTCCGTGCCGCAGCGATCCGCGTACATCCCATGGATGCACCGGTAGCAACTGGGGTAAGGCACGTGCGTGATGCCCGAGATCAGCGGGCTGTAATGCCGTTTTTGTACGATCTTGCTCGCCGTGAGCGAGAGGGCTCCCATCGTGCGCCCGTGAAACGCGCCGAAGAAGGCGATGTTGAGGTCTCGCCGCGTGTGCCAACGGGCGAGCTTGAAGGCGGCCTCGACCGCTTCCGCGCCCGAGTTGCCGAAAAAGACCTTGTGGGGCTCAGCCCCCGGGGCCAGCTCCGCCAGTCGCCGGGCGAGTCTGATTTGGGCCGTGTAGTAGAAATCGGTTCCCGACATATGAAGGAGCTGCTCGGCCTGATGCTTGATCGCCTCCACAACCCGGGGATGGCAGTGCCCCGTGGTGCACACGGCAATCCCGGCCGTCAAATCGAGAAAGGTGTTCCCGTCGGGATCCCGGATCCATACCCCCTCGCCCTTCTCGGCGACGAGCGGGTAGACTCGGGTGTAGGACGGCGACACATATTGGGCGTCCTGCTCGATCAGAGCGGCCGCCTTGGGGCCTGGCAAGGGTGTCCGAATCTCAGGTCGTCTCATGGCGCCTTTGCCTCCCTGGCTTCTCATCTTTCCAATTCCACCATTTCAAGCACTCCGGGTCGTGCACCTCATGGCTTGCGAAATAGACCGCGCAGCGAAAAACGTAGAGCATGCAGCGGTCGATGTGGCTTCCTCGAAGCGCCATCAGCCTCGCGTACATCGCCTCCGGGTCCGCTCGCCGAAGGTCTTCCACCCGATGAAATCCAAGATCCTCCAGGTCCTTGGCAATGCTCGGCCCAACGCCGGGAATGACCCGAAGCTCCTTGCCCATTGTCTCTCCCGTCCTTGGAGCTACAGGATCCCGAGGTCTCCCAGGATCTGGCGGGTAATGTCGAGGCGCGCTTTCAGGAACGCATCGTCCACGTGGGCTCCTTCGATGTTTGTGGCAAAACAGTAGAGCTGACCCGACTTTTCAATTGCTCCGATAAACCACCCGATCGGCTGCCCGGCCCGCTGCACGGCTCCGGTCTTGCCGCTCAGCCGGTAGCTTGGCGTGTCCTCCATCACGAGGATCCGTTTGACGATCTCCATGGACCGCCTGGAAAACGGCAGGTCACCCTGGTAAAGCCGCCGCAGGAATTCGACTTGCTCGTCCGCCGAAATTCGCAGTCCCCCGTCCAGCCAAAACGAATCGACGGGGCCCGTGAGATTTCGGTTGCCGTATCCAACCTCGTCCACGAAGTGCTGCATGCGCTCCTTACCCAGCCTTCGGGCCAGTTCCTGGTAGTACCAAACGGCGGATGCCGCCATGGCGGACTGGAGCGTCTGGTCGCGATTCCATGCTGCAATCTGGTACTGTGTGCCGTCCCACGGAAGCATGGTGCTCTCGTCCTGGACGACTCCGGCTTCCAACGCCATGAGCGCGTTCATCACCTTGAAGGTCGATGCGGGAAGGAATCTCTCTTCACACCGTTCGGGGTTGTAACGCACATAGGACTTCGCATTCACGGCGAAGAGGACGAACGCCCCCTTGACATTGGCGGCATCGAAGTATTTCTTGAAATCGGGTCGCAGCTCAACAGCCGGCACGGCAACCCGCGCCGGATCGATGGGAGGCAGCGTCGGGGGATCGGTTTCCGTGATCCCCGCCAGCACGTTTGCCGTCGCACCCCAAAACAGGCACAGGCCCAGGAGGAGTGCTTTTTGCCCCTTATTCAGTCGCATTGCAGTTCCTTTCATGAATCATGGCTCTCCGGGGAGCAAAGCGTTGACCGCTCCCGGATTTCATAGTTTACTGACTCCATACGGTTTCTATCATTTCCGCTCCCAGCCAACAAAGGATAAGCGCGATGCCGAGACAAGAGATCGATCTCCCTCACCGGTTGGAGTACCTGTCCATCCTGGACGAAAACGGGCAGGTGGATACGAGCCTGGAGCCCGACATCCCGGCGGAGCTGCTTCTAAAGCTGCACCGGGCAATGGTCCTTGGCCGCAGATTCGATGAGCGGATGCTCACCCTCCAGCGCCAGGGGCGCATCGGGACCTTCGCTCCCATCAAGGGGCAGGAAGCATCCCAGCTCGGGGCTGTTGCCGTCCTGAACTCCCAGGACTGGCTGGTACCCGCATTTCGGGAGACGGCCGCCGAGATTTGGCGCGGAAAGCCCATGGAAAACGTCCTCCTTCTGTTCAGCGGCTACAACGAAGGGGGGCAAATCGATGACACGCTGAGGAATCTCCCCGTCGCCATCCCAGTGGGCAGCCAGCCCCTGCACGCCGTGGGATTGGGCTATGGAATCAAATACCACAAGAAGCAGGAGGTCGTGATGACCTTTTTCGGAGACGGGGCGACCTCCGAAGGGGATGTTCACGAGGCTCTCAACTTTGCGGGTGTGTTCCAGGTCCCCGTCATCTTTGTGTGCCAGAACAACCATTGGGCCATTTCCATTCCTCGAGGCAAACAGACTCGAGCCAAGACCCTCGCTCAGAAAGCCCTCGGTTATGGCATCCCGGGAATTGCCGTGGACGGCAACGACATCCTGGCAATGGTTGCCGCCGCCAAGGAGGCCGTCGACCGGGCACGGTCAGGGGGTGGGCCGACGTTCATCGAAGCCATCACCTATCGCATGTCGATGCACACCACAGCAGACGACCCCAAACGCTACCGCACGGACGAGGAGGTGCAGGAGTGGGTGAAGCGCGATCCCATCGTTCGCTTCGAAACCTACCTTGGGAGCAAAGGCCTCTTGACGGAAGAAGCCGCCAAGGCAGTGGACGAGGAAGTGCGGGCTGAGGTCAAGGCCGCGGAAGAACGATGGGCCAAGCGCATCGAGGGTCCCCTCGACCCCGTCACCATGTTCGACGGAGCGTTTGCGGAGCTCCCGCCTCATCTGATTTCCCAGCGGGAGGAGCTGAAGCGCGAGGTGGAGGCACAGAAACGGGAGGCGCACCATGGCTAAGATGACGATGGTTCAAGCGCTGAACTTGGCCCTCCGGCAGGAGATGGCGAAAGACGAGCGCGTGATCGTGCTTGGGGAAGATGTCGGGCTCGACGGTGGCGTGTTCCGAGTGACGGAGGGCCTCATCCAGGAATTCGGCGAGGAGCGCGTGATCGATACCCCGCTTGCCGAATCGGGGATCGCCGGCATGTCCATCGGCATGGCGGTCTACGGCCTCCGCCCCGTCTGCGAAATGCAGTTTTCCGGCTTCAGCTACTACGCTCTGCACCAGATGGAAGCCCACGCCGCTCGGCTGCGGTGGAGGTCCGGAGGCCGTTTCTCGGTGCCCATGGTCCTCCGATGCCCCTACGGAGGCGGCGTCCGGGCGTTGGAGCACCATTCCGAAAGCCGCGAAATCTACTGGGCCCACACGCCGGGGCTCAAAATGGTCATCCCCTCGACCCCGCGCAATGCGCGAGCACTCCTGGTGAGTGCCATCCGGGATCCGGATCCCGTGGTTTTCTATGAGCCCAAAGCGTCTTACCGAGCATTCCGTGAGGAGGTCCCCGAAGAGGAAGAAACCTTTCCGCTCGGCAACTCGGTAGTCGCCCGGGAAGGGAAGGACGTGACGATCATCACCTACGGCGCGATGCTTCGCCCCACGCTGGAAGCCGCCGAGCAGCTCAAGGAAAAGGACGGCATCGAGGCTGAGGTCATCGATCTGCTGACACTCATGCCCCTGGACGACGCGCTTTTCACCGCATCCGCCCGCAAGACGGGGCGCGTCGTCATTGTCCACGAGGCCCCCCGAACCTACGGCGCCGGGGCCGAGCTCATTGCGCGTCTTGTTGAAAAGTCGTTCCTACACCTGGAGGCACCGATCAAGCGTGTCACGGGGTTCGATATCGTGATCCCGCTCTATCAGCGCGAGATGGAGTATCTGCCGGGGGTTTTCAGAATTGCGGAAGCGGTCCGGGAGACGCTCCGGTTTTAGGCGCCACACAACAAGCAGGTATCCTACCCTGAGGATGAGGAGGCGGTATGTCGGTTGAATTCAAGCTCCCCGATCTGGGAGAGGGGATCCATGAGGGTGAGATCATTGATATTTTGGTATCCGTCGGGGATCCCGTGGAAGATGGCCAGCCCGTACTCGTGGTTGAAACGGACAAAGCCACGACGGAGGTTCCCGCACCGGTCACGGGCACCGTTGAGGCTATCAACGTCCGCCCGGGTGACCAGGTGAAAGTCGGGCAGGTCCTCATGGTTTTCACAGAGAAGGGCGCTGAAGCGGCGCCTAAACCGACTTCCCTCGGAGCTGAAAAACCCGCTGCTCCATCGATGCCGGTGTCTCCCCCGGAAAAGGCACCGGATGCAACCGTTGCGCAAGCTCCTCCTCCGGCGGCCGCCCCCCCAAGCGGTCCGGTTCCCGCGGCTCCATCCACGCGTCGTCTGGCCCGGGAGCTTGGGGTAGACATTCGCTTGGTGACCGCAACCGGCCCTGGAGGTCGCGTCACACCGGAAGACGTTCGAGCCTTTGCAGAGCGAGGCCGCAGCATCGAGGTCCCGCTCGGGGTCGAGCCTGCCGTGATGGCGCCGACCGAAGAAGAGGTCGTCGTTTTGACGCCGCTGGCCGGGGTGGGCTCACCTTTGGCGGAGCCGGGCCCCGAGGTGGGACCGCTCATGGATTTTGCCCGCTGGGGCTCGGTGGAGCGAGCGCCACTGCGTTCAGTGCGTCGGGCGACCGCACGCCACATGGCTCTCGCCTGGTCGCAGATCCCACACGTGGTCCACCAGGATGCGGCGGACATCACCGACCTCGAGACCATGCGGCAGCGGCAGAAAGACTTCATTGCCGCTCAGGGCGGGGCGCTGAGCCTCACCGTCTTCGTGCTCAAGGCGGCAGTCGCGTCACTCAAGGAATTCCCCCGCTTCAATGCGAGCCTGGATGTGACCACCGAGGAGATCGTCCTCAAGCGCTACTATCACATCGGGGTTGCCGTCGACACGGACCGGGGGCTCATCGTGCCCATCATCCGTGACGTCGACCGGAAGAACATTCTGGATCTGGCCATCGACTTGAAAAACGTTGGGGAACGGACGAGGGAGGGAAAAGCGGGGAGGGACGACCTTCTCGGAGGATCCTTCACCATCACGAACATCGGCCCTTTGGGAGGCACGGCCTTCAGCCCGATCATCAATTTCCCGCAGGTAGCGATCTTGGGGCTTGCCCAAGCTCGATGGCAGCCGGTCGTGCGGGGGGAGGCGGAGCGGAGGGAGGTAGTGCCGCGACTCATGCTGCCGCTCATCCTGGCCTTCGACCACCGGGTGAATGACGGGGCCGATGCTGCGCGCTTCCTCAATCGCCTCAAGGAGATCCTGGAAGATCCTCAGAAGTTTATCTTGATATGATGATGGCGATGATCGCGCTTCGGGAGACGAATCCACCATGGTAATGGGCGAGCTCACTCAAGAAACGGATGTCCTGGTGCTGGGAGGTGGCCCCGGGGGCTACGCCGCCGCTTTTCGCGCGGCGGATCTCGGGATGGATGTGACGGTACTCGATGCCGAAGGGCGGCTGGGTGGCGTCTGCCTGTTTCGGGGCTGTATCCCGTCCAAGACACTCCTCCACGTGACGGAGCTTCTGCACGACGCAAAGCAGGCTCAGGAGATGGGGCTTACCTTCGGAGCGCCACAGCTGGACCTGGAGCAGCTTCGTCGCTGGAAGAGCCAAGTAATCGAAAAACTGGCCGGAGGCCTGTCGGACCTTGCGAAGAAGCGGGGCGTTCAAGTGATCAAGGGGCGCGGGGTCTTTGAAAGCTCCAATCTCGTGCGGGTGGCCGGAGGGGAGATCTCCCATTTCAAGTTCCGGCACGCCATCATAGCGACGGGATCCCAGGCTGCGCCGCTTCCCGGTGGCGAGCTCAAAGCCGGCGGAAGGATCATGGGGTCCTCCGGCGCCCTGGCTCTTGCCGATATTCCCAAGAAGCTCCTGGTGGTCGGTGGCGGCTATGTGGGCATGGAGCTTGGGTCCGTCTACGGGGCGCTCGGAAGCGACGTGACAGTCGTGGAGGTCGGGAGCCGGATCATGGCAGGGGCGGACGCTGATCTCGTCCAGCCCGTTGCGCGCAGGCTGGCAGGGCTGTTCAAGGCCATCCACCTGGACACCCGTGTCACGTCCCTCGTCGAGGAAGGCAGCCAGGTACACGCTACCTTCGAGGGCAAGGAAAGCTTGCCGCCGGCGGCGTTTGACCGGGCCCTAATTGCGATCGGGCGGCACCCGAACAGCAAGGGTATCGGTCTCGAAAACACTCAGGTCAAAACCGACGAGCGGGGGTTTATCGTAGTGGATGAGCAACGCCGGACAACGGACCCGCATATTTTCGCAATCGGGGACGTGATCGGTGGTGTTATGCTGGCCCACAAGGCCATGCACGAAGGAAAGATCGCCGCCGAGGTGATCGCCGGTCAGCCCGCCGCTTTTGACTTCCAGGCCATCCCTGCCGTCGTGTACACCGACCCCCAGATCGCCTGGTGCGGACTCACCGAAGAGGAAGCCCGCCGGCAGAAACGTGCGGTCCAGATCGCCCGATTCCCCTGGTCGGCTTCGGGGCGAGCCGCATCGCTCGGGATTCACAAGGGCATGACCAAGCTCATTGTCGATCCGGAATCGGGAAGGGTCCTCGGGATGGGGATCGTGGGACGGGAAGCCGGGGAGATGATCGCCGAAGGGGTGCTCGCCATTGAAATGGGAGCGTTGGCGGAAGACCTGGCCCTCACGATCCACCCACATCCCACGCTGTCCGAAGGAGAGGGAGAAGCCGCTGAGGCGCTTTTCGGCAGCTCGACTCACATTCTGCCGCTGCGGAAGGCTTGATGAGCGATCTCGCAAGTCGCAACCTACCGCGATGCCGCACCTGCTGGCTCGGTCGGATGGAATACCGGGCGGCGTGGAGGCTGCAGCAACGGCTGGTGGAAGAACGAAGCGGCAACCGGATCGAGGATACGCTCCTGCTCCTTGAGCATCCGCCGACCTTCACGTTGGGCAAGCGAACGGATGCGGCTCACCTCCTGCTGACCGAGGAAGAGATGAAGCGCCGAGGGGCGGCGCTTGTTCCCGTGGATCGGGGCGGCGACGTCACCTTCCATGGTCCGGGACAGCTGGTGGGCTACCCCATCATCAGCCTGGCGGGCCGCCAGGGGGGACCCGGTCGATACATGCGGGATCTTGAAGAGACCCTGATTCGGGCGATGTCCCGCTTCGGCGTCGAGGCAGGGCGGGTTGCCGGACTCACGGGCGTTTGGGTCGGCGACGAAAAGATCGCGGCCATCGGAGCCAGGATCAATGCGCGGCGCGTCACCAGCCACGGGTTTGCGCTGAACGTTTCGACCGACCTGTCCTATTTCGAGTGGATCATTCCCTGCGGGATTCGAGGACGGGGCGTAACGTCGCTCAGCCGGGCTGTGGGGCGGAATGTGCCGCTGAGTGAGGTCATGGCGTCCGTGATCCGAGCATTTGGAGACGTGTTTGGCTGCTCCACGGAGGCCATCGAGCGGGAAGCGCTCCTTCAAGAGGTCTAGTCATGAGACCACCCTCATCCATCCCAAAGCCCCCCTGGATTCGCGTCCGCCTTCCTCATGGGGAGGCCTTTCAACGCGTGCGGCAGCTTGTCCGCAAAGGATCCCTTCACACGGTCTGCGAGGAAGCGCGCTGCCCCAACATGGCCGAATGCTGGGGCTGCGGCACGGCGACGTTTCTCATCCTGGGCGGCGTGTGCACCCGCAATTGCGGTTTTTGCGCGGTTGCGGCCGGCGCCCCCGCTCCGGTCCGACCCGAGGAGCCGGCTGAAGTGGCCAAGGCGGTTGCCGCCATGGAGCTCCGGCACGCCGTCATCACGTCCGTCACCCGGGATGATCTCGAAGACGGCGGGGCCTCCGTCTTCGCCGCCGTGATCCGCGAAATCCGCCAAAGGGTCCCGGGCTGCACGGTCGAGGTTCTGGTGCCCGACTTCCTGGGCAGCAAACGCGCCTTGGAGACCGTCATCGCGGCGAGGCCCGAAATCCTGGGACACAACCTCGAGACGGTTCCACGGCTTTACCCCGTGGCTCGTCCTCAGGCCGACTACCGGCGCTCCCTGCAGGTTCTCCAAACCACGAAGGAGACTGACCCCGGAATCCTCACCAAATCGGGAATCATGCTCGGCCTCGGAGAAGACCTGGAGGAAATCCACCGCGTCATGCACGACCTGAGAGGCGTCGACTGCGACATTCTCACCCTTGGTCAATACTTGAGCCCGTCGCCCCATCATCTTCCCGTACGACGCTACTACAGACCCGACGACTTTGAAGCCCTCGGTCAAACCGCCAGGAGCATGGGGTTTCGTTGGGCGGAATCCGCGCCTTTGGTACGCAGCTCTTATCATGCCGCCGAGCAAGCGCGTGCGCTTTCCCGTTTGTGAGCCGTCCCGAGCGATCGGCGAACCATCGGAATGGATGAGATCCTTAGGGGGTAAGCTGCCGCGATCGCCAAACCGGGCCACAAGGGGAACGCTGTCGTGCAGCGCCAACTGCTTTCTCAGTGCCTCCCTCTCTCGGCATCTCGCTCTCACCCCGTTTCCCGCTCTTCCATCTCCCGGTCCTGTTGCCCGCCGAGCAGGATCTGTCCCGTCATGGCACCCACGAAGGCCAGGAACATGTCCCACTGGGTATCCCAGGGATCGCCTTGGGAACCGAGGAAGGCGTCGGCCCCCTGACCGAGGATGAGCGCTGCCCACCATTCGATGAATTCGTAAAAGGCACTGATGGCCAGACAAACGCACGTAACGATGAAAAAGAGCCAGCCTCCCCGCCTCAAGGGGGTGCAGCGCAACAGGACTTCCCGAGTGAGGAGGGCAGGGATGAACCCTTGGGCGAGGTGACCCAGTCGGTCGTAGTGGTTCCGTCCAAGGTGGAAAAGCTCCTGGACCCAGAATCCGAGAGGGACTTCGGCGTAGGTGTAATGGGCGCCGAGCATGAGGATGAGAGCGTGAGCAAAAACCAGCCGGTAAGCCAGCGGCGTCATGCGGAAGCGACCGTACACCCCAACCAGGATTGGCACCCCGAGAAATAGGGGAAAGACTTCCATCAGCCACGTGGGATAGTCATGAGGGTTGATTGCGGAGACAAACAGAGCGACCGCTCCGACGATCAGCAACAACAACGGCTCCTTCTGTCTCATGGAACATCCTCGATAGGAGTTGGGGCTTCAGGGTGAACGGGTCTCCAAGAAAACCTTTCAATTCACCGGTGTCAATGTGGTAATACCATGCCCAAACGGCTCATGAGAATCGGACGTGCGACCCGGATCCGACCTTTCGAGCCACTCCAGAAAGACCCGGGTCCAGGAGCTACGGCGGAGCATGATCAAGACCACCCCCATGATGCAGCAGTACCTGGAGATCAAGGCCCAATATCCCGACGCCTTGCTGCTCTACAGGATGGGGGATTTCTACGAAATGTTCCTGGAAGACGCCACGGTTGCCGCCCGCATCCTGGACATCGCCCTCACCTCGCGCGACCGCAGTGCCGAGAATCCGATTCCCATGTGCGGGGTACCCTACCACGCGGCGGAGGCTTATGTCCCCAAACTGGTCGCCGCCGGTTACAAGGTCGCCATTTGCGACCAGGTGGAGGATCCTCGAAAGGCCAAAGGCCTCGTCAAACGCGAAGTGACACGCGTCATCACGCCCGGTTTGATCCTGGAGAGCCAGAACCTGTCGGCCGACCAGCCCAACTACCTCGCGGCGGTCTCCGTTTCCGAATCGGATGGGATCGCCGGGCTCGCCTACCTGGACATCTCCACCGGCGACTTCAGAGTGATCGAGCTGGGCTCCAAAGAAGACTTGGTCGAGGAGATCCTGCGTGTAGCGCCCAAGGAGCTGTTGCTCTCCGCAGAGGTTGAGACGACGTGGCTCTCGCGGTTGCAGCGGCAGCTGGCCCTGCTTGTAGTCCCCGTCGATGGGGATCATTTCGACCGATCCCGCGCCGAGGAGCGACTCATTCAGCATTTTCGCGTCCATTCCCTGGAAGGGTTTGGCATCCATCGCATGGACAGGGGAATCGAAGCGGCTGGGGCCATCCTGCTGTATATCCGGCGAAATCTGCTGGGCTCGTGCGACCATGTGAAGCAGCTGGTGCCCTATAGCCGGGCCGATTACATGGTACTGGATGAAGCCACGGTCCGCAACCTCGAGATCTTTCAGTCCCAGAGTTTTCGGGGACGCAAGGGGTCCCTCCTCGACGTCCTGGACAAGACCCGGACGGCCATGGGCGCACGCACGATTCAGCAGTGGCTGCGCTACCCGCTGCTCGATCTCGATCGGATTCAGTATCGTCTATCGGCAGTCGCGGATCTGGTGGGGCATGGGGACGTTCGCGACCTTCTGCGCGACATTCTCGGAAAGATGAGCGATTTCGAGCGGCTCACCGGACGCGTCAGCACCGGGACGGCGGGACCCCGGGATCTGGTGGCGCTCAAGCGATCCCTTCAGCTTCTCCCTGCGGTGGAAGCGTTGCTGGCGCGGCTGTCGGGCAAAGGAGACGGAGACAGCGCTTTCCAGCCTGGGGAGGCGACCCTTTCCGGAACGGAGTCTGGTGATGGCTCAGTGCCGCATCTGCTCGATGAGATTCTGGCGCGGTGGGATGGGCTCCAGGATGTGGCGGACCGGATCGAGCATATCCTCGCCGACCCGCCTCCCGCCGGCCTGAGTGCGGGCGGAGCCATTCTTCCCGGGGTCCATGCGGAGCTGGACCATTACGTTCGGCTGAGCAGCGATGCCAAGGGCTGGATGGCGGACTACGAAGCCAATCAGCGACAGCGGACGGGAATCGCTTCGCTAAAGGTTCGCTATAACAAGGTTTTCGGGTATTATATCGAGGTTTCCAAGGCCAATCTGGCTGCGGTTCCCGAGGACTATTCCCGCAAGCAGACCTTGGTCGGCGCAGAGCGGTTCATCACCGAGGAGCTGAAGGTATTCGAAACGCAGGTGCTGGAAGCGGATGAGAAGCGGCTCGAGCTTGAGCAGCAGATTTTTGCAGATCTAAGAGCGGCGGTCGGCGCGGAAAGCGCCCGCATTCAGGACATGGCACGGCGCATTGGCGAGCTGGACTGCATCTCGGGTCTTGCGGAAGCTGCCGCACGGCACGATTACTGCCGTCCCGAGCTCAACAACGGGGACTCTCTGTTCATTCATGACGGGCGTCACCCGGTGATCGAGCGCTTCCTTCCCGAGGGAGGTTTTGTTCCCAACGACCTCGAGCTGAACCAGCATGATCAGCAGCTGCTCGTGATCACGGGCCCCAACATGGCCGGGAAGTCGACCATCCTTCGGCAGGCAGCGCTCATCGTGCTGATGGCCCACATTGGGAGCTTCGTGCCGGCGAGCGCCGCGCGAATCGGACTGGTCGATCGCATATTCACGAGAGTGGGCGCCTCCGACGACTTGGCTCGTGGCCGTTCGACCTTTATGGTTGAAATGCAGGAAACATCCAATATCCTTCACCAGGCGACGCCGAAGAGTCTTCTCATTTTGGATGAAATCGGGCGAGGAACCAGCACCTACGACGGAATGAGCATTGCGTGGGCGGTCGCGGAATATCTTCACGACCTCCAGGGTGTCGGGGTGAAGGCGCTTTTCGCCACCCATTACCATGAGCTGACCGAGCTCGCGGCCTCGCGGCCTCGGGTTAAGAATTTCAACGTGGCCATCAAGGAGTGGGAAGGCGAGATCCTTTTTTTCCACAAGCTGGTGGCAGGGGGCGTGAGCCGAAGTTACGGGATTCAGGTGGCTCGACTTGCGGGGCTGCCGGAGCCGGTCACCCGGCGGGCCGGCGATATCCTGGCACGGATCGAGCGCGGTGAATCCTTTCTGGTCCCTGCCGGTTTCGTCAACAGGAAACGTAAGCCGAAGGGGAAGATTCAGGAGGCAGGGGTGCAGCTCGGCATGTTTCAAACCTCGATGGATTGGCTGCGTGACCAAATCCTGGGGCTCGACATGGATCACCTGACGCCGCTGGCAGCGTTGCAGACCCTCTATGCCTTGAGGGAGCAGATTCGACGCACCCACCGCGACGGATCGGGCGACAGCGCCGGCGCTCCCGGATCCGCGAGCCAAGCATGAGCGCAGCAAACGGGTTAGACAATCGACCGAGAAACCGATGCACGACGCAATGGGCCTGCGTCGTATTGGGTTTTTGCGCGCTCATCGCAGGGATTCTGATGATCTCTGTTGACTCGGAGGCGACAGGAACGGCCGAGGAAATCTACAGCAATGCGCGCAATGAGTACCGAAGCGCGCTCGGAATCGGGGATAAGGATCGCAAGATCGAAGCCCTGAGACACTGTATTCAGCTGCTCCAGGAGGTGGAGAAGGTCGACACGCACGGGGACCTGGCTGCAAAACGACTCTATCTTATGGGACAATGCCACCACCTGGTTTACGATGCGGCAAAGAAGCAGGAGGACCGGGATGCCGCGCTGCAGCATTACCGACTTCTGGTCGAAAAATTCCCGGAAGATCCCCTTGCTGATGACGCTCAGTATCTCAAGGGGGTTCTCCTTGCTCCCGATGACCCCAGCCAGGCTCTGGTCGAGCTCAAAAAGGTAAGCATGTTTTTCCCGGGGGGGGACTCAAAGCCCAAGGCCGTCCAAATGGCGGCGCAGCTTGAGCGCCAGCTCGGATGCAAGGACAATTCCAAGAAAGCGGCCGAGACCGCAATGCCGCAGGTGGCCGTTTCGCCCCTCTTGTCCGCCGATCAGGGAAGTCAGACCGAAGCCGCGCAGAGCGCCAAGACGACCGCATCCAAGAACCGGCCGGGCAAAAAAGCGGAGGTGACCGCTGACAAGTCGAGCATTAAATGCCCGGCTGTCGCCGAGCTACAGAACATCCAACATTGGACGGGAGAAGATTATACCCGCGTCGCGATCTACACGAGTACACCGGTGGCTTTCCAGGAGCAGGCTTACCTGCAGGATCCCAAGCATCAGAAGCCTGCCCAGATTCTTGTCGATCTAAAGGGCTGCGCGGTGAACCCTCGTCTGGGGAGTCCTCAGAAGATCGACGACGCCTTTCTCGAAGGGGTCAATGCCATCCAACTTGACGCCTCGAAAACACGCATCATACTGGATGCGAGGTCGTTGGATCGATACCGCATCTTTACCTTGTCAGATCCCTTTCGGATCATCGTCGACATCCAGGGGAAGAAGGCGGTCCAGCAGCCCGCTGGGGCTCCGTCACGCGCTGCCTCATCTCCAGGCCCCGCCCCGGCTCAGCCCCAGCCGCCTTCACCTCAGCCCTCGCGGCCAACGGCGGATCGGCTCCCTAGCCTGGCCCGCCAACTGGGCCTCGAGGTGAACCGTATCGTTCTCGATCCGGGCCATGGGGGCAAAGACAAGGGGGCCACCGGCCCCGGGGGCGTCCACGAAAAAAACGTCACCCTCGCGATCGCACTGGAGCTCAAGGGGCTGATCGAGGAGAAGTTGAATTGTCAGGTGCTTCTCACACGGACCAAGGACCGATTTGTGTCGCTCGAGGAGCGAACCGCCTTTGCCAACGCCCACAAGGCGGATCTCTTCGTTTCCATCCACACCAATGCAAACGAGGACAAAAGCCTCACGGGGACGGAAACCTATTTTCTCAACTTTTCCAAGGACAAAGAGTCGGCCCGGGTCGCTGCCCTGGAAAACGCAACCTCCACCAAGCGGATCAGCGATCTCGAGACGATCCTGCACGATCTGATGCGAAACACCAAGATCAAGGAATCGTCCCAGTTGGCCACGGCGGTTCACCGCCAGGTCGTCAAGCACATCCGGGCCAAGGAGCAGGAGCGCGTGCGCGATCTGGGAGTGAAGCAGGCACCGTTTTGTGTGCTGATCGGCGCCGAGATGCCATGCATTCTGATTGAAACGGCGTTCATCACGAATCCCAAGGAGGAGACACGTCTGAAGGACAAGGAGTTCCAAAAGGAGCTGGCCAAGGGAATTGCATCGGGGCTGGAAGTGTACATGCGTCAGATGAAGAGTCTCGCTCAGGCAGGGGACCGGCCATGACTTCGACTGAAACGGAGGTTGTACCGGGGACCCTGGTCGAGTTTTTCGAGAACCGCCAGGTGCTGTGCGGCGTTTGCACGGCGGTCAAGGGCAATCGCCTTGCGATCCTGACCGAGCAAAACAAGGAGGCCAGTCTCAGTCAGAGTCGCCTGGTCCATGTGTCGAGAGAAACCCTGGATCTAAAGCTGAGCCGAGATGAGCTGGTGTCCAAGCTTCAGGCTGCGTCCGCTGTCAGAAAGCACCTCATGGCGGATGTGAGCGTGGAGGAGCTTTGGTCGCTCCTGGAATCTGAATCCGAAGGCTTCAGCGTACGGGACCTGGCGGAGCTCATCTTCAGCGGGGTTGTCTCAGATCACCATGTGGCGGCGACCCAGCGCGTGCTGTTTCAAGATCGCCTCTACTTCCAGTTCAAAGATGGGCAGTTCATCGCCCGGTCTTCGGATAAGATCGAGCAGCGGCGCGTGGAGCTCGAGCGAGAAGAGGCGAGGGCCGCCAGGATTGAGAGCGGGGCCCAGTGGCTGCAGACCATTTGGAATCGGAAGGCCCGGCCCGTGGTTCCCGCCGAGCAGCAAGACCTGGTTGACTGGATAAAGAGCTATTGCCTGTTCGGACAGGAATCCCCCGAAGCGGCACTGGTGAAGGAGCTGTTCAAGCGGGCCTCGATTCCGCCCCAGCAAAGCTCGGCCTTTCGCCTCCTCGTACGTCTGGGAATCTGGAGGGAAGACGAGAACCTGTATCTCCACGAGGAGAATATCAGCCCCCAGTTTCCAGCCCCTGTGGAGGAGCTCGCCAAGCGGGTGGCCGCCATAGACTGGCTTTCCCGCTGGGACAAGAGCACGCGGCGCGATCTGAGGCATCTGCATGCGTTTACGATCGACAGTGTCCTCACGCGGGACTATGACGACGCACTGAGCATCGAAACGCTGCAGGACGGCACCGTGGAGGTGGGCGTTCACATCGCCGACGCGGCGGAGATGATCTCCAAAGGGGATGATCTGGACCGGGAGGCGGAAAACCGCGCTAGCTCCATCTATCTCCCGGACGGACGCATCACCATGCTGCCGACAACCCTTTCCGAGGGACTTTGCAGCCTGCGCGCAGGCGACGACCGCCTTGCCGTCAGCTTTCTCATGCGCTTCGACGAAGAGGGGACGATGCTGAGCCATGACATCTGCACCAGTGTGGTCCGCATCCGCGATCAGCTGACCTATGAAGAAGTCAACGAGCGCGTCCGAAAAGAGCCCCACCTGGAGAGGCTTTACGACCTCGCCCTCAAGCACCGGCAGCGGCGGCTCGCCCAGGGAGCCATCATCCTTCCGCTCCCGGAGATCCACGTCTATGTGAATCCGGTCGGAATGATCCAGATCTCACGCTACGAGAAGGAAACCCCAAGCCAGATCATGGTCTCGGAATGGATGATTGCCGCCAATGCTCTCACCGCGGCATTTTTGGCCGACCGGAAGATACCGACGCTGTTCAGAAATCAGGCGGAATGCAAGCCGGAGACGGATTTCGTCCACAGTCAGTACGAGCTCTTTTATGTCTACCGTCAGCGACGGCTGTTCGCTCGGGCCGAAATGGATGTTGAGCCACGCGGCCATTGCAGTCTCGCACTGCCGCACTACACCATGGTGACTTCCCCCATCCGGCGTTTTTCCGACCTTGTGGTCCAGCGCCAGCTCAAACAGGCCCTGGCATCCGAGAAGCCCCTCTACAGCGAGGACGAGCTGCGTCAGTTGATCGCAAAGCTGGGTAGCATTCAGACCAAGATCGCGTTCATACAAAGGAAATGGACCCGTTATTGGCTGCTCAAGTACCTGGAGCAGGAGGATGTGCAAACCCTGGAGGCGCTCGTCCTGGAGGCCAATGATCGGTTCGCCCACGTCCTCCTTCCGGATTATCTGATGGAAGCAAACGTGCCCCTGCCCGAGAAGGGCGCGGTTCAGCGGGGCGAGTTGATTCGGATCCGAGTGGACAAGGTCCACCCCAGGGATGACATCCTGCGTCTTCAGCTCCTGCGCCCTCCCGCCGGCTCTCCGGATGCGACAGCCTGAGGGGGCGACGCTACGAGGAAACGATCGTCTTGAAAGGGTGCGTGACCGTGTGTCATGCGCCCATTGGAGAGCATATTGTATGAGCGAGCTCGCAGCCATCTTTGCCGGGTCATTTGCCCTCGCCCTCTCCGGGGCTCTCATGCCGGGTCCCCTTTTCACGATTACCATCACCGAATCCGCCAGGCGGGGCTTCGTCGCCGGTCCCCTTCTCATGACAGGACACGCGGTTCTGGAGCTGGCCTTGGTTGCAGCGATCCTGCACGGGCTCGGGAAGTTCCTGGAGCTGCCGTTCGTGCTCGGGACCATTGGACTGATTGGAGGATCTCTCCTGGTCTATTTCGGCATTGACATGATGCGGGCTGCCGGGGACCTCAGCCTGAGCAGAGCTTCGGAGACTCCCTCGGACGGTTATGCGAAGCATCCCCTTGTGCTGGGCATTCTCACCAGTCTCGCCAATCCCTATTGGACGCTCTGGTGGGCCACCATCGGACTGGGTTATCTCGTCGCCGCCAAACGATTCGGCTTCATTGGCATCGTCTGCTTTTTTCTCGGGCACATCGCTGCGGACTTTGCCTGGTACAGCCTGGTTTCCTTCAGCATCAGCCGCGGCAAGTCCTTCCTCTCGGACAAAGGCTACCGCGGCCTGGTCCGAGCCTGCGGCACAATCCTGCTCTGCTTTGGAGGCTGGTTCCTGTACGGGGCGAAAGAAAACCTCCTCTGATGCTCCTGCAATGAAACGAGGTCGTGACGCTTGCACCCAAAGACCAGTGCCATCGACTGGGCACGATTGACCGCTGAATTCCTCGCCTATGATGTGCCTCCTGAAATCGCCGGCCACAATGCTGACGTTTTCGAGAACGCTTTGCTGAAGCCCCTTCCCCGGTTCGCCCAGACCCTTCTTGACCGGCGAGTGGCGCACGTCGGAAGCTTTACCGAGGCCGTTCGCGCCCTCTACGGCTTCTTGCTTGAAAAGCGTTATGAAGAGCGGTTGAACTTGCTGCATTTCGCTTTTTCCATCTTTGACGAGGAATCGCCTCTTCCAGAGGACATCGTCGCCCGCACCCCATTTCCCCATGAAGAGGGATTCCCCAGCTATCGGTATCACGGGAATGCCGACAGCGTCATCTGCATACCAGACGATCAGCCTTGAGACACCATATTACATTTGCATCGAAGCCCCCTCTATGCTATCTGTCCACCCCAGTTCCCACGGGGCATCACCCTGTGGAAGCAGGAGCGAGCAACGTACTGATCGCCCGAACATCGGTCGGGCTCGGCGGTTTCGGCTTCGATCCCCACGCACCCTCTCAGGGCAGGCACTAAAAAAAGGTTGCCTTATACTTTTGGGTGTGCTAGGAGATGGGGCTTCCTTGACAGGGTACTTGGAAAGGAAGTTGTTGGCGACCTGTGGTGAGGTTCCCGAGCGGCCAAAGGGAGCAGACTGTAAATCTGCCGGCGAAGCCTTCGGAGGTTCGAATCCTCCCCTCACCACCACCCAACCCATTGTAGGAGATAGTGGCACTCCAGGAGTCGGTCATTATCGTCGGGACTACATGCAGCAAGATGGACGCATCCAAGGCCAACGATCAGTCGCATCTTTGCTTGATCGCAAGACCAAGGTTCCTGCATCACACGATGAACCCTCTCCACATGTTTTGGCTGCTTTTCTCACAGGCCCACGTAGCTCAGTAGGTAGAGCACTTCCTTGGTAAGGAAGAGGTTCACCGG
>CAZIEW010000019.1:0-40806 GCA_964538515.1 uncultured Syntrophobacteraceae bacterium
CATGATCTCCTGAAGCGAGCGCACCCCGATGCAGGAGGCATCCAGATCCTTCGCCAGCCGATCGGCATTCGTTCCGGGAATCAGGTGCCTGCTAAAACCGAGCTTGTGCGCCTCTTGTACACGCAGGGCGGCGTGGGCGACGCCACGGACTTCCCCCGTGAGTCCCACTTCCCCCCACACCACAAGGTCCCTCGGGAGGGGGCGGTCCAGGATACTGCTCACGATCGCCACGATCAGGGCCAGGTCGGCAGCGGGCTCGACCAGTCTGACCCCTCCGGCCACATTGACGAAGACGTCCTGTTGGCCGAAGTGAAAGCCGAGCCGTTTTTCGATGACCGCAAGCAAAAGAGAGAGCCGATTGGCATCGATCCCGATACTGGTGCGCCTGGGCTGCACCCACCCCGTCGAGCTTACGAGGGCCTGCAGCTCCACGAGAAGGGGGCGAGTGCCTTCCATCGAGCAGACCACGACCGAGCCCGACGCATCGACCGGCCGTTCGGCCAGCAGCAGCTCGGAAGGATTCAGGACTTCTTCAAGCCCCATCTCCTTCATTTCGAAGACCCCGATCTCATTGGTGGAACCGAAACGATTCTTCACGGCCCGCAGAATGCGGAAGGCCTGGGACCGATCGCCTTCCAAATAGAGAACCGTGTCCACCAGGTGCTCGAGTGCCCTGGGGCCGGCAATGGCCCCTTCCTTGGTGACATGGCCGACGACGAAGACGCTCACCCGTTTTTGCTTGGCAATTCTCATGAGCTCCGAGGCACACTCACGCACCTGGCTGATGGAGCCCGGGGAAACATCGAGACCGGGCGCGCTCATGGTCTGAATGGAGTCCACGGCGACAATTTCGAAGGATCCGCGATCCAAAGCCTCCAGGGTCGCTTCAAGGGCCGTCTCAGTCAGGACATGCAATCCCGCGGATCCCACCTGGATGCGCTCGGCCCGGATCCTGAGCTGCTGAGGACTCTCCTCCCCGGAAACATACAAGACCGCCCGCCCGGCCGACAGGCGCGCCAGCACCTGCAGCAGCAGCGTCGATTTTCCGATCCCCGGATCGCCCGCCAGAAGGACCATGGAGCCGGGAACCAGACCTCCCCCAAGCACCCGATCCCATTCCGAGATCCCGGAGAGTACGCGAGGATCGGCCGCTGTCTCGACCTCTGAAAGTCTGACGGCCTGCGCACGAGCCGCGCGGCTTCTCCCGGCCTTTTCGGCACGACGCGACACGACCTCCCCCACCATACTGTCCCAGGTCTGACACCCCGGACAGCGCCCCACCCACTTGGGGCTGCTGGCTCCACACTGCTGACAGCGATAGATCGTTCGTTCTTCCGCCACGGCTCTCCCCCTTGGTTCCCAACACAGAATCACCTTTGCCCGAAGTCGGATCTATTTTAGGATGACTTGGGAAAACCGTCTACGTCGTCTCCATGGAAGCCGGTGGATCTTTTGAGCTCATCCCTGTAAATATCGCATGAAGCCGGCTGATGCCTCGCTTGCAAAGATCCACCAAGTTTTATCGCGCCATTGACAAGCCCCGAAGGGTTGCTTTATACTGCCACTTCAATCATGTGGATGAAGCTGCCATGCCGGTTCGAAGGATGTGGCGCTCAATCGGATCACGAAGAAGAGGAGTAACGGGAATGGCAGGGAAGAATATCTTTGAAATCGCTGACAGCACGTTCGAGCAGGATGTCCTCCAGTCCGATGTGCCGGTGCTCGTCGACTTCTGGGCGCCGTGGTGCGGTCCATGCCGGGCTATTGCTCCTGTGATTGACGAGCTGTCCAACGAATACGAGGGAAAGCTCAAAGTCGCCAAATGCAATGTGGACGACAACCCCAAGACCCCTTCCCGTTACGGAATCCGCGCTATCCCGACGCTCATCATATTCAAGGGCGGCAACGTGAGTGAGCAGATTACCGGCGCGGTTGCCAAGTCACAAATCGCGGCAGCAATCGACAAGGCTGTCGGCTAATTCAATCAACCCGAGAGACCGCTCGATCGGCATGGTCCGGTACCGATCAGACCTCAGCATCTTTCCCATCCGAGAGCCCCTCTTAAAGCATGGATATGAACGGCACCATTGAAGTGGTTATGATCGGCGGCGGGTCTGCTGGCTCAACAGCGGGTCCGTTCGCCGCACGTGTCCGGCTGGAGGCGCAGTCAGGAACTGCGGGAAGCGTTGATTGGATGGGCGACGGACGGCCTCATGGCCGACGGCCAAGCCGTTGGCGAATTAGGACTCACGGAGCCCCGTCAGACCGCCTTGGCAACGTGTGATGGGGCCGATGTCGAGACATCCATTCGGACTGCATCGCAGAGTGCTCCGTTAGAGGACCCAATTCAGGATTTCCACATGCACGTTTCCAAGACCCATTTCGGCAAAATCTCCCGTTTTTTCGTCGGCGCTTTCCTGGCGATTACGCTGATGCTCACAGCGGGATGCGGGACCAATCTCTTCGACTACTATTTTGGCGGCCTTTTCGGCAAGCGTTCCTCGCCTATCGACAAGAACGCGGAACAGCTGGCGATCGAAGGCACGCAGAAGATGCGCGAGAAAAAATACAAGGATGCTCTCAAGGACTTCCAGAAGCTCAAGGAGCAGTACCCTTACAGCAAATATGCGATCCTTGCGGATCTCAAGATCGGCGATGCCCATTATTACAAGGGTGACTATGGTGAAGCGGCCATCGCTTATGATGAGTTCGTTCGGCTGCACCCCAGAAACGAGGTCGTCCCTTATGTCATGTACCAAATCGGGATGAGCCATTTCCTGGCCTTTAGCACAATCGATCGGGACCCAGCCGAGACTCAGGCGGCCATCGAGGCGTTCCAGCGGCTGATGCAGGCGTATCCCGACTCGCAATACACGCTCAGGGCAAAGAAGCAGCTCTTTGAATGCGAAAAGCGCCTGGTGTCACATGAGTTTTACGTGGGGGAATTCTATTACAAGCGCAAGAACTACCAGTCGGCCAAAGACCGGCTGGAGCGGATCAGCACCTCTTATCCGGAAGCGGTCAAGGAGCTCGGATATGAAGAGCAAGTCCGCAAGATGTTAGAGGTATCGGAAAAGCAAGTGGCGAAAGGCCCGCGCAAGCCCAGCATTTTCAAGCGCGTAGGGTTTTGAGCCGGAGCGAGGAAGTCCTTTTTTGCATTTGGATCAGGGACAGCGGCAGCCAGAAGGAGAACCCGGAATTTCCAAGGTGGTCTGCTTTGCGGCATGGTTTTCTACTCTGTCGACCCACTCCCCCTCCTCCCACTGAGTCTCCCAACGCATCTGCTCTTTCCTTTTAGAGTAGACCACAATACCCGTCAGTCAGAGTGTCGGATAATCTGAACGCATGATCGTTCGCAGGAGTTTGCCACCCAAAGCACAGGGCAGGATATGAAGGAGACAAAACGCATGAGCGACAAGGACCAGGCGCCGGAATCCTCTCAGAAGGGCTCCAAGGAGGCGAGCAACCGCGACACCCCCCATCAGGAAACGAATCTCGTCGAGCTCAAGAGCAAGAACATCCGGGAGCTTCTGGGCATGGCAAAAGCCCTGAACATCGAAGGGGCGAGCTCCATGCGAAAGCAGGAGCTGATTTTCGCCATCCTCCAGGCGCAGGCCGAGATGAGCGGCCTCATCTATGGCGAAGGCGTGCTCGAAATTCTACCGGACGGCTTTGGCTTCTTGAGAAGTCAGAACTACAATTATTTGCCCGGTCCTGATGACATTTATGTCTCGCCATCTCAGATCAGACGCTTCAACCTGAGGACCGGCGACAGCATCTCCGGGCAGATACGGCCGCCAAAGGACAACGAGCGGTATTTCGCGCTCCTGAAGGTGGAAGCCGTCAACTACGAGGACCCGGACGTCGCCCGCGACAAAATCCTCTTCGACAACCTCACGCCTCTCTACCCGGACAGGCGCATCAAGCTTGAAGTCAACCCGGAGAATTACTCGACCCGGGTCATGGACCTGCTGACACCCATCGGATTCGGACAGCGCGGCCTCATCGTCGCTCCGCCCCGCACCGGCAAGACCATGCTGCTCCAAAACATCGCCAATGCCATCACCATCAACCACCGTGACGCGTATCTCATCGTGCTGCTTATCGATGAGCGTCCCGAAGAAGTGACGGACATGCAGCGGAACGTGCGCGCCGAGGTGGTGAGCTCGACCTTCGACGAACCGCCGCAACGTCACGTGCAAGTTGCGGAAATGGTGAGCGAAAAGGCGAAACGTCTCGTCGAGCACAAACGGGACGTGGTGATTCTGCTCGACAGCATCACGCGCCTTGCCCGGGCCTACAATACGGTGGTCCCCCCGAGCGGCAAGATCCTCTCCGGCGGTCTCGACTCCAACGCCCTCCACCGCCCCAAGCGCTTCTTCGGCGCAGCCAGGAATGTGGAGCAGGGCGGGAGTCTTACCATCATTGCGACGGCCCTCATCGACACCGGCAGCCGCATGGACGAAGTGATTTTCGAGGAGTTCAAGGGCACAGGCAACATGGAGATCGTGCTGGATCGCAAGCTGGCGGACCGCCGCGTCTTCCCTGCCATCGACATCAACAAGTCGGGCACCCGGAAAGAAGAGCTCCTCCTGCCGCCAGACGATCTCAACCGGATCTGGATCCTGCGAAAGCTCTTCTCGCCTCTTAATCCGGTGGATGCCATGGAATTCCTCCTCGACAAGATGCAGGGCACCAAGCACAACATCGAATTCCTGGCTTCCATGAACCGCTAGGAAAAGTATTGAAAGGTTGCTCGCATGCATCTATAATTGCGAACTTTGCAAAGCAAGGTTGAGCCATTTCACTTTCCGGAGGAATCCATGAAGAAAGAGACGCACCCCGAATACCATGCAACGGTGATTCAATGCGCCTGCGGCGCCGAGATTCCCACCGGGTCGACCAAGAAAGAGATCCGCGTGGAAATTTGCTCCCAGTGTCACCCCTTTTATACGGGCAAACAAAAGCTGGTTGACTCCGCCGGCCGCATTGAGCGCTTCAGGAAGAAATACGAGAAGTTCCAGAAGCCCGCGGAGTAGCATCAGCCATCTCTGGAGAGAGTCCGGTCCCGGCAGGGATGCCGACGTGAAAGGATTCCAGGGAGCATGCACATAGACAGGTCGGCCTTCCAGGGCCGACTTGCTCGTTTTGGGACCTACAGGGAATTGATTAGGAAAATCGGGTCGATACGGTATGTTTGATCGCTTGGAAAGTGTCGAGCAGCGGTTCGTGCAGCTCGAGGAAATCCTCAGCAAGCCCGAAACCTTGGCGGACCAGAAGCTGTATCAGCAGACGGCCAAGGAGCATTCGGAAATCGCGCCGATCGTGGAAGAATACCGGCACTACAAAAAAATCAGGGACGACATCGAGGAGAACCAGGAGCTTTTCGAGCAGGAAGCGGACGCTGAGATGCGCGACCTCATCCGACAGGAGCTTGCTCAGCTTCGCAAGGACCTCGAAGGCAGCGAAACCGCGCTCAAGGTCATGCTGGCTCCCAAGGACCCCAACGACGACAAGAACGTCATCCTGGAAATCCGAGCGGGAACGGGGGGCGACGAAGCGGCTCTTTTCGCCGCGGATCTGTTTCGCATGTATTCCCGCTATGCGGAGCTGCGTCGTTGGAAGGTTGAAATCCTGGACACCCACCCCACGGGAATCGGGGGCCTTAAGGAAATCATCGCCGGCATCAACGGAAAAGGGGCCTTCAGTCGTTTGAAGTTCGAGCGTGGTGTGCACCGAGTCCAGCGTGTCCCGGCGACGGAAAGCCAGGGCCGGATTCACACGTCCGCCGTGACGGTTGCGGTTCTACCCGAAGCGGAGGAAGTCGACGTGTTCATCGATCCCAACGACCTGCGTATCGACGTTTTCCGCTCGTCCGGCCCAGGGGGGCAGAGCGTCAACACGACGGACTCGGCGGTTCGCGTGACCCACATCCCCACGGGGCTCGTCGTGATCTGCCAGGACGAAAAATCCCAGCACAAAAACAAGGCGAAGGCCCTGAAGGTTCTCCGCGCGCGTCTCCTCGACCAGATTCAGTGTGAGCAAGATGCGAAGATCGCTCAGGACCGGAAGAGCCAGGTCGGCTCCGGTGACCGCAGTGAGCGCATCCGCACCTACAACTTCCCTCAGAATCGTGTGACCGACCACCGCATCAACCTGACGCTCTACAAGCTGGAGCTCGTGATGGGAGGACAGCTCGATGAGATCATCGATCCCATCGCCGCGGCCTTCCAGGCCGAGGCACTCAAGAGTGGTGAGTGAGCTTCCCTGTCGGTACGCCGGCAACCCGACCGATTCTCCTCGATCTGCAGCACGCGGTTCGCAAGTGATCGAGCACTCATGAGATGACAGGATGGAAGAAACCTGGACGATTCTGCGAGTGCTGCACTGGACCACGGACTACTTCAAGCGCAAAGGACTCGCCCAGCCCCGTGCCGACGCCGAGGTGCTCCTCGCCCACGTTCTCAACACCGAGCGCATTCAGCTCTATCTCCGCTTCGATCAACCGCTCGGGCCGCATGAGCTCGCGACCTACCGAGACGCCGTGAAGCGCCGGGCCGGGCGTGAGCCGACCCAGTACATCACCGGTAAACAGGAGTTCTGGTCGCTCGACCTCGAAGTCTCTCCGGCTGTCTTGATCCCCCGTCCCGAAACCGAGCTGCTGGTGGAGCTCGGCCTGGAGCTCTTGCCCAAACCCGGATCGAAGGTTCTCGACTTGTGCACGGGGTCGGGCGCCGTCGCCATCGCCCTTGCGAAAGAACGGGAGGACCTGAGCATCGTCGCAACGGACCGGTCCGTTGACGCGATCACTCTGGCGAAGCGCAACGCCGCTCGAAACGGCCTGGAGCATCGAATCGAATTCGTGGTGATGGATCTGTTCTCGGCACTTCGATCGTCCGAGGCGTGCTTTGACTGTATCGTGAGCAATCCGCCCTATATCGGCGACGAGGAGATCCCTGCGCTTGCTCCCGAAGTTCGTGACCACGAGCCCATGTTGGCGCTCATAGGGGGAGGTCCGGCGGGGATCGGTGTGCTGAGCCGGATTCTGGCTGATTTTCATCCGTTCCTCGAACCGGGAGGCAGCCTCCTCCTGGAGATCGGAGCGACCCAGAAGGAGACCTTGGCGGAAAAGGCGCATGCCCTTCCCGGTCGTCCCGCCGTCGCCTTTCACAAGGACTATGCGGGTCTCACGCGCATCCTGCAAATAACCACTGGCAACAGGTGACCCATGGACAAACTCGTCATCGAAGGCGGCATCCCCCTCCGCGGGGAGATCGCCGTCAGCGGCGCCAAAAACGCTGCTCTCCCCCTCATGGCGGCTTCGCTCATCGCCGAAGGGTGTCATATCTTCGAAAACGTTCCCCGTCTGCGCGATATCCGCACCATGCAGACCCTGCTCACGCACATGGGGGCCGTCTGCGAGCACGACGCCCAGCTCCGGATCGACACCTCCCGAATCCGAGCCCTGGAAGCCCCCTACGAGCTCGTGAAAACCATGCGGGCTTCGGTGGTGGTGCTCGGACCGTTGGTCGCCCGGTACAGGGAGGCCCGCATTTCGCTGCCCGGTGGCTGCGCCATCGGTGCCCGTCCCATCAACCTGCACCTGAAAGGTCTGGAGCAGATGGGAGTGGACATCAAACTGGAGCATGGCTACGTCCTCGCAAAGGCGAGCAAGCTCCACGGGGCGGTCATCACCTTCGATCAGGTCACGGTCACCGGAACGGAAAACCTCATGATGGCCGCCACGCTGGCCGACGGCGTCACGATCCTACACAACGCGGCTCGCGAGCCGGAGGTCGTCGCGCTGGCGGATTACCTGACGCTCATGGGGGCGAAGATCCAGGGTGCCGGCACGTCCGACATCACCGTTGAAGGGGTCACGGATCTCAAGCCGGCTAGGATTCGCGTGATCCCTGACCGGATCGAAGCCGGGACATACATGGTGGCTGCAGGCATCACCGGCGGTGAGCTCACCTTGACCTCCTGTGAGCCTGCTCACCTGGATGCGGTCATTCAGAAGCTGAGCGCGGCCGGCCTGAAGATTCAGCCCGAAAACGGGCGCCTTCATGTCAAGGCCGGCGATGCCATCCACAGCGTAAACGTCAAGACCTGGCCCTTCCCCGGATTCCCCACGGACATGCAGGCCCAGTTCATGGCGATGATGACCCTGGGCAACGGGGTGAGCCTGATCTCCGAGCAGATTTTCGAGAACCGGTTCATGCACGTCCTGGAGCTGAAGCGCATGGGGGCGCAGATCGAGCTGGAAGGCAGAAGCGCTGTCGTCCGAGGCGTCCCGGAGCTTTCCGGGGCCCCCGTGATGGCCACCGACTTGCGTGCTTCGGCCTCACTCGTTCTCGCCGGGCTCGCTGCGAAGGGTACTACGGAGGTCAACCGCATCTACCACTTGGACCGCGGTTACGAAATGCTGGAAGAAAAGCTCGAGGCGGTCGGAGCCAGAATCCAGCGGGCGAAGGCGAGCTGAGCGGCTCAATGCCAAGGTCCATGACCGGGGGGCACAACGGACACGGAAGGCCACCCGGAGCTCCCCCGTTCGTCACCGTGATCAAGAAGGTCGGTTTCCATACCGACCAGGCGGGAATGACGAAGCGGTGTTGACCGGGCGTATGGATCTGTAGACCTGGATAGGGCTTTAACGTTCCAAGGATCGGGTCATGGTGCGTCCTCTCCTTTGGATGGCGGTCGCGTTCCTGATCGGAGTCACCGCCGGGAGCCATATCCCGGAAGCCTGGCCGGTCCGGGTCCTGCTGGGCGCTTCCATCGCCGCATGGATGACGGCCCTCTTAGCCCTCGTGGAGGTCCTGCGACGCCTACGGAGCGCCGTCGTACTGCTCCTTCTCTTTGCGCTCCTCGGCACGCTCACCGGCCGCCTGGCCACGGAAAAGCTCCCCGCGCCCGCAAGCCTGACCCCCTATTTCGCTCGCCCTGGCACTCTTTTCCTGGCCGAGATCATCGCCCCCGCTTCCCTATGCGGAGACAAGGTGCGTCTCACACTGCGGCTGCACCGGGCCTTGACCGAGGATAAACTGCTTCCCGTGGAGGGGGCCGTCCTGCTGACGCTCCCCCTTGAGGCGGCCCCCTCCATCCCTCTTCCTTGGAGTCATGGAGACTGGGTCCTCGCCTCACTCAGCTTGAAGCACTTCCAGAACTTCAAGAACCCAGGCGGGCTCGACTATGCGCGGAGCATGGCGGCAAGAGGGGTTTACGGTCGAGCATCCCTCACGGACACACGATCCCTGGCTCGGATCCACCCGCCATCCTTTCTGACGGCGGAAGGCGAGACATCCCTTCCCTCCTTCCAAAGGGGAATCGACCACTTCCGGCAGAGTGGATGTCTCTGGATGAGGCAACGCCTTTCCCACGACGCCGCCGATATCTATGCGTCCCTGCTTCTGGGGTACCGGGCTCCTCCCGAGTGGCTGGAACGGTTGAGCCGTTCGGGGGTCATTCACCTGCTCTCCATTTCAGGTCTCCACCTCGGCATGGTGAGTCTCGGCGTTTTCTGGCTGGTCTGCCGCATGCTGCGCGTGCTGTTTCCTTCCCTTCTCTTGAGGCGAAGCGACCAGCACTACGCGCTCTGGCCGGCCTTGCTCGCCGCGGCGGTTTATGCGCTGATAAGTGGTCTGGCCCTTCCCACCTGGCGCTCACTCATCATGATCCTGCTCTTCATGGGCTCCGCTTTCTTCTACCGTTTTTCCGATCCGTTCACGGCATTGGGAGCTGCCGCGCTCCTCATTGTCTTGATCAGCCCCGAATGCCTTCGTGAGGTGAGCTTTCAGCTGTCTTTCCTTTCCATGCTGGGGCTTTTGGTCGTCTATCCACCCCTTCGCGACCGTCTCACTCGGGTCTTGGGCTCCCGGGCGCATGACCCGCCTTCAATCGTCAGGATCGTTACTCCCTTCGCCGAGGCTTTTCTGGCATCCATTGCCGCAAGCGTGATGATCATGCCCGTCGTGATCCATCATTTTCATGGAATCTCCCTGGCCGGGTTTCTGGCCAACGCGGTTTTGGTGCCGCTTACCGGCTTCACGGTGCTGCCGTTCGGATTGGCCGCTTTGTGTCTTTTCGCCGTCAGTGACGTTCTCGCTTTGCCCTTTCTGCTCCTTGGCGGCCTGTTCCTGGAGCTATGCCTCCGGCTGATCACCTGGTTCAGCGACCTTTCCTGGGCGTTCGTGTGGATCGGCGATCTATCCATTGCCCATCTGATCAGCATTTACATCCTCTTCGGCATCTCCGTCGGACCGTGGTCCCTGACACGAAAGACAGCGGCAATGGCGGGGCTCGCGCTGCTTCTCGCCGGCGGCAACGCCTGGGAAAAGCTTCATGCCGCGGACGTTTCGCGGGGCATGCTTCGAGTCACGGTCATCGATGTGGGCCAAGGTTCATCGACCTTGGTTCGGTTTCCTGGGGGAAAAACCCTTTTGGTGGACGGGGGAGGATTTCCAGATGAATCGTTCGACGTGGGACGGATGGTGCTGGCACCGTTTCTCTGGCGCGAAGGAATCCATGCGCTGGACGCCGTCGTTCTCAGCCACGACCATCCAGACCACCGGAACGGCCTGCGGGCGATCCTATCGCACTTTCGCGTGGGCGCTCTCTGGGAAACCGGGATTCAGCCGGAGGGGGTCAGCACGGACGGCCTGGCACAAATCGCGAGACGGCGTCAGATCACCGTCCGAAGACTTCCGGACCTGGGTTCGGAGCAGATCCTCGACGGCTGCCGTGTCCGGATTCTACATCCACCACCGGAGGCAGTCGGCCGAGAAACACCGCCTAGAACGCTCAACAATGCCTCCATGGCTCTCGAAATCACGCACGGCGAGACAAGCGTTCTCCTGCCGGGCGATATCGACCAATCCGTTGAGCGGCAATTGCTTTCGACCTTGAAGCCCTGTGGGCCATTCCTGCTCGTGGCGGCCCATCACGGGAGCGAATCGTCCAACGGGGAGTTTTTCCTAAATGCTCTGAACCCTTGTGCTGTCATCGTCTCGTGCGGTACCGACAATCCGTTCGGCTTTCCGTCTCCACGACTTCTGAGCTGGTGCGGCAATCGCGGCATCCCGTGCTTCCGAACGGACCACCAGGGGGCCATCGAAGGCCTCTCGGACGGAGCCCGTTGGCGTGTTCGCCCTCTCACGGCGCAATAGATCAAACCTTCTTGGTCATGCGGTAGACATAGGCGAGCACTTCGGCCACTGCCCGGTAAAGGTCCGGCGGGATCTCTTCGCCCACGTCCAGTTTGGAGAGCACTTCGACCAGGGCCGGGTCCTTCTTGGTCGTGATGCCGTGCTTCTTGGCGACCTCGATGATCCGATCGGCCACGATCCCCTGCCCTTTGGCGACCACCGTCGGCGCACGGTCGACCATGTGCTGGTACTTCAGAGCTGCCGCTTTTCGCTGCTTTTCCGTCATGGGCGCCACCTTTGCGAAAGCTTGTCAGATCTTGACGCTCAGGATGCTTTCGAAGGAATCCAGCTGCTGGAAAGGCGCGAGATGCTTTTCCTTCGAGCCGTGAAAATCGGTGGCCTTCAGGTTGAGGCCGCTTGCCTGAAACATGGATTCGAGCTCGGCGACGTTCTGCTTGAGCACCTCCCGAAGGCCCTGGTGCTCCGCTTCAAAAGAGATGAAGAAATCCTGGTCCTGTTTCAAAGCGAGGATCGTCAGTTTGCCCAGCTGATCGAAATCCAGTTGAACGAGGCAATAATACTTTCGCTCCAAACCACCCCCCCGGCTTCTTTTGAAAGCGATCTCGGCCTCCTTGAGACCGTCCCAGATCAAGGGGAGGAAGGTGTAGAAGGAATCCGTCAGCTTGCTGAGAAGCTGAAAGGTTTCAATATCGTGCAGAAGTCCGTCGAGTACCTCCATGGCTTTGGTCTGAGCCGCCCCCGTGTCCCGCGCGTGTGCCTTGTGAGGCTCCTCCATCGGTCGCGCAGCGTCTGCTCCTTGATCCATTGAATCAAGGATTCGCTGTCTCAGATCCAGGAGCTTCGACTTCAGATCGGCCGTGACCGGAGCGGTTTCAAGCGAGGCGGGGGCACCGGGCTCCGGCGTCTCCTCGGGAGCGGCGTCTTCCCCTGACAGAGAGCCCGCCAAGGCGCGCATTTTCGCTTCGAGCGCCACGCCGGTCCCCCCCAGCAGCGCTTTCAAGGGAACATCGGGGAGATTGTCGATTGCGGTGAAGAGCTCATCCGCACCGGCAAGCGCTTCAAGCCACTCGGGCGATGCCTGGAGCCAGGGATCGCTGAGCACCAGCGCCAGTCGATTCTGGATGTTCTGCTCGGTACTCGTCAGGCTGGCCTGCAGGAGTGTCATGATCTGGCCGCGCAGCTCCTTGGGAAGCTTTGCCGCATCCTCCGGCAGCGCCTTGAGAAGCCGTTCGATGACCGACGCAAAATCGGCCGGACGCTGCTCCTTTACGGCCAGAAGCTCCGCAAGCTCACCCACGAGCCCGTGAACAAGGGCCAGTCCGCTGGCTTGCCCCCCCTGTGCCTTGGGCTCGGGGAGTTTTTCAATCATCTGCAGCCGGATCTGCTGAGCGCCTTTTTCCCCTTTCACTTCCGCGACGCGCAGGAGGACCATCGTATCAGGCACCAACTGGAGCTCGGACTTGGTCTGAATAAGACTTCCCTTGACTCGCAGCAGCGTGTCCCCACCGGGCATGATTTCGACCACGCGCGCGCGCAGGACTTCCCCGGGGCTTAGGATCGGGAGCTTCCCGCCCGGTGGGGTCTGAATCTGAAGCGAGTCTTTGGCACCTACTCGTAAGTCCACGAAAGCCCAGCTCTTTCCGGGGCTGAACGCGCAAGCCCCGCGCTCCATGCACGACGCCAGGTGTCAGCCATTTGGGGCCTGAGGAGTGCCAGCCTAATCAACCGCGATCGCATGCCACCTGCGCGCCAGCTCGACCAGGATGCGAACACCAAATCCCGTCGCGCCTTGGGGAATCGCGATCAGGTCCTTGGTGGTCCATGCCGTCCCGGCGATGTCCAAGTGGATCCACGGCATGGTATCCGGGACGAACTGCTGCAAGAAGATCCCGCCGACGATGGCCCCGCCCGAGCGATCTCCCACATTCTTGAAATCTGCAACCTCGCTTTTGATGCCTTCGAAATAGAAGTCATAGAGTGGAAGCGGCCAGACCCGATCGCCCACTTCCCAGCCGATGTCCTGGACGGCCCGGACGAAGCTCTCCCTGTTGCCCAGGATCCCAGCGAAGTGATGCCCCAGGGCCACCACGCACGCACCGGTGAGCGTGGCCAGGTCGACGATGGCGCACGGGTCGAACCGTTGGCTGTAGGTCAACGCATCGCAGAGCACCATGCGCCCCTCGGCATCGGTGCTGATGACTTCGATCGTAAGTCCCGATAGCGATCGAACGACATCCCCTGGCTTGTAGGCCTTGCCGTCCGGCATGTTCTCCGTGCACGGCATGATGCCGATCACCCGTCGCGGGGTCGTTTCCCTTCCAAGCACCTCGAAGGCACCCAGCACGGCGGCCGCCCCCGCCATATCGTGCTTCATGGCCTCCATTTTGTCGCTCGGCTTGAGCGAAATCCCGCCCGTGTCAAAGGTGATGCCCTTGCCCACGAAGACGAGGGGCCGATCGCTTTCCGTTCCCGGAGGCGCATGCTCGAGAACGATCAGGTAGGCTGGCTCCCGGCTTCCCTGGGCGACTGCCGCGAAGGCCCCCATGCCCAGGTTGCGAGCCTCTTCAACGTCCATCACCTGGAGCTTGAAGCCGTATGCATCGGAGAGCCGCCGAGCGGCGGCGACGAGATGGCTTGGGGTGGCCTCGTTGGCGGGGGCCGACGCCAAGTCTCGCGCCAGGGCAACACCCGCCATGATGGCGCGGCAGGTCTCGACCTCGGCCCGCAGCGAGTCTTTGGGGTCCGTTTCGGTCGTCAGCACGAGAAGCTCCGGGAATTCCTCGCCATTGAGATCCCGTGTTTTGAGCCCCGTATACCGGTAGAGTCCCGAGAGTCCGCCCAGGAGCGACTCGCGAAAAGCGGTCTGCAGCGGAAACGGGAGACCTTCGAAAGCCATGAGCGGAAAGGCGATCCTCCTCAGCTTCATCTCCCGGCACTTCCTGAGCGCGGCGGCAACGGCCGATCTCAGTTTGAAAAGATCGAGCTTTGCCTCCGGGCCAAGCCCGACGCAAACAACCCTGGGGATTCTGGCTCCCGACGGCGCGTAGTAAGTGGCGACTTGCTGGTGCTTGCCCTGGAAGTCCTCCAAGTCCAGGAGGTCGCGCAGCCACCTTGCCTGCTGATCCGTCCATCGTCCCAGCGCTGGCGGCAGCTGCGCAGGCTTCTCGAACGCCAGAAAGACAATCGCGTCGGCTTCCCAGGAATCGAGGGAAGCCGTCTTCCATTGGATCTCCATGCGAAGACTCCTTGTCTCAGGACAAATCACCATGAGCGGGCAGACGGCTCACGGCCCTGGCCCGGATCACCCCTCTGACGACGGCTTGGGCGGTGGCTTGAGCAGCCAGCGCTCCGATGATAGACACCTCGGCACTCGGACCGTCACCGCAGCTGAGCGCGAAGATGGTGTCCCCGTCGTAGAGGGTATGCGCCGGGAAAATGACTCGCGCCAAGCCGTCATGCGCCATCTGAGCCACCTTGGTGAGCTGGGTCTTGGTGAGCTTCACGTTCGTCGCCACGGCCCCGACCACCGTGTGCTGTCCCTCAGGAAACCCACGCAGCCTGGTAAGCCGCCGGATCTCCTGCTCCGCATCGAGGATTCTCAGACTCTCGGCACTCTCTCGGCATCCGGCCAAAGTCTTTGCGCCGCTGGGCTCGACAACGTTCCCGAACGCGTTCACGACCATGAGCGCCCCCACCTGGACTCCCGTGGGAGCCTCGATACAGAAGCTCCCCAGCCCCCCCTTCATCCCCCGGTGCAGTCCGTGCAGCTTCCCAACGGTGGCCCCCAGGCCGGCCCCCTCGCAACCCTCAGGGACAGGGGCGTCCGAGGCGGCCAGGCACGCCTCATAGCCCAGCTCGGCGTCCGGATGGCGATCTGTCGTATTCATGCCGAGATCGAAGATCATGGCCCCGGACACGATGGGGACGAGCCCGTGCCCCGTGTCGAAGCCCAACCGCTGGTCGCTCAAATACCGCTTCAACCCCTCGGCCACGCTGAGCCCGAACGCACTGCCTCCGGCAAAAAAGAGCCCGTGGACCTTGTGCACCAGGTTCAGCGGATGGAGCGTGTCGGTCCCGCAGGTGGCGGGCGCCCCGCCCCGCACACCGACGCCGGCCGTTGCCCCGCCCTGGGGCAGGATGACCGTGCAGCCGCTAAGGCCTCCCGGCAGAGCCGCGTGCCCGACCCGAATCGTCTCGATCGCGGTCAGCGTGTCATTGTACAGGCGCATCCTCCGGGTACCTCTGCCTAAGATAGTGGTAGATCTCTTTTCCGATGTCCATTCCTGCCTCGATGATCTGAGGCCCGAAATGACGGCCGGTCGTGCTCCTGAACGTCTCCCGGATGCGCAGAATCCCGCTCATGCCCCAAGGGAAGCGCGTGATCAATTCCCGCGGCGTCACCTTCTGGTGGTCGATCATGTGCCAGATGGTGTGTGTGAAGGTGTCCCGCCCCCACCGAAACTTATCGGCATCGTAGAGGGAATCGCTCACGAGATGGAACCAGGGACGGAGAAACGGCACCGGCGTCGTGAAGGCCTCGTGGTTCCTTATGGCGGCACAGATGCATGCAACCTCGATCTCATGCAGGGGAAAGCCATCCAGAAGCCTGGCGGCTTCGACAGCACCGACCTCGGCATGCTTTTCCTCGCCGCGGGAAATGTCGTGCAAGAGCCCCGCGAAAAGACCGAGCAACATAAGCCGTTCCCCGCGCCGCCGCTCGATGCGGCTCGCCAGGGTTTCGATGCAGATGAGGGTCGCGGCATCGAGCCCCACACGGGAGCAATGGTAGAGGCCGTGTCCCAGGTCCTCGTTGAGTAGCGGTGAAACGCGGCTCCGCAGACGCGCGACCAGCGGGTCGGCGTGGTAGAGCCTGCGGGCCAGCGCCATGGGGGCCCTGAACCGGATATAGAAGTCGGGCAGCCTGTGCCGGGATGCTATTCGCTCCGCTTCGCGCTGCAGCTTCTTGATCTCGTCATCCATGGGAACCTGCGACGGTGATGGGGCCTTAGTGAAGCCCGTACTTTTCCGCGATGAGCCGCCGGAATCGCGGGCGGTAAATGAGATCGAACGTCGCCTCCTTGCCGGGAAAAAGCTCGCAGGCCCGCTGTTTGACTCCCTCCACCATACGCAGCGCGTCGCCATGGGAAACGCTGGACTGCGCAATAGTCGCCAGCGCGAAATCGACCAGCCTGCGAAGGAGTCTGATCCGCCGGTTCTCCTCTCGAATCTCGGATTCGAGCTTCAACGGCTCTGCGTCCACAAAAGCCATCGACACCTCCCGATGTCAAGATGAAGTATTGTGCCCATTAATGGCTCAAAGCGCAAGAGCGGCAGCACTTACGAATCAAGGATATCCTTATCCGTACCTGATGCATGGCTGGACGTCGACACCCGGAGGTCGATGGGTGGGATGGGCCTCGGTGAGCCTCTGCCGGCCGGCAGGGTGAATGATTGACACATTGCCGATTCGCTGCGTTTATCGAAGGGGACATCTGACCGCTGGGAAACGGTGTGCATCTGCGAAGGTCATGCAAGCGAAGTCTATTGGGGTCAATTCAATGAGCGGCCGTTGAAATCGGCGACCGGTGAAAGCCGGGAGCCCTCGTATCGTTCTTCCGGCATGCTTCCGGCCGAAATCCGGCATTTTTTCAGACTGGTGCTGCCTCGGCCTTCGCCGGGTTGACGATGTGGAAGTCGGCCGCTGGTCTGCAATCCTTTGTCCGAAGACGGAGCCGGTGGTTCATCCCGGATGCTCATCTTTGGCCGAATGGGGTCGCCTAACCCCGATCGATTTAATGAGTCGCTCCGTGATCGAGCTGATCCGGTAATGCCCCAAGCTCTCCGAGACATCGAAAACCCTCCAGATGCCATCCGGGTACAGCCTCACTTCCTTGGTGTTCGAGCAGGATTTGGAAGCGCACCAAAAGAGCCTGTAACCGGTCAGCGCCAAGCTCCGACACGGTTTTCTGCAGGAACTGCAAAACACGCGATTCCTCGACAGGTCGATGAAAAAAGGGACCTTTCGTTTCACGGACGCCTCCTTCGTCCTGAATCTCGTCTCCCCGATCGGCTTCGTGCTCGAGTCGGGCCAGTCCCGACCCAGGCAGTGTCCGCTCATGTCTCATGGACCCCAGACCCCAAGGGCGCACGGAACACCGTCGCGGAACCGAATCGGCCGATCGTTGGGCCAAGATGTTGGCTCGGGCAGAAAGCAGCCAATGCGGTCGCAAGATGGCAAAGGAGGCTGAGTGCGACAATCAAAAGGACTGCCACGCGGGAAGAGCATGCGATTCGATGGCGTAGCCGTAGTCACGGGAGCAGACGCGACTCGATGAAACCGGAGCGCAATCGGAACGTTTCCAATAAACTATAGGGGCCTGACGGAATCGTGTCAAACAGAGATCGATGCCGGGTACCCGATTACCCCTGGGCGGATCCGATCCCGCCTTGGCGGCACGCTGCAAAGCCGACCTCACAGGGTCATGGACGTGCTCTCCGTGCCGTTCCGCCGGTCCGCCGCGGTTTCGCCCTTGCCTTTGGCGAGGGTTTATGTCACTGATCAGATCACTGACAGGATTCACGCACGACAGACATGTGCCCCCATGAGGTGACACCCACGCCGTGCGCACACGGATGCGTCAACCGGATGCGCTAGGAGACAGGGCAGCGATGATCCGAAGTCTTTTGGCCAATCACTGGTAGCGGTTCGGCATGGCGACGACAGATGGAGACTCGGGCGGCGAATCGTTGTGCCCCATCAAGCGACTTCTCACCGAGCGCACGGGGCGCGGGGGTGAGCCGCTGGAAGTGTGGGAGATCCTCGCAGCCGCCCAGGACGGCTTTGAGCTCTTGTTCCGCGAGCCGCCTCTCGGGCCGATCCCCGACTACCTCGAGGTCCACTGGAGGGTTTATGGGTGTGTCGGGGAGTTTGAGGAGAGCGTCGAGCAGCTTGAGCGCTGGAAGGTCCTGCAAGTCGGGCGATGGCTCCAAGAGCGAGTCGGGCGGCGGTGGCGTGTCGACGGACAGGTCTACGAGCTGCGGGCGGTGGACGGCGATGGACCCGGCTCGGTGAGGTATTCAGCTCGCCCGTGCGATGTTTGAAGCTCAATTCTTAACAGTAGACTCAGCGGAAACGGGCGCAGCCGGAGCCATCGACCGAAGGGTCCGTTATTCCGCATGGATTGGGAAGGTATCTTCCGATGGCCCAAGCGAAAGAAGGCGATACGGTTAGGGTCCACTACCATGGGACCCTGGAGGATGGCACGGTTTTCAGCTCAACCTACGAGGAACAGGAGCCGTTTGAGTTTACGATCGGGCAGCAGAGCGTGCTGCCACGATTCGAAATGGCTGTCATTGGCATGAACGAAGGGGAGACGAGGAGCATTTCGCTTTCCCCTGAGGAAGCGTATGGTCAGCACCGAAAAGAATTTGTTTTCGCAATGGATAGGAGTCAGGCCCCGCCCAATCTGGAGCTCGATTTGGGGAAGCGACTGCAAGTTCGTACCAATCGCGGTGACAACGTGATTGCCACGATTACTCAGATTACACCCGAGAGCATCGTTCTCGACGCAAATGATCCTCTTGCAGGAAAGACGCTTCAATTCACGATAGAGCTTGTCAAGATCATGTAGATACGTTAGCAACACTGCTTACTGCGCTTCTTTGGCCACCCTCGAGCTCTCGTCCCGCTGCCTTGCTGCCGTCGTTTTTCGCCGATCTGCGACCTTAGTGGGTGCAATTCACAACCGTTGGTGATTGCCTTTAGCCAAGGTGTCGCGTGTCTGGTTTCGGGTGTCAGCGAGAGAGGCCAGCAGCCGTTCGACTGAAACCTGAACACTGAAGCCTGAAACCAACGGTCTCGAATTGCACGCGACCTTAGTTTCACACGAGCACCTTGATCGAGAACAAACCTCGATAGCGCCGAGGGATGCCATGGCCATGTGGCTTTATGATGACGTAAGAGAAATGGAGGACTTCCAGGTCTACCAGAAGGAAGTCCGGGAACTGGAGCGCGAATACCTTGAGATCCGGGTGCTGCTGCGCGATGCCGAGCAGGCGCTGAAGACCGATCCCGATCATGTCTACCTCCGGGCAAAGGTGGCGTATCTCACCAAGAGGCAGAGGGATCTTGAGCGTCGAGGCCCGCGTCTCGCGGCGGATCATCCGCTGGAAATTGCCCTTTGGGCGCCGCCGCACGGATAGCGGGATTGTGGTCGCATCGACCCAAGAAGGAGGCGGCGACTTCTCGATCGGCGGGTGAACCGACTTGAATCACTCCAGACTTGACAGGCAGCTGCGGATCGCGGGCTGGAATCAGCACGCATTGGACGGAGCGAGGATCGGCGTCGTCGGAGACCGCGACCGGCTGGCCTCGCTTTTCGTCCTTTCGGCCTCGGCCCTCGGGATCAACAACCAGGTGGTCATTGCCCCGACCCTCGACCGGACGCTCATCGAAATTGCAACCGCCCTGAATCCTCTGCTCTCTCTCACTCACCTGGAAGGCCTCTACACGCATCCGATGCTGTCCAGCCTCTTCGAACAGTGTGAGCTGATCGTCGATCTGAGCCACTACGGCCTCGCAAACAAGCTGCTGCTGGAACGGAGCTTCAGGAAGAACCGCCCGTTGGTCAGGGGGATCTGCTACGAGCGGGGCGAGGCGCAGGGCTTCCATGTTTTCACCTACTTGAAAGGGCGCGAATGGCGCGACCTCGAGCGGATTGTCTCCCCCAGCAACCTCCCCGGGGATCATTGGGACGACGGTGTGCTCGAAACGATCGCGGCCGGCATTGTCCTGGAAGAGGTGAAGAATCTCCTCATGCGGCAGCCCGTGTCGGACGCTCTGATCACCTACGAAAGACCGAAGACGGGTGCCGGCGATCCACGGCTCCGTGCCCTGGTTGTGGGCGCGGGGGCACTGGGGACCTTCGTCGGCCTGTGCCTTGCGTTTTCGGGATTCAAAGCCTGCACAATCATGGACCCGGACGTCGTGGAATCGACGAACCTGAACCGACAAGTCCTCCTTTATGGGGCCATTGGGCGGAGCAAGGCCGAGACGCTATGCGACAGGCTGAATACGCTTTTTGGGATGCGCGCCAGCCCGTCCGTTGCCTATTTTCAGCCGGACACCGACCTCTCCTCCTACGACGTGGTGCTCGACTGCGTGGACAACTTTGAAGCCAGGATCGTGCTGAGCGAGAGCTGCCGGGAGCAGGCCAAGACGTTGATCAGCGGGGGAACGAGTGCCGATGCGGGCCAGGTCGTGGCCTACCGGCCGGAGCGGGGTGGTCCGACCCCGGCGGAGCTTCTCGGCTTTTATGAGATTGTCGGCACCCGCGCCTCGAATGCTCCTTTACGGGAGCGAGCCTCCTGCACTTATCGGCCCGATCCATCGGTCGTCATGACCAATCAGATCACCGCGGGCTTCATGGTGGATGCTTTCAGAAGGCTGCGGGAGGGGCAGGAGGTCGAGAGCCTTTTTTATGAGTCTGCCCGCAATGAGCGGATCTAAGCGTCAGGGTGCACAAGGCGGAGGAAGGAAAGCATGGGCGAGAGTGACCTCAAGAAGGCTCTGGAAACGGAAGAAAGACAGCAACTGCTGCCCCTCGTTGTTGAGATCATCCCCGGACAGGCGGCCGAAGGGCTGATCGATATCTACGAGCCGGGGAGCTACGAGGGCAGGACGCTGCGGAAGCTTTGTGACAAGACACTTTCCAAGAAGAAATGGACGATCGAGGAGCAGCTGATCATCGAAGACATCCGAAGGCAGCTTGAGGGCGGAAAGCTGCTCTGCAGGGGAAAGGAAATCGAGGGCTCGGCGCTGGAATATGCGGTGGCGGAAAAGACCGAGGCCGGAGAGAAGTACTTGTATGTTCCCGTCCGTGCCATCAAGCCTCAAGAAGGCGGAGCCCGACGATAGTCACGGGGAGCCACGCATCGTGCTGCAGTTCCTGGAGCCTGAAGCTCAAATGATCGTGCACTCGGGATTTCTGTATCTCCCGCTGCCGTTCGATCCCGACATGGAAGACGAAATGGAACGGCTCGGCCACGGAGGGGCCTCCGCAAACCCGGCATATGGTCATGAGCCGATTGCAATCCTTAGGATCCGCGGAGATACATTTATTCGCTCCTTGGATTTAATGTCTATTATTCATAACTACGAACAGATTGATGCCTATAACTACAATGCGATAAAGAGCCATATTATTCCTCCACTAAATGATCAATCCGATCTTGAAAGGATTCTGCCGGGTGGCAACCTTCAGACCATCATCTTGGAAATAATGCCTCACTTCATACGAAAGAATCGAGGGTTTGAAAGAAAACGGTTCAGCAGGGAAGAGACGCTCGATTTTTTGAGTGATCGCATTGGGATTCCGGAGCGCTTCATGGAACGGGCGGAAGCCTATGCGGCGACCGAGCCCTTGCGCGAGGCGCTGAAGGACCTCGACAAGCTGGATCGGGTGATGGGGCCGTTGCCGGAAGGCCCGATCTCCGTGGATGAGCTCCGTCTCTGGGCCCGCGGAGCCCTCGAGGTGCGGATCATAGAGGGCGAGAAGGTCCGTCTCCAAGAGGAGATCGGGCTGCGCGCGCAGCTCGGTGAAGCCAGGAAGCGACACATCGCCTTGCTCCTCTTTTTTGCAGAAACGGGATCGTTCGAATTCGACGGTTTCGGCTTCTCCAGGATAGGCGCTAAGGATGTTTACGTTATATACAAACGCACTGGAGAATATATCATCAAGGATTATTATGACCAAAGCTACCGGTTTCCGGATTGTCGAGTTGGCGTTTCAACGGCCGGTCCTTTGAGACCCGTGGTTCTTGACCACTATAAGCATCCATTCTTGCTTGGATTTTCACAAAACCAGGAAATCTGCATGAGAGGCTACGACTGGCCATCTGAGCTCAACGCCGAAAATGTCATCAGACTCCTGGAGGATGGTATCAACTCATTGCTGTACGGATACGACCCAAGGCGCCGCAATGGTTATCACAGTCTTGATCCAACCTTGTATTACGTTAAGGGAATAGAATTTGTCGATTACAGGATATAATCGGCTGTCAAGCGGCTGTACTTCCATAATGACACCCAGTATATCCATCCATAAAAATGATACCGACATGGATTTAGCGCAAGACATCAAAAGAGACCGAAGGATTCGGAGCCGAAAGGTCCCACAGGAAAGAAGGGTTTTCACCACGATCGGCTGCATCGTCAAAGAATACAGCTTGGCAGAGGACTTCCTCACGATCAGGGAGCCCAGCCGGGATATTCTCGATGAGGACATGGTTCGAACGCTCCGACCAAAAGCAAAGAAGCGGTTGGATTTGCCTCCGTATTGCATGCTTCCCGAGGCGCAGTACCGGCTCACTCAAGCAATCATCCGCAGGTGGGACGGTCCCTACCTGCGCTTCGCGAGCTCCCCGGAGGAAATCCTTCTTTCCCGGCTGCTTTACGACGCGAGCCCATCCCTATCCGCCGAGGACCTGATGCGCCACGACTTTGAAGCCCTTCTGCTGAGCGAGTATGCCAGGCGCGAGCTTGCGAAGCTCGAGCGCCAACAACCGGGGTCGCACGGCGGGTCGTGCCCCGGTCACCCGGAGGCGGCGGAGAGCGGCGCGGCGGCTTTTCCAAATGGTGGCACCCGGGAGCGAATTGAGCAGCTTCGCGCTTTTGTCGCGGACATCCAGAACAAGGAGCCCACCCGGCATGACACCTCCTCATGACTCCATTTCAGGGCGCAGCCGGCAGCGCATCGAAGACAAAATCGAGCTGGCTCGGGAAGAGCAGACCTCCCGGGCCGTTCAGGCAATCATCGAATTCGATAAGACCCCGGCGGACCTCAAGGCGGAGATGGACGGCTTCATCATCGGCCAGGAGCGCGGGAAGAAGGTCATCTCAACCGCCATTGCCTTTCATTACAAGCGGTTGGGGGGAGCGTTGAAAGAAGCGCTCGCGAAGAGCCAGGAGGACGTAGAGGCTGCCCTGCGCAGCATCCGTCCCCCGCGAGCCAACATTCTGCTGATCGGTCCGAGCGGCTGCGGCAAGACCTACACGAGCGAAACGACCTCACGCCTTGCGGGAGTCGCCTTCGTTCACGAGGACATGACCCGTTTCAGCGAGGTCGGCTACGTGGGGCAGGACGCCACGGATATCCTGATCGACCTCGTCTTCGCGGCCGGCGGAAACCCAACCGTGGCCCAGATGGGGATCGTGTATCTGGACGAGATTGACAAGATCGCCTCGGAGATCGTCGCGTACAAGGATGTGTCGGGGAGGGGTGTTCAGAAGGGGTTGCTTCATCTGGTCGACGGGACGGAGAATACAGTTCAAATCGGCAAGGAGAGGATTACGGTCTCGACCAGGAACGTGCTCTTCATCGCGGGCGGCGCTTTTGAAAACCTGGAGGGGTTGGTCACGCGGAGAATGGCCCGACAGGGATTTCAGGGAAGCTGGAAGGACCATCTGCTGACCGACGATCTGGTGAGCTTCGGCATGGAACGACAGCTCATGGGACGATTCCCCGTAAAGGTGGTGTACGACCGACTCACGACCCAAGATCTCAAAGACATCATGACCCGAAGCGCAGACAGCGTGCTGCTCGCCTACGCCAACGACCTCAAGGCGTGGGGGATCGATCTGGAATTCACGGACGAGGCTCTCACGGAAGTGGCTCGGCGCGCCGAGCAGGAAGGGACGGGGGCCCGGGGCCTGATCAGCGTGATTCACCGGGTGCTGCTCGAGGACATGTTTCGCCTCCCCGGAAGCTATACGGGCCTTTTCACGGTGGATGCAAGCCATGTCAAGGGGAGACTGGAATGAGATTCAAGAGTCTCGCCGCCCTCAAACGCCCCGAGCTTCGCGAAATTGTTCTGGGAGCACTCCCCCGATATATCCGGATGGCCCGTTACGCCGAGGAGAAGGCATCCAAGATCAACGAGCTGGTTCGCACCCTGCACGGGGAAAGTCTGGAATGGTACGGTTTTACGCTCGCGAGCCCGGAAGCGCCGGATCTCATCGCGGACATCGGACTGCCACAAAACGACCTGAACCTGAAAGTTTACACCGCTTTGAGCCCGGAGCGGATCGCGGCATTCCAGGAAGCCCTGCCGAGCACGCGGATCATCAACGGCTGGATCCACTCCCACGGCGAGCTCGCCTACAAGCACTTCTCCCGGATGGATGAAGCGAACCATCGCGTGGTCATGGACTTCGTCGCCGCAGGCTTGCGAGTCCCCATCGCCAAGCGGGAGGTCGCCGTCAAGGACCTCGTCTTTCTCGTGAAAGATCGCTTCGCCGACGAGGACCTGGCAGCCGGCAGCGTCAGTCTCATCACCGATACCCCGATTCGCGAGGCGACGATCATGGAGACCGTCTACGGGAGTTTTTGTTATGCCGTGGTCGTCGGCGATGACGGCTGGCGCGAGCAGGAGATTCACACCCGGGAATACGGAGTGCTTTCCGGCCAGGCACGCCTGAGCAGTCAGGCAGCGGAAGTCTGCCTGGTGGATACGGGAGCCGTCTTGAGCCCGTCGGATCTCGTCGCCCTGAGGAGCGAAGTGGAAAGGAAGATCCGACCCAACACGAACCCTCCGGTCGAAATGATGGAGCGCTTGTAGCCTGGGAAAGCCGGCTGCCTGCTTCACCCGATTGCGTGCGCTTCATGGAGGCGTTGTCGTCAATGCAAGGCTGCGATGCTATAATGCGCTCAATGGGGCGATTTCGGGAGAACCGGCTGAAGCCCCACAACGATGAGCTCCATTCGACCTATGGAGGACGGATCATGGCGGTTGAATCCAATAGCTGCTCCTTTCATGGACAGCGTTACCCCGACGGAATGGAGATTTGCGACGACGAAATGAGCTTCGGAAATTGCTGGGTGTGTGCTGGAGGTGAGCTTGAATACCAGCCTCATTTTATCACGGCGAACTATCCGGAGCGGCTGTAGCGCGAAGCAAATGTCCCTTGATGGATAAATGAATGGCGGAGAGGCGGCGGTGCGGGGCATCCCGGGGCCGCCTCCCCTTGACTCTCACAGAAACAAGGAAAGGATTATTGCCGGCAGCATCAGGCGGGCATTCTTGCTCGAGCAGGCTGCCGGGTTCCATGCACGGAGGGCTCTTCCCTGCACCACGACCGAGTACCTGCACTCCACCTCCTCTTCAACGGCTCACGATCTTCAGTGCCTCTGTGCCGTGAACGGAAGAAGACACTCCAGTCGTCGAAGTCATGAAGCTGCGCTTCCCCATCTTGATTTGCAGTCACCAGATCGGATGTCGACCAAGCCGACACCCATATTGAGCTGCATGCTGACGAGGAGGGAGACATGGAAAGGTCTCAGGAGCTGGTGTCAAGGCTGAAGCAGAAATACCCCATGCTGCACACCTTTACGGACCGCCCCTTCGGGATTGAGATCGAGTTTTTTGGACTCCAATACTATATCCTGCCGCCCGACAATGGCATCATCAAGCCACACAACATTCATTCGAAGGCAAAAGACGGCAGAGAGTTCACGCAGCTGCTGAGCGACTATAAGCTGAGCCTGGGGGCCGATAAGGATTCCTGGCACCTCGAAGAGGACTCGTCCATCGTTCATCGGGGGGGTGTGGAACTGATCAGCCCGATTCTCCGCGGCATGGATGGACTGATCGAAGCGTATCGGTTTTTCCAGCTGCTTCGGGATGTCCGTCGTGTCAACATTGATTATTCTTGCGGCTTTCACGTTCACCACGGTGTTGATCGTCATGTGTATCAATGTGAGCAATTGAAGGAGCTGGTGAGGATTATCTACGCGATTGAAGATTATGTCTATCTGTTGATTGGTGAAAACAGATTCGCCAAAGAGACCTGTCGTCCCATGGACTTAGACATAAAAGATTTTCAGCAATTAAAAGAATGTGGCGATGAATGTATTACGCATGGATGTCAAATAAAAAGGCTCTGGTATTCATCCGATAATCGTTACGATCCAGACTGTAATCGTTCCGATCGCTATGATATGACTCGCTATCATGGTTTAAATCTTCATTCCTATTGGTACCGATCGACAATTGAATTCAGGTATCACTCCGCTGTCCTAGATGCGGTCGATGAAGCCATGCAGTGGATCATATTTACCCAGTTCCTGGTGGAGCTCAGCGCCGGAAATGTTCCGATCATCGATTACCACTTGACTACAAATAAGTGGATGAAAACCATGTACAAGGTTTATTTGGCCTTCGGTCACATGAATCGAATCAGAGGTTGGCATCCGGGCAAAGCTGTTGTATCAAAAGAGCCGGCTGAGCGACAGGCGCTCTAGCCGCAAGAGCTGGATCCGGCAATGAGTCACTGGCCGGGGCATGGAAACGGGATTCAACGTGGGGGACCAACGGGGAATGTGTGATATCTTTGCACTGTCGGCGGGGGTAAACTATACGGCTCAGCAGTATTTGCCCATTTTCGCCGAAAAGGGCAAACGGAACATGAGCGGCTGGGGGATCGGTTTTTACCGGGACAACCGCGCCTTTGTGGAGCGGTCTTCGGAAAGGGTTTATGACGGCGACCAGGTACACGAGAGCTTCCAGAGGCTGGCGCGGGTGGTCGACAGCCGGATCATCGTCTCGCACATCAGCTGCCCCTTGAGCGGAGGAAGTCATGCCGCGCACAACCACCCGTTCACGCTTCCTTTTTTGGACCATGAGTGGCTCTTCGTTCACGTCGGTATCGTAGAACGGATCGATGCCTACCAGACTCAGAATGAGCCCAGGATCAACGTTGAGACGTATCCCGCCAGGATTTTCGAGTATCTGAGGGATCAGCTGGTTTCCTATCTGCGGTATACCCCTTACTCGAGCCTCGGGCGGTGCCTGGTGAAGAGCATCCGGACGATGATCTCGGAGTATCCGGGACGGTACTCCTTCTTTCTGGCCAACGAGTCCATGGTGTTCGGATTCTCCAATTTTAGACAGCTGATGGTGCTGCGGGAATTGGAGAGCTTCGGGAACAGCCTGGTGATCACATCCATCAAGGAGGGACTGAGCAACAAAGAATGGACCGCGATCGAACCGGAGAAGGGCTCGGTTGGAAAGCTGATCGCCGTCGCCGGACCCGATATCTTGTATTTGGGGGATGTGCCCGAGAGCTCCCTGATCTAGCCTTGTCATTTGGAGCGCTCGTACCCTGCAACGGAGCACAACACGACCTCTCGCAGAGCCCGGACACGAATGAAACCGCTTCTTATCAACACTTCGGGTGGAAATGACCTCTCATGTGCGACCTATTTGCTCTGTCTGCCGCGACCAATTACGCTGCGCCGAAGTCCCTGCCGCTCTTCGCGTCCAAGGCGGGAAGAAACATGGACGGATGGGGAATCGGCTACTTCAAGAGAGGCCAGGCCTACGTCGAGAAATCGGCTGCCCGGGCCTACTACGAAGGGCGATTCCATGATGGCTTCCAGCGGCTTACCCGCGTCATCGCCAGCAAGTTCATCATAGCCCACGTCCGTCTGAGGACGAGTGGCCCCATCGACGAGTGCCACGCGCATCCTTTTGTCGCCCGCCTGAACGGACAAGACTGGATCTTCGCTCACAACGGAAAAGCTCCCTCGATCGAGTCCTACCGCGGCAAGACCGTTCAACTGGACGAAGCCGTCAGCGATTCGGCCCGTGCCTTTGAGTACATCCTGGACGGCATCACAGCTCGCTACCAGAGAGAACGGCCTACTTCCAGCCTCTTTTCGGCCGTCATGGACACGTCCAAGCAGCTGGTCGAGGAATACCCGGGCTCCTACAACTACCTGCTGACCAATGGCTGGGTGTTGTTTGTGTTCAGCAATCACCGCCAACTGCTCCTGCTCAAGGAGAGTCAAAACCTGGAGGGGGGACTGCTGCTGACGACGGTGGAGCGTGGCTTGAGCGGCGAAAACTGGGCGAGGGTTTCCCGGAGCTCCGACTCGAAGGGGCTTCTCCTGGCCATCGTCGGCAGCGATATTGTGCTGATGGAGCAAATTCAAGCCTGACGACAAGAGGCTCCCTCGACCCTTCCACAAGTCATTCATGCTCCTTTCCGGCATACCTCTCGGGGCTCTTGTCGAACTGGCTCAGGCATCTGGTGGAGCAGAAGTAATACGCCGTGCCTTTGTAGATGCGGACGAGCTTCTCAGCTGTCGCTTTCTTTTCTTGGACGAGCATCCTGCAAACGACATCTTGGACAAGCCCCTCCGGCATCTTCATCTTTGCCGGCATACGGGCGCGCGCTGCAGGTCTGGCCGCAGGCTCCGGGGGCAGCGGAGGATGCTCCTGCTCGAACTTGGCCTTGCACTGAGCAGAGCTGAAGTAACACGTCGTGCGGTCAAGCTGGGTCGTCAGTCCCGCTGCCTTCGCATTTTGAGGATAGACCTCCTCGCCGCACACTGGATCGATTTCAGGCGACCCGTACAGCCCCTGTGCTGCCAGCTTCATCCGGCTTTCCGAATCAATGAGAAAATTCCCCGAAGTGACGATCCGCTCACCGGCCATGAGCCCCCTGACGATCTGAATCCGATCGTCGAATCGCCAGCCCGTCTCGACGACACGAGGCTCGAAATGGCCTTCCCCGCGATCGACGAACACCGTCTTCCGAATTCCCGAATCGAGGACCGCGTCTGCCGAAACCGCTACGGCGGGAGGTAAGTGGACGAGGATCTCGGCATCCACAATCGTATCGGAACGCAGCACGTTCTCCGGATTGTCCACCTCGAGGCGCACCTTAAGAGTGCGCGTGGAAGAATCGAACTCGGGAGGAACATGAGACACCTTGGCATCAAATGCTTCGCCCCGATGGGGGAGGACCACCCTGGCGCTCGTTCCAGGTCGGATGTAGCGGGCATCGCGCTCGAAGACATCCGCGATGACCCACACCCGGCTGAGATCGGCGACGCGGAACAGCTCCATGCCCCTGTCGAGCTTCAGCCCCGGCGACACGTTCCGCGCAAGGACCACGCCATCGAGCGGCGATAGGATCTGAATGCTTGGAGGGACCGTCCGAGTGCGCCCGATCTCCTGGATTTGTCGGATAGACATTCCCAGATTCTCCAGCTGCTCGATGCGCTGTTGCACGTTGGAGACCCCGGCGGGGCCCGCCTCGGCTTCCACCGACCCGGCCGCCTCGCTCTGCCGGATGCGGTCCATGCCGCCGAGGTTCAAAATGTAGATATGGATCAGCGAAAGCGCGTTGGGTGCCGAAAAGGTGGCGAGCAGCTGATCTTTCGTGACAAAATCTCCCGTCGTGACCTCCGAAACCTCGCGAATGAATCCTTCGATCCCGGCATTGACTTTGAGGACTTTTCGCTCGTCAGGGGCTACTCGGCCGATGGTGCGGACTACGTAGGCGCTGGAAGTCTCCTCAACCGCGCTTATGCGCACACCGAGGAACTGCTGTCGTTGGGGGCTAATTGAGACGGAGCCTGGAGATGCGCCATCCCCCGGGACCTTTTCCTCGTCCGCGTAGACGGGCTCCATCGGCATGCCGCAGGGAGCTAGCCCCGGTTTATCGGAGGTGTGCGAGGGATTCATTGGATCCACGTAATACAGGACCTTCCGCTCAGTCGCGGAATCAGTCCTGGCGACCGCCCGCTGACTGGTCCAGGAGACAGCCGGGAGCATCCCGACGGTCGACATCACGAGCAAGATGGCAATTCCAGCTTTTCTCATGGATGCACCTCTCTCCCGGATTCAGATCGCGAAACCGAATTACTTAAATTCATTGCAAGGATTTTTCATGTCGCCTTCAGACTCCGCCCAGCTCAATAATCCGAAGACGAATTCGAAAAACTTCGAATGTCGGCTCAGGCCAATCGGTAACCCGTTCACCGATCCGATCAAGCACGTAGTAGTGCTCCGTCAAAGAAGTTATGCCGGGCAAGAGCCCCCACTCCTCTCGAGGGGGGAATCAAAGGGGTGTACCTTGCAAAACGAAGTTGACAGAGCACAACGTGTCGTTATCTGACCGGAGCCTCTGGGAAAGACAATGTGCTCGGCTGGGGGATTGTGGATTGGGAGGCTTTTCTCGCGCGACAGGGGGGCGGAAATCCGTCCCCCTGCCGGATGCACTGGATTTTTTCGTTCTCGTTACCAAGGACCCTTGACAAACGCGAGCGTATGCAGGTCATCGACGGTTGGTCCGAGATCCGTCACGGTTCCCGCCAGGGGGTCGACCACCTCGATGGTGGCTGGTCGTGGTGCGGGAGAGGCGTTGTCGAAGTTAAGCCCGTAATAGAGGTTGGTGCCCGGGCGAAAGTCCCCGAGGGCAGCCGGCGTTGGAGGGCTCAAGAGTATGGAGGAGAACTTCCTTCCATTGAACGGATTGAGGACGTAGGCAGTTTGCGTTTGACTTCCGTCTGCCTGGAAACGCGGGGCGTCTATATTCCACAGAAGGTTGAACTCTCCGAAAGCTACTCCATTCTGGGACGTATTGATCCCCGTATCGGGGAATTCCGTCGCGATGCCCGTGCGCTGATCGATCCGCACGTAGGTATCGGGCGGGGGGAATTCGTCGTACCAGGCAACCATATGCCCGAAGGGATCCACCGCAATGGAATGGATCGGGGACGGGGCACCGGGAAGTCCGAAGTTGGCGACAGTCGGGTCAACGGGCTTGCCACGTCCCGTAAAGGGATTGATGGTGATCAACCCATGAAACTTCTGGTCTCCGATGGCCGTCGAGGCGTAAAGCCTCCCGGACGTGGCGTCCCAGGCCAGCCCATTCACCGTATAGCCCACCGGCCCAATTCCTTTTAACAGTCTTCCCGTATTCGGATTAACCAGCACCAGGGTGCTCGTTTGCGTGCACGGCCCCCCCTGAACAACGTTATCGCACGCTCCAGTCGTGCCGAAGAGTATAGGGAACTTGGCCGGCAGGCCCAACGCGGATGCAACCGAGAGACTTTGCGCGGACACCGCTTGGACGAATCCCACCAGGCTCACCATGACCATGACCAACACCAACAGAGACCTGTATCGATTTCTCATCTCACCCTCCCTTTTGCCTGATTAGGTGATCTCGTTTCACACGATCAACGGGATCGTGTCATTTGGACAAGGCAATCTTCAACACTTGCTGGGGTCAGGGGCTTTTCGATGACGGCATCGACGCCGAGCTCACGGAGGTCGGCCGAGACAAAGGTCTCTTTGGGGCCCGTCATGAGCACCCTCCTGGCTGTCGGGCAGCAGGCTCCCGAGAACCTGAGAAACTCCGCGCACTCTGTGTTTGGAAGAGTCAGATCGCAGAAAATGAGGTCAAAGTCCTCCCTTTCGAGCGCCTCAATCCCTTCCCTCGCCGTACGGCACGCCTTGAGCACGCACTCCTTCGCTTCCAAGAAGGAAGCCATCGCGGTCCTCACAAGCTCGTCGCCTTCCACCAGCAAGATTCTTTTGCTCTGCTTCTCAAATGCCGCAGCCATTGGCTCACGCCTCCATTCCCGGAAACAAGCGCGTTCGGACCCCGTTCGTTTTTGAGCAGAGCAATCCCTGTGCCTTTCACAGATATCTGAAAAGCTCCAGTAAATTCAATGTATTGAGCCTCACCTAGTTTTTCTGGACCCGTGCCCGGCCCTCGCTCCTTCCAAAATTTCAAATTGGAGTTCGAAAAAATTCGAAACGGAAAGGAGCTCAGCGGAAAAACGCACAGGGTGCTTGCCCTATTGGGCCTCCTTCCGTAAACCGAGGAGGCATACGTAAGTCTTTCTTGGGGGTCGCTCAGCCAGGAGTCCCTTGTAAATAAGGTTAGGTGCACCTAATATGGAAGCAGGGATTACCATGAGGGATCCCCGGAAGAAACCTCATGATGCGTCGGGCCTTTCCGTCACCGTTTCTGGCAAAGTCCCCTGACATGAGGCTCGGGAGAGCGTTAAGAGCATTGGGGCGGCTCGAGGAGTCGCGTGGAGGGCATCGAGCGTGCTCCGGAGAACGAGGGGAGCTACCCATGACTCATGTTCTAAGCAGCCTGCGCTCACGCCTGATTCTCCTGGTACTACTGGCTGTGCTGCCGGCTTTCGGGGTGATTATCCATTCCGGTTTCAAGCAAAAGGAGCTCGCGTATCTGGAAGCCAAAAGCGACCTTCTCAGGACACTCCACTTCGTTTCGGCCAGAGAGGAGCAGCTGAGCGAAGGGGCGTCTCGCTGGCTCGAAGCCCTCGCGCAGCATCCCGACCTGGACCCGATGGACTTGTCCAGGTGCTCGGACTTTCTTAGCCGCATCCTCAGGGAATCCAGCTTCGTCAACCTGGGGGTGCTCGATGCGCACGGCCATCTGGCCTGCAGCGCCATCCCCTTTGCCGGTTCCCTGCTCACCGGAAACGAGGCCCATTTCCGGCGCGCTTTTGAGGCGGGACAGCTCTTCGTGAGCGACTATGAAATCCAATCGCCGAGCAACATCCCGGCGGCGGTCTACAGCCGGCTTGTCGCGGACACCAACGGGGAGCTGGCCGAGGTGGTTTTCGCCCAGCGCCCTCCGGAAGGGTTTTATGAGCTGATCGCCCATTCTCAGCTCCCCCCTGATACGACCCTCACGATCACCGACACGACGGGCACCGTGATCACGCACTACCCCGAACCGGAGCGATGGGTGGGAAAAGTCCTTGAAGACGAGCAGATCATCAAGACCATGACCGATCATGTGCAGGGATTCGTTGAAGCCACGGACATCGACGGGGTTGAACGTCTGCATGCGTTCATGCCTCTCAAGGGTGTGCAGCCCGGTGGATTCGTTTTTGCGAGCATGAGCCTCGAGAGCATTCACGCCAAGTCCAACGAGATCCTCCTCAAGAATCTTCTTGCTCTCGCGGGGGTGACTTTCCTGGTCCTCGCCGCGGCGGCTTTTTTCGGACATTTGCTCGTCATGCGCAGCGTGAGCTCACTGCTGGATCTTGCCCACCGGCTAGGCCACGGAGAGCTTGCCGCGCGCAGCGGTCTGCGCCATGGAAACGGGGAGCTCAACAGACTGGCGTCGGCTTTCGATGCGATGGCCGAGTCCCTCCAAACCCGTGAGGAACAGCGCCAGTCGGCTGAGGAATCACTTCAACGGAGCGAGGAAAACTTTCGAAGCCTTGTTGAGAATTCGCCGACAGGGATTTCGATCATTCAGGATCACAGGGTGGTCTATGCGAATCCTGAGTATGAACGTCTCCTGGGTCGACCGTTTGAGCGGAACCGCAGCGTGGATTTCGAGGGGATTCACCCGGATGACCTCGAGGAGGTCAAGGCTTTCTATCGTGAGCTGACTTCCGAACGGACAGAAAGGGCGGATATTCGCTTCAGATACCATGCGGTTGGCGAAGGAGAAGAGAGCGGACCGGTGAAGTGGCTGTATTGCCTGGCCACCACGATGCGATACATGGGAATGAAAGCCATTTTGATCAACATGACCGATATCACGAAAATGAAAGAAATGGAGCGTCTTCTGGGGATCCAGGATAGAATGGCCTCCCTTGGGCGCGTCACGGCTGGCATTGCTCACGAACTGCGAAATCCATTGTCAGGCATCAACATCCACCTGAGCAACCTCGAGCGCCTCTACGAAAGCGAATCTCTCCCCGAGGAGGAAACGATGCTCAAAGCAGCCGGGATCATCCAGCAGCTCAAGAGCGCCTCCAACCGAATCGAAGCGGTCATCCGAAGGGTTCTCGACTTCTCACGACCTTCCGAGCTCAAGATGGTCCCCGTCAACGTCAACCGCATGATCGATGAGTCCATCGAGCTCTGCGCCACGACGCTTCGGAAAGGGGAAATCGAGATCACGAAATCGCAGGCGGTCGATATACCGGAGTGTCTGGCGGACCCATCCTCCTTGCACCAGGTCCTCGTGAACCTCCTCACCAATGCCATCGGCACGCTCCGAAACTGGGACGGCCCCAAGAGACTGGAGGTTTCTTCAGCGGCCAATGGAAACCGCCTCCTGATCAAGGTCGCCGATTCAGGTCCCGGGATCCCTGCCCATTTGTCGGACAGGGTCTTCGAGCCGTTTTTCACGACACAGAAGGACGGGCTCGGAATAGGGCTGAGCATTTGCCACCGGATCGTGTCCGATCACGGCGGTGCTTTGAAGGTTGCTCCGAGCAGGTGGGGCGGGGCCGAATTCACGATCGAGATCCCGAAGAACGGCATCCATCGGGATGAATGGGACCATTCTTGAGGTGGAGAAGTCATGGAGCCTTACCGTATTCACGTGATCGACGACGACATGAGCATCCGGGAAGGGGTGGTGACTGCCCTTGAGGGCACGTATCGGGTTGAAGCCTTTCCTGCTGCAGAAGAAGCCCTAGAGACCGCGGAGAAGCTCGCCCCTGATCTTGTTCTCCTGGATATCGGCCTTCCCGGCATGAACGGGGTGGAGGCTCTCCGTCGGTTCAGGGAGTCGTATCCAGAGACTCTGGTCATCATGATCTCCGCCTATGAGGATATCGAAACGGTGATTTCCTGTATGAAGCTGGGGGCTCATGACTACGTGGTAAAGCCCCTCCACATGGATGCCCTCGAGGTTGCCATTCGGAATGCACTCCAGACCATCTCCCTGAAAAAGGAGGTATGGACCCTGCAGGAAAGGTGTTTGAACCAGGACTTCCCGTTCATCATGGCTGAAAGCGAGCAGATCACCCACCTGATGGACTTGGTGAAGAAGGTCGCCCGCAGCCCGGACACGCCCGTGATGATTCTCGGCGAAACGGGTACAGGGAAGGAATTGATCGCCAGGGCCATCCACTACCACAGTCCTCAATCGAGAGGTCCCATGGTCACGGTGAATTGCGCGGCCATTCCCAGTGACCTCATCGAGAGCGAGCTGTTCGGACACGAGCGAGGCGCTTTTACGGGAGCACGCCAGCACGGGAAGAGAGGCCTCATTGAAGAGGCCACCGGCGGCACCCTGTTCCTGGATGAGGTGGGAGATCTGAGTCCGGAGGCTCAGGCGAAGCTGCTCCGGTTTCTTGAAGACGGTGGGTACTACCGAGTTGGAGGGACCAAGGCCCTGAAGGTTCAAACCCGTGTGGTTTCAGCCACCAACAAGGACATCATGAAGATGATCGCCGCCGGATCCTTCAGGGAGGATCTCTTCTACAGACTCGGGGTCATCAGATTGGAAGTCCCCTCCTTGAACAGGCATCCCGAGGACATCATTCCGATCGCCATGCGCTTCCTGAGCCAATTCAGCCAGAAGTTCGCAAAGCGTTTTACCGGGATCAGCATTGAAGCCCAAAGGGCGCTCACCAGCATCCACTGGCAGGGAAACGTCCGGGAGCTCAGGAACGTGATCGAAAGGGGGGTACTGATCGGCACGGGCCCGGAGCTCGCGATCGAAGACCTCGGAATCGTTTCCGACCAGGATCCAGGTAGGGGTGATAAGGAAACCCCGATGTTCCCGCCCCTCCCCGACGAGGGCGCCGACCTGACTTCCATCCTGGAGTCCGTCGAGAAGCACTACATTGCACAAGCTCTCCAGAAGGCCGGGGGCAACGAAAGCAAGGCGGCCCAATTCCTTGGCCTCAATCATCACACCTTCCGCTACCGCAGAAAAAAGCTCCAGGTCCAGTAGCCGCAGGATTCTCCAAGACAGCAACCGTCCAATGGACGTGCCATCGATCCCGTTGGTGGCGGCTTTTCCGACGGTGATGATGAGGATTGCGTTACCGATCGTTCTTTCGCAGTCCCACAATCCGACCCCCTGCTCGTTCGAACTTCCTCGAATTCCCCATCGAGATTTTGCGAATTGGGAGGCGAAGCGGCGGAGGAGCTGCTCCTCGTAGTCCGCTCAAGTACCGAGAATAATACGCGTTTGATCGTAACGGTTTTCGGGCACAGCTCTTGCTCAATACAGAGGCACGCTCAGCCCGTGCGATTCTAAGGCGGGTATTGGAGCTAAGTAGTCTTACCAATGGGAGAGTGAAATGACTTCATCTCACGGTACGCGAGATGAGCCCATAGAATCCGATAAGGCGGGAAGCCTTCAATGCTTGCTTGCCCCTAAGGTGCACCGGCAAGCTGATGCGGAAAGGAAGTAGAGATGGACTCCAAATACAATCGAGCGACCTTATGTCGCCTTGGCAAACGCCCCTGGAGAGTAGCATTCTTGCTCCTCCTGGCCGCCTTGGCCTGGACGGGCGCTGCGACCGCGCAGACACCGATTCCGCCGTCCACTCAATTCGACATCACCGGACTCCTCGAGGAAGCCACCCTGGATCCAGCCTGCGCCGCAAGCGCACACTGCGGAGGCACCTTGAAGGTCAACGGTCACGTCGTGACCGTGCCTAAAGAAACGATCGTCATCTTCCCGGCCAGCGCACTCACCTGGCGGGAAGTCTTCGCTCAAGCGCCCTCTCCGTACGGTTTGCTTACCAGCCCCCCAACCACGGGCATGGCTATGGCGGACGACCTTGTTGCAGCGCCGCCTCTGACGACCTACGAGGTCCATGTGGTGGGCAACCGGGTCCTGGGCCCCCCGGATCTTTACCTAGCAGGGCTCATCTACATCTCTCAAAATGCCTTGAGCTCAGGTGCTGGATTCATCAACTTTATCGACCTCGCAGTGGGTGAAATGCGTGTTGGCGGAACGCTCGGCAGCTCCACGACCGGCACGAGGGTTCGCCTCAACGACCCCACCGGGCGTTATGGTCGTATCATGTCTCCCGATCCGCGGTTCACCGTGGACGCCGACAACCCCACCATCATGGCCGGAACGGGCTTTCCCATGTGTCTGCCGCGCTCCGGAGCAGACCCCTTGTGTCCTCAGGGCAACCGGCCCCTCGCCGTGGCTCCCGCGACGGGCTTTGCCGCCACCATCAACATGCCGGACCCGGCACTGATAGCCGCGGGCGCACTGCCTGATCCACGGATCCAGGCTCCCTTCGAGGTGGGCGACTATGTCACCTTTGCGGGAACCCTCGTTGCGGATGACCTCACCACCTCTGGCCCTACCGCCGGTCCCTGGCCCGGAATCGCGAGCACTTACGTCTCCGCGCACACCATCGTCAATAACATTGCCATCTACACGGCGCCGGGAACGAATCCCGCCTACGTGATGACGGATGTGACCCTGATCGGCACCGGCGGCCTGACGGTCCTCGGGGCAGGCGAGGCTGCGGTGCGCACCCGGTTTGAGGGAATGACCACCGACCCGAGCCGGAATATCCACCTTTACGGCATCGACCTTAACCCCGTGACCGGGGCGACCACCGACCGGGACTGGGGGACCATCGGAGTGGACCCGGGTCCGCCCAACGGCGCCGTCAAGGGTCGTTGGCGGTTCCGCCCCCCGTGCACCGCGGCGGTTGCAACCGACAAGGCCTGCACTCCACCGCCTGCGGGGACCTTCTTGCCGCCCACGCGTGAAATGCGAGCGGTCATCGAAGGACTCCAGAGCCAGGACCCGGCTAATCCCGGTGCGATTACGGAAGCAAACGGGATCTTTTACGGGCAGTATCACGCTCCCATTTCCGAGTACATCTTCCCGGAAAACATCCCCGGATCACCGATCGTCGAAAACAACTTCAACGCCCTGGCCTTCCTCGCCTGCGGCGGTTACACGTCGGCTGCGGGGACCCTGGTGGGGCGTCTTTCGCCTTGGCCCAGCAATGTCGTCCCGACATCGTGCGCGGGAACAGCGCCCGTCGCTAACGCGGGTGCAGCTCAGACCGTGCCTTCAAACGTCCTCGTGACCTTGAATGGCGGCGCGAGCACCGGGGCAGGGTTAAGCTTCCAGTGGGCTCAAATCGGCGGGACGCCATTAGTCTCGTTTAGTCCCAATAGCACCTCGGCCGTCGTCACGTTCACTTCACCCACCGTGGCAGCGATTACCGTTCTGACTTTCCAGCTCACAGTGACGAATGCTTCAGGGAGCAGCACGGCGACCACGACCGTCACCGTCAACCCCGCTGCCCCGCCGCCCGACACCGTCACCATCACCCTGGTGGAGTACCGGACCGGGAAACAGCGATTGACCGTGTCCGCCACGTCGACCAACGCGAACGCCGTTTTGACCCTGCAGCCCTACGTCTCGACCACAGGGGCGACCGTACCTGGTGGCATCTTGACCATTCAGGGTGGTGTTCCCACGATCGTCCTGGTGGGAGTCCCGCAGCCGGCTGCCGGAAACAGCATAACCGTTACATCCAGCTTTGGAGGGAGCGCACGATCGGGGATCACTCGACTCAGGCAGTAGGGGGGGATCCAAAGCGTTCGAAGAGCGTCGGAATTTGCTCTTCGAACGCTCCATCACCAAAACAGACAATGGAATAGAAAGGGAGCATTACCAACGCAATGAAAGTGGCCCTGCACAGGTGCCGGCCTTGCCTTTTGTGGTCTCAGCCATGCCCCCCTGTACAACCCGGGGGCGACTGTGGGGCGCAAGACGAGAAGGCAGCACGGTCAGTGAACCTCCATGTCGGTGTCGTGACTCATGCAATCCCACACCCCTTTGGGGTCGCATTCCCGACAATGGAAATGATCCCCGTAGAGAAGGCGGTGCTCGTAGCGAATGGCATCCTCCAGTTTCATTCGGACGCCACAATGCGCGCACGTGACATAGGGATCGCTCTTAGCTTCCATCGGCCCCCCCTGAAAATGGAGATCCATCGCGGTGAACCGTGAAGCCCGAGAACCGGGAGGGCGGAGGTCTCCTCAAGACAGGAGCCCCCCGCATGACCGGTCACCCTCGGTCTTCACTCTTATCCAGGGAAGCTTTCGGCTTGTGCATGGGCAAGCCATAAAGCGTATCGATATAGTATTCGCAGTTCTCGGGACCCAGCTCTGCGACTTCTCGCCTGAACTTCCTGCAGATTTCCAGTCCTTTCTCGCGCGCTCCTTCAGGAAACCCTCGCTCGTCCGACAAATACCGTTTCTCAATTTGGTCCAGCTTCTTCATGTACTCTTCATAGGTGACTTCCTCGAGCGCCATCGAGCCCCCTCATGTTCTCTGTCCTATGATTTGCCGAGATGTCTCTCATAGTCGATGATTGCAGTTCTGGCGGCCGCGATGAGATTATAAAACGCCTCCGATTGGTGGTGATCCACGCCACCACAGCCCATGCTCCCCACCTTATCGAACACGTCCTCCGCGTCGATATAGCTCACAAGCGCCTTTGACGTCTCATAGAGACGTACGATCCGATCGTCCATCCGTCTTCACTCCTCTTTGAGCCTGCCCATCTCGTGCCGGCTTAGCCAAACGAAAGCATGCCCCGCCCTCGATGCTCAAGCACTCGCGCCGGGACTACTCGGCTGACCCGCTTTGAGCGACCCCAGCTCGGTCTTGAATCGGGAAAGAAACTCCGACTTGAACGGCTCGATGGCCATGGCCTCATCGAATCGGCCAAGGAAATACAATGCCATTCCTTTGAAGATTTGGGCTTCCGTGATCTGAGGATTCCTGGCCAGGGCCTGATCGAAATAGGGCAGGCTGTCTTCGTGTCGGGCGAGACCGAGCAGGGCGTGCCCCTTGGCCGTCAGGGCATGCACATTGTCGGGCTCCTGGATCAGGATCCGGTCCAGAAGCGCAATGGCTTCCTCGCACCGTCCCATGTCGTTGAGCGCAAAGGCCTTCAGGTGCATGGCCTGGGCGTTCTCAGGGCGAAGGAGAAGCTCCTTGTCGCAGCAATAGACGGCCTCCTCGAGCAGCCCCTTTTCCGCCAGCTGTCTCGCCCCGTCCATCCAGGTGATCTGACCGTCCTGCGGGACCTCGAGGATTTTCATCATCACACCCACGTACGTTTCCTCGACCGTGTGCTTGCCGGTGACCGCCACGGGGACGCCATGACCGGGCAGCACGTGCACGATGTCCCTTCTGAGCAGCTGTTTGAGACCGTAAAGGTAATGGTCCAGCTGTCCCCCGGCCGACTTGTCGGCATCCCCCATGGCGTCGGGCAATACGGTGTCTCCGGAGATGAGCGTTCCGGTGGGCTCGTGAAAGAGGCAGATGCCGTCGATCGTGTGCCCGGGCGTGTGGATCACCTGCCACGGGAACCCGCTCAGATCGAGGGTCTCGCCCCCTTTGAGCTCGGTTGGGGGAAATCCCACCTCCGTGACCAGTTGTTTAAATTCCATCGGGCCGCCGGCGTGCATGACGATCTCGACCTTTTTCCCTTCCATGATGGGGGGATAGCGCAGCAATTCGAAAACACCCATGCAGTGGTCGCGGTGGCCGTGAGTCAGCACAATCTTGCGGATGTCGCGAAGGTCGTAACCCAGTTTCTCCAGCTCCGCGAAGATCGTGTAGTCATTTCCCGGATCGACCAGGGTCAGGGTGTCGCCGGCCAGGACGTACGTATTGCTGGAATGATGATACCCAATAAGAAAACGGCTGTTTTCGAAAACGGGGTGCGAAACTTTGAGGATTTCGGCGGTGGAAAGCCATCCGGGATGATCCGGTTCTTCCTCAGGAAGATCCGCATCTTCAAACAGCATATTGAAGCTCTGGGGAATGTCTTGCGCAACCTCGTCTTTGGTCTTTTCAGTCATCTCGTGCCCTCAATCAACAGGTGAAGCGCTCGTTGTGTTGCTGGTTTCACGTCTGGATACAGTCACATTATAGCACGGAGGATCTCATCACAATGCTGTTTGCACCTCGCGGGCTCAAGGATAAAAAACCCCCTCTTCGGGGTAACCGAAAAGGGGGATAGTCGGTTGCAGATCGCCCCTTCCG